>NZ_JAMPLV010000002.1:0-657478 GCF_028477785.1 Providencia sp. PROV269 | reverse complement strand
AGCTTTGGCACGCGCAATAGCTGCAGCGACAGCCGCTTTACGTGGATCAACTTCGGTATTCGCTACCGCATCAGCGACTGGCGGCGTGGCAGGTTGCTCTTGAGCGGCTTTTTTAGCTTTGGCACGCGCAATAGCTGCAGCGACGGCATCTTTACGGGGATCATCCGTTGCTGTTATATCAACAGTTTCTGTTTGTGCATTAGCCAGCTTTTCAGCTTGTTTAGCGCGAGCTTGGGCTTTACGAGCTTCGCGAGCGGCGATTACTGCACTATTGTCTGGGAGTTCACCGGAAACAATCTTAATGGGTTCCGCTGTCAGCGTTTGTTTGGTTTTGACTCGTGCTAAAGCCGCATTAACGGCATCTTTATCTGCACTATCGACTTGCACAGCAGCTTTTTTATGGCGTTCTTCTCGTGCTTGTTTATCACGTTCCATACGCAACTGTTTTGCTTCAAAACGCAATTTTGCTTCAGCAGCACGGCGCTCTTCTTGAGCAATTTCACGAATTTCTGCTTTTTCTTGACGATAATATTGCACTAACGGAATATTACTCGGGCACACATAAGCACATGCACCACACTCTATGCAGTCAAATAAATTATGTTTTTGCGCTTTTTCGTGTTCATCTCCTTTACTGAACCAGTAAAGTTGCTGAGGTAGTAACGCAGCAGGGCAGGCCTCAACACACAACCCACAACGAATACACGCTTCTTCTAGTGCTTTAGGCCCCATTTCTTCCATTGTAGGAACCAGTAAACAGTTACAAATTTTCACGACAGGAACATTTAAGTCGGGTAGGGTAAAGCCCATTAAAGGCCCTCCCATAATCACCATTTGTTCTGGTTCAGGGTTAAAACCTGATTGCTGTAATAGATGTTTAACTGGAGTCCCTAAACGAGCCCAAAAATTACCCGGTTTGCTGATTGCTTCACCTGTGACAGTGACTACTCGTTCGATTAATGGCTGGCCATCGATAACCGCGCGTTTGATAGCAACCACAGTACCGACGTTTTGCATTAACACGCCAATTTGAGAAGAACGCGCACCGGATGGTACTTCTTTTCCCGTTAAAATTTTTGTCAGCTGTTTAGCACCACCTGATGGGTACTTGGTTGGTATAACTCGAATGAATATTTGTTTGTCTTGCGAGGTGATTGCATCTTTAAGTGCACGAATAGCTTCGGGTTTATTGTCTTCAATACCAATTAGTACCTGGTCTGGGTTCAATAAATGCTGTAAAACACGGCAGCCTTCAATAACTTCCTGTGCATGTTCTTGCATTAATCTATCATCGGCTGTGATATAAGGTTCGCATTCAGCCGCATTAATAATTAATGTTTTAATTGCATCTTGACCACCTGCCAATTTTGATGCGGTTGGGAAACCAGCACCGCCGAGACCCGCAATACCCGCTTGTTCAATTTTCTGTAGTAATTCAGCGCGGGTTAATTGAACGTAGTTAGGCTCTGGGTATAAAGTACACCATGTATCTTGGCCATCGGATGCAATACGTACACACAACTCTTTTAAGCCAGAAGGATGCGCTGTCACCATGGGTTCAATCGCAGTGATAACCCCTGAAGTTGAAGCATGAACAGGCACAGTACGTCCAAGGCCTTTAGTTAAAGGCTGGCCTTTTAAAACGAAGTCACCGACTTGAACAATCAGTTCACCTTCAGGGCCTAAATGTTGTTGTAATGGGATAACCAGTTCATCAGGTATTGATGCAATACGCATTGGTGTTTGGCTTGATTGTAGCTTCATTTCAGGCGGATGGATCCCGCCTTTGAAATCCCAAATATTATCTTTTTTCAACCAATTAAAGAGCTTAAGCATGAGTTTCACCCCTTGCTTTAGTTACAAATGGTTCATTGGGTTCAACATTGATATTTTTGACTGGGATGGTGTTTAAATCCCATTTCCAATTGGCTGTGGTGGTTTTCACGGGAACAAGCTCAATACAATCGGTAGGGCAAGGGGCTACACACAGGTCACATCCTGTGCACAAATCTTCAATAACGGTATGCATGGCGCGGGTTGCACCCACAATAGCATCAACAGGGCAGGCTTGAATGCATTTAGTACAACCGATGCAGTTTTCTTCATCGATAATAGCAACTTTACGAACTGGATTTTGCGCGGCTTCACCACCATCGATTGGTTGGGGGTCAACATTAAGCAACTCAGCGATTTTTAGCATGACTTGCTCACCACCAGGGGCGCATTTGTTGATCATTTCCCCATTATTTGCAACCGCTTCAGCGTAAGGACGGCAGCCAGGGTAACTACATTGACCGCACTGACTCTGAGGTAATATCGCTTCAACTTGTTCAACAATAGGATCAGCCTCAACTTTGAATCGTAATGAGGCATACCCTAAAATCAGCCCAAAAATAAGGCCAAAAACGGCTAATATACCGATAGCAATCCATACAGACATCATTAGAATTTCACCAAACCACTAAAGCCCATAAACGCGAGAGACATCAAGCCAGCAGTTATTAACCCAATTGACGAGCCCTTAAAAGGAGCAGGAACATTGGCAACAGCTAAACGTTCGCGAATAGCGGCAAATAACACCATCACTAATGAAAAACCCACAGCAGCGCCAAAACCATACACGGCAGACTGCATAAAAGTATGAGACATATTAATATTTAATAAGGCAACACCAAGAACCGCGCAGTTGGTGGTAATTAAAGGCAGAAAAATACCAAGTAAACGGTAAAGCGTTGGACTCGTTTTCCTCACCACCATTTCAGTAAACTGTACAACGACAGCAATCGCTAAAATAAAACTTAGCGTTCGCAAATAGATGAGGTCGAGAGGAATGAGGATGAGAGTGTCAATCAACCAAGAACTGATTGACGCTAATGTCATAACAAACGTCGTTGCTAAGCCCATTCCAATGGCGGGTTCGAGTTTTTTTGAGACGCCCATAAAAGGGCATAAGCCTAGGAATTTAACGAGAACGAAGTTGTTAACCAGTACTGTTCCAACAAAGAGTAATAGATAATCAGTCATGCTATTGCCTGAAATGAAAAAAGAACAAAAACTGACCGAAGCCAGTTAAACTATCATTATGATATCAAGCAATTTATGTGATGCTTATCGATCTTGTGTGAAAGTCATTTTTACACGTTGGGACCGTTTTAAATAAGGGACAAAGAAACCTGCACCAATTAAAGGCCACGCTAAGACTTGCAAAGCAGTTTCATCATCAATAGGTGAAAATGCGAAGGTTTTTATACCTAATAATAATAAAATCATTAACCAAATAATAAAGCGGCGGGGAAAATGTTTTGAACGAGAAAACATTAGCTGCAACACATGGATACTGAAAATAGTCATCCCAATAGTAATCGCGAATGACAGATACCATGCGGCAGGAATAAAGCTTGTCCAATGGTCAACAGTCGTGACAATCTCATAAAACTTAATGCAATACATGACAGTCATACTGCAAACAGCTAAAAAGGTTAATAACAAATAGATTGCTGGAACTAATAACCAGCCAGTGATGCGGTTGGCGTCATAAACTGAAGTCATAATCAATAAAACCCATTTTGGCGAAGTCGCTGGACAATTTACAATCCTATCATAGATTTATTTGCCATTTCATTCCTTCTGATGGTACTTTTTATCTCCACCTGTGTTTATCGTTGTATGAGGTCTAAATGTCTAAACCAATTAAAGTTGCGATCGTCGGATATGGCTATGCTAGCAAAACATTTCATGCTCCCTTCCTTGGCATTTTAGAAGGGTATGATTTAACAACGATTTCTAGCAGTGACCCGAGTAAGGTTAAGGCTGATTGGCCAAATGTTCATGTTGCCGCCTCTCCGGAAGCTATTTTTGCTGATAAAGATATCGAACTCGTCGTTATTCCTACGCCTAATGATACTCATTTTCCTCTCGCACAAGCGGCATTAGCAGCGGGAAAACACGTTGTTGTTGATAAACCATTTACATTAGATGTCTCACAAGCTGAACAATTGAAACAACAAGCGGAGCAAGCTGGAAAATTACTGTCGGTTTATCATAACCGCCGTTGGGACTCCGGTTTTTTAACCGTTAAAAAAATCTTAGAAGAAGGTAAGCTCGGGGATATTAAATACTATGAATCACATTTTGATCGTTATCGCCCTTTAGTTAGGCAACGCTGGCGTGAAGCAGATATTCCCGGAGCCGGTATTTGGTATGACCTAGGTCCGCATTTATTAGACCAAGTCTTACAATATTTTGGCAGGCCGTTAGGGATCAATGTTGATCTTGCCATGATCCGCCCAAATGCACAGGCAGTGGATTACTTCCATGCCGTTTTGCAATATGCCGATAAAAAGGTGGTATTACATGCAACAACATTAGCCGCTGCACCAATGCCGATATATGTTATTCATGGCATGAATGGTAGTTATGTTAAATATGGTTTAGACACCCAAGAAGACTGCTTAAAGAGCGGCCAACGTCCAGAAGGGGCTGATTGGGGAATTGATACCAACATGGGTAATGTGACGCTGTCACAAGATGATGAGCTGATAACACAATCTTGGCCAAACCAACGTGGTAATTATGGTGGTTATTATCAAGGGATATATGATGCAATTCGCCATGGTAAACCAAATCCTGTCACCCCGAGCGAAGCGATAGATATTATGAAACTTATTGAAGCAGGTATACGTTCGGCAAAAGAAAAACGAACTATCGAAGAAATATTTTAACGTCATCAACGCTCACTATAAGGCCAGTTAACATAACTGGCTTTTATTATGGATAATCGAATGAATTTGCTAGCTAAACTGAGAATAGACCCATTTTTACTTATCATGATTGGTGTTGTCATTCTAGCCAGTCTTTTTCCTTGTGAAGGTGACATAAAAACGGGGTTTCAATATTTAACTACAGCTGCAATTGCATTGTTGTTCTTTATGCATGGAGCTAAGTTATCTCGTGAATCAATCATGGCGGGGATAGGGCACTGGCGTCTACATCTCCTGGTTTTTGCGAGTACATTTATTGTATTTCCTATTGTAGGATTAGGACTCGCGGTGATTGTACCTAAATGGATGTCACCGACTGTGTATATGGGCTTTTTATACCTATGTGCTTTACCTGCAACCGTACAATCAGCAATTGCGTTCACATCAGTGGCCGGTGGGAATATTGCCGCAGCTATTTGTAGTGCATCGGCGTCGAGTATTCTTGGGGTTTTTCTTTCGCCAATCTTAGTTGGCTTATTGATGGATGCTGATGGTAGCCAAGCTATGGATACGCTCAATGCGATAGGGTCTATCTTAATGCAATTGATGCTCCCGTTTGTTGTGGGGCATTTATCTCGACCATTGATTGCCAATTGGATTAACCGTAATCGTAAGTTAGTGAATATGACTGACCGGTCTTCAATATTGTTAGTGGTTTATGTGGCATTTAGTGAAGCCGTTGTAGAGGGGATTTGGCAGAAAATAGATGCATTTTCACTCTTAATGATAGTGGTTGTTACTTGCGTTATTTTATTTATTGTCATTGTATTTAATACGTTAGCTGCACGGTTGTTAGGTTTTAGCAAAGAAGACGAAATTACCATCGTTTTCTGTGGCTCGAAAAAGAGTTTAGCGAATGGAGTACCAATGGCGAACGTGTTATTTCCTGCTGCGACAGTGGGGGTTATTTTATTGCCATTGATGATCTTCCACCAAATACAACTGATGGTCAGCGCTGTACTTGCTCAGCGTTATGCGAAAAGGCTATCAACTAAGGACTGACAATAGGGCAATCATGGGGTTTTGTTCTGACAAAATAGGCCATTACCCCTCAATTAGATTTATAACCGATCTCCTAAGCATACACGCATTTTAGTTACAACATACAAATAATTATGTAATTAACAATAGAGCCGCTGCTTATGCGGTGGATGCTAATAATCGATGATGTTATTTTAAGTAACGCATTGTTTTTAGACAGGCTTAATATATTCAGAAAGCGCGGTAGGGTTAATTATTTTACGCTAAAGTTCAAAAAAGCCTATAAAAAGAAAAATAATTGTTATAGGCTCAAAAACAAACTCTCGAACTAGTAAGGTAATAGTTGTGCGTCTTTTTGAGATTTAACTTCTGTTAACTCAATTTTATATATATTTTCTTTGGAGTTTTTTACAATATTGTTGACACTAAAGTTTGCCAGCGGTGAGTAGAGTACTTCACTTTCATTATTATTAAAGCTTAGCCCAGCTTGCGGAGTGATCCCGTTGCCACTATTGCCTTTCACTAAAAACATAACTTTAACATCATCTTGGCTCTGGTTGGCAAAAGACTTAGCAATATCATTTCTACTCGACGTTGAAAAAAATTGCCCTAACTGATAAACCGTCTTATTATCGCTTTTTTTGTCGGCATTAAAATTATTAATTAAAGTATTTAAGCCATCACTAGTCATACCTTGCCCACGATGGGTGGTTGCTGTTGTACTTGACGGTGAATACCAATTTTTAGCAGCGGTTTTCACTAACTCATTTAAATTATCACTGTTACATTTTAAT
This sequence comes from Providencia sp. PROV269, assembly GCF_028477785.1. NCBI lineage: Bacteria > Pseudomonadati > Pseudomonadota > Gammaproteobacteria > Enterobacterales > Morganellaceae > Providencia > Providencia sp. PROV269. The sequence continues at coordinate 650,943 of NZ_JAMPLV010000002.1, read as the reverse complement.
TCAAATTTAATGTGGCTATTTCCTTTTGAAAAAATATCTGAGCCATGTACTCGCTCATATTCAGCAATGACTTTACTACCACTTAAAGAGCCACCTTGTTTGCCATTACCAAAAATATAGCGGGCCTCATTGTTGATTGCTTTACAACCTTCATTACTTTGGTAGATAGAAGAAAATTGCTGACGCTTATTTTTTAGCTGTTCAGCTGCTTTCTCATTATCAGCTTCTTGTGTTTTAATCGTGTTTAATTGAGTTTCTATTGGGGCAAGCTCTTTACTGAGACTAGCAATTTGTTGTTGAGCATTTTTATTGTTATCGGTCAGTGATGATAAGGTTGATTCATCTTTTGCTTTCAACTTCGTGAGCAAGTTAGTTGAATCGGCGACAGTAACACTTTTTGCTGTTACATTTAATAAGGTTGCCGCGGCAGTGCGTTCAGTTTGGTAGCGGCCACTGGAAAAAATATTTTTTAGTACATTACTTCCTTGGCCTAATTTAAAATGCCCATTTTTGAGGCGGACTTGGCTATCTTTTCCATGTTGGTCAGAGATACTCTTCAACTCTTTTAAGAATGACATATTATGTTTGATAAATTCTTTTAATTCTGTCATTTCCGCTTTATTCGTTTCTATTGTAGTCTTAATTTTATTAATATTGCTCACTAAACTATTTTTTTGCGATATGAGCTGCTGTTTTAAATTTGGGCTAGCTATATGTTGTGTTGAAGTACTTGAGTTAATAATAGTCATGCTGATTTTCCTAAATGAATATATAAGATGTTTTTTATTAATATATAAAATATGAATATATAGGCTTGCGTAAAACGATTTTTAAATAGTAAGAGAGCGGCTAACTAAAAAAATAGGGCAGATATTAACAATCTCATATAGCAGCATGCAGGCCAAAGATTTTTCGGAAGGGGAATTTTAAGGATATTGAGATAGAGGGGCAGATCCCCCTCTAAATCTTAACTAAATAAATTAGCGATTGGCGACTTTTTTTGACAGCGCATTTTTCTCACTATCCGATAAAAATGCCATACTCAGACCATTTCGTTGTGCTTGTTCTATTTCTGCTGCCGTTAAACCAGCTTGTGGGGCAGCTACTTCATACTCATGGCGTAACTCAATCCCTTGAACTGCAGGGTCATCTGTATTAATTGAAGCCAGAACACCTTGTTGTAAAAAGTCTTTTAACGGGTGTTGAGCTAAGGATGGAACTGTACTTGTTTGAATATTCGACGTTAAACAGCTTTCCATGCCAATTTGATGTTTTACTAAATACTCAATTAGAGCAGGGTCTTCTATTGCTTTAACGCCATGACCAATTCGTTGTGCGCCTAATACCTTAATAGCATGCCAAATACTGTCTGCATCAGCCGCTTCACCTGCGTGAACAGTAATATTTAACCCTGTATCTCTAGCTTTAATAAAATGTGACTCAAAGAGCTCTCCAGGGAATCCGAGCTCATCTCCCGCTAAATCTAATGCGCATAAATGATCCCGATGCGCTAATAATCCTTGCAGCTCAGTTGTACAGGTTTGTTGGCCAAAAGTACGGCTTAAAATACCAATTAAATTAATTTTAATATCAAATTGTTGGCACCCTGCACGTACACCATCAACAATGGCTTCAACGACACCTTCAACAGGCAATTGGTGTTTCATCGCCATATAATAAGGGGAAAAGCGCAGCTCTGCGTAATCAATACCTGCATTAAAGGCATCTTCAACATTTTCAAATGCCACGCGGCGACAGGCATCTAAGTTTGCTAAAACAGCGACCCCCCAATCAAGTTTTGCTAAGAAACCGACTAAGTCAGCTTCTTGTCCTATAATTTGGACATGAGGGCGTAATGCTTCAAGCTCTGAAGCAGGTAATTGAATATGGTGTTGCTCTGCTAAGGAGAGAATTGTTTCTGGACGGATGTTGCCATCAAGATGGCGGTGTAAATCGGTTAAAGGTAAATGTGTTTTAATCACGGAATGATCCTTTATCTATTTTCTATCCTCATTTTGGCTTTTATTTCGCTAAAGGCAATTGTAAATCACGAAAAATGTGAAACGTGATCAATAATTACATTTTAAATGTGATTTCAATCACATTTATTTTGCGATGCAAATAAAAAAGCCAGCTAATATTAACTGGCTTTTGTGATTAAATTATATCAATTAGATTAGTTAGCTGGCGCTGCATCTTGTGGTGCTAATTCAGGCTCAACTTCCATTCCTGGTGCTGGTTCTGCATCTGGAGCAGGTACTGCTTCATATTCTAATGCATCTTCTGGATTAGACATCACTTTCATCTTAGTGAGGAACTCAGCTAAGGTATATTTGTCATTATTGAATGTCAGGTCATTACCTGCAAATTTGATAGTCATAGTTAAATCATTTTCGCTATCAATCATCCAAGGTGATTTTTTCTGTTTAGCTTTTTCAGCACGTTCTTCATCCGTCATAAACATTTCTTCAAACGGAGAAGAGAACATATCTGAAGTCAGCATTTGCTGAACACCTTCAAACTCAGAAGTGACCATGCCTTTCATTTCTTTTTTCGTGTTAGCATCAACTGGAACACCTTGATCTAAAATCATTGCTTGAGTCATTGATTCGATCACCATTGGTTTATTCAGTTTTAAATTGAAATCAAAAGAAGTAATGAGCTGCTTGATAGCTTCATCAACTTTGTTAGACATTGCTAACGCAGTAATTTCGTCTTGGTTCCATTTATTGAATGTGATGTTTAGGTCAATTGAGCTTTGGCCAGCTTCATTTTTCCAGTAGAAAGGGCTAACCGTGAATACCGGCTTGCTCTTCATTAGCTCTGGCAATGTCGTAGACATCATTTCCATAGCTAAACGCTCTGTTGCTTCAGTTGGGTCGCCATTAGCTAAACCTTGTGCTAAAGCTTCATTATATTGCTCAACGAATTTACCTAATGCTTTTGCATCTAATTTTTCAATAGCAACCGTCAGTTCGCCTGAACCTAAGTTTTGCTCTAATGCTTTTAAGTCAGAGATGCTATAAGAAATATTCCCTTTCACATCTTCGCCAGTAATAGAGGTGTCACTTGAAATTTTGAAATCTTTAAAAGAGAATTTGGTTTCAGGAATGTTGAAATCTGTATCCGCAATAACAAATGACTGGGTTCCGGTGTAGAAGCCATATTGTGATTTTGTCACATTAGAGACTAATTTTAAGCCTTTTAGTGTCATAGATTCAGAGTTATCTTTCTTACCGATAACTAAATTATCAGTGACTAAAGTTGCATCTACAGCAGCAAGGTCGGAAGTCGTTGATACATCAAACTTAGAACCACTGAAAGATAATGAAACGTCATCTTTCTTATACTCGACAGGGATCAGCTCTAAATTGGTATCAATACTTTTGCTATAGCCAATGACCGCAGAACCATGAATAAATGGTTTACCTTGTGTCGCTTCAAACAATTCTTTTGTTGTTGCGTTGTTAGCTAATTCAATTTGCGTCGCTGCTAATTTTGGTAATAAATTAAACTTAGCGACTTGTGATAATGGGAATGGACCATGATCAATATTCGTTTTAAATACGATAGAGTCGTCTGGTGATGCAGAATCAGCAGAGGTGATTACGATATCCGCTTTAGATGAAAAAACACCTTTTTCATAATTTTCTACTTTAAAATTCAAACCTGACTCAGGCACATTTACAGCAAAAAAATCGTTGGTTTTGAGGATTACTCTATCAAGTTCATCTTTTACTTTAGAACCTGTATACCATGAAGCTCCGGTCCACACTGCACCCAGAGCAACAATAACACCAACCGCGACTAATGACTTTTTCATTATAAACATCCATCCTTTCAGTACGTTATTGCCGTACTTATAAATTTATAAAAGTTTTAAATAACCGCCATTCATTGAATGAAGACGGTTAAATACAGAATATGACTCTATTTGTTAAATACTCGGGCTAGTTTACCACTGCCATTAATGGTTATGCTTTTCTCATAAGCCGGTAAAAAAACAGATTCACCTGAATTAATGCATATTTCATCATTACCTGAATGCAAAACTAACTGGCCTTCAATACAGAACAAAATTGAGGCACTATTGTTAGATAGCGCAACTTCCGAGTGGTCTATAGAATATATATTAAATGCAAAATCTTCTACTGGAATATTATATTTCCAGATATTTCCAGATTTTTCGGGAATGCTTAATAAATCCTTTGCAAACGTAGGCTTAAAGTCAATATTAGCAATCAGTTCTGGAATATCTATGTGCTTGTTTGTTAACCCGGCACGCAGCACATTATCGGAATTTGCCATCACCTCTAACCCAACACCTTCAAGATAGGCATGCGGTGTTCTTGCATATAAGAACATCGCGTCACCAGGCTCTAATTCAACGATATTAAGAAGAAGTGGGGTAAATAGCCCATTATCTTCAGGGTACAGGCTAACCATTTGTTTTATCGAGTTCCATGGTTCACCTTGTCGGCTATTTAACGCGGCTTTCAATACACCAAGCGCTAAATCTTTTTGTTCACCTGTCAGATTAAGAATTTGTGCAAATAAACGTGATAATTTTTCTTCAGTTGGGTCCTGAACAAATAGCTGAATATCCGGATGTGCTGCTGAAACAAAATCCAGCAATTGTGCAATTTCGTCGAGTGGGCGAAACGCATTCATGGCTTTAAAAGGCGTTAATGCAAAGATTAATTCAGGTTTATGGTTATCGTCTTTATAGTTGCGTATTGGGGAGTCTAATGGGATCCCGGCTGAGTTTTCTTTGGCAAACCCAACTTCAGCATAAGTTTTATTTGGGTGTACCTGAACAGATAACGGTTGAGCTGCACATAACACCTTAAATAAATAAGGTAAGCGGTGATAAGTTTGTGCGACATGCTGGCCTAAATAGGTTTCAGGAGCACTTTCGATTAAGACATTAAGTGGAATGCTTTGATTTTTTTCCTCATCGAGAACTTCAGAGCTTGCTTTTGGATGAGCTCCCATCCAAAGTTCAGCCATAGGTAAGTTATCAGGGTTTGAAATCCCATATAGCTTAGTCAGGGCTGTTTTACTGCCCCAGTCATAGTTTTGGACTTTGTTTATCATTTTAAGCATAGCAAAATTCTCTTTTTCATAAAAATCAACTGATTTCCTTTTCACTACAGTACAATAAGCTCGACCAAGTCTCATAAATGAAATTCAATTTGTGGCATTATACTGCTCGGTTATTTGCTTACCTGCAAGCAGATGATTCTAAAATCAATTATTCTGTGTATGTACCTAAGGAGATAGTAATGGCAGCCACTCGCATTGAAAAAGACTCAATGGGACCAATTGAAGTACCTGCTGACCAATTGTGGGGCGCGCAAACGCAGCGTTCTTTAGAACATTTCCGTATATCTGTAGAAAAAATGCCTGTTGCGTTGATTCACGCACTCGCTATCACAAAAAAAGCCGCTGCTAGTGTCAATATGGATCTTGGATTATTAGCCAAAGAGCGCGGTGATGCAATCATTGCTGCTGCTGACGAAGTCTTAGCTGGCAAACATCCAACGGAATTTCCACTAGCCATTTGGCAAACAGGTTCTGGTACGCAAAGTAACATGAACATGAACGAGGTTTTAGCTAACCGTGGTAGCGAAATTCTCGGTGGCCAACGTGGCAATGATCGTCTTATTCACCCTAATGATGATGTGAATAAAAGTCAAAGTTCAAATGATGTTTTCCCAACGGCAATGCACGTTGCTGCGGTTGTCGCAATCCGCGAACATCTTCTCCCAGAACTGAAAGTTTTGCATCAAACATTAGATGCAAAAGCGAAAGAATTTAAAGATATCGTAAAAATCGGTCGTACTCACTTACAAGATGCAACCCCACTGACATTAGGTCAAGAAATTTCAGGTTGGGCTGCAATGTTGGCGCATAATGAAAAACACATTGAAAACGCTGTTCCGCATGTGTGCGAATTAGCGTTAGGTGGTACAGCAGTAGGAACTGGTTTAAATACGCATCCAGAATATGCAGTGCGTGTTGCGAAAAAAATCGCAGAATTAACTGGCCAGCCATTTGTTACAGCGCCTAATAAATTTGAAGCATTGGCAACGTGCGATAGCCTTGTGCACGCACACGGTGCTTTAAAAGGTTTGGCTGCCTCTTTAATGAAAATCGCGAACGATGTTAGGTGGTTAGCATCTGGCCCACGTTGCGGCATTGGTGAAATTTCAATTCCAGAAAATGAGCCAGGCAGCTCAATCATGCCCGGTAAAGTTAACCCGACGCAGTGTGAAGCATTAACCATGTTATGCGCACAAGTGATGGGAAATGACGTTGCTGTTAATATTGGTGGTGCATCCGGTAATTTTGAGCTGAATGTATTCCGCCCAATGCTAATTGATAACTTCTTACAATCCGTTCGTTTGTTAGCGGATGGTATGCGTAGCTTTAATGAGCACTGTGCGATTGGCATTGAACCAAACCGTGAGCGTATTGAAAAATTACTTCATGAATCATTAATGCTAGTAACAGCTTTAAATACTCACATTGGGTACGATAAAGCGGCAGAAATCGCTAAAAAAGCGCACAAAGAAGGGCTGACTTTGAAAGAGTCTGCATTGAAACTCAACTATTTAACTGAAGAACAATTCAATGATTGGGTTCGTCCAGAAGATATGGTGGGCAGCATGAAATCTTAAGCTAGCCAATTAAACTAGCGAGTATATAACACCCATACTGTTTTACAGATGGGTGTTTTTTTAGCGCTCAATATACAAATTTAAACGTGGTATTAATAATTCAACTGCTTTTGCTTTAGGGCGATTACGAATAGCAATGTTATTTGCATGGTAATCGGGGAGTTCACCGACTTTAATTTCGGCCACTGTTTTTTCGAGCGCAAAAACAAACAAAGGGGTTGCACAGGCAAACTGCGTTTGTTTCTGTTGTTCTTTATCCCACACTCGAGCTATTGGCTGAACTTTGACAGGACGTTGAGTTTTCAAAACCGCATTATGGGGTAGGGAATCAATTAACCGAATTTCATTTTCCAATTGTAAAAGCCAGTGTTCTTTAGGTAAATGAAGAGGGGAGCGACCACTTTCTAAACTTGCTTGTAAACGGTCTAGTACTGTTTCTTTGGTCACTTTATTGATGACTTTTTTATTCGCCCAACCAAAATTAATCGTATCGATATCAACCAATGAGGTGAGGGTGCGGTAAGTATTTAGTGTTAGCAGTCCATGTAAACTGCTACGTATAAATTCGAATCGATGTGGCTCGTTAACTTGAGTGACTATTGCTTTTATATGCATCTTTAACTCATTGATCTTTGATATTAATGAATTAAAGTCACGATACGCCTGTAAATTGGTTTGTATACATATTGCCCCAGGTAAGCGGATAGCGGCTTTATTGCTAATTTCTTCAGATTTATTCTGTAAAAATAACAAGTTAATTAATTTTATTGTTTCTTTTACTGCATCATGGCTCACCACCGTTTCCACTACGATTTGTTCTATCTCATTATTTTCTTCACCTTTGATTACCGAAGGTAATTGAAATACATGGGCTGTAAATGGTACTTGCTTTGATTGCTCCAATAGCAAAAGGCTAAATTGGTTTATTTGTGATTCCAATTCATTAAACGTATTAATCAGGTCTTGTTTATTTGTCATTTAGTTACAACATTCAATGTGTGGTAAACAATAATTAACATTAACTATCGTGTTTATCAATAAAAAATAAAGCCTAAAAGGGCAAGTGGGTATTTTAACACTTGTCCTTCTCTTATTATGACTTACGTTTACACTAATTTATTTCTGCATCAATGACTTGGTAAAACGCATTTACCGTATCATTTATTGTCCAAATTGCTAAAATCACATGGTAACCTTTTTGATTCTTCGGTAATACGCAATTGTGCTCCACGCTCTCCCCTGGAATTTCTACACGTTCAAATTTACAAAATGGGGTTAGTATAAACTGTTTACGCGATAACGGCGAATTGGGTTGCCAATCTGGTTTAGTGATGAAGTATTCCCATTTTGTTGTTTTATGTTTCGCAGTAATGCGCCATTTAAACCTAACATTTGGTGAATTTATAATAGCTCGTTGCCACCGAACAGTAGTTTGTATGTCTAAGGGAGAAAAAAGAGCATTAGCTGCACTGGCAATTTTACCATCGGCTGGGCCGTATTTGGGAAAGCCCTGTTTGCCTTCAATGGATTGCGGTTCATATTGCACTGGGCCACATTGCTCATTTATCCCTAACTTACAATAGTATGAACGACTTTCAGGGGACTTAACATAGCCATGCGACCAGACCACAAAACTGCAACAAAAAAGCAATGGTGTAAATAAAAATGATTTTATAGAGAATGATTTCATTGGGTTTCCTCGTTATTAATAGACACTCATATCATCTACTAATAACGGGAGAAAATGGTAGTTTAACCTTTATCAGCCTCTAATCTACTGGTTATAACAAATTGATTTTAAACGACAAGCGATGATAAGACCGATAAACAGTATGCCAGCGATAAATAGCGCAACACCCGTCCAACCAAAGTGTTCCCAAAATAAACCACCGACTGTACCTGCGATACTTGACCCTGCATAATAACTGAATAAATACAGAGAAGAAGCTTGTCCTCGTGCTCGTTTCGCTCTACGTCCCACCCAGCTACTGGCAACAGAGTGCGCAGCAAAAAAACCGGTTGTTAGTACCGTCATCCCAAATAAAACTAACCACACATTCGAACACAATGTGATTAAAATACCAATTAACATCAGGGTAATAGAAGCTATCAATATACGACCAAGCCCATATTTTTGAGTTAGGCTTCCTGTTTTAGTCGCACTGTAAGTCCCTGTTAAATAAATAACAGATAGCAAGCCAACCGTAGACTGAGAAAATGAATAAGGTGCGTCAAGTAAACGATATCCGATGTAGTTATACATTGTGACAAAACCACCCATCAAGACAAAGCCTTCGATAAATAGAAAAGGTAAACCTTTGTCTCTAAAGTGTAGATGTAAATTAACCCATAGATTTTTAGGTTTTAAAGAACTCGCGCGGAAATGTTGAGAAGGGGGCAGTAAGCGCCAAAAGCCAATTGCGGCAATCAAGGCTAACGAACCTAAAATAACGACAGCAACACGCCATGAATAAAAATCTGCGATCACCCCCGTCATTAGCCGGCCGCTCATACCTCCCAGCGAGTTGCCACTAATATACAACCCCATAGATAGTGCAACATAACTAGGGTGGATCTCTTCACTTAAATAGGTCATAGCTACTGCAGCAACACCGCTTAGCGATAAACCAACTAATGCTCTGGCAATTAAGATCCCTTGCCAGCTCTGCATGATTGAGCTGAGTAGAGTAAATAATGCAGCGCAGGTCAATGCAATAACCATCACATTCTTACGGCCTATTGCGTCTGAAATTGGCCCAGTAATTAATAACCCTAATGCCATTAAGCCTGTACTCAGTGATAATGATAAACTTGCTGTTGCAGGGGAAATGTTAAAATCTTCTGACAGCATAGGCAAAATTGGCTGAACGAAATACAGCAAAGCAAATGTGGCAAAACCAACGGTAAAAAAGGATAAGGTCACACGTAAATACAGCGCGTCATCTCTTTGTATGTAATGTTTTTTTGGTGTGGTATGTCCCTGTAAGGGTGTTCTTATTCCTTCATTAGGTTGCTCAGATGTAAGGCTATTTTGTGAGTGTTCCATGTTTATTCCTTGTCATACCAACACACTTGATTTCGATCAAAGAATAGAAACTTTTTAGTTTTTTGTCTAATATATTAATTATTCATAATGATACTTTAAACATATTAATGGGTATTAACCAAACGATGAGTATAGAACTTAGACATCTTCGATACTTTATTGCTGTCGCGGAAGAACTTCATTTTGGTAGAGCTGCTGAACGATTGCATATTTCGCAGCCCCCTTTAAGTCAGCAAATACAAATACTTGAAGAGAAAATTAATGCAAAACTATTGGAAAGAAATAACCGAAATGTGGCCTTAACGGCAGCGGGGACTATGTTCTTAAAAGAAGCATATCAAATTTTAGCTCAAGTCGATGCAGCAGCAACAAAAGCAGCTCGCATGGAAAAGGGTGAACTTGGAGAGTTATCCATTGGTTTTACTTCAACTACGCCATTTATGCACAAAGTTACGATGAGCTTACGGCAATATCGAGAAGCTTACCCTGAAGTTTCTATTCATATGCACCAGATGAATACCAAACAACAGATAGCGCCATTAATTACGGGGCGAATTGATATTGGTATTATGAGAAATACGGTATTACCAGAACAATTGGATTATCAACTATTATTTAAAGAGCCTTTTATGGTAGCCGTCTATGAGGGACATCCATTATTAGAATTTATTGATGTAGGCGTAGATATTCAACAACTTGCTGATTATCCTTTTATTTTCTTTGAGCGCGATGTTGGTACAGCATTATATGATGAAATAAATCAATTACTAACATCTGCGGGAGTGGTTCCAACCATTTCTCAAGAAGCCGGGGAAGCCATGACTATTTTGGGATTAGTTTCCGCTGGTATGGGAATATCAGTGATTACAGAATCATTCACGCGTATGAAAATTGATGGTGTAAAATACTTAAAACTCACTAATCTTAATGCTTCATCTGAAGTCTGGTTAGTCTACAATACACGTAGAACATTGCCCTCCGTCGCAAAAAAATTAACGAATCTTTTGATGGCCAACATTGTTGGTAACCAAAAGTGAGCAAGTTCACACTTTTAATGTAAATGAAATCATTCATACACAGATTAAGGCATAATAACTCATTGCTTTATAAAGGAATTGAATTATTACCATGGTGAATCAAACTGGCCATATAGACCAAATCAAACAATTAAATACGGGTATTGTTTACCGTATCATTGATCAACATGGTCCAATTTCGCGTATTGCTTTGTCAAAACAAGCACAGCTTGCGCCCGCTAGTATCACCAAAATTACACGTGAACTTATGGATGCTCACTTAATTAAAGAATTAGAGTTTCCGGTACTCGGTCTGCGCGGACGCCCAGCAGTCGGGTTAGTCATTGAAAGTGAAGGGTGGCAATTTTTAGCTATTCGTATCGAAGGCCAAAAACTCACGATTTCTCTGAAAGAAATTAACGCAGTTACCTTAGCTCAAACAGAGTATCCATTTACACCGCTAGGAAATAGCGAATTTATCGATTTTCTTTCTGAATTAATTAGTCAATTCTTTGCCAGCCAGCAAAAAATATTAGAAAGAGTCACCGCGATAAGTATCCTTATTGATGGTATTTTAGACCCTCATACTGGCGTTATTTATCAGCATTCTTCTTTTAAAATCCACCAACTTGCCATCGCAGAATATCTTACCAAGCAAACTGGTTTACCCGTTTATTTACATCCGCCAGTGGATGCTTTAGCCTTAATGGACCTCTTCTCCCATCAGGAAAAAAGAAAAGAAAAAAATATCATTTACTTACAGCTACAAAATGTTGTTAATGTCATGGTATTAAACCATGGGACAACATTGGATACGAATACCCATCGGCCTATTCTATTCGGCCATACTCAATGTGAGCCTGAACAAAATAACGTTTGCTACTGTGGTAGCTATGATTGCTTAGAAACCCATACGTCCATTCCTGCAATATTACAACAAGCTAATAATTTGCTAATAAACTACCCAGATTCATTTTTGCATCAGCAAGATATCTCAATGGATAAAATTTGCGCTGGCGCAATTCTAAACGACAGTCTTTGTGTTTATCTTATTAATAAAGTTGCACAACAGTTGGCAAAACCGTTAGCACTGATGGTAAATTTATTGGGTAGTCAGCTCATTTTGGTTAATTCTCCTTTGAATCAAGATTCTGATCTGTTTTTAAAATGTTTACATAAACATATAAATAAACTTTCTATTCCTCTGTATTCGTCTACATTAGTGATAGAAAAATCTACATTTAGCATCAAAGATAGTGAAACTTCATTAATACAGCGAGCGTTATACGATGGTTCACTTCTACTACAACTATTACAAGGCTAAAACAATTCGATAATATTTACACTATCGTACACAAAATTGAGCTAACGCAAACTTCTCACTTACCCATTCCAATAAACTGAATCCATATCATTTTTGCAGCTTATTGCTGTATAAGTCTGTCACTTCAGGATAGAAAAAGACCATGATCAATCTATTTGTTACCGGGACAGATACAGATGTCGGGAAGACAGTATCGACGCTTGCCATCCTGCAAGCACTAAATAGCCAAGGAATTAAAGCCGTGGGCTACAAACCTATTGCTGACCAATGCATTGATACCCCTGAAGGAATCAGAAATAAAGATGCATTGCTAATTCACAGTGTTTCTAAAGACCTAGTTTCCTACGATGAAGTTAATCCTGTGCGTATCACGGACAATTACAGCCATGAGAACAGCATTGATTTCAATAAAATAAAGCATGGTCTAGACCATTTACATCATCAATGTGACATGGTTGTTATCGAAGGTAATGGGGGATGGCGCTATTTGCTTGATGACAATACTTTTTATGCAGACTGGTTAAAAGGCCAGCCGGTCGGTGTTATCTTAGTCGTAGGTATTCAACATGGCTGTGTTAATCATGCACTATTAACTGCGGATGCAATCCGAGCAGATGGATTACCATTAATCGGTTGGATGGCAAACCGTATCAACCCAGGGTTAGCGCACTATGCTCAAATAATTGATCGGTTACAACATCATATTAAGGCCCCATTAATTGGGGAAATCCCATATTTATTGCGGCCGGAAGAAAGAGAGCTAGGGCATTATCTCAATACAGATAAACTGCAAGAGCTTATCGCTATTCCTAATTAATTGCATTAATAACCCAACAAAGAAAAAGGGCGCTATCATCAAATAGCGCCCTTTATTTTACCTAAAATATAGACTAATGGCGGGTATAAATGATTTTATAAGAATCATTTTGGCAGTGACCTACAACTTGACCTTTAGATGAGTCAACTTCATCATTAGGTACTGCGACCAAACTAAAATTTTCAGCAGGAACGCCATTATTGATAATCTTTTGTTTGATTTCCTCAATCACACTTTCACATGAAGCTTGCGCAAAAGCGGGCGCTAACATCAGTACAAATAAGGGTAAAAATAATTTCTTTTTCATCTTATCTCCTTGTTGAACAACAACTCCATAAGGCAACCTATTATCAGGTTATGGATTACTAATTGGACGACCATTACTCACATCAAGGCAACGTTTGGTGCTTGGCTCCCAATAAGCATTTAGATTAAGACTTTTTTCACATTTATCTTTTGCATCAAAAGCGGCATCTACTTTATCAAATTCTTTTTCAGTACGCGTATTAACTTTATTACGCAACATACGGGTACTATCCCATTGTTCCTTTTCTTGACGCGCTTGCTCTTTATTAAGAGAGTCATCGCCTTTACCTACTGAAACACAAGTACTACCTGCAGTACATGATGTTGTCGATTGTGCAGCAGGAGACGACGTAGCCCAAAGTAGAGGGAGACAAAAACATAACGCAGTTAAGCCAGTTTTCAACATTTTGTGTGAATTCATGGTAATTCCTTACTAAACAGGACTGATAATCTGAGTATAGCTAAAAGTGTGCTAGTGCGTCTGTATAGAATAGTACTAAAATCTAAAGTTGTTTATGTACGGTTAAACCTGCAAACGTTTGGCAAACAGGCATTAATTCTAATGTATTTACGTTCATGTGAGCAGGTAGCGTGGCAACCCAATACACTGTTTCAGCAATATCTTCAGGGGTCAGGGCATCTGCACCTTGATAAGTGCTAGCTGCTTTATCGTCATCCCCTTTAAAGCGAATATTTGAAAACTCTGTGCCACCAACTAAGCCTGGTTCAATATCGGTAACTCGAATTTTTTTCCCTTGTAAATCAGCACGTAAACCAAGTGAAAATTGTTTCACAAAGGCTTTGGTTGCACCATAAACATTACCACCTTTGTAGGGCCAACTTGCCGCAGTAGAACCAATATTAATAATGTGACCATGATTTTCGGCTACCATGTTTTGCAACACCTCATAGGTCATATTCACTAAGCCTTTAGTATTCGTATTAATCATGACGTCCCAGTCATCAGGATTTGCATCAAAAGCAGGCTCTAGGCCCAATGCAAGACCGGCATTATTGACTAAGACATCAATGTTTTTGAGGTGAGTAGGTAAATTAGCGATTGCAGATTGAATGGCTTTTCTGTCTTGAACATCCAATGTTAATGGATAAAATTTATCCCCTAATTCTTGATGTAGGGCTTTTAAACGTTCAGTTCTACGCCCTGTACCAATAACAGTATGATTATTTTGAATAAATTTACGAGCGATTGATTCACCAAAGCCAGAAGAAGCGCCTGTTACTAATATAATCATGGAAACCTCAAATTTGTTATTGTTGTGTCAGCATGGCGTTATTCTAACGCCATCTAACATTAACTACAAAAATTGTTATAACCCTAATATTTGTTTGTCTTTTGGATAGCTCAATGTATAACTGAATGAAATTTGCTTTTCTTCATTAGGCTCTAAAGTAATATCCCAGGCTATTTCACCTGTACTTTTATTGGTAACTGCGTTTTTATCCTCTATTTCAGACACTTTTATCTCACTATCCTCACTTAGCGGAATTTGGTCATAAACCGTTAATTCAACTGGTTTCGCATGCATATTTTTTACTTTGATCAAGTAACTTTCTGTTTGTTGGATTGTTGATCCCATAAAACTCGGTTTTTTCTTTATTTTTTCATTTGGTTCACGGGAAACTTGAATACTCTTGTCAACACCAAAAGGAACTCGTAATGTATCAACCAATTGATTTGCATTAATCATAACGTTGCCAATATATGTATTACCATAATAAATATTAGCATTTCCATTCAATAGGTTAAGTGATTGCCAATTGTCGATATCTGCTTGTAAGAACACCTCTTCAATCAGTTTTGGCGTGGTGGTATATTTGTATTTTACATCGAGATTTTGTTGTTTGATGGTGACAGTATTCGGCTTGTTCGCGCTTTTTAGTGAATAAGGCAGGGCGATTTGATAATTTAAATTGATACCATTATTAGACGTTGTAACAAAGTCTGATATACCTGAATTGATTGTTTTTTTCTTCTCACTAACACCATTTTCTTGATACATTGCCACAGGGGCTGCAGGCATCCTCATTCGAACCTGACGCGCTATTTGAGCATTATCATCATAAACGGATAAGCGCCAAGGCTGTAAAACAGAAGGCGTGATATTTTTTGATGGGTTAACCGTCGATAAGGTCAAATTGACTTTTTCCCAATCAATGCCTGTATTTTGAATTAAATTGGCTTTATACGTGAGGGTGATTGGCGACTCAACGTCCTGACTACGAATGTCATAACTTGGTGACCACGCGGCATCAGGCGTTAAATAGGACAATTGTAGCTGTGCAATGGTTGGTTTAGCCGCATCGACCAACATGACAATCTGAGTTTGCTGGCCAACAGACGAGGGCATTTTTTCATCGATCTGCGTTTGCAATATCGCAAGTTTTTCTTCTAACTTATCAATCTCTAATTGGTATTTTTGTTGTTCATGCAATATTGAAATCATTTGTTGACGGATAAAGTCTAACTTTTGAGAGGACTGTTCTAATGATTGCGCGTTATTTTCCCCAAAAAAGCGCTGATCTTTCAATAAGCTTAATTGCTCTTCACCGACTTTAATTGCAATGTTTAAGTTTTCAACTTGCTGAACTAAGTCCTTTTGTTGTTCTTGTAATTCAACAATATTGGCGGGGTATGTAGGTGTAACTGCCACATTTTGTACATTTACGGAACGAATAGTCACATCACTATTATCAAAGTCAATTGAAAGCGTTCGAGCGTCAATATTGCTTGCTATATTCGTAAGAACAACCTCAGTCTGCCCCTTATTAAGTGACAGTGTCACACTGTTGTCTAAGGTAGCACCGCGCAAAAACACGGTTGCATGATTTAGTTTAACATCTTGATTTAGTTTTGTTTCAGCATCAGCACGTACGTGTTGAGAAGCCAAAAGTGTTGCGAATAATAAGCCGCTGACCAGCCGAGTAGGAACTGTCATTTTTAACTCCAATCAGAAGTACCGCTAAGTAAGATAATGACTAAAACTAGCTTATTTGACTTTTATTAGATAACAGATAAAACCTAAAAACTGACAAAAGTAGAAGGACAGAAGGGATAAAACACCCATCAGCAGGTGTTTTATCTTGTTGGGCAGGGGCGACTTATTCTTCGAAATACCAATATCCTTGATTGATAAATTCGGTTAATTGCGCAACAAAATCTCGGTTATTCAGTGCCTTACCAAGTTCATTGCTGTCGACTTCCGTAAACTGGCACAATGCATCCGCACCCTTTGTTTCTGTGGTAATCCAGCTTTCAGAATTCACGAAAAAGTGCTCATTAATACGCATCACACGCAAACCGCTCAGTCGGATCAGTTTTTCACCATCATTCAGTGCACTCAGCACTTCTTCCGGTTGGTATGGCGGTTCCGCAGGCGCAATATCCAATTCATGACGTAGAGTCGTTGCAAAACGGCCTAACCACTGTTCAAAATCACCCGGTTTGTTGATCATTTCAATCATCATGGCTCGTAGACGTTCAACCTCATGAGGTTTCATGGTGCCTGTGTTTTCAGTCACCGTGAGGTCAGGATCGCTATAATTTATGCCACCTAAATCCTGTTCCAGCGCATAGTCTGCAAAACTGCTCAGCAGATCACGTCCTGTTGGCCCGCGAAAGCCGACAGAATAGTTCATGGTATCTTCGAAAGTGAAACCATCATGAGGGAATCCCGGCGGAATATACAGAATATCTCCAGGCGCCATTTCTACGTCAATAATCGGTTCAAATGGGTCGACATGTAATAATGCCGGATGTGAGCAGAATTGACGCATAGGTAGGGCATCGCCCACACGCCAGCGGCGGCGTCCCATACCTTGGATGATGAAAACATCATAGTTATCAATATGAGGTCCAACACCACCTTCAGGCACCGAATAGGAGATCATCAAATCATCAAGACGCCACTCGGGTAGTACACGAAACGGTTTTACCAGTTCGGCCGCTGGCATATGCCAATGGTTGACCGCTTGCACCAGTAGTGACCATCCTTTTTCGCCTAATTCGCTGAAATCTTCAAACGGGCCGTGACTCGCTTCCCATTTGTTATCAATAAAGCTGACTAGGCGACTGTCAACTTCCGGCTCCATGGCTAAGCCCGCCAGTTCATCCGGTGTGATAGGGTCGACAAAATCAGGAAATGCATTTTTCAATACAACGGGTTTTTTCTGCCAGTATTTTTCTAAAAATTCAGGCCAGTTAAGATTCAGTTTGTAAGCCATGTGACCACATCTATATGAGTAAATTAGCGGGTAATTATAGAAGTAATACACCGTCATATTCTTGTTTGGCGTCAAACGTCGGTCAATAACTTTTGTGGGAATATCCGTAACATATTGCCAGAATTCATTTCTCACAATAATCATAATATGAATTAGGTTAGTTAGCATGGGAACTAACAGATATCAGAGTAATTGAAGAACCCATAGAAGTTATTCCAAAACGGAAGATTTATGAAGTCAAATTGGGTTTAAAACCAAAAAAGAACCAACACGATTAACCAGCCAAAACACTAGATTTCTTCATTTCACACTTAGATTCGCATAATGCATATTATGTTAAATGGAATTTCAGGGCAAAAATAGGCCTTGCTCGTTCAGTCATTGTTAACACCCTATTGACTTAGATTGGTATTCAGCTTATTTATATGCGCTTAATAATAACCTGCCTATGCTTCGGATATGCCGTAATGAGTGAATATAAATCGAAAGACCCTTTACATGGAGTTACACTAGAAATGCAAGTTAATGCATTGGTTGATAGATACGGTTGGAGCCAACTTGGACGCATTATAAAAATAAACTGCTTTAACAAAGATCCAAGTATTAAATCTAGCTTAAAGTTTCTTCGTCGCACGCCATGGGCAAGAACTGAAGTTGAGTTACTCTATTTGGATATGATAGAAAACAATTCGATTGATAATACGGGAGCATATCCTAATGACCCATGGTGTAATTCACGACGTTAAAAGCCAAGATAATATTAACGCCTCACTAATGACCACAATCATGCATAACAAATATCTACTTAAGCCTTAAATCTACCTTAATGATGTTTAAGGTTTAGGCATTACGGCCGCCCCGCTGGTTAATACCCTTTCACAAAATCGGGTTGAAATTTCATGGTTAAAAACTTACGTAACCCAATTTTGGCGATCGGTTACATAAGCAATTAACCTTTTCATGAATAATGAAAAATACTGACATCTATACCAATGAGCCTCACTCCAAACGGGATATGCGTGACCTCGCCTCATCAAGATGATTACGCAACGCAGTAAGACATTGGCCAAAATTATTTGATAACCGATCACAATTATTTACCAAGGTGAAAAACTCTTCCGCTAGTGCTAACGCCTCTCGCCAAATATCCCCACTGATCCCATCAAGTAGAGTTGCCACTCGAAGTGAGTTTACGATTTCACCGCCCGATTTAGGAGCAAACCCCATAGGCAAAATATCGTAGGCTGGCGCAAGCTGATATGGACGACCATGGCTACTAATAAATGATAAATTACCATGGTGCATATCCGTATTTCCTATCAACATGCCAAATGCCCAAAGTCGCGCAGTACTAATGGCGGCATCGGCATCTACATACCCTTGTTTGACAAGGTCATTCACCAATACAGGCCAAGGTTTCATCGCTTTGCCAACAAACTCAGCTTCTAGAGCTTGTAAAGAGAAAAGGCCTATGCGACCCAGTGAACCTACTCGGTCAAATCGAGGAACTTCAAGAAAGCGCTGTCCACCAAAATCAAAAACTTCTGTTTCTACACCAAGCACTTTTAACGCAAGATGTTCAGCTTGCAATAAATCGCGCCACCGTTCGCTGATTACGTTATCGTCCAGCGCCGTAAATTTTACGAGTACATGACCACGATCGGTATAAGTACAAAATTTTGGTTGCTCTCCACCGGCTGATGAGCCTGGAGCTTCTCCAGAACTGACAGCCAATGCTAGTGAGGGATAGGTTATAGCTCGATCAACAGGTGTCGGTGAAGGCATATTCAAAAATTGCTTTTTTGCCTGCTCCCCAATTAATAAGTTTCCTACTGCATCATGACCATGGGTAATTAAAGCCCTTATTATATCGCTATCTGACCAGTGTTCTGGGTTAGCCGGTAGACCAAGTTCTGCTGAATAAGTTGATGCATACGCCCGACCAAGATACCCCTGTGGACGCATATCAAACAACCACCATGGCAGGCCATCACTATAAAGGCAGACATTATCTTCCTGCTCCATGACAAATCCCCCGGGGTAAACTGGGATCAGTTTCCCTAGTGGCCTTAAGGTTCCCTCTTCACTGATGCGATAAATAGGTGCCGTGTCAAACCCGCGAAAAGTATCACGCAAAGCATATTGAATAGATGGACCCGAACCAATTCGAACAATGTCTTCACCAAGTGATGTTAACGCTCGAGAAATGGTTGGCTGACTAATGTTCATTATATCAGCGAGTTGCCTTGCCGTTGCTGGCTCTCGACGTAATAATTGACGAATCATTTCAAGTCTATTTGTCATGATTTAATCACTCGGTGAATAGGTTTATGAATAGGTAAATGAATAACTGTATGAATAGATAATCTATCAGCCACCGCTACTTTTGTCACGTGGAAGTTAAACAACCACCGCTGGATACTGAAAGCCGTTGTATTAACTCATAGCATTCATGGATTACCAGTTACTTTTAGTGAAGTTGCCAAAGCGCTAGAAAAAGGAAATTTATTGAATAGAAAAATACAAGGTAGTTGGCAATTTTGCCCAAGAAGGCCGGGAGTCGGCTTCTGCTTTAACTTGGGGATACTATATCGCCAAAAAATGCAAAGAGAGCAAACAGCGAATAATCCGATTATATTGTGTTCCCCACTAGACCCAACCAATTTTACTGGTACTGCACTTAGCATCTTGAGCTTTACAAAAAATACTGCCTTGCCCTTGCCCTAATTCACAACGCCGAGAGGTTTTGTTTCGTGCTATTTGCTCGGACATTGCAGCTTCTGCATAAAAATTAGAAAAAGGAGATAAAGCGCAAACATGCACAACAACAGAATCATTACGGGATGGTTTCCCATGATAATGGGATTTTGCGACAGCAAAACGACTAAATAACAAGAATAATAACGTAATCTTTTTCATCTTAGAGATCTTTTAATGATTTGAATTGCATAAAATTACAATCACTTAACGCAAATCACTAGCGGAACACTCTGATTAAAAATTAACGATACCCTCTTTTGTGATTTTGTGAAGACCAACTGTATGTTGTATCACTGGGTACTAATTTATCTTTTTTCTTTTCTGCTCGTCGTTTTTTAGCTTGTTTTTCGACTTCTTGAGATATTTCTGTAATAATTTGTTTTCTTACCTTGCTCTGCTCAGAATTGGTTAATTCACGGCCTAGTTTCTTCCTTTCTTGCGCGAGTCTCGTGCGCACTTGGATTTTTTGAGTTTCGGTCATTTCTTGAATCGTTAGCACCTTCATAGTATTACCCCTTACTCATATTAAAAATACCTAACGACAATATATCATTATTACGCAGTAAAATACTAACCCTCGTTTTAAACCTAACATTAATGCCAAGCAATAGGATTAAGAGTATAGTAAACCCATTGCAACTTTAAAGAATCTCTCTGTTATTATGGAATTAACCACTTCTTCGCAAAATATTCGTCAAATCTTAACCACTGGCACACCACTTATCGATGTCAGAGCGCCTATCGAATTTCAACAAGGGTCAATGCCGAATACCATAAACCTGCCTTTGATGAATGATGATGAACGCGCAGCTGTTGGTACATGCTATAAACAACAAGGTTCGGCTAAAGCTGTTGAATTAGGCCACCAGCTTGTCAGTGGTGACCTTAAAATGGCTCGGATCACTGCATGGATAGCAGCTTGTAAACAAAATATGAATGGCTATATTTGCTGTGCACGCGGTGGTATGCGGTCACATATCGTGCAATCTTGGTTAAAAGAGGCCGGTATTGAATACCCTCTCATCAATGGTGGTTACAAAGCATTACGACAAACAGCAATTGATGCCGTTAATGAATTGGTTCAACGTCCTATTATTTTAGTGGGAGGCTGTACGGGTAATGGTAAAACCACTCTCGTACATCATTTAGCGAACGGAATTGATTTAGAAGGTCTCGCACATCATCGTGGCTCTTCGTTTGGTCGTACATTACAGCAACAGCACACTCAAGCCACTTTTGAAAATTATTTAGCAGTTACGCTATTGAAAAAAGCCCAACAATGTCAGCGTTGGGTACTGGAAGATGAAGGACGTGCCATTGGTGCAAATAGCCTGCCACTTGAACTACGCGCACAAATGGAAAAAGCGCCAATCGCTATTATTGATGACCCTTTTGAACTGCGTCTTGAGCGTTTAAAATATGAATATTTTGACCGTATGACGCAAGATTTTATAGCGACTTTTGGTTTCGAGCGTGGCTGGCAGGAATATAGCGACTATTTACATCATGGCCTGTTTGCCATCCGTAAACGGTTAGGATCACAGCGGACAATCGAATTGACGCATTTACTTGAGCGTGCTTTAGCAGACCAAAAAACAACCGGAGATACCCAGACACATTTTTCGTGGTTAATCCCATTGTTGAATGAGTATTATGACCCAATGTATCGCTATCAATTAAGTAAAAAACAACACCGCATCATTTTTCGCGGTAATTATCAAGAAGTTGAACATTGGTTAACGCATCAATGAATTCATTTTATTCCACTATAAATAGCCTCATCGCAAAGTCTGAGGCTATTTTATATAGCAATGACTTCTTCATCAGTAAATCTAGAACGGTGATTTCTTCATAGCCAATTCGCTGAACCCTTGGTAAATCAACCTTGTTGCCAACGCCCCTAGAATTAACCCAACACCTTTACCGACCACTTTATGAACTCGTGAATAGGTTCTACGAACTGAGGTTAAAGAGAATGTTTGGCATAAAATAATCCGCCAAATTAATGATGCAATAACTATTCCCAGCCAAATGACTAATTTAGCCCATAATGGTGTTGATGGCGAAATGGTCGTTGAAAAAATACTCATAAAAAATAAAACGGTTTGGGGGTTTGATAAATCAGAAATTAGCCCCCGCCTAAAATAGATACCAGATGGGAAATGTTCCGTAGTATTTTCGGTGGACAGATTAAGTTGCGTTTTGTTATTAAATACACTTAGCGCGTAATAAAGCAAATATAAGCCACCAAGAATTTTAATCAGTGAAAATAATGAGCCAAATTCAGCCATTAATGTGACAAGACCGAATAAACCGAGCCCCGAATAAATGGCATTGCCTAGCACCACACCATAACCACAAGTTAATCCTGCTTTTTTACCTGAGCTCAATGTGGTTTGCACCACAATAAACAAATTTGCTCCAGGATTAAAAAAGGTCAGTATAAATAAGAATAGCGTGATGATAATACTGTGTAATGGGTCCATTATTTTTCTTCAAAAATTTAAGGTTAACCATTATAGACACGGTATAGATTGTAATTCTGTTTTACTATGCACATTTTCTGAGCTTAAATCAAAAAATGTGCTGGCTTATGATGACGCTAGTGATTTCTTACGTTGCAACAGCCATTTATCTAACTCATTAGCAAATTGTTGCCTGTCTTTCTGGTTTAGACTTGCAGGCCCTCCCGTTTGGATGCCACTGGCTCTCATGGTATCCATAAAGTCACGAATATTAAGACGTTCACGAATAGTCGCTTCGCTATAGCGTTCACCACGAGGATTCAATGCATTGGCGCCCTTTTCCATAACTTCTGCGGCTAATGGGATATCTGCAGTGATCACTAAATCATCTTTTTGAGCTCGTAATACAATTTCATTATCCGCTACATCAAATCCTGCGGGCACCTGCAAGGTTTTTAAAAAAGGAGATGGAGGTACTGTTAAGCGTTGGTTCGCAACAAATGTTATTTGCACTTTTTCCCTATCTGCTGCTCGGTATAAAACTTCTTTAATTACTTTTGGACAGGCATCCGCATCAACCCAAATTATCATTATTACTTCCCAAATGGTGATTATCTATGATGAGATATCATATCAGACAACAAAATTACACGTTAGATACTTCGTATGGAAAAACTCCCAAGCTCACTCAGACGGCCTCAAAATAGTGGGCTTGAGAAAATAGGTTTACAGTTTCATTACCATTTCATGCCACGTCATTCCACCATGGTCAGATTCTGATGGTTTAATATATTGGTAGCCAAAATGCTTATACAGGTCAATATGGCGTTCTTTGCACATAAGATGAATCGTTTTTTTATTCATCTCCTTCATGTCATTGATAAACCTTTTCATCAGTAAAGATGAATAGCCTTTACCTTGATATTTGGGATGTACTACTACTGACATAATAACGACATTTGGTGCTTGTGGGTCATGCCCAATGAGTTCTTTAAACTCTTCATCCGACATCACAACATCCCATGCACAACCCGAATTAATAAAACCAACGACTTCCCCGGCTAATTCCATACATAAAAAACCGTCTGGATATTGCTGAACTCGTGTTGCTATTTTTTCTTTTGTTGCCGCTTCATCCCCTTCATAGGATTCGATTTCAATCGCATAACAGGCGTCAACATCATCAAGTGTGGCAGTGCGAAAGACTGGAGAATGCATGAAATTACCTCATTAAATTATTTTTTATGATTTTATCACTACATGGTTTATTTTCTCGTTGTTTTTAATGGTATTCCTCACATTCAACTGCCATTTTTTGTTGTGTTTTATCCCGTAAGTAGCTCAGCCATGTTGAAATGAAAACTAAAACTCCACCAGAGATTGCAACGGCATAACCTGCATAAGGACCATAGGTATCCACCATTTTGCCCGTTAGCATCGCACCAATCGCAACGCCAATATTTAACCCTGCGAGTAACCATGTCATTCCTTCTGTTAATTTATTCCGTGGAACAATTCTCTCAACTAATGTCATTGCAATAATCATCGTCGGTGCAAAGAACAATCCTGAAATAAACACCACCACAGACAAAGAATAAACACCTACCACCCACCACATTGGCACAATAGAAAGAAACGTCATTAAGCCACTGAGGAATAATAAACGTGATAACGGTGTGTTAAAGGTTAATCCGCCAAATACAAGCCCCATCGCACATGAACCGATCGCATAGGCCGATAACACTAAACTGGCCATCGCTGGTTGCTGTTGTAATTGAGCCAACGTGACACTTAAAATATCCACACTGCCAACAATCACACCTAAAGCAATCATTAATACAATCAACAACTGCAAGCCAATCATTGAAATAATTGATTTATTAACCAATACAAGAGAGTCATGCGCCACAACTTTGGGTTCTGTGCTTCGCTGTGAAATAAATAAAGCCATTCCCACGGCTAATAAAATTGCCGCAACCAGTAAACCTGCTTGAGGAAATAAAGCGACAGTGATCCCGACAGATAACGGAGGGCCAACAATAAAAGTGGCATCATCAAATACGGTTTCTAATGAATAGGCTGTTTGTAGTATGGGTTGATCTTTATACAGCGCAGTCCACCTAGCCCTTACCATGGCAGACATACTGGGCATCGCCCCCGTTAATAAAGCTCCGATAAATAAGCCGATATCGGGTAATGATAACCACGTAGTTAAGATAATAATAAACACACCAAGCACACTGATTACGGTCACCACTGGCAAGACGCGAAATTGACCATATTTATCCACTAAGCGAGAAACTTGTGGAGATAGTAACGCATAAGTTAAGACAAAAGTTGCAGAAACAAGCCCTGCTAAGGTATAGCTTCCTTTTAGTTGCGCTAACAAGGTAATGATCCCGATCCCCATCATCGGTAACGATAAACGTGCCAGTAACCCTGCTATCACAAAACGTTGGTTTTCTTTTGCCTGAAATAACTGCTGATAGCGACCTATCATATGAGCTCCAAAATGAAATTTAATTATACATACCTTGCGTATGTATAATCATGATATAATCATACACATTGAATGTAAATAATTATACGCTATGTATGTAAGAGGCTTTTAATGGCAAGAAGAACGCAAGCTCAAATGGCAGAAACACGTGCAAATTTATTAACTACAGCACGAGAGCACTTTAGCCGGCTTGGTTATGCAGAAACCTCAATGGATGAAATAGCAGCAAGCGTTAATCTCACACGCGGAGCCCTTTACCACCACTTTGGTGATAAACAAGGTTTATTTACTGCCGTTGTTGAACAAATTGACTCACAAATGAATGCCCGTTTACAAGCAATTACTCTCCATACTGAAGACCTATGGAATAGTTTTTGTCAGCGTTGTCACGCCTACTTAGAAATGGCATTAGAACCGGAGTATCAACAAATTATTTTGCGTGACGCAAAAGCCGTTTTAGGCGATTTTTTGGCTAAATCAAACTTACAGTGTACTGAACAAATTGAACTCCTGCTTCATCAGCTAGTCCAAAATGACGTTATTAAAAGTATTGATACCCATGCATTGGCTTTTTTAATTAATGGTGGGCTCGCTGAGGCAGCTTATTGGATCTCGCAAGGTGATAGTCAACAGCGACTAAAGAAAAGTGTCGATGCCATAGATATGTTGTTATCAGGGCTATTACTCACGAAAGATTAGCTCTGTGTTACCTTTCGCTGGCACGGATATTGTATCAGTACCAACAATATAATTGCTCAGTAAAATCCTCAATATACCGCCACCATGATAAATAAAACCCAATAAATATAGGCGAAAAATAGGAAATATTTATTGGGTTAATGAATTATCTAAAGTAGAGCTTGGAAAGTCTGTTTTAATTTATCGACATCTTGCTGAGTTGTTGACCACGAGGTACAAAAACGAATACAGGTGGTCTCTGGTGTCGGTTTACATATTTGACTTAATTGATAATGCCCTAATAATTTATTCGCCAGTGCATCTGGGAAAATAACAAAAACTTGGTTTGATTCAACGGGCGCAAGAAACTGAAATCCCTTTTCGGCAAAAAATGAAGCTAATTGTGAAGCCATCTCATTAAGATGACGCCCCAATTTAAAATACAAATCATTATTAAACAGCGGCTCAAACTGGGCAGCAAGCAGCCAACCTTTGGCTTGTAACCCACCTTTTTGTTTAATACTAAAACGAAAATCAGATTGCAGTGCTGGGTTTACAATCACCAATATCTCCCCGGTTAATGCACCAATTTTCGTTCCACCGATATAAAAAATATCAGTTAACTGCGCAACATCTTCAATCGTTAAATCACTATATTTCGACATTAAACCTGAAGATAAGCGAGCGCCATCCATAAATAACAGTAAGTTATGAGCATCACAAACCTCGCGTAATGCAACTAACTCTTCTTTACGGTAAACGGTGCCAATTTCAGTTGAATTACTAATATAAACAAGCTTAGGTTGGACAGTATGTTCATCATTATGCTCAGACAGTACTTTGATGATATGTTCTGGCGCTAATTTGCCTGATAGTGAATCAACAGTAATAACTTTATGGCCGGTTGCTTCAATCGCCCCTGTTTCATGAACTGCGATATGCCCGCTGTCTACAGTGATAACCGCTTGGTGTGGTCGTAAAACATGGGAAATCGTGGTTAAATTAGTGATTGTACCGCCATTAAAAAAATGAATTTCCGCATTAGGCTGGCCAATTCTTAATCTAATTTTATCTGCTACACGACGACAAATCTCATCAGTGCCATAACCTTTGAAACGTTTCCCTGATAAATCATTTAGGACTTGCATAACTGCCGGATGAGCTATTTCGTTATAATCATTTAAAAAGCTATACATTCACTTACCTATCAATAACTAGTTATATTAATTTATAGCCATTATTTATAGGGGGTTCCAATTCATTATTCAATGATATTTTTGCTATATAAATACCAAAGTTAACGGTTAATATTATTTAAGTTGCTGAAATTAAATATTAAGTCATTCATAGTCTATTTCATTGATAAATTGGCATACTGTAAAAGGTGAATTCAGGGTTGAGAATGCCTAAACGTCAAGTTATATCGATACGGGCCTAACAGCGGGTGCACACCTGATTTAACTCGACGCACCCCATGGTAATTTAATCGTGACTGGCCTCCCCATACCAAAACATCGCCATGCTCTATATAAATAGCAACTTTGGGCGCATCTCGAGTTACTCCACCAAAATCAAATGTTGTGGGTAACCCTAAAGAAAAAGAGACAATCGGCTGAGTAAAATCAGTTTCGTCTTTGTCTTGGTGCAATGCCATCGCAGCACCAACGGCATAGCGGTTAATCAAGCAAGCATCAGGGATAAAATGATCAAAGCCAGCAGTGCTCGCTGCAGAAGTGGCCAATTGAACAAAGGAAATTGGTATGGGTTGCCAAGGCTCATTAGTGACAGGGTCACGCTGACTATAGCGATATCCCTTTTCATCAGTTACCCAACCCCAGTCACCGCAGTTAGTCATTGCGGCAGACATTGAGTAGCCATTTGGTGTCGTCATATGTCTTAAGGGGTTAGCTGCAATAATGTTGTTTAATGACTGCAATAATGCATCAGTTTGCCCCAGTAGAAACCCTTTGAGTAAAAAAGCCTCTGGTGCAATTTGTACGGTATTATCTTCATCAGGAAATAACATATTAGCCACTGTTTAATAGTCTGAGTGAATGCTCTAATGAATGTTAACACAGGAAAAAAAGTTGCTCATCACATTCAATGAGCAACCTACAGGGTTAACTTTAACGTTGATAAGCTAGAGTGACTTTTCTTGTTTCCGCTCGCTGACTCGCCCACACACTGAGTAAAATGACAACCATGCCGATAAATTGCAAGGTACTAAGCTGTTGATTGAGATAAAACCATCCCAAAACCACCGCACTCACGGGGCTTAAAAAACCCAGTGACGCCACTGAACTTGGACCTAATATTGCCAGTCCGCGGAACCATAAGGCGTAAGTTAATGCACCGCCAATAAGCGTGAGATACCCTAAACCAATTAAATTTAGTGAACTTAACGTTGGTAAAGCCGGCTCAAATATAATGGCAAACGGTAATAATACTAATCCTCCCGCGGTTAATTGCCATGAAGTAAAGGTTAAAGCACTGACTGGTGGCTGCCACCGGCGACTCAAAACCGTCCCCGCAGCCATTGAAAATGCCCCTGCTAACCCAGCAATAATACCTAAAGGGTCTAAGGCGGCATTCGGTGTTAAGAGCAATATAGCTACCCCGAATACCCCTGCTATTGATGCCATAATGGATACCGCAGATAAACGGTTATTTAACAGCCAGCGGCTTAAAAATAGCACAATTAATGGCTGTACAGCGCCAACCGTTGCGGCGACACCACCAGGTAAGCGATACGCAGCAATAAACAATAGCCACCAAAATAAAGAAAAGTTTAAAACACCTAATACCACTACCCGCAACCACCAAATGCCTTCGGGGAGTTTTCGTAACACAAGTATCAATAGTAATCCTGCAGGTAACGCGCGTAATACCGCCAATGTTAATGGTATCCCTGCGGGTAACATCTCTGTTGTCACTAGATATGTGCTTCCCCACACTATTGGTGCTAATGCTGTCAACCCTAAAACCGTTATACGATTCATATTTCTATTCTCTTAATTTATCTTGACGTCAAGATATGTGTATTTTACCTTGACGTCAAGATAAATAACCGCCATTATTTGCCTATGGATAGAATAGATAAAATCACTCAACAGTGGGAAAGAGAGCGCCCTGACCTCGATATTAGCCCAATGGGGTTAATTGGCCGGCTAGGTAATGTCGCGTTCCACTTAACTCGGGAAATGGAAAAGGTCTTCGCTCAGTTTGGCCTTAACCGTTCAAGCTTTGATGTACTTGCGACTTTGCGGCGTGCGGGTGCTCCCTATACACTGAGCCCGGGAGAAATGTTATCAACGTTGATGGTCACATCGGGGACGATGACCAACCGAATAGACCAATTGGAAAAAGCGGGGTTAGTCAGCCGCCATACTAATCCTGATGACGGCCGCGGCTTTTTGGTTTCATTAACTCCCGAAGGGTTAACGTTAATCAACCAACTTATTGAAGCACACACACAAAACCAGGCTCGCCTCGTCGCTAACTTGTCTCAACAAGAGCAACATGCGTTGAACCAGTTATTACGGACATTCTTAGCGTCATTTGAATCTAATGAATAATAATACGTTGTGTTGAACATAACATGGGGGAATACCTCCCCTCATGTTATTGGCTAAATTGAAAAGGTAATGGCATTTGTAACCGTTCAAAATGGTCACATAAATAAACTAATTGTAAAAGTAATTGGGGTTGTATAGCGCCGGAAGCCACCAAAGGTTTGAACTGATTAGCCAACCAAAGCGCCCCCAAATCTTCAAGTGTTCTAACGACATACGCTATTTCATCTTGTTGAGTCTGAGATAAACGCTGCCTTCCTGTACATGCTTGAGTTTCTAATACCGAAAGTAGCGGCCGAACAAGCTGACTAGCCAACGTTAATTCAGGTACAAAAACTTGGTTTTTTTGCTGTTTTTTCACCATATATTCGATAATTTTATTAAAAAAACCAGAACGTTGTTTCTTACGCGGTGTACTTTCAAAATCTAAATAGAACAGCTCAATACCATGTTCTTTTTTTAACCATAATGTTTTGGGGATTAATTGAAGCACTTCTTGTGAATGGCTCACCTGCACCGTCACAGCACAAATTGGCCATTGCTGCTTTGTAATAAAACGCAATTCCTCAATTTTATGGTCATCACTTCCTTGCCAATTTAGCCGTAAAAACGCCCTGTTTTTTTGTGAATCAATCACCGTCCACAATACACATTGTTCGGTTTCATCCCAATAGAGCGGCTCATAATCAGTAATATGCAATAAAATGGGCGAAAACCTATTCTCTTGTATAAATGTCGGTAATTCGTTAGCCGCTGATTGCCAGTCGGTATAACCGAATTCAGCTTTGATATTAAGGTAATCATCAGTTGTTAATCCTTTTTCTTTGCAGCTAACTGCATAGCTTTCACCGCTAGCTGATAATTTCCCTTCCTCTGATAACCTTGGTAAATGCAATTTAAAGGGGCTTTTCATCAAACTTACTGCGGTATGTTTCCATAACGCCAAGGTTTGCCAAACATTTTGTCGGTTAAACGTCGGGTCAAGGCTATTTCCACGCCCCTGTGTGCATTGAATAATTTTTTTATTTTGTTGATCCCAAAAACTCAATGTAGCACCGATCGCACCGCTATCTGTTTTCCACCAATTCGCATCGATAGGCAGCAAATCAAACTCTATGGGTTGGTCGGTATACTGCCGTCTTTGTAACCCTTTGAGTGCCATAAGCTGATGTTCATTGGCTGTTGATAATTGATACACATAAGCAGATATTTCAGCAATTAACCGTAAAACTTGCCCTTCATCCATCGTAAAATGTTTATCGGCTAAGCGTTTAACTTGCTGGCTAAGGCGTTTCATATAATTGGCTAAGCGAGGCAACCCTTCCGCACGTGCTGACATATTTAGTAATTGCAACTGGCTAGCACTGCTTTGGCTAATATGTGATAGTCCTTGTCGTAACATATCCTGAATGAATTGCTCAACTGAACCCATCACCATTTTATCGTCTTGGGTCAGCTCTTGTTGATGAGTTTGACCTACGGTTATCTCCTCTGGCCATTGCCATGGTTGGCCATGCTGATGCATTAATTTTGCAATAATAGCGAGATGAACTGCATTTTTTTGTTTTTCAGGTATTGATGAAATCATGCCCTGCAAACCACTACCTCGCATATAAATAATTGGCTCATCATATTCTGGTAGGATAATTTTTAACTGGCTAGAATGTGCTTCATAAACCAGCTCTTTATCTTGCCATACCTGCATAAATCTCAACGCTAAACGAATATCAGGTTTCGGTGTTTGTTTAATTAAGCTTTCTGGTAATAATGCTAATAATTCACTTAGCACCGTTTCACTAGCTACCGGCTCTGCTGAAGTCATTTCTGCGGCTGTATTCGATTGAATCCATAAAACTGCTGCCAAAATGTGTTTACAGCATCCCGTTGCTGGGCAATCGCAAGTGGCTTTTTGGATCCCTTGCGCATCTAAAGAGACACATTGCCCATCACTCGTGAATGTCCCAAGGTTTAAGTCCGTTGGATTAACCTTTTGGTTTTCAACATCTTTGCGTGCACGCCTGAGTAACCCCACATTCGCTAATACGACTAATGCGTCGTCGTCATACTGTAGGTAACTGTTTTTCCAACTCATTGCATGACCTCTGCTAACCATTGCGCAAAATGCTCCGGTGTTAATGCTGCAACATGCATCCCTCTATCTGCGAGTTTTTGGGCAATTTCAGGGTCATAAACAGGGAGTGCCTCGTCATCCAACGCAGCTAAACCTAATAATTTCACTTGTTGGCTATGTAAACGCTGTGTGCAATTGAGTAAATGATTCAGCGCGCCACCCTCTTCAAAATCACTAATTAAGCTAATCACGGTACGTTTTGGGTTACGTATTAAGCTTTCGCAATATTGCATGGCTTTAGCGATATCTGTTCCGCCGCCCAGTTGCACTGTCATTAACACTTCAACGGGATCATGCGCAAGATGGCTTAAATCTACCACTTGAGTATCAAAAATCACTAAAGAGACACGCACTGTCGGCAATGCCGCTAATATACTCGCACACACCGCGGCATACATAATAGAGCTCGCCATCGAGCCGCTTTGGTCCACACACAAGATCACATCCCATGGTAAATGCTGTTGCTGACGAGAATTAAAATGGGGTGTTTTGATAACTAACCGTTGATTTTGCTTATCGTAATTCTTCAAATTGGCAGCGATAGTCCCTCGCCAATCAAAATTACGGCTGTTTGGGATCAGTGAACGTTGAAAACGGTTACGCCGCCCTGTTAATGCGTGACGAAATTGGTTACGCATTTGACTTAAAATATCATCAACTACTTTACGTATAATATTTTTAACGGCATCACGGGTTTCTTCATTCATTTTCCCGCGTAAGCTTAACAAGGCTTTAGCGAGGGATTTTGTCGGTTCCATGGCATTGAGCGCCTGTGGATCCTTTAGTAAGCTACTGGTCTCATAACGTTCTAACGCTTGGGATTGCATCCGCTCAAAAGTACTATTAGGAAATAATTTACGTGCTTGATTTAACCAGTTAACCGCCGTTAATTGAGAAGCATCTAAGGAGCCGTGGCGTCCAGCTTCTTGTTTTAAGCCTCGACGTTGGTATTCTCGGCGATATAAAAAATCCAAAGAACGTTCTATTTTCAACTCTTCAGCACTAAAGGTGGCTTGGCCCAGCGCGTTATCGGCATATTGCCCGAGGACTAAGCGCCAGCGCTTAGCCAATTGAAGTTGTTCAGGGGTTAATGTCGTATTTTTCTGACTCATTATTTGTCATCCTGAGCACGAGCAAACCAATCCTGTAACCCTAGTTCAATCAGCTGGCTCTGTAATTGTTGTTCGAGTTGAATCACTTCCATCATCTGTTGTTCATTAAATTCTGTCTGGTGCAATGTGAGTTCTTTTGCCTCAATCGCCAAGTCTTGTGCCACATATTGTGCCATTTGTGCATTTTGTTTAGGCGTTAACTGGCTAAACGCAAACCGTAAATCAGGTAACACCTGAATAAAACGCCCTTCATCCCATTCACTAAGCAACTGATTTAACATATCAATTAATAATGGTATGCGTAAGACTAACTCTGGTGCTGTTCGCATCACACCGATAAAATAGCCAATTGCCATTTCAGGATCACTGCCTGTGCTGAACGCGCGCCTAATTTCATCTGTCAGGACGGTTTCATCAATTTTCGCCCCAAGGTAACGCAAAGCATCCACTGCGCCTTTTAAAAGCGGTGTCTGATTTAACTGACCTTCACAACGGCCTAATGCCTGATAAAAATCATTGGTGTAGTCATGGCTGTTATTAATTTCAGGCATAAAAGTGATTAATTCACGGCAAGAAAGTAATGCTGAAAAATGAGGCTCTTGCTGCTGTTCATCCCCTTGTGTAATTTGAGCAAAACAATAAAATGATTGTTGTAATAAGGCATCTAAACGCGCTTCGATAGCAAAATTATCTTCAATATCAAAGAATTGACGCCCCCTCCAAAGATTAACCAGTTTATGACCACAAGCAATCAATGATTCAAACTTTGTATCCTGCTGAATATAACCATCCAACAAAGAAAATAATGCGGGCATCCGTTGATGTAACCCAATTAACGCGGCTTGCATAAGGAGTGCAACCGCACTTTGGCTTGAGCGACTAACCCCTTGTTGTTCTAGGTTTTTTTCCATTTCAAACAAACGGGCTAGCGCGATAGCTTTTAATTGCGTTCCTTTTTCCGATAATGCAATCAATTCCCCCTCAACATTAGGCGTCCATGCGTATTGCCATTCTTCAAATAATAAATCCATTTGGTTACCCGACAAAAAGTTTGGCCCAGAGAGCAGCTTAGCAAAATGGATATCAAGAAATGCTAGTAAATGCAGAAATCGGCTGCGCGCACGATGTTGTTGGTTACGATAAACATCTAAGCGGCTCACCTTACTTAAGGTATCATCAAGTTTGAAACGAAAGCTTTTTGCTAATTCATAAGTTTCAGTGACTAACGGAGGTGTTGCTGTCCCTTTGGGAATTTTTCCGAGTAAAAAGCCGGAAAAACAGGTTGTTATTTCCTGCCAAAGTTCAACTTGGCTTTCATCTAAGCTACCTTTGATAAAAACGCTTTGTAACCCATCCAACAGGTCATAACGCCCTGGGCCTGCATGCCCACGAAAGACGGCAAGGCGAATGCTTTGCTCTGCAGCCAGTTTAACCGATAAAAACCCGGGAGCCGCTTCAAATTGCCTTTCACGTAAGATATTCGCAACTTTAGAAAGATAGGCAACACCTAAACGGTTTCGATAAGCCTGCGTAGGCTGGTTATCGCCTGTCAACTGTGCTTGGCGTTGCTGCAATAATGACAACCATGATTGTTGGTAAAATGCAGGAGAAGGCATGCCGGATGCATAGCCATTTAATGCATCAAGTTTGTCATAGCTATAGCGAATAAACCAAGCCTTGTCTTGTTCACCCAATTTTTGTTGTTGAATAAACGCTTTTTGTTGTGCTACAGAAAGCTTAAATTGTTGATTGCGAGTCTCTTCTAACCCTTCAAGAAGCGCAAGGGTATGGAATCCTCCCGTCACCACCACAATTTTAGCTTGTGGGTGCTGGGCTTTAATGGTCTGGATATGCGCTTGCATATAGCGCTCACGCTGTATAGAGCCTTCTGCTTCAAGGACTTGGGGCTCATAATCAAGCCGTGCCAATGCACACCAAATAAAGCTATCCATGAAAAATGTCTGCCAATCCGCGAGTTGTTCAATCGCCCGTAATTCAAAAATTTGCTCCCATAATTCATCATGGTCACGGCAACCACTTTTTTTCGCAAGCTGGCTAATAAATAGGCTATGGGCTAAGTAGCGTTCTTTCTGCAAACTTTGAGATTGCAACTCATTGGCTTCGTCTTCATTAACTTGCGCTGTCCATGGTAAGTCAATGAAACGCAACTGGGCTTGGTGTTGTTGGCCGATTTGTAAAGCCTGCCATTCAGGGGAATATTCACAGAAAGGAAAATAAGCAGATCGAGTGACAACGTCACTTTTATCTCCTACTTGTGCGGGTTTTACTTCTGTTTGTGCCATAATAGCGACAGGTGGCTGGGTATCATGATGTAATAAGCTCGCCAGTAGCCCATTAAAACTATCGGGTCCCTCGATTAAAACATAGTCAGGTTCGATTTGTTCAATCAACGACAACGTGCTGTATGCACATGCGGGGCTATGATGCCGAATAGGTGCAAAGTAGATACCGGCTGATTCAAGTTGTTGCCTGTTGTGTAATGCATTTTCAATGCGTTTTGGTAAAGGTATAGATAGCAAGCTCACCGCTGATTTCCCTAAGGGTTATTCGTCTTAAATGGCCTAGTACTAATTCAATCATCATGACGAGGGGTTAGTAGAACCATAGTGGCTCTACCTTGTTATGAAACTTTATTGCCAATATGCCCTCGAAGCATCAAAAAAAGCTTTCCACTCTTGGCTATGTTTCGCCCTTTCTCTCGCGACATTGTCAATGTAATAACGCATCCGTTTGATATCATCTGCGTTATCTTTTAAAACCACACCAATAAGCTGGCGTGCAACTGCTCCTGCATTGAGTGTGCCATCACCTAAGTAATGGGCTTCAAGCGCACATGCATAAGCAATATTAACGGCTTCAGCTGTCGACATCACCGCGTCTGGCGTTTTAATGCTGCCCCCATCTTTGGTATTTCCTGAACGCAATTCTTGGAACGTGGTGACCAACAGCTCGATCACGTTGCTTGGGATGGTTACTTGGCCATTGAGGTCAGCTAACTCTGCGGTTAGTTGCTTATTGATCAGCTCAATTTCAAATGCGGGATCTTGGATAGGCCGTACCGTTTCAAAATTAAATCGACGTTTTAACGCTGATGACATTTCATGAACGCCACGATCACGCAAGTTTGCTGTACCAATTAAATTAAACCCTTGTTTCGCGCTGATCCGTGCATTGTCTTTCATTTCAGGGATCATCATTTGCTTTTCTGACATCAAGCTAACCAGCACATCTTGAATTTCAGGAGGACAGCGCGTGATCTCTTCAAAACGAACAATTTTTCCCTCTTGCATACCTTGGTATAACGGCGAGCTAACCAATGCTTTCTCTGTTGGGCCTTCAGCTAATAGCAATGCATAATTCCATGAATATTTAATATGATCTTCAGTTGTGCCCGCGGTTCCTTGAATGGTTAAACCTGAATCACCACTAATTGCAGCGGCTAATAACTCCGATAACATGGATTTTGCCGTCCCAGGCTCCCCGACTAACATTAACCCTTGTTTACCTAATAACGTCACAATTGCACGGTCAACTAAAGCATCATCACCAAAAAATTTTGCAGAAATATTGAGTGATTCATCACCTAAGATAAATTGCCTAACAGCACGAGGTGAGCGCAACCACCCTTGTGGTTTCGGGTTCTGTTTATCTGCTTCGGTTAAACGCGCCAATTCATCGGCAAAACGAATTTCTGCGCTTTCACGCAGAATATTCCCTTCTATTGTTTTACTTTTAGTCATTCTAAAATCCTACGTTAAACCCACTTACCAAGGTGTTTTCTTTTCCCACTCAGGATCAAAACCTGCACACGCATCCGCAACTTTTAAATAATCCGCATAGCTTTCAGCTAATAAAATAGGTGGGATATCTTTTAACTCGATATAGCTGCGGTTCCATGAGCTTTGTTGTGATTTTTCGAAGCTTAATGAAAACAAGACCGCTGGAATATTTTCCTCTGGCACATAGCTGCCACTAAATTCGATATAGACATAAAAACCTAAACTGGCGAAGTGTTTTGCATAATGGGTAAAACTCCCACCGTCTTCTGCTTGCCCACGTTGGTAACCCATTTTTGTCAAGACGCCACGCAAGGTATAGGTGTCGGTTAACCACCCTTTACGATCTTCAATTTCAGTTAATTTCAGATCCAGAGCAGGGATTTTATGTTCCATTTGTGAAAATAAAAATTTCACTTTGTAATCTTTAAAGTGCGTTATCCACGCTTTTCGCTCATCTTCACTGACCAATGCAGCATGGGCTAATTTGATGTAAGAGTCAGCAGATAACGTCACTTCGTCATCATCTAAATTTAATAAACTGCCATCATCCGATGGACGAAACACATTCAGGATATTGTTCTCTTTCGTTTCTATCCAAACTAATTTTTCGATAAGGCCACGCATCACCGGGTGCGCTTGGATATATTCCTGCCAATCTGCGGTTGTCCAAAGGCGCTCTGCGCACATCGCTTCATATAAACGAGCCGTTTGCAGTTCAATGACTTGCTTGAGTTCTTTTTTACTCGCAGTGAATAGCTTTTTAGATTCTTTAGCCAATTCTTCGTTATCGGTTTTACGTGCAGCGGGTAATGCTTTGATTTCTTTGCCTTCTGGATTAAATAAGACTAATTTTTGCTGTGCGTCCAGCTTCGCAGTAAACGTACGGTCACCATATTCAAGTGCCAAAATACCTGTTTCATCCATTCCGGCAGTCGGTATTGTTCTATCTGCAAGTTCATCCGCGCTCCAACCATTACGTTCAGCAATTTGAGCAACAAGTCCGCGCGCTTTTTCTTGAACTGACGCGGTACGATAACGGCGAGAAAGTGACAATAATAATTGAATAATCAGAGGGTCATTGCTTGTCGCCACCGCATCAATCATGGCTTCAATTTGTGCGCGACGTTGGTAATGATCACGCATATAGTTGCGCAATGTGGTTACGGCAAGGTGCCCTTCAATACCACAAATCAGCGCTAACATTCCTTTATCACTAATAGCGGAGCCTAAATAGCGGCGCAGAACTTCATTTTTTATCTCATTAAACGTCTGCTCTAAAGTATAGTTTTCATACTGACTATAATATTCAGGCCAGCGTTTCACCCAATCTTGATAATTAGCTAAGCGTTTTGGGGCATCACGTTCTGCTTCTGTCATTGCCATTTCTAATGACGGCCCAGCAATATCTTGCCCGATAAAACTATTTAAAATAAAACTACCTAATTTCTTTTGGCTATCTATCGAAAGTAAACCAATATAACGTTGAAGTAATCCATTACCCGCTGGCATTTTTAATTTAACGGCCAGAACCACCCACCAGCGAATAATATCGGCTTCTACGGGTTTATTATTTTGCCAAGTTAATGCCGGCAAAGAATCGAGATTAAACCATGCCATACTGGCAGGCGCTTTCGCTTTTAGTCCTTTTTGCGCTTCAGCTAATAACACTTTAGGCGCAAGATAACCTGAAATATCCTCGCCAAATTGTTCCAGCGTAGTTAATAAGGCAGCCCGTACAACTTCCCGTTTTTCTTTCTTTAATAAGGCATAGAGTGGTTTTAATGACTCTGGATTTTTCAAACGTGCCAACCATTCAATTGCGGTGACACGAATTTCTTGTTTGCCTGAATCTAACCCTTCTGCCGCGTTGAGGTGAATATTCGGTAATGTCTCTAGTAATTTTTGTGCACTCAGGCGGTGGGTTTTATTTTCCCCAAGAGCCAACTCCATAATACGTGGAATAAAACGTGCTGGAATGGTCGGTAACATTGCAAGGACATCAATTCCACTCGCCGCATCATATTCTTGATAATAACGCTGCGTTTCTTGTTGAGGAATTAAACCTAATGCTTCTGCAATAAAATCTGGGTATTGAATGAAAAACGGCCAAACTTGTACTGGCTGGTTAAAAATTGCTAACCCATTAGCATATGAGCGTAAACAAAGGTCTGCAATCAACCGTGTTGCGTTTTTAAAATGACATTGTGTTAACGTTTTTTCTAGCTGACGCAATTCAACTTGCCCAAGAATTCGCGGTGGAACTTCCCGTGTAAGATGGTAATGGGATAAATGTTCCTCATTTGTTCGGTTATGGCTGATCAGACGTAATGCATGGAATAAGGTATATTCGGGCAAGTTAGTAATACGTTCTTTAAATTTCACCACGCTATATTCATGGTCAGTAATAATTTCCTTACCTGAATTCAGCTTATCAATCACCTTACAGCAGGCTTGCGCATTGAGTTTTTGGAATTCTTTATAATGTCGCAGTGCCCAATTGTAGCTGTGCTTCTGTTTTTTGTTTTCTTCAATTTCACTTTCTGCATTTTCCTTGGCTTTTTGCAGCATTTCATTGAAATTATTAACTAAGATATCTTTTGCACTTTCAGGCAGCGGTGTATCTTCTAATTCAATAAACTCAGGTAACTCAGTCTCTTCAACTTGGCTGGCGGTATCCATGACTGAAAATCTCGAAATTGCACTTTCAATACTTTTCAGTACGGTTTTATTGGTTTCCGTTGTCAATGCCGCTGCTAATATCTCTCTGTGTTCGCCTATACGGGCAAACAAATCTGCTGCTTGGGTACGCTGTTTTGGCGTACCTCCAGTTAAAATTTGAGTTAAGTGTTGCGTAACCGATTGTACAGGTAAAATTGCCATTGTGGGTTCCGCGGCTGCACGCACTGTTTTTAACGAACTAGTAGCAAAAGAAACTAATACATCAGCAAAAAGCGTATAAAGCTCAACGTCTTTCTTCAGTGTGTTGATTAACTGAATTTGCCCTGCAGCAGATAAATTATTCACTAACGTCTGCTTAATAAATGCTTGTTCTGCGATTAAATACGCTTTGAATCCTGGAATGGCAAATAACCGATTTAAGTTATCATAATGGTAATCAGATAAATGATGACGATCGAAAATGATATATAAAATAGTGTTAGCCGGTTTATCTGTCTCTTGTTCGATGATTTCAGTTAGTAGGTCAAAATGCCAATGTTTACGGTGTTCTAACTTAGTATCCCGCGAATTATCATAGGTTTTTGCAAAGGCATCGCCCATTAAATAACTTACCCACGATGGTAATTCAGGTGTTAATACTTTGATGTTAATATCTTGGCACGCCGCCGCTAATACTTTTGCAAAACGGGCAATTTGCGATGAAGTAATCCCATCGCCCACTTTCGAATATAGTTTATGTCTTGCATTTGCCCCTTGGCGAATTAATTTATTATATTGGCTCGAATTAAAGCTATTTCCTCCCCACCACCAATCTACGGTACCGGGTTTATCGAGCAAAATAACCGCTTTTTCGTTATCCAATTGGCTTAATTGAACCAATACTTCTGGCGATTTTCCATCTAATACATACTCTAAAACGGTTTTAGGTAGTTCTTCATCTAAGACAGACAAAGGTAAAAGCGCTTCTTGTAAATATTGTTCTGCAACGGGTGATTCTTTTTTCCCAAAAATTGAAAGAAGATTAAATGTGAACTTTGCCATCTGATTTCCCTAAAAGTATTTATATAACAACTTCTTATCATTTTAATCATATCGTCACAATTTGATTATTCTTAATCATTTTTAATTAAGATATATCATTTAACCCGTCTTGCGATTTTAAATTCTGCCTATAGGGATATAGCTATAGGTTTACTCTTTATAATTAAACTTTACCCAATAAATTATTTAATTAACTGCCTTATACCTATATTTTTCTTTTTATTATGTTGACGATAATTCTGATAACAGTTTATTGCTATTTACATCAAATTTATTCGCGAAGAAAACGTTGACTAAACACTAAATCTAATATTAGACTAAAAATCTAGTCAACGTATTTTGTGCATGGTGAGGCAGATATGAGTCAACTTATTGAATGTGTGAATGCACCGATACTCATTGCTCCAAAAGGGCATTATTCACACTGTGTTACTGCTAATGGATTGGTTTTTATCTCAGGGCAATTACCCGTTGATAAGTTAGGCAATGCGATGACTGACGTAGCATTCCAAGAGCAAGCCACGCTTGTGCTTGCTAATTTACAAGCATGCTTAGATGCTGTTAATTGTAGCAAAGCGCATTTGGTTCAAGTTCGAGTTTATATAACAGATATGGAAAATTGGCCGTTATTCAACCAGATTTATGCTAGTTGGATAGGCGATCACCGCCCAGCTCGTGCTGTCGCAGGCGTTGCTGAACTTCATTTTGGTGCAGCATTAGAAATTGAAGCGATTGCGATGTCTGCTTAATTACTTATTATTCATTGGGGTTATATCATGTCAGGATTAATATTACCGACTTATCAAGATGTAGACGCAGCAGCACAACGTATTGCGGGTTTTGCACATAAAACCCCTGTTCTCACCTCAACCACCGCAAATAAAGAATTTGGGGGAGAACTGTTTTTTAAATGTGAAAACTTTCAGCGTATGGGGGCGTTTAAATTTCGAGGAGCCTTTAATGCGTTGAGTTTGTTAAGCCCCGAGCAGAAAAAAGCGGGCGTTATTGCATTTTCTTCCGGTAACCATGCACAAGGTATCGCTTTAGCAGCGCAACTTTTGCATATTCCTGCCACTATTCTTATGCCCAATGACGCACCTGCGGTGAAAGTGGCTGCTACACAAGGTTACGGTGCCACCGTTATCCGTTTTGATCGCTATAAAGAAGACAGAGAAGTGCTTTGCCAACAACTCGCTACTCAACAAGAGTTAACGATTATTCCTCCTTATGACCACCCTGATATCATCGCTGGCCAAGGTACCGCAGCCAAAGAACTGATTGAAGAAGTGGGTGAATTGGATGCCCTATTTGTTTGCTTAGGTGGCGGAGGCCTACTTTCAGGGTGTGCCATTGCTACCAGAAAATTATCACCTAACTGCCAAATTTATGGGGTTGAGCCTTTAGCCGGCAATGATGCGCAACAATCATTTCATCGAGGGGAAATTGTGCACATTGATACGCCAAAAACCATCGCAGACGGTGCGCAAACCCAACATCTAGGTAACTACACCTTTGCTGTTATCAAAAACAAGGTTGATGATATTTTCACTGTAACCGACGAGCAACTTATTGATCGCATGAAATTTTATGCTGAACGCATGAAAATTATCGTTGAACCGACAGGTTGCTTGTCCTATGCTGCTGCCCTTGCCCACAAAGAACAATTCCAAGGTAAGCGCGTGGGGGTCATTGTCAGCGGTGGTAATGTTGATATTCAGCACTTTGCACAATTAGTTTTATAAGTAATTAGTTTCATAATGAACACCGCCCTTCATCTATTAGCAATACTAAAAATAGGTTAAAATTAGGGATTAGCAATTGATGGATGAAGGGAAACAGCATGTCAGATCAAAAAGATAATTCAATACTGGCTCAAGTTGAAATTATTGCGAAAGGTCTTAGTGAAACATTTGCCCCTTTTTGTGAAGTGGTGGTACACGACCTTAAAAATCCGGAACACTCCATCCTTTCTATTCATAATAACTTATCTGGTCGCGAAGTTGGTGAACCTACTACCGAACTCGGCCATGCAAGAATTGAATCTGCAGATTTTCCGAACATTATTGCCAATTACGCCAACCAGTTTTCTGATGGACGCCCAGTAAAAAGCACTTCGATTGGTATTAAAGATGAGTCAGGACAATACATTGCCGCATTGTGCTTAAATCTGGATATGACATTATTTAGAAGTATGCAAAGTATGTTATCGCAATTTATTGACGTGGGTAATAGCCCAATAAAAGAGCATATTGAGCCTAATGGTGCAGAAGCCATTCGCATGCGTATTGACCAATATGCAGCCACCTTAGCTGCGACACCACGCACATTGAAAGTAGACGAAAGAAAAAACTTAATTGAAGTGCTACGCAATGAAGGCCTGCTAGATATCAAAAAATCTATGGAAACAGTGGCTCAGCACTTAGGGATATCAAGAGCCTCAGTTTATTTGTATGCGAAAAAAGACAGTTAACGATTGGCTTTTTTTAATATCTGTTTAATGCTGATGGGGAAAAAATCATTTACATCCACGCCGACATTAATAGCACGGGGCCCTAACACCGCTAAGCGCTTAAACTGCTCTGGGTCTTTCCCTGAATTATGAACATGACCATATAAATGAATCGCATCACGAAAGAAGCCTTGCCATTCTAATATTGGGTAATGGAATAACACTAATTTTTGTTTTTGATATTCCAACTCATAATAGCTTTTAACCCATTCAAACAACGATTGGTCAAATTCAGGGTCGTCCAAAAATTTATCATGATTGCCGCGGATCAAATATTTTTTCCCTGCTAAGCGACGTAATATTTTATTCGCATCCGCGCCATTCCCCTTGTATAAAAAATCACCGAGTATGTAGATCTCATCATGCTCAGTAACATACGCATTCCAGTTATGAATCAACGTATCATTCATGTGACTGATACTCTTGAACGGTCGGTCACATAGGTTAATAATATTTGAATGGCAAAAATGGGTATCTGAAATAAAGTAAATCATATAAAACCTAAAAATATATTAATAATAATTCTACTCAAGCAAACCATTTGCTTACTATTTATCATATCTCAATGATTTTTAATTGCTTTACGGAATTAGCTGAAAACAGACTTATTTAGCGTAATAATCACTCCCAAATTGCCCTTCCTTCCCAACACTCATCAATTAGCGCTAAAAACTCACGAACTTTAGGGGGTAAATAACGTTTTGTCGGGTATAGCGCACAAATAGGTGACTCAGGCAGGGAAAACTCGGTTAGCACTGGCACTAATCGGCCTTTTTTGATTTCCTCACTCACTAAAAATGCACCTAACTGGCACACTCCCTGTCCTTCTATAGCTGCGGCGAGAATAGCCTCGGTGTCATTTAATACTAAACGCCCTTGAGCTGGATAATTTTGCAAATGCCCATTAATTTTATACTTCCACGACACATTATATCCTCGGTGCCTAAACACCAGCATACTGTGATACTGTAAAGCTTGCGGGTTTACTGGTTCACCGCGCTGCTGGAGATATTCAGGGGATGCGCACGTGATTAACCGATGTGGGGCTAAGACTTTACGGACTAAACGGTTATCATCCATTCCGCCAATACGGATCGCAATATCAAAACCATCGCGCACAATATCACAATAGTCATCATTAAAATCTACATCCACCTCAACCTGTTCCCATTGTGCTAGATAACGTTGAACGAGAGGTAAAATGAAACGTTTTCCAAATACCACAGGTACCGTTATCCTTAATAATCCTTTTGGTTGTTGCTGGCCTTGGCTTAATATATTTTCAACTCTTTCAATCTCTTGTAATATGTTAATGGCAGATTCATACACCAATTGACCTTCATCACTTAAATGAATACTTCGTGTCGTTCGATGTAACAAGCGAGTTTGTAGACGATGTTCTAGTCGCCCAATACATTTCCCAATCGCTGAACGCGATAGTGCTAGCCGTTCGGCCG
Organism: Providencia sp. PROV269; assembly: GCF_028477785.1. Classification (NCBI taxonomy): domain Bacteria; kingdom Pseudomonadati; phylum Pseudomonadota; class Gammaproteobacteria; order Enterobacterales; family Morganellaceae; genus Providencia; species Providencia sp. PROV269. The sequence continues at coordinate 606,805 of NZ_JAMPLV010000002.1, read as the reverse complement.
ATTTCGTGAAACTCAGTGTTTCAACAACATCCACAAAGACTTTTAAATCAAGTAGGTTATCCATCACTAGAGAAGCTGAATTAGACACGATTTATCCCCAATATTTCTACATTTGATATATTTATCTCCTATCATGTCCCCTATATGCTATTTCAACAAGTTTATTTTTAGTTAGGTAGAATATGTTTTCACAATGCATTAAACATTCAAATAGCATCAGCACACTTCGTTCATGGGGGGCAATACTGACCTTAACCCTTGCCACTTTTATTGTTGTGACCACTGAAATGTTACCCGTCGGCCTATTAACCCCTATTGCCAATCAGTTTTCTATTTCTATCGGTTTGAGCGGGTTGCTTATGACTTTACCTGCTGTCGTGGCTGCAATTTGCTCACCATTGGTCATTTTATTTACCGAACAAATTGATCGTAAAAAATTGCTGATTTTGGGTGCGCTACTGCTCGTTGTATGTAACTTGCTTGCGGCAATCACGTCTCATTTTACATTGCTATTAATTAGCCGCTTATTTATTGGTTTGTGTATTGGCATTATATGGGCGATCGCAGGTGGAATAGCACCGCGTTTAGTGGCATCAGCACATGTTAATTTAGCAACATCAATGATTTTTGGTGGAGTGGCTGCTGCCTCGGTAGTGGGGATTCCATTAGGCGTTTTTATGGGTGAATGGTGGGATTGGCGCAGCGCATTTTTCTTAATGAGTGCCTTATCATGTATTTTATTATTGTTAATGGTAGTTCTTTTACCCTCTTTACCGACGGTCACACCACCTTCAGCTAACGCTTTTATTGCACAATTAAAACGCCCAACAATATTGCTTGGGTTAGCCATTACCTTACTCTTGGTATCAGGGCATTTTATGGTGTTTACCTATATTAGACCGCTATTAGTCACTAATATTCATGCAACAGGTGAACAACTTAGCATTATGCTATTCTTTTATGGTATTGCGGGCATTTTTGGTAATTTTATCTTTGGCTTAACTGCGGGGAAAAAGCTTAATTTATCCTTGTTTATTATTATAACAATCATTATTGCTTGCTTATTTTTGCTTGCTATTTTACCCCTGACAACATTAATTGGCGGCCTAACTATTATAGCTTGGGGAATGGCTTATGGTGGTGTCTCCGTCACATTGATGACATGGATGATTACGCACAGTCTTCAACATATTGAAATTACGGGCTCACTGTATATTGCTTTTTTTAATGCAGGCATTGCTTTGGGTTCTGCTTTAGGCAGCATGGTTGTCTTCTTATATGGGTTATCTGCTAACCTCATCATCGCAGTTCTATTACTCACAACGGCGCTACTGGCACTCGCTATTTATCACCTTAAAACACATTAATCTGACATTCTTCATCAATAAAATGATTACCATGATAAACTTCGATTATATCATAGGTAATCATTGCCATTTTTTATGGCTCGTAATTGCAACGAAACTACGGCATATAAATAGCACTATTAATGAAGATACCGGAAGAAAAATGACCAAAACCAATTCAGTTCCACTTTTTTATGATTCATTTGGTACACCAGATAACCCGACTATAGTCCTCATTCCTGGCTTAGGTGGCCATAACATTAGTTGGACGTCAGACTTTTGTCAGGAAATTGCAGATGCTGGTTTTTACCTGTTACGTATAGATAACCGAGATGCGGGTTTATCTCATCATATCAATGAGTTCCCACCTATTGATTTAGGGGTATTGATTGAAAAAATGCAACAAGGTGAGCCTTTCGCTGTTCCTTATACCTTATTCGATATGGCTGAAGATATTATCCATCTCTTAAATACGTTATCTATTGATAAAGCCCACTTTATTGGTCGTTCCATGGGCGGAATGATTGCCCAAATAGCGGCAGCGAAATTTCCTGAACGTACATTATCTCTTTGTGCAATCATGTCATCGACTGGGAACCCGACTTTGCCACAAAGTGCTCCCGATGTTATGCAAATGCTGATGAGCCCAAGTGCTAACCCAAAAGAAGATTTAGAAGGATATTTGTCAGGACAGCTTGCGTTTTATCGCCGGATCAGCTCAACGTTTGGCCCATTTGATGAAAATTATTATCGTGAATATATACTGCAATCACTCGCACGCAATCATTCACCAGAAGGCACTAAACGCCAAATTGTGGCTGTTGCCGTCACCGGAGATTTGCGTTCTTATATACAGCACATTAATGTACCCACATTAGTTATTCATGGTTCAATCGACCCGCTCTTCCCATTAGCCGCAGGGCAAGATATTGCTAACAATATTCCGAATGCAAAATTGGAAGTTATTGAAGGTATGGGCCATGAAACGCCACCAATGATTAATCCACAAATCGCTAAACTGATAATTAATCATTTAAATTAATAAATTCGCGTACTAAGGCTCTGAAAATGAGCCTTAGTTACTATTATAACCACCCTTGTTTCTTATGCTGCGCACAAATTGGGCAAATATGGGTATTTTCTTCCCAAGAAGAAAAAGGTAAATGGCAGGTATTACACTGCGCATCATAATAATGGAAAATTTTTGGTACGCTATTTTTGGCTGTATATGCTTGTACATGGATAGATTTAGGAAAACAAACGACTTGGCAACTCATACAACCAGTACAACGTTTTTCATCTATCAAAAATTGGTTATTTTCAATTTCTATCGCATGCTCATCACACATCTTGGCACAAGCACCACAAAGAATGCATTTTTCTGTGTCTAATTCGACCTTAAACCAGCTATCTTCAGGGTAAAATTGTTTTCTTGCATTTAATCCTGTTTTCACCTGGCCCTTATCTAACGGCTTTGAATCCAATTTTTGACGAAATAGCATCATCCGACGACCGCTATCGACTTGTTCAGGCTGAACAATACGTAATTGCCAAATAGGTTCTTGTAATATTTTGAGTTTTAAATTTAATGCCGCAATCGTTGGCAACCATTTATCAACCCAGGGTTCAGCAATTTGCATACCACGAATGCCATATTGCCGGTGCCAAACAATCAGTTCGTCCGCATTCGCAATGGGTTCGTCATGTTTTACTATCAGAAACTCCCCTTGATAGCTGCGTTCGTGAGGCTTGATATTTTCAATAGCATCGACAGGGCAAGCAAATAAACAATTACCACATTGAAAACACAATTCATTATTAATTTCTGCATCCATATGGCTAAATGACACAGCGCCAACAGGGCAGCTGATGGCACAATTATCACAGATGCTATTTTTCAGGCGTTTTCTTACGCACTGACCGTTAATTATGGGTTCAGGAGGCAGCTCTAAACTAATAAAACGTCTCATTGCTCTACACTCTCCCGTTACAACAAAAATAACTTATTTAAAAATTGTTATATTTAATAGTTAAATTCTAGCATTAATTTTCACACTATTTTAGTACAACACTCTGTAGATAAAGATGATTTGGGCTAAATAATTACTTAAAAACCACAAAAATCTCTGTATTTTGGAGCCTTGTGGTTTACGTCTCCTTTCTAACTTGCTTTTTTCATATAATTATCAACAAGGTTGGTGGGCTCCCAATTCTTCTGTAAATATTCAATATCCTGAATACCAATACAGTTTTCTTCGTCTTGTAGGCGTAGTGTCGCTAACGTCTCCACTAAATGATTTAATTTTTGTTGGGTGGAATGCTCATTTTGCCCCTCTAAAGACTGCACATGAACTACAGTGGGAGCTATCGTATTCGGATACTGAAATATTTTCACACTACGTCCCTGATCTGAAGTATAAGTATATCGAGTTGCATTACTTCGGTGGTCAGGTTCCTCTCGAATAACGTCCTTATTAAAATTAATTAGGTAAATCGTGTTTTCACCGCCAAGGCTATACAACGAATTCCAGCCTACAATTTCGCCATTGATAATAAAACTATTTTTTCCGCTAGCATCTGTTAACAACCCATTTGAACCATTAGAAATGAAGACATCATTCCCTTCACCACCATATAAATTGGTATCACTTATTGATGCATAAAGAACATTATTTCCGTAAATACCATCTGGAATTGAAATGGCTCCAGTTACCGCTTGCGCTTTAAATACCCGCCCGACCCCACTTCTATCCCAAACTTTTTGTTCTGGTCCTTTTGTTCGAATAAACAAGCGCCTAAATGGCGTATTTTCACTAATATGTATATTTTTTGTCTTTGTATCAATAATTGATGAAAAGCTTAACTCGTTAGAAAAATTTTTAAACTCATCCATAGGGTGCCAAATCTGTTCTGGCGTTAATTCTTTTTTATATTGACGCTGTTCAGCAAGGTAGCGAACTAAATGTGCCATTCCATCATTATGAATATGGGCGGGCATATGGGAGGGTAACCGCTGATGATGACAGACTTGATTATTGCTATTTTCATTATTTTTGGGCATTTTTACTTTGACTGTACGCAAATTAGATTGCGATGTATAAATATGATAAGTCTCTTCCCATTCGTCTATGACCTCATACTGTGTTTTAAAATTAAATAAATGAATATTATTAAATCCCACTTGATCTAATATTTCTGTATTACCGCCCCCTTTACTTCCATCAATTAAATAGTGGTCATCTCCTCCTTGTCCATCAAGTTTGTCATTACCCAAGTCAGATAGAATTAAATCACTATTTTCACCACCATATACATAATCATCACCGTTACCTCCATACAAAACATTCCCTCCTCCATTTGAAATAATAATATCATTACCTTCCCCTGAATTTATGATATTCCCTATCATGCTGTTGTCATCAATTAGGTCATCACCATTGTTTGTATCTAAAATAGGATAACGAAAATTATATCCTTTAGGGATTTTTATGTAATCATTATTTACTGTTGGTAATTCCAAACATTCAATTGGTTCAATATTATAAGAATCCTGCCCCATTTTTATCCTAAATAAATTTCCATGACCGTCTTTAATATGAATTTCTTTACTTATTTGGTATGATAAATTAACGAAGCTAATTTCAATTTTTTCATTACTGAATTTATCATATAAAAATATTGATTTCCCCAATGCCTTGATATCAAACCCATTCTCATAAGGTAATAAAATGGTCATATCAAACTCATTTTCCATTTCTGGTTTAATATTTGAAAAGTCAAAAATGATTTTACCTTGAAAAATCTGATCTGGGTTAACTTGATAAACATCTCTTCCTTTGGTAACTATAATATAACTGTTTCTACTGACCATTAAAAGGTGGCCATCGTTATTCTCTCCTTTATACTCTAACTTACTCGCTAACCCATGAAATTTAAAATCCCCCCATAAAGGTTGATCATATATTTCATTATCAACTGAAATTGTTTTTTCACTCTCATCAATACTCATTGTAGAGCTAGCGCCACCCTGATAAGTAATATTGAAAATATTTTCACTTATAATGTGTGAAGCACTTAAATCCAAATTATTTAGCTTAGTATTTAATACAAATCCGTCCCTTGTATATAATTGATACCTGTGAAATATTCCCCTACCATTACTATCGATTCTATACGTGTTTTTTAAAGTAACATTCAGTGTTAAAATTTTCGTTTCTGGCTCTTCCAATTTCATTTCAATAGTTAATATGAGATCATTACCCGAAATACTGGCCCCCTTTATTTCGCTTAACATATACCCTAAATTCACTCGACTTTGACCTTGTATTTTTTCAATAATTACAGCTGATAATTCTAATAAATCATCATTTAATTCATCTTGATTATTGCGCCAGTCAACACGACGTAGAAAATAGTTATCATCGCCTTCTCCACCATTGACTATCCCTGATTCAAATATTAAATGGTCATCCCCCTCCATACCTTGAATAAATGCAATCATTGCCCCTGCATCTAATGTGTTGGATTCTTTATTACCTAATAATTCTGTTGTCATAGAGCTATCTCCAATTAGCATCACATCATTAACATTGTGCAAATGAATCTTCTTAACTTTATGATTAATGAAGGCCACCTCTGACGTTCCCTTGTTCAAATCGATATCTATTTTACTGTTGGATGGAAAGTCTTTAATGATTATACTATTATTCCCTCCATTACCATCAAAATAAATTTCGTTAATTTCTTCAATGTTATTATCAAATAATAATGATAAATTTGTAATATCATCTTTTTCGCCGCCTACTAGAAATTTACTCCCTGCATTGATGTTAAATAAATTTTTTGAATTTTTTTTCCCAACGATAACATCTATTCCATTCCCTGGGTTAAAACTAATGTTTTTTTGTTTGGCTTCATTTTCATATCGGTAACCAATATTTTGCATACCTTCATAAATAACCCTAGCATTTTCACTTAATAATTCCCTTGCAATATCAATAGGCTGGTTTAAAAACTCTTCTCCTAGTCTATTCACTCTAATATCATTATTTATATCAGGATGGATCGTATTGGTATAATTATTTCTAGCCTGAAATAGCCGTAGCTCTGATGCTGATAAGGAACTTAGTTGTGTAGCAACTGACTGTTTTTTCTTTATGTTATAAGAAGTAGTTAGCTCGTTTTTATGTAAAAATTGTTTTAGTAATAAACTATCATATTCAGGATTAAGCACAAGAATATCATTGGCAACCTCCTCGCCAATATTCTTATACGCGATAGGAGGCGTTTTATTCACCAGTCTAAAACGATAATTAAAATTCAGTTCATTGACTCTCTGTGTTTGAAAGCTTTTTATCCAACGATTATCTTGAGAATCATAATGATAATTTTCCCGAATAAAATTAATTTGTTCGATGGTATAGTAAGGCCCTATTTCATCACTATCAATATGACTAAGAGGTCCACGGCTATCCACATCCACAAACTCTACACTACTAATTATTTTTGAGTTATTTCTATAATAAATATAATGTTTGATATGTTCAACAAGGATCGGTTTACCAACCAATTGCAAGTGTTCATCGAAACCCTGATATAAAAATGACGACTTGAACATATCTAAATCTTGTTGCCAATTTATATTTTTGAAGTGTGCTAAATGCTGTTTATAACTAAATCGATTTAATATGTTGTCTGAAGGAGGGAAACCAAGTGCAGCACGAATACCTTCTCTGGCTTTTTCATCCCAGCATAGAGATTCACCGAGCTCATCTTCAATTTGTTCTACTGCGCGAATACCTGTATATACCATCCCTCCAATTAATAAGGAACCCGCAACAATTAAACCAACGACAGGTATTACCGATGAGCCAATGATTATACCAATTATAGTTACACCACCCACAATAATGTTAGCAATTGACAAAGAACCATTCACAATTAAGTCTTGGCGCTCTTTATCATTTGTAACCCTGTCTAGTTGTTCAAATGCTTCACAAGCTTGATAAATATCTAATCCCATTCCAATTAAATTAAATATAATTGTAATACGAGCTGTAATTTTTGATGATACATTAAATGACCCGTATTGCTTGTAAGCCAGCTTAAGTAAAATGGGCTGCAAGACCATATCCCCATAATTAAAAAATGCATTTGCACAGGCCAAATCAAGGTTTTTCTGCATCTCCCTTTTTTCTTGCTCTGATAGAGCAGGATTATCTAATTCATCAATCAACTGGTAAACAGAGTTGATCGTTAAAAATATCCCTGTCGAACCGATTCCTTGTCCGGAATAATTAGCTATTTTGGCATAGGCTGGTAATTTCATGCCGATGCGCCGTAAATCCCCCACTGCTTTATCTACACCTGCTTGATTATCAAGTTGTGATCCCTGAATAATTTGCAATTGTTCATGTAGTACTGCCCGTGGTTGGATCTCTGAGTTAACATCAATGCGTCGTGTTATTTGGTCATTTTGCAAACTCTTATTAAGCATTTTAATGAGATTAGTATCTTTTAGATCCTCAGTTAAAAAGGTTAGTTGGAAGGCTAATTTATCAGGGTTAAATTTAACATCCCCCTCCCAGTTAAGTACCTGAATATGCTTAAAATCTAGTGGCTCACCATTTATTGTTGCCCCAATATCTCTAAGTTTATTTAATGATGTTACCTGCTCGCCAAAAGTAACTTCCGTATCATCAATCACTGATATTGCTGATGACTTAAAAAAAATATCTAGCTCACTCATTATGCTTTGCCGCATCCTGAGGTATGCTTCACTCTCTGTATTTATGATTTGCACTTCACCAAACAAGGCTTCGCCTACTTTGTGCTTAAATCCCGCAATATTTCCTCTGGTTGATACTGAGCCATCCTCTTGCGTTATTTCTTGGTTAATATAATCATTAAAAACATTAGATAAGTGTTTCTTTGCCTGATTAAATTCTGAATGGCCAATAACAAGTTCGACACCTGTCGTATCAGATAAAGTCAAAAAATACTTATCATTACGTGAATAGCTTGTAATTGTATATATTTCCTTATCACTTTGAAAAGTGATAATCTGATTATTTTCCATATTATCAAATAATAATATGTGAGATTGCTCGTTAATTTCATTAGAAACAGCTCCTAATAAATCAAGATTCGATTGATATATTTCATCAAATCTATTGAGCACTTCTTGCTCTTTATTGGTAATATTACTTAATTCTTTTTTCCGTGTTAGCTTGGTTAAAACCTCAAACTTTTCATTAAGTTGCAAAATTTGTTCGTCAGTTAAATTGCTATACTGTAAAAAACGTAAAAAGCAGATATTCTCAAATGAATGTATTTCAACTGGCAATTTATTTATTGTAACATTGAACCCCATTTTATATGATAACTGAGATAATGCTGCATAATTCGATTTTCGTTTTTCATGTAAATCTAAAGTTAATCTAAATTCTTTTTTTAATGACTTTTCGTTTCCAAATGGAGTTTTAATATCTATATAGAGGATTAAAAAATCATCAATATATTGATTATATTTTCTTAATTTCATTGGATCTTGGACTAGTTTTAAAACTTCTGCATGATTAAAGCCTTGCCCACTAGGGAATAGCTCACTCAAACGTTTTATAGACTGCTTACCTAAGTAGTTTATTTTTTCAGGTTGGAGGCTCAAAAACTCCAAAATATTTTTTACTTCAATAGCTTGCTGTTTAATGCTAGTGGTGTCATCATCAATAAATATTGAATTCCACATATGAGAGAAATCATTTTCATTCTCAGCGTCATAAATTTTATTAATTTTTTTACTGATAATGGGGTCATATGCTGCAATATTTATTTTGTTCTTATCGACACTTCCATCTTGGAATGTAAAATACCCTTTTAAATAAAGATGTTTATTAATATCAATATGCTCTGCTAGTAAATTACCTATACTAATATCTTCAAGTAATGCTTTTATTTTATGTCTTGGTTCAAAATTATTTTCAAAAAAAACTTTAGTATATATCCCATTTGTTTTTAGCTTACTCGTTAACTCCTCGCCAAAAATCACCTTTTCTTCTTTTGTCAAAAGTGCCTTTTTATCGGTTAAATATAGAATAATATTTTCTGGCATTTTAAAACCATATCTTGTTTTTAACACATTTAATGAGTTTGCATAGTTTTGAATAAAACCAGGTTCAGAATGAATATTGTCTATTAATATCCACTGTTGTTTAGTTACTTTTAGTAAATGCTCTATGTCGCCATACTCTGAGAAAAATTCCATTGTATTCGGGTTTAATTGAAACAATAATGTGCTATTAGGGAGCTCATTAACGAGATCTTCAGCATATTTTTTGCCTACAACGCCTCTTCCTGAGCGAATAATAATTTTGACAGTATCGTTGATTTTTTGCGGATTAGCATTCACATTGATTTTATTAATCATTAACCATAATGGTGTTTCTAATATTCCAACATTTTCATATTCACGAATTAGTTCACTTCTAAAATCACTATTAAATTGAGTATCTTTCGCATTTAACTTCTGTTTAAAAATAGCGTATGCATCATGATTAAAAGCCACTTTTTTAATCAAATCAATATCGATTTTATACTCATTATTTGGATCCCTAAAAATATCCATAGCAGTAGAATGCTCATCTTTGATTAATTGCCAAACTTCTAACTCACCACTTCTTAGCTCATCGATAAAATATAAACTGGCATGCTTTCCATTAATATAGCTCTGTTGGTTAATTTGGTTAATATTAATTTCCAACCGCCAATTTTTAGTAGACTGTTTTTCCCCTGCTAAATTATATGGCCAAGTTATTTTTTTACTGTCACTCGTGATACCGATAGGTCGATTATAACCTACTACTGGAAGGTATATTCCATACTTAGCTAATTCGACACTTGCCCTAAAAACAAAGTTTTCATTTACCCCCCCGCGTCCTAATTGGCAGCCTGCCAAAACAATCTTATTAGGTGGATATGCCTTCAGTACATCATTTTTAAGATACTTCAAACCTGTAATAAGTTGGTAAGCTTGGTACCCTTCAAGGTGGCTTTGCTGGTTACGTCCAGTATATTGACCATGGCCAATAACCGCCCAACGTATTTTCCCGTTAACTTGAGTTTGTAAATCACCATGTAGTACTTTCCACTGTTCATTTTTAATATCAAACTGTATAACAAGTGAATTACTAGGAAATTTTGCTAATAATCTCCCCGTTGATTTAGCTGCTGAGTCATCACCTCCTATTTGGATTAAAACATGATAATTATATGTCGAGTCACTTGTAGGCCGACTCATTAAATGATGAAAAATTGTAAGCCTTGTGAATTCATCTATAGGATTAAACCAGTTAGATATATTTTTAAGTTCGGAGGACTGCTCCCCTACTAATGGCCTGCCATCTATGTGTTCTGTTAAAAATATAAAATCATCATCTTTATTAATTATTTCATCATTAGTTTTCTTATCATTTATATTTATCATCTAAATTTTCATTCCTTGTCAAATTAAAACCCATCTTCAACTTAACAAGATTGCCACATCAGTAAAATATATAAAAAAACAATTAAGATTAACTACAACTAACAACACTCAAGATAATTTCTCTATTAAAATATAAGCCATCAAATCGATATGATACACAATCATTTTAATGATTATATTATGTTTACTTGTAATTATATTATATGCATGTAATTATTTGGATTCATTTCTACTTTCTGCGAAGGCCATATATGAACAATTTCGAATTTTATAACCCCACTCGTATCATGTTTGGTGAAGGTAAAATCAGTGAACTTGACCGAGTTATCCCTAAAAATGCTAAGGTTCTTATTTTATTTGGCGGTGAAAGTGCAAGAAAAACAGGAACCTTAAATGAAGTTGAGCAAGCTTTAGGATCTCGAACATTCGATCATTTTGGTGGAATTGAGGCTAATCCTCGTTATGAAACCTTGATAAAAGCGGTCGATAAAATTGAAAAGGAAGGCTTTGACTACTTGCTGGCTGTTGGTGGCGGTTCGGTCATTGATGGCGTTAAATTTGTTGCGGCAGCGGTAAATTATCCAGGTGATAAGTGGGAAGTGGTCACCAATAGAGGCACTACCATAAATACTGCGCTACCGTTTGGAACTGTATTAACATTACCTGCTACAGGTTCTGAAATGAACAAAGGTTCGGTGATTACTCGTGAAGAACTACACTCTAAACTTGCATTTATGAGTGACCACGTATTTCCTCAGTTCTCTATTCTTGACCCAGTCAAAACCTATACCTTACCGGCTCGTCAAATCAGTAATGGTGTCGTTGACGCTTTTGTTCATGTGATTGAACAATATTTGACTTATCCAGTAAATGCCTATGTACAAGATGCATTTGCAGAAGGTTTATTGAAGACATTAATCGAAATTGGACCTAAAGCGCTAGAGACTCCGAAAGATTATGATATTCGGGCTAATTTAATGTGGACAGCCACATTGGCTTTAAACGGTTTAATCGGTGTTGGTGTTCCACAAGACTGGTCTACCCATATGTTAGGTCACGAAATTACTGTGTTGTATGGTTTGGATCATGCACAAACACTCGCGATTGTTCTACCGTCCATGCTGACAGAAAAATTAGCCCAAAAACAGGCCAAATTAGTGCAATATGCCGAACGAGTTTGGGGAATTACGTCAGGCACAGAACAAGAGAAAGCACTCAAATCCATTGAGTTAACTCGAGAGTTCTTTGAAAAAATGCGAGTGGGTACTCGTTTCAGTGACTACCAGCTGAATCAAGATGTTATTGAGCCCTTAGTCAATAGCTTGGCTGCACATGGTATGGTGAAATTAGGTGAGCACCAAGATATTAATTTAGATATTAGCCGCCGAGTATATACTGCCGCTTTATAATGTTTACTTCTTTCGAAAAGGTGCAAAATTGCACCTTTGAGGTTATTGACAAAGCGGGATAAAAGCGTGGTTTTTCCCGCTTTGTGTTATCAGCCGAAAATCAATAATTTGATTTTCCTCGTTTATTTTCAAAACCTATTAGACTTGCCGCCAAGCATAATATGTTTGGCGGCAAGTCTGAAAGGTGCAAATTTGCACCTTTTTCTATTTTAACGTCAAGATTCCTTCACCTTATAACTCACTTTAAATTCTTGGTGATTACAACAGCATATAACATTTAATTATCAAGATTGTATTTCATATTACCAGATTTTTAATTGAGAATGGTACATTAGCATCAGCAAAATATTGTTTTCAATTTTGAGCATTAATCACCATATCTCACCGCAGTAAATTTAGGTATTTTATAGCTTACAGAACGTCTGAAACAAATCTATAACAACAATTAATAAGTTAGGTTGTGTGCCATGTTATCTAAATTTAATATATCAAACAGTGCATTACTTGCATCGTCACTGCTCTTAACTATTGGGCGTGGTGCGACATTGCCCTTCATGGCTATTTACCTGACCCGTGAATATAAAATGGCTATTGATATTGTTGGTGTTGCAATGTCAATGGCTATGGTAGTCGGTGTTTTATTTAGCATGGGTTTTGGCATGCTAGCTGACCGCGTAGACAAAAAACGCTGTATGTTATTTGCTGTTATCGCCTTTATTTGTGGGTTTATTGCAATACCTATCGTTAATAATGCAATTTTAGTTATTATTTTCTTTTCACTAATAAATTGCTCTTATTCCGTATTCTCTACGGTACTAAAAGCGTATTTCGCAGATACCCTCACCGTTGCATTAAAAGCAAAAATATTTTCCTTAAACTATACCTTTATTAATATAGGCTGGACCGTTGGACCACCAATTGGTACTTGGTTATTAATGTATAGTATTAACTTGCCATTCTATTTAGCCGCAATTTCTGCCGCTTTTCCGATATTTTTTATACAAAGGTTTGTACAGAGCATAAAGCCGACACCATTAGGAGAAGGCCAAATCCGTAAATGGAACCCTGTCGCTATGCTACGAGACCAAGTGCTAGCTTGGTTTATTTTATCAACGTTTTTAGGCTCATTAGTTTTCGGTACTTTTACGACTTGGATATCCCAGTACGCCATTACTGTAGCGGACAGTGATTTCGCTCAAGTGGTTATTGGTGTTATTTTGCCTGTGAATGCGATTGTCGTGGTGACGTTGCAATATACCGTCGGAAAACGCATCACCCCAGATAATTTAAGAAAATTAATGACATTAGGCAGTCTATTTTTTATTTTAGGGTTGGCAACCTTTATGTATGCCCATGAAAATTTATACCTTTGGGCTCTTGGTGCCTTTATTTTCACTCTGGGTGAATTAATTTATGCCCCTGGTGAATATATGCTGATTGATAGTATTGCACCAGACGGAATGAAGGCTAGTTACTTTTCGGCCCAATCTCTAGGGCTGCTTGGTGGTGCATTTAATCCGATGTTAACAGGGGTTGTATTAACAGAACTTCCACCCTATTTTATTTTTATTATTCTTATGTTTATTACATTTTTAGCTTGGCTATCCATGTTAAATGGAATGCGTCTAAGAAAGAAACAACTATTAGTTGCCCAATAGCACTCTTTTCTCCACTGAAAAACCATTTTCGGTGGAGAAAAATAAGCAATCTACTATCTTTTTATTCTCTGTCTTTTCTCTGTCTTGTCGGGAAAACTAAAAAAATAGCGGAGCTCAAGAATATAACAATCATGATCATAGAAATCACAAGGTGACCTTTCGAAAAAAATAAAGAAAATACGGGTAGTGCAGATAATAAAACCAAGTTGTTCACACTCTCGGATATCGACAAGACAAAACCTTTATTCTCTGCACTTTGCCTTGCTAACATTGAGGTACTTATGGGAGATGCTAATCCCAACATCCCCCCAAGAATAGTTAAGCATAAGCCATGACCAATTAACGAAAGCCACCCACTAAGAAATAACATAATCGCAGCCATGATTATTAAAATAATAACAATGAGTTTTGTATTATTTGACGTCTTAATCCTCTCTATTCTTGCAACCAAACCATTGCCACATAATAATCCGACCCCGAATAATCCCATTAGACTGCCAACTTCAACGCTTTCTAAGTGTGATCTTTGCCTTAATATTTCACCCGCAAGCAGAAACATACAGACTGACACCCCATTCCATAGACCTTTCGCTAATATAAGTCGAACAATACCTTTTTGTTTAATCGCTATGAAAGATAATTTTTTACTGGTTACTTTTTGTGAATGAGGTAGCGTAAATATCCCTATGATGAATACCACTAAGCACCCTACCGCGGTATAAATAAATGGCGCGTACCACGCAAAATACTGAACTAATGCCCCAGCGATGATAGGCCCGGTAATAATACCGACAGTCATTCCCATCATAATGTTTCCCATTGCTGCAGCTTGCTTACTTTCGCTCATCACATCAGCAATAAGGGCAAAGATAACCGGAACAAGTGCGGCAGATGCTAATCCACCCAATCCTCTTAAAACTAGTGCAATCAATAAATTAGGCGCAAAAATAATAAGCAAGCTATCAAGTGATAATAACAAAAGAGCCATGAGTACAATTTTTCGTTTATCAATTCGATCTGATAAGAAACCTATAATAGGCGCTGCCAAGGTATAGGCCAATGCATAAGCTGATATCAACCAAGCAATTTGGTCGGGCTGAACATGAAAAACATTTGCTAACGGCGATAAAATCGCCGATAACATGAATTCTGCGGTACCCACAAGGTATACCGCTACTGCGGATAAAAGCAGCAGGTAATGAGTAGATATCATAATATTCTCGTTTTGATATACATCGAATTTCCAATCATTGTTTATGATTGGTACTTTTAAAATTTGAATTTTAAAAAAGTAGTTGAGGTAAGTTTTTTGGTAGCGAGCCACTAGGGCGCAGTCAAGCTGACTACTGGAAATGTTGAGATATTAATTGGGATAGCATACTGAAAGTATGAGGCTGAAGAGATGCCTATTAAATCTTAAATATTAATTAAATTCAAGTAATACCGACTAAGTTAAATATATATTAACTATCATTTAATCATCTTAAATTCAGAAGAGTTAATTCTCACACTTATTTTATTATATCTTTATTTTGATACGTGAAATCTCCTATAAAAAGGGACTAATTCCTACAACTAATCGATGATTTGCCTCTTCCATATCAAAAAAAACTCACATTAACTATTTTATAATGCTCAAACAATAACAAGATGGGTGCTTCCATGTTTGGTTATTAAATTAATTGAAAAGAACAGTTTATTTAATAATTACATTAAAGCATGTTTAGGCTAACGGAAGGTGTATAAACATGAATATCACTGCTCGGCTGAAATTCGTTTCATTTCTTCAATTTTTTATCTGGGGCTCATGGCTGGTTACTTTTGCGTCTTACCTCTTCAATACCTTACATTTCAAAGGTGGTGAAATTGGCCTGATTTTTAGTACATTAGGCATCTCAGCTTTATGTTCACCGATTATTATCGGATTTATTGCAGATAAAATTAATAACCGAAAACTGGTGTATATTGCTTCACATATTATTTCTGCTGTATTTTTGATCGCAATGGCGCATAGTGACTCAATAACCTTGCTATTTATTATGACATTAGTTCACCTAATGTTTTATATGCCAACTATTTCCGTTTGTAATAGCATTGTTTTTGAGATGTTGAGCGCAAAAAAACTCGATTCGGATGTTTATTTTCCCAAAATACGCGTTTACGGCACCGTAGGTTTTATTGTTGCTATGTGGACAATTAGCTTATTAAAATTGGAAATGAGTTTTTATCAATTATATGTAGGTGCGATCGCATCCGTGGTCCTCAGTATCTTTTCTATTTTCTTTATTTCAACACAGGCCTGTAAAATTGAGAAAAAAGAACAGAAATCTAGCTTTAGTTGCCAAAATATTATTTTACTCTTTAAAAAGGGGCGAGTTGCAGTATTCTTGTTTTTTGCCATGCTATTAGGTTCTGTCTTACAAATTACCAATACCTTTGGCGTTCCCTTTTTACAAGATATGGCATTAATGCCTGAAGCTAGAGGCTCGGTTTTTTCTGAATACCCCACTATCTTTTTATCGATATCGCAATTTTCAGAAATTGTCTTTATTTTACTCTTGCCGCTGTTACTCAAAAAATTCAAAATTGAAACCATCTTATTTATGAGTATGATTGCATGGATTTTACGACTAGGCTTATTTGCTTATGGTGATTTCACTGCGATTGGTACACTGGCATTATTTTTATCCATGGTTGTATACGGCTGTGCATTTGATTTCTTTAATATCGCAGGAGCACTATTTTTGGAAAAAGAAATTGCGCCCGAATTTCGTTCAACAGCACAAGGCGTATTCACCACATTAGTCAATGGATTTGGTACGTTTTTAGGGGCGGTATTATGTGGTTGGGTTATCGAGCTTAATACCGTCAATGGTATAGTAGATTGGAAAACCTTCTGGATGATTTTTACAGGTTACACGGCCAGTTTTACACTTCTCTATGTGATTTACTTATTCTATTCTAAAAATAGTCAACCGAAACCCACCATTCAATGACTATTATTCCCCTTATTCATGACTCATATCTACTGAATAAGGGGTTTTATATTATTTTAAGCTTGTGACTTTTAATGCTTCCCCTAATATTTTAATTGCATTGCGTCGCCTTGCGATTAATGGAAGCGCATAGTTTATTCGCAAATGATTAAGGAAACATCCGCCGGTCGAGAAATGTTCCCCTGTTAAAACGGTGACTTTATTACGATGTAGAATATCGAGTAATTTACGACTATCAACCGGTAGATGTTCAACCCACAATGAAAATCCTCCTTGTGGCCGCGAAATACGAGTATTAGCAGGAAAATGGGTTTCAACTAACTCTTTATATTGGCATGTTACTTCTAAAAGTAAAACTTTAGTTCTAGATACTATATTGTGTTTACTAAACAGCACCTATTATATATTAATATAGGTGCTGTTTATTTTAAATATTCTAATTAAGGTAGTTCACTAGAAATAATTATATGAATACTATGGTTACCCGTGATCCCCTTAGCTATCATTAACTATTATCTGCCTTATACTGGGCTTCTTTTAACAATAGCGCTTGTTTTCGGTCAATGCCCCAACGATAGCCTGAAAGGTCACCATTACTCTTAACCACTCGGTGACAAGGAATAGCGACAGCTAACATATTTGCACCACAGGCATTAGCTACCGCTCTGACGGCACTAGGCTTGCCAATTTTTTCTGCTATATCACTGTAACTTACTGTTTCCCCTACTGGAATATTACGTAAAGCTTGCCAAACGCGTTGTTGAAATGCAGTGCCTTGAATGTCTAATGGTAAATTTAATCCAATTTCAGGTGCTTCAATAAAACCTACCACCTGAGCAACCAGTTGCTCAAAGCCGTCATCTCCTCCAATCAGCTCTGCTTTTGGGAATTTATCCTGTAAATTATTCAATAACTGCTCAGGGTCATCCCCTAACAAAATGGCGCAAACACCTATCGGACTTTGTGCAACCAATAGTGTCCCTAATGAGCAAACCGCAAGAGCAAAGTAAATTTTACTGCCCCCCCCTCCTGATTTCCATTCACTCGGCGTCATTCCTAGTCGTTGAGATGAGGCTTCATAAAAGCGACTATTTGATTGATAACCCGCATCATAAATAGCGTCAGTAATTCGTTTTTTTTCTTGAAGCCGTTGTTGCAAGGTTTTATGGCGAAATGCATCCGCATAGGCTTTTGGTGTTAACCCTATTTGCGCTTTAAACAAACGGTGGAAATGATAGCGACTCATACCAATGTAACTAGCTAATGCAGCCAAACTCACCGTTTGCTCTTGCTGTTCAATATAACGACAAGCTTTCTCAATTTGCTCTTGATAAAATTGGGTTAATTGTGATGTTTCTGTCCGAAAGCGTTTTCCTGCACGATAGCCTTGTTCAATCGCTTGTTGCTCATTATCAAAAAACTCAACATTATTTATATTTGGTAAACGGCCAGCAGCAGACGGATGGCAATAAATAGCAGAAGTTCTTACACCGTAAACAAAGTGACCATCCGCGGCTTTATTCCTTTCAACCACCGCTTGCCATCTCTGTTCTGGCGTATTCCACAAATTTTTAGTTGTCATCATGTCGCCCTTCTTTAGTTAATTGCATTAATTATGACAAACTACAATTGCAAAAAACTCCGAACATTGCTTTTTAATTCAAGTTTTATTTATTCCGTGCGAGGGATCCTTTTAATCCACTTAACGGTGATTTTACATTAATTATCAAATGAAGAATAAGTACAATAAAATTAGCTGCATGCAATTTCAGTTTCCATTTTAGAATCGGATTTTTTGCGAAAAACAACCAGAATAACCATAATTCCCAAAACAGCGACTAGTGCCCCCATAAAACTAATCATTGAATAGCTATACCCATAGGATAAAACTATCCCACCAATTGCTGCGCCAATGGCATTTCCTAAATTAAAGGCACCTATATTAACGGAGGACGCTAAGGCTTGCGCACCTTTTGCTGCATTCATGACTAACATTTGAATAGGAGGAACAATACCAAAGCTAAAAATACTCCATACCATTAGGCCGACACCCGCACCAAATGCATTTACCGCAATAAATGGGAATATAGCCATGCTTAATGCCAACATAATGAAAAATATTATTAAAGTGCTAAAAAGTGACTTATCTGCAAATAACCCACCAATATAATTACCAACAGTAAAGCCTATACCGATAATCACTAACATTATTGTGACCATTTGGTCTGAAGCCTGAATAAAATTCATTAACATTGGTGTAATATAGGTATACAACGTAAACATTGCGCTCGCACCTAACACAGTAGATAACATGCCTAACAGGACTTGAGGGCGCCGTAAAATACGCAATTCATTTTTTACATCCACTTTTGTCCCCATTAGGTTATTTGGTAAAGCCCAAATTAAACTTATAATCGTCAAAATGCCTAAAATTGAAATTAAATAAAATGCCTGCCTCCATCCTACGACTTGTGTTAATTTCGTCATCAAAGGTACGCCACCAATATTGGCTATTGTTAACCCCATGAACATAGCCGCTATTGCACTTGCTTGTTTTCCTGGAGGAACCACGCTTGCCGCAACAATTGCGCCTAATCCAAAAAATGCACCATGATTTAAACTGGTAATAAAACGAGAAAGTGACAGGGTCACCAAATCAGGTGACATTGCCGATAATACATTCCCAATAGTGAAGATCGACATCAAAAATACTAATGCTATTTTAGGGCGCCTTTTGACTAACAATAGCGTCATAATAGGTGCACCAACCATAACTCCAAGGGCATAAATAACCACTATCACACCCACAGAAGGAATGTCTTCTTTAAGATTGTCAGCAATATAAGGAAGCATTCCCATTGGTGAAAATTCTGTTGCTCCAATAGCAAAAGCCCCTATTGCTAATGCTAGTAATGCCGTGTTAATTCTCATTTAAAAACCTTATTGAAATAAATTATTAACATTTTTATTAATGAGCAGAATTTTTTCACATTGATACTCAATGAAAAAGGCGTTAAGGTGAAAATAACTTTTGCCGGATATGCAATAATGAAAATAACTTTTGAAGAGCTTCAGGCCTTTATTAGCGTTGTAGATTGTGGTTCTATCACCGCAGCAGCAGAGCAATTAAACATGACAATATCGACAGTAAGTCGTTTATTGCTCAGGCTTGAAGAAAAAATAAATACGACGTTAATCTACCGAACAACTCGTTCAATTAAACTTAGTGATGAAGGCGCTGCATTTTTGCAGAAATCGCGAAAAATAGTTGAACTAGCTCAAGAAGCTGAAGATATGCTCTCAATACGACAGACTGTTCCTTCAGGTAAATTACGGATAGATGCATCAACTCCCTTTTTGACTCATGTTATTGCCCCATTGATTCCACAATTTTATGCACTTTATCCGCAAATCGAACTTGAGATCCATAACTATGAAGGAATTACTAATCTGTTAGAAAAACGAATTGATGTAGCTTTTCGTATTGGAGTCCTCAAAGATTCTTCACTCAATGCCACCTTATTAGGTTTTAGTCGACAACGACTCGTTGCCAGCCCTGATTATCTTGAAAAATATGGCGTACCGGAAAGTATTGAAGAATTAAAACAACACTGTTTATTAGGCTTCACTCAACCTGATTCATTAAATATTTGGCCAATAAAAACTCATGATGGGGATTTATTTAAGATTTCACCTGATATTTCAGGCACTAGCGGCGAAGTTTTATTTCACCTTGCAGTTCAAGGTGCAGGCATTTTATGTTCAGCTGATTTCGTCACACTAGACGCTTTCGCTCGTGGTGAATTAGTACAAGTATTAGAAAAGAAAACCATTAAAACTCGCCAACCTATAAATGCCGTTTACTATCGTAACCAAGCTGTTTCACCACGCTTACGCTGTTTCATTGAATTTATAAAAAAATACTCAACAAAGATTGAACCACATTAATATTATTTATTTTTCCGTTCTTTTTGTTCAATGCGTTTTTTAAATCCCGTTAACGTCATCCCTGTATGCCGTTTAAAATAGCGACATAAATAAGATGTATCTTCAAAGTTTAATTCATCCGCAATTTGCTTAATGGATAAATTACCAATTTCTAATAATGCCTTTATTTCTAGAATCACTTGCCTATCAATCAATACCTTTGGTGAGTCTTTAAAAAAACTTTGACTAATTTTAGATAAGTAAAATGGTGTGATCGACAATTGCTCCGCATAAAATTTCACTTCTTTATGCTGTTTACAGTAGGTCGTAATTAAGCCCCAAAAACGCCAGCACAGTTGCTCTTGGCGGCTTTTATTTTCTGGTTTGATAGAAGTGTGTTGTGCATGATTACTAATTTCTAAAAATAAATTTTGCAAATGATTTTTTAATTGTAATAGCCCATGACCACTCCAGTTAGACACGATAGTTAGAAGAATATATCTCCAGCTTTCAAATAGTGCAGCTTTTTCTAATGGCGTTGAAATCACAGGGAAGTCATTAAAAAAAGCAAAAAGTTGATGTGGTAATGCATAAGCAATTTCTACTGCTAGCTTTTTATCAATCAACCAATACTCCAAACGAAATTTGCGTGATTTGGCTTGTAGCATTGCAAAGGAATCATCGTACAAAACGATTATGTCGTTTTTTCGTACTGGATACCGTTTGAAATTAATATTGAATGTTGCATATCCTTGCTTGCACACACAAACCGCCACATAAGATGTTTTAATCGGTTTAAATTGCATTTTATCCATATGGCTTTCACCAATCCGAATGACTTCAGGCAAATCAATTTGATAATTTTTTAAATGCATCATGATCGTTGTACTTTAATTTGCACCATATCGCACTACCATAACAAATAAGTTGTTATAAGTACCTAAAATGAACAAGTTATGCCCTTATTTTATTTCTATAAATACCTAAAATAACTTTCAAGTTAGGAGATAGCGTAATGAGGAGATGATAAAATGGTACTTACAACAAATAGGTTAATACTGCGTCCTTGGCAAGAAACAGATGCCGCGGATTTATATTTCTATGCAAAAGATGAAAGAATTGGCCCAATCGCAGGTTGGCCTACTCACAAAAGCGAAGAAGAAAGTCTTTCTATTATCAAAAATATTTTTATGCGTGATGAAATTTACGCTGTGACGTTAAAAAATGAGAACCAAGCTATTGGCTTGATTGGTTTATCATTCAGCCATGAAAGTAATTTTCCTATTGGTGAAAATGACGCAGAAGTTAGCTATTGGGTTGGTGTACCGTTCTGGGGAAAAGGCATTATTCCAGAATCAATTAACGCCATCATTCACCATGCTTTCACTGATTTAAAATTAGATAATTTGTGGTGCGGTTACTTTCAAGGTAACGAACAATCTAAAATTGCTCAAGAAAAATGTGGCTTCAAATACTATGCAACTCTTGAACCACAATTTATTGAATTAATTGGCGAAACTAAAACAGAAGATATTAGTAAAATAACAGCTAAAGAGTGGCAAGCTCGACAGTAATATTTGATTCTATCTATACATATGGCCAACATTTATCTGTTTGGCCTTTTTCTTATTAATTTATTGTCACAACGTATTTCAAACTACATAAAATTATTCTACCGTGTTCCTATTAATGCTATGATTTTTCAACAATTATAAAATTCATATTTTCTCTCGGATCACAGGTAAACACATGCAGGACTATGGTATTTGGACCGTTATCACTCCCATTGTGACTATAATATTGGCGATATTAACTCGCCAAGTCATGCTTTCATTAATGTTAGGAATACTCGTTGGTTTTACTGTCATTCATGACCACAACGTATTATTAGGTGTACAAGGTACCGTTGATGGTATTATTGATACATTTTCATCTGCAGGAAATACGCGAACAATTGTCTTTATGGTTATGATCGGTGGGATCATGAGACTTGTTGTGGTTACAGGTGGCGTTCGTGCTTTAGTTCAGTTACTTACCAATAAGACAAAATTAATTAAAAACCGTAAATCTACTCAGTTGCTCGCCATTATCATTACTTCTCTTATTTTTATTGAAAGTTCAATTAACCAATTAGTCGCTGGAGCTTCAACTAAAAATCTCGCACGACAATATGGTGTTGCCCCTGAAAAAATGTCCTATATTATCCAAACTGCGTGTGTTTCTGTTTGTTCCTCTGCCATCATCAATGGGTGGGGAGCGGTAATAATGGGGTTAATTGGGGTACAAATTTCCCAAGGGCTGATTCAAGGCGAGCCTTTTGATATTTTAATTACGTCGATTGGTTACAATTTAATGGCTTGGTTATCCATTATAACGATCCTATTCTATGTATTTACTAATATTTCATGGGGTCCCATGAAAAAAGCAGAAGATACATACCAACAAAATTTTATTGCTGGGAACATTTCTCAATTACAACGTCAGGATAACGAAGAAGAGATTATTGACCACCCTAATGCTCATTCTTCATTAAACTTCTTTATACCTATTTTATCTACAGTATTAATGGTCCCTATCGCACTATATATCACAGGTGATGGTGACTTTAGTAAAGGAAGCGGTTCGACATCCGTATATTGGGGAGTCATGTTTGGTACTATGATATCTTTCTGTTGGTTTATCGGTCGACGGTTACTAAATATTGATGCTTTCTTTAAAGAATTGTTTGTCGGTTATGCCAATATGCTAAAAATTAGCTCCATTATGATTTTAGCATTTTTAATGGGTAATGTTTCTGCTGAGTTAAATACAGGTGCTTATATTGCTGAAGTCACTCAAGGCGTTATGGCCCCAGGTTTTTCTATTGGTTTTATCTTTATAATTAGCGCCATTATGTCTTTAGCAACAGGCACCTCTTGGGGTACTTTCGCAATAATGATCCCTATCGGAGTTCAATTAGGTTTATCTGTAGGAATGCCTGTGGAATATATGATTGGTGCAGCAATTTCTGGCTCAATATTTGGCGATATGACCTCTCCAATTTCTGCGGATGCTATTGTTGCATCAATGGCGACAGACTGCGAACATATTGAGCATATTCGAACACAGATGCCTTATGCACTAGTGACTGCCAGTATTGTTCTTGCTATTTACCTTTACCTTGGTTTCTCTTATTAATTATTGGGAATTTAGATGTCTCTTCAACAACGACTAGCACAGTTTGCAAAAATAGATTTACTTAACGCATCGACTCCACTTAATCGATTGAATAATTTATCGCGTAAGTTTGGTCGTGAGATTTATATAAAGCGTGATGATATGACTCCCCTTGCCATGGGGGGAAATAAACTGCGTAAACTAGAATTTTTAATGGCTGATGCATTAGCCAAAAAAGCAAAAATTATTGTTACTGCGGGGGCAATTCAATCAAACCATGTCCGCCAAACAGCCGCAGTTGCCGCTATGCATGGGCTTGAATGCGTTGCATTGTTAGAAAATCCAATTCAAAGCGATAATCCTAACTTTCTTCATAATGGTAATAAATTATTAACTGATTTATTTGCCACTCGTTGTGTTATGTGTGACGAACTAACCGATCCGCAATCTCAACTGGAAGAATTAATAAAAACACTTTCTCTTAAAGATGCCTATATTGTCCCTGTTGGAGGGTCAAATGCATTAGGTGCCTTAGGCTATATTCAATGTGCTATTGAAATAGCTCAGCAGAAGCCAGAACATATAGAATTTGACAAAGTTATTGTTGCCTCCGGGAGTGCTGGAACGCATGCAGGGCTTGCCATTGGCTTGCAAGAACTATTACCACAAAGCCAAGTAATTGGTGTCACCGTTTCAAGAAAACAACAAGACCAAGCCCCTAAAGTTGAAAAATTGCAATCCGAACTGGCTCAATGGCTGGATCTAACTAAAACACCCAAAGTACAACTATGGGATAACTTCTTTACCCCCATGTACGGAATGCCAAACCAAAAAGGCCTCGCAGCAATCAATTTATTAGCGAGGCAAGAAGGTATTTTATTAGACCCAGTTTATACCGGTAAAGCCATGGCTGGATTAATTGACTACTTAGAAAACTCTGAAGAAAAAACCCCCATTCTATTTGTTCATACAGGTGGAGCCCAAGCGTTATTTGCTTACTCAGATATTAGCCAAACAATTAAATAATCATCATCAGATAAAAGGGCTAAATAGTCCTTTTATCTTCTCTCTAATACCAAAAATGCTCTATTTTTCCTCTTCTATGACATTTATCAATTGATTGCTATACACTGATAAAGCACAGGAGAAAACATTTATGAACCAAGTTCCCCATATACTAAGAAAAGCAACGAAACACGACGCGTTATTGCTACATAAAATAGGTACGGAAAGTTATTTGCATCATTTTGCTACATTATGGAATAGCCAAAATGAACTTAACTCATATTTAAATCAAGAATACAGCACAACTAAAATCACTGAAGACCTTAATCAACAGCATATTGATTGGTATGTTATTGAAAATAGGAGCCCAATCGGTTTAGTAAAACTAACCTATCACTCCTGTATACCTGAAACTAATTTAGTTGGTACTTTGTTAAATAAGCTTTACTTTTCTCCTGGCGCTACAGGTAAAGGTTATGGAAAAACCGTATTTAAATTTATTGAAGCGCTCGCAAAACAACAAGGTGACTCTTTGCTATGGCTAGATGTTCTCGCAAGTAACACTCGAGCAATGGCATTTTATCAGTCAAACGATATGCATATTCTAAAAGAAATGTTATTTACAAGCGAAACACAGAAATCTCTTGAATATATTATGAGCAAAACACTTTAACTGAATATATTGTAACTATAGGATATTCATGAAAAATACAATTCTTATTACTGGTGCGACAGGCCAGGTTGGTCATTACCTTATCCAATCATTACAGAACAAAGGCTATCATGATATTGTTTTAGCGGTTAGAGATCCTGCTAAGTTGAAAAACACACCTTATCGAACTGTTGTTATGGATTATGATAAGCCAGATACTATTGAAACCGCTTTACAGGGTATAGATTCCGTTTTCATGATGACGGGCTATACCATTGATATGCTTGTACAAAGTAAGGTCTTCGTTGATATTGCAAAAAAATCGGCCGTGAAATATATCGTGCACTTAGGTGCCTGTGGGGACGATAGCGCTCAAGTGGCCCATTGGGCATGGCACCAGCTTATTGAACGCTATATTGAATGGTCAGGAATACAATTTACTCACCTTCGCCCCGAATCTTATATGCAAAACTTACTGGGTTATCAAGGAGATGAAAACTTACAAAAAGGTGTCTTGCGCTCTTATTTTGGCAATGCAGTACTCAGTTGGGTAGACTGTGCCGATGTTGCTGAACTAGCGGCTTATTGCTTACTTAACCCGCAACAGCATGCAAGCCAAATTTATCGTCTTGGTTATGAAGACAAAAACTACACACAAATAGCTGAATTATTAACAGAACAATTGGGGATCCCTTTCAGCTATCAGGCAGAAAATCCCAATGAGTTTTGGCAACATGCCGTTAAAAATAATTTAGAACTCGCTTATATGAAAAGTATCTATGACCATTATGTCGCTTTTACCAATGGGGAATTAGACCGTTCAGGAATAATTTTTGATAATTTTCAAACTATAACGGGTAAAGCGCCAACATCACTAAAAGAATTTATTTTAAAACATCAAGAAAAATTCAAATAAACTTAAAATAGGCCTCTAATTTGGCCTATTTTTATATTATTTTTTATTCGCAATAAGTATTCTCCAAAAATTAATATTCCGCCGATAAAGGTCACTGTACTGAGTAGCTCATTAAGAAATAGAGTTCCCACAATAACCGCACTCAGCGGATTTAGTGCAATAAATACCCCTGCACCCGCAGCCACTAATGGTGAACCCCCTTAGCCCACCAGTTAAGCGTAGTATTGCTTTTGCTGTTATTAACGAGAACCAAGCATCACCGGCAACAAAGGCATTTTTACAAATTGTCAAAAAACTATATTCGTGATCAGTCAGTGCTATTCAGCAATTGGTAAGTGATTACGTATAAATATTGCTCGTTTGGGTAAATCTCTTTGATAAGCGCTTTCAACGTCTCTAGACTCATGGCTTCTTGCTTAGCGTGGTATTCAGAAATGTCATCATAAGAAATGGGCTCTACCGACAATATTTTAATATCAGTATAATATTCACCTGTTTCCAGCGCGTATACCTTCACAATAGTCCCAGGAACATAATCGCTCTCGCTTTTATCACGGATAGTGATAATTTTTTTACCGGAAACCACCAGTGGAAGTAAACGCTCAAAAAAGGTTATCGTGTCTGGGGCGTTATTCATAATAATTCTCTTATTTTTATGCAATGTCTTTTCTAGGAAGACCTATTTTCTTATAAACCCAATAAATTGCAATAAAATGGTTCTTTTCGTGCTTTCAATTATACGAATACTATAGCGATCATTGCGTTTTAGATACAATCAAGCCATAAAAATATTATCTACTACTATAAATTGAGTATACATAATGGATAACAATGAAAATTTGTTCTATCAACAAGAACACTATTTTTGGTCTGCAATATGTGCAAATGTAGTGAAAATCAGCAACCAAACTAGTGCTTACTTTTCTGAGCTACCATTGCCTATATTTAATTATATTTACCTCCACCAAGGTGCGCTCATTTCAGATTACGAGAAGGCTGAAATGCTGTTCAAACAACAAGCTAAGCCTTATGTCCTTGTTGTTCATGGCCAAATACGTTCTCTATTTGAGTCAGAAATAGTAACACGGGGGTTAATCTATGATGGTGAATCAACCGCAATGATTTTACCGCAAGACGTTTTATCTCAGTACAATTCACCACCGCAGCTTAATGCGGCTTTTCAGGTTGTGTTCAGCAATAATCAACTCAAGGATTGGGCTCAGCCGTTAATTACAGCATTCCCTGTCGATTCTGATACAGATGAAAGTGACTCAACTGTTACTGACGAGTATATTCGTTATCACCAAAGAGCACTTGATAAACAAACTAATATGGTGCATTTAGTCTTATTTGCAGATCAGCAACCAGTCTCAACCTTAACTATGACATTTAATAATGAAACAGCTCGACTTGATGATATTGGTACTGATATTCAATACCAAGGTAAAGGGCTCGCGACTTCACTTATTAAACATGCGCTATACCTTTGCCATCAACAAGGGGCTAAACAGTGTGTATTAGAGTCATCCAGTGAAGGGTTATCTATCTACAAAAGACTGGGTTTTGTACCTATATTTAATTACTACAGCTATATTTCGGAATGATTTTATTAAATGCATCTTAATAAATAAGGTGCATTTTACTTTACCTAAAAAAATAAGGCTCTAGTGTAATCGCTAATAGCAACACTCCACCACCAATATTAATGTATTTTCGTAATGTTGAGGCGCTCAGGGAGGAAGAAGAAATAATTAAAGCGGAGCAAGAAAACAGCAGCCATAAAGCCATCATGATAATATGGATAAGTGATAATACAAGAGAATTAGCAAGTGACGGGTCAGCTCCTGCATATTTTGAAACAACGACTAAATATAAAATAATCGCTTTTGGGTTAAGTAAATTAGCTAAATAAGCATCTTTGACCGTAATTTTTTTTATTTCTTGAGAGCTTTCTCTTTTACTGGCATTAATTCCTGGAATGATCAATGAAATAGCAAGATACAATAGATATAATGTACCTAAAATACCAATTAAATTCATTACCCACTGGTAAGAAACCAGTATTTTACTTAAATCAATTCCAACTAAAAAACCATGAGTTAAAATGCCTAATCCCGTTCCAATAATAGGTATAAACAGTCCTCTAATGCCTTGGTTTAACACACTATTTAAAGCAATCGCAAAGCTTGCTCCCGGTGACACGACAATGGGGAATAATATAACGATAAAGCCGAGTATATCCACTTTATTTTGTCACCGTTTGGTACCAATGTTGAATATCTGTCACAATTTGTTCAATATGTAACTGCCCATCTTTATCTTTAAAAAAATGGTCTAAATCTTGATATGCTCGGTAGCTGACATGGGGATTACGAATTTGTTTCATCATATTGTCTGTACCATGAGCATCCACGTTGGTATCCGCCATCGTTTGTATCACCAAATGTGGAGTTTTAACTGACTGGATAAGTTTTAAATTGTCAATGGTGAGCATCTCATACCACCATTTCGGGCCATGGCCGCTGACAAATTGGTCGTTATTTAATTGCTTTTGTTTTACCGCTTCTGCAAATTGTTTAAAACCTTCTTTTGAGTTAGCAATTTCTTCTTTAGGTGTATTATTTTCAATACTATACAGAACATCATTAATAAAATATTGTCCGCCGACATTCAATGCAACGGATGCGGTTATAAAATTTTCTTGTGCAACAATTAAATTAGTTACCAGTGCACCTTCACTTCCGCCTAATAGCACTATGTGTTGATAATCATTTTTTAATTGTTGTAATACTGCTACATAATTATTGGCGCGTTCTAATGGCGAGTCTTTCGACATATAGTCAACAGGACACTCTTCTTCCGAAGCTTCTTCATCATTAGCCCCCACTAGGTTGTTTAACCCTGTTTTTTCAACTAATAAAATATCATTATCAGGAAATACCACACCGAAATTTTTCAGCATGTTTGGATTATTAATGACGCTTTTACAATCAGAGCCTTGTAATAGAACTAATAAATCCTTTGATTTTTCGGCTTGTTTTTGGATTAAGTAATAGTTTATTTCTTTTCCTGCAAAGTGCATGGTTTGCATATTCACAGATAAATCCTGAGCAAATACACCCAATGAATAAAGTGAAAGTAACAAGGTAGTCATTTTTAATTTCATCGCGCACTCATCATGTCTATAAGGGCCTTTCGAAGATATTATATTGATTTTTTTATAACAAATAGCACCTAAAATGCCCTCATGATACAAGATAAAAGTTAGACATGTGGCCTATGCTTGTGCAATCTTTATTGCCATATTAGTAAACAAGTCAGTCGTTTGTTTATTCAATTCTGTTGTCATAACTAAGATTGAAATTTGTTCACAATTGGCAATCTTATACCTCGCAACTCCAGGTAATTTGTCTGCGGTTACCCCCATAATGACTTGATTACTGCGTTCAAAAAGGATTTTCTTAAATTTAGATTCTTCATAATCAAATATCGAAACCCCCATTTGTGGATCTAAAGCACAGCCACCAATAAAGCATTGGTCAAAATGGATTTGATTGATTTGATTCACTGCAGAAATATCAATACTCGCGCCAACTTGACGGTTTAATTTTCCACCAATTAAAATCACTTCACATAGTGGCTTCTTCATTAGTTCTAATGCTATTGCTGGAGAATGAGTCACAACCGTCAACGATAGCTCTGAAGGTAAATAACGAGCGATTTCTAAGTTAGTTGAACCTGAGTCAATAAAAATACAGGTATTTTGTTTGACTAGTTTATTGCAAGCCTTCGCTATTTTGATTTTTTCATCTTGGTTTTGTGTCGTTCTCTGCTCGAATGTGCCCTTTTCCTCAAGCATACTGACCGCACCGCCATGGACTCGACGACAAACGCCTTCTTGTGCTAATTCATTTAAATCCCTGCGAATAGTATGCTCTGATACTTGCATTTCACGGGCTAACGTCGTGCAAACCACACGCCCTTCATCTTGTAGTAACTGGCGAATTTTATTTTGCCTTTGTTCTGGAAAAGCGACATAATCGAGCATACACTTCCTCATTAACTTTTTTAGCAATCATAATCGAGCAAGAAAAGATGTCAAACACTATCTTGTTCAAGCACTCGAGGACAACTAAATGACACACTCTCAGTTACCAGATAGCTTTTTCTTACATGAACTTGCCAATACTGCCGGTAAAATTTCTCTTGAATACTATCGAGCAAATGAACTTAGTGTTATTGAAAACAAACTCAAAGCCAACTATCGCTTCGATCCAGTCACTCAAGCGGATAAGCTCGCAGAAAAAGCCATGCGAGAACTGATATCTAAACATTATCCAACGCATTCTATCATGGGTGAAGAATATGGAATAACGGGTACAGGTCCCATTCAATGGGCACTTGACCCCATCGATGGAACCCGCCCTTTCCTTTGTGGACTCCCTTTATGGGCAAACCTGATAGGCCTAACTGAGCATGGCAAAGCGGTCATGGGGATGATGAGCCAACCCTATATTGGTGAACGCTTTTGGGCAGACCAACACGGAAGCTGGACCAGTAGCTCTCACGGACAATATCGCTTATCTACTCGCAAACACGTCAAACTCGAACAAGCCATCTTGCATACCACATCACCTGAACCTATTGCCGCACGATCAGACATTCATTTTATGGCGCTTGAGAAACAAGTATTAATGACTCGCTATGGGGGAGAATGCTATGCAATGGCAATGCTAGCAGCGGGTAGAATCGATATTTGTGTCGAATTCGCACTGGAACCTTATGATATTGTTCCATTAATCCCTATTATAGAACGTGCTGGTGGCATAGTTACTACATTGGATGGCAGCCGAGCTGAAGCAGGTGGTGCCGTTGTAGCAACGGGTTGCCCATATCTTCATGAACAAATTCTGACTATCTTAAATACAGGTAGTTAATTTTATCTTTTTAAGAAGCCCTATAAAATGCAATCTACTCAACAAGTTAATAGCCATGTTTCCTTAATACCCGCTAAAAGGGAGCAAATTTCTACTCGAATTATTTTTTTTATTGCTGGTTTTGTTACCGCGGCCTGGGCAGCCATTGTTCCTTATGTCAAACTTAACACAGGAGCAAATGATGCCACCCTTGGCATGCTATTATTATGTTTCGGTGGAGGGGCACTTATTGCTATGCCGGTGACCGGAGCATTAGCGGCCAAGTATGGCTGCCGCCGCTTAATGGTTTTTTCCACTATCGCCTTTTGTTTGTTGTTCCCCATTTTATCTTCTTTATCGCAAGTTAACTTTATCATCGTTGCCTTATTATTTTTTGGAATTTTCATTGGCTTAACAGATTGCGCGATGAACATTCAAGCTGTTATTGTTGAAAAGTCATCCGACAAGCCAATTATGTCTGGTTTTCACGGTTTTTATAGTGTCGGGGGTATAGCAGGTGCAGGTATCATGAGTTTGATCTTGCTACTTGGCGTTTCCGCGACAATGGCATCAATGATTATTTCAATTGTTGCGGTGGTTCTATTAGCGGCTTGCTATAACGGTTTAATCCCCTACGCTAACGCCCCAACTGGCCCCCTTATCGCTATCCCGAAAGGCATTGTTTTAGTTATTGGGATTGTCTGTTTTGCCGTTTTTCTTGCTGAAGGCGCAGTTCTTGACTGGGGAGCTGTATTTCTAATTGAACACCATGGATTAAAAGAAACTTTAGGCGGTTTAGGTTTTGCGGCTTTCGCCACAACCATGACTATTGGCCGATTACTGGGCGACAAAATTGTTATGCGAGTTGGTTCTGCTCGTATCGTATTTTTAGGTGCTTTGCTCGCTTGCCTTGGTTTTGTTATTGCTGTTTTATCTCCTCATCTCATATTTGCCATCATAGGTTTTGCATTAGTCGGTGCGGGTTCATCTAATATAGTACCGGTGATGTTTTCTGCTGTAGGGAAGCAAAAAACGATGCCAGAGGCTCTTGCCGTACCTGCAATTTCAACTTTAGGCTATTTAGGTATTTTGGCTGGACCTGCAGCTATTGGTTTTGTTGCTTTTCAATTGTCCTTGGCAACTGCATTATTATTAATTTCTGCATTATTAGTTATTATTGCTTTTGTAACTCGTTTTATCCGTGTGTAATTTTTTGAATCTCTTAAGGCTACTGCATTGTAGCCTTACACTCCGTTTTCTCTCATCAATTGTTCATATCTGATAAAAATGGGAACAATCGTGCTCTATTTATAGATTTCATATATATAATTATTCATTAAACTATTAAAATTCCATCTGATTTTTCTGCTAGTGACTTCCATATATACTGAGGCTAAATGAACCCTACTCATAAAAAAAAAAGATTATCATTATTGGTGTTGGCGCGGCTGCGCTTATGTAATCGCTTAATGTTGAATTACCTGTTAGCTCCTCTCCCTCTATCATTGCGCACATCAATGATTCTATCGAACAAACATTGGTTCAACATATCATTTCAACACCACAAATGGAGCTACAACCAGCAGGTTCAGGTAAAATACTCTGTGCTGAAGATTATATTAGCGAAAAGCCCGAGCACAGTGCAGTGGCTATCGCACAAAACGCCCTTACAACGATTAAAAATTCATTTATAGGTAGTAACACGTTAAATCTTGAAAACGCTTTCATAGGAATGCGACCTATGCCTAAAGATGAGATGCCAATTGTCGGAAAAGTTGCTGATTTTGAAGGTTTATATATTATCAGTATGCACGCTGCGATTACGCTAGCGCCTTTGATATGCCAATTGGCTCAAGATGAAATCTTGCATGGAATAGAACAAGCCGCATTAGGCCCATATCGATTAACTCGTTTTGTATCAGGTAACTGACAAATGAATATTCCGTTGTACTATTTAAGACATTATCAATCGATTGAAAAAACATTTTGGACATCTATTTGTGAACATAGTATCCAGATTGCACAACACACAATTTGCTATTTAACGCCCCTTAATTCGCCGGCGTTTAACTTCATTTATTTGCAGCCTGACTCGACCAGTCACGCCTTTATGCAGGCTCACAACCTGTTTGTTTCACAGAAGAAAAACCATACTTTAGTGATCCCCGAAGAGATGCTCCAACAGGTGGTAACTGAGGCTGAGTCACTAGGTTACAAACGTGACAGCGTCACTACCGCAATGGCGTTGACCTTAGCAAAACAAAATGAGGTTGAACTGCCTGATAACCAAGTCGATATCGTCTTAGCGAATCACGATTTGTCTTTGTGGGCTAAGCCACTTGTTTCCGCATTTTATCTATCTGAAGAGCACGACCAGGTTATTAAAGAATATGTGCGTTATCATGAGGATGCTTTGCAACAAGGCGCACCACAATTTCACCTTGTGTTGCTCGTCAACGGAGAGCCAGCGACCTCAATGACCGTAACAATTGAAGAAACGTTAGCCCGTTTTGATGATATTGGTACTGAGCCAAGCCATCAAGGTAATGGCTATGCATCACAACTCATTGATTATGCTTTAGCATTTTGCCGCCAGCAAGGTGTAGAGCACTGTTTCCTTGATGCTTCAGAAGCAGGATTTGACCTGTATAAAAAATTTGGTTTTGTGCCATTATTTCGCTACATCAATTATGTCTGGTGCAAATAATTTAAAGCAATAGTGTTATTTGTAGAGGCATCTAATCTGGGATCATTGTTCATACAATGGTTCCAAATTCAGTCATTTCCAGATCAACCCTAGTGACAAAATTGTCTGATGTTTACATATGAAAATTAATATTATTGGCACTAGTGGCAGCGGTAAAAGTACCCTTTGCCAGCAACTTTCTTTGTTATTAAATGTCCCTTCTATTGAGTTAGATAGCTTATATTGGCTAGCAAATTGGCAAGGTTCTTCGGATGATGAGCTTAACCAGAAACTCGCCGCTACATTAGATAAAGCGGTATCTGGATGGATTCTTGATGGCAACTATACACGGACTCAACCCATTAAATGGAAAGAAGTCGACATGGTGGTTTGGTTGGATTACTCCTTGCCTCGAACCCTTTATCAGTCGATTACGCGCACATTAGCGCGCATTCGTTCTGGACAAGAGCTGTGGGAAAATACAGGCAATAAAGAACGTTGGAAAAATGCCTTTTTCAGTCGCGATTCGATAATTTTGTGGCTGCTAAAGACTTACTATCCAAATAAGAAAAGAAACCTAAGTCATATGGTAAATTTCAATTTACGCCATATTCAGTTTGTTCGGCTCACCTCACCAAAAGAAACAAACTTATTTTTACAACAGATGAAGGCTCAAGTTCAGAGTAAATAAACATCTCGGTAGTCATAAAAACTACCGAGATAGTATTATCTCAGCGATTAAAGCTCATTACATGCCGTTTTCAACATCGCCGTTTGTTGAAATTTTTCAATTCCTAACTCAATTAAGCGGCTAATTAATTGCTGATAGGTCATACCGCCTTGCTGCCATAGTTTAGGGTACATACTGATATTCGTAAAACCAGGCAATGTGTTGATTTCATTGATAACAACGTCATTATTTTCTGTTAAGAAAACATCCACACGGGACATTCCATAGCAATTTAATGCGCGGTATGCGGATAAGGCAATCTCACGAATTTTATCACTCACCGCCTCATCTAATTGTGCAGGAGCAACGACAGATGCGCCATTCTCATCAATATATTTGGTATGGTATGCATAAAAACTATCGTGCAACACGATTTCACCACAAGGACTGGCAAGAGGCGCTTCATTACCTAATACTGCGCACTCAATTTCACGCCCTTTTACTGCGCTTTCAATAAGGACTTTCGTATCAAATAAAAAGGCAAAATCCAGTGCCGAGTCAAATTCTGATTCAGTGCTGACTTTGCTGATCCCAACAGATGAACCTTGATTTGCCGGCTTAATAAATAACGGTAAACCTAATTGTGCCACAGTGGCTTCATATTTCGTTGTTGCGCGTTCATTTTTAAACACCGTAATAAACGGGGCGATATTTAAGCCTGCGTCTCTAAGTAATCTTTTGGTAACGTCTTTATCCATACAGGCCGACGAACCTAAAACCCCCGGCCCGACAAACGGTAAATTCGCCATACGCAATAAGCCTTGCAGTGAACCGTCTTCACCTAAGTTACCGTGAACAATAGGGAAAATAACATCAATTTGCGGCAATGGCTTCGTATCTTCAAGCGAAATAAATTGTTCTCGCGTTTTTCCCGGAACAAGTGCAATGCTACGTTTTGGTGTATTCAAGGCAATACGAGACGGGTCATCACCATGCAATAAATAATCAGATTCGTTATATTCATGCCATTGCCCTTCTTTATTGATTCCCAAAAGGCATACATCAAATTTATTGCGATCTAATCCATTGATAATATTTTTAGCGGACTGTAGCGAAACTTCATGTTCTGTTGATCGACCACCAAAAATAACACCTACTCGTATCTTGCTCATTATTTGCTCCGACATAAAACACCAAACCTAGCAGAGAAATATAGCACGCAAAGAAATGGTTATGACATAAATTATTTATTTTTCATTAGGGTTCGCTGGCTTTATAATCAAACCTTCTTTTTTTGATAGGTAATTATCTTCCGTCAATCAGGGTTTCAATACTGATATTCACCTGCTCTATTAGCCACTGGGTAAAAATAGCTGCTGCACTGCCCTTTTCAATAGGTTTCGATGACAATAAATAATACGCAGAACTATCTTCAATGAAACCATATGGTGCGGCTAATTGCTTTGATTGTACTTCATCCGCAACCATCAAAAATGATGCAAGCGCTGCTCCTTGCCCCGCCAATGCAGCTTGAATGCACAAGTAAAAGTGCTCATATGTAATAGTTTTACTATTTGGAAGAGTAACTTTTTTTATATTCTGCCAAGTTGTCCATGCATTGGGTCTAGATGTCGTCGACAGTTGTGGTATATGAGCAAAGTTTTTCTTAAGATCAAGTCCAGGCCGAACCACAACCCCCATGCGTTCTGAACAAACTTTTACTGCAAAAAGATTGTCATTCCATTTAAAATCATTACGCCTCAATGCTAAATCAACGTTCGCTTTTGTAAAATCAATAACACCACCTGCGGCAACTAGATGTACCGTAATATGATGATATTGTTGATAAAAATGCGTAAGTCGAGGAATTAACCACTTCATTGCAATTGTTGGTTCACAAGACAAGCTAACAACATTAGGAAACGTGCTACTTTTTATCTTTTCAACACCGTCTTTAAGCTGTTCAAATATCGAACTAGTTGTTTGTAACAATATTTGCCCGTTAGCCGTTAAAAAAACAGCTCGGTTCCTTCGTTCGAATAACTCAACACCAAGATATTCTTCTAATAAACGAATTTGTCGGCTAATCGCACTATGAGTCACATTTAGCTCTTTTGCTGCCTTCACAAAACTGCCTGCTTTCGCAGCAGTATCAAAAAAACGTAATGATGTTAACGGTGGTAGTTTCATATATATAGGTAACAAAAACTGACAGATTTGCGTCAGGATAAATCGCTTTTTAGTTTTATTCAATCCATTGATAATAAAAACAATAAATAAACAAATTATTTCAAAGTAAATACATTTTTAGTCTGTTTCTATTACCTTTCAGGAAATTAATATGAATGAAGTTATTGCAGTTGCGACCATCACCATTTTAGCCGTAATTAGTCCAGGGCCTGACTTCGCTATGGTAACTCGCAATAGTTATACCTATGGCATTAAAACAGGCTTATTGTGTGCGCTAGGTATCGCTATTGGGGTACAGGTTCATGTGTTCTATACCGTTTTTGGTATCACGCTGGTCATCATGAATTCACCAACATTATTCTTAATAGTTAAACTTATTGGTGTAATTTACTTGGTGTATATCGGATTTAAATCATTAACAAATAAAGTAAAAATATCCTCAAATAACGCAGTATCAAGGCCATTATCTGCCTTAAACGCTTTTAAAAATGGTTTTTTGACGAATGCTTTAAACCCAAAAACCATGTTTTTTGTAGTTTCTGTGTACAGCCAAGTTATCAGTACACAGAACTCAATTTGGTTAAATTTAAGTTATGGCCTATTTATTTCTTTCGCTCATTGGCTTTGGTTTAGTCTAATTGCTATTTTCTTTGCGACACCCGTAGTACGAAACAAAATTCTTAACTACCAATTTATTATGGATAGAACAATTGGTGCACTACTCATTCTATTGGGACTATCTTTATTATTCTTTAATATAAATTAATCTTGTACTTACATTCCTACCCATGTCCACATTCATGATAACTATTTACCCTGCAACCGATAATATTCATTGACCACTTTCGCCAACTCAATCACGTCGGCTGGAATATTGAGTTTGGCGAGCGCCTCAAATGGCACCCATTCAAATGGTGCAAAAGGCGGTTGTGATGAAGGCAATAACTCACATAAATAAATCATATCAATATGCCAATGGTTACCTTTCTTTTTATCGACAATAAACTCTTTCAAGATAGCGATAGGCAACGGCAGTACTTGTGTATGGGATGAATCATGGATTTGTGATGCAAACGGGAAACCACAACTGACTACTTGGCACTCTAACCCAGTTTCCTCAAGAACTTCTCGAAAAACAGCATGCTGAGGTTCTTCATTCGCTTCGATGTGGCCACCTGGCGGTAACCAAAAACCAAGCTTTTGATGCTCGTGTAATAAAAATTCACCATACTCATTACGGATCATTGCTGTTGCCGTAAAATGTTTAACTTCCCCGTTCATCCTGTCACTGCCCTTTTTCTATTTTACTATTTCTACATTGTATTTTTATTTCGAGCCTAACACCTTGCGGCCTTCCAGTCATAAGGCATTAACTCTGCTAATGTCACCCGCGTGTTTTCATTGACTGCAACGACTGTTGACTGGTTTTTATCCGACAGCTGGCTTAGCAATTCCCGGCAGCGCCCACATGGCGGAACAATACAGCCTGAAGCATCAACAGCGACAATAGCTTTAATGACTGATTTACCATTTTTAAGCATATCCGCAACTGCAGCATGTTCCGCACAAAAGCCAAGTGAACAGGCAGAATCAATACTGATACCACTATAAATCTCGCCATCTTCTGTTTCTAATGCAGAAGCTACATAACCACTTTCTACATAACCATTAAAGGTTGCAGGTTTAGCATATTTCTTTGCTACTTCAATTAAGTGTTTTAACATTACTTCTCCGTTAACTATTCTATTGATATGTTCGTATTAGACGTTAACTAGATATAATAATATCAATTTTTTTGTGCTTTATTCTAAG
Source organism: Providencia sp. PROV269 (assembly GCF_028477785.1). Lineage (NCBI taxonomy): Bacteria > Pseudomonadati > Pseudomonadota > Gammaproteobacteria > Enterobacterales > Morganellaceae > Providencia > Providencia sp. PROV269. The sequence goes on along the minus strand of NZ_JAMPLV010000002.1, from coordinate 567,985 downwards.
TCCACCATATAAAGAATGACTGATTTTATTGTTTTCAACGCGCTTTCAAGCTCCTCATCAGAAACGGTACTAATGGCGACACGAATAGCTTGAGGAACGGCGACTGCTGTCGAGTAAGAGCTAGCACTACTCACAGCAATATGATGTTTAGCCAATTCGCTAATCACCGGCTCTGAACGGACGCCTTCAGGCAACGGTAGCCAAAGAAAATAACTGTTAGGATGGGCTATATAAGGGAGATCCGTGAAAATTCGCTCAGCGATTTTTTGTCTATTTCTCGCATCTTGCCTTTTGTTTCGCTCAATTTTGGCAACTTCCCCTTTTATTATCCAATCGCAAATAATTGCCGTGGTTAATGCTGGCGTATTCCACGTCGTTATACGTATCACTTTTTCGATGTTGGATATGTATTGTTGTGGCGCTAAAACGATACCAACACGCAAGCCTGTAGCAATATTTTTTGAAAATCCCGCGATATAAAACGTTCTTTCTGGTGCCAACACAGCTAATGGAATTGCCAGTGGTCGTTGCAAAAACGCATACGCGCCATCTTCAATCAGTAATAAATCATATTTTTTTGCTATTGTTACCAAAGCCTTACGTGCTGATAAAGGCATAACCCATCCCAAAGGGTTATGCACTGTAGGCATTGTATAATAACCACGAATTTTTCTTTGCAAGCACAGTTGCTCTAAAGCAGCTAAGTCAGGCCCCCCCTCTAATACCGGTATTGAAATTAATTCAATATGATATGTTTTAGCTAATGCTTTAAAGCCTGGGTAAGTAAGCGCATCGACAGCTATCGAATCTCCAGGGCTAAACATCCCTAAGATAATAGTCGCTAGGCCATGCTGTGCACCGCTTACAAAAGAAATAGTATCAGGTGACACGTTGGAAAAACCTTGTTGTGCTAGGTAATTAGCCGCAACAATTCGCTCATGATGACGGCCTGTATGTTGCTGATAATATAAGATCCCCTCCAAATCACCACCGATAGAAAGTTCCCTTAATGAGTCTCGTAATAACTTTGTTTGCTCTTTTGCAATTGGATAACTAAAATTTAAATCTAGCATTTCGGGTGTTACATCTTGTTCAATGCTCAATGCGGGTAGCAGATGAATATCCCTGACAAAAGTTCCTCTACCCGTTTCGCCACTCACTAAGCCTTTTTCAATAAGCTCACGATACACTCGTGACGCTGTCACCAATGAAATACCTTCCTGCTTAGCAAATGCTCGATGGGTCATCAATCGAGTTCCTGGCTTCAACTCCCCACGAGAAATCTGCCCTGCCATTTTATCGACGTATTTTTGGTAACGTGCCTGAGCCATGTGATTGTACCTATGACAATTTTTTGATTGTCATGATTATCTGCATTAATTTTCTCGAACTCAAGATATTTACCTATTCATTTAATGAGGAAATTATGGAACAAACAGTATCAACACAACCCTCTTCTACACGAGGTTGGTTGTATGGTTTTATTGGTGTCGTTATTTTCAGTGGCTCCTTACCAGCAACGAAAATGGCTATAGAAGGATTCAGTCCAGATTTTTTAACCGCTGCACGTGCTACTATTGCAGGAATTATTTCTATAATTATTTTCCTGTTTTTACGCCAAAAACTTCCTAGTAAAGCCACTTTTCTCCCTTTAGTCATTGTCTCTATGGGAGGAGTTATTGGTTTCCCTTTGTTAACCGCTTTGGCATTACAGTATGTAAGTTCCGCACACTCAATTGTATTCATAGGTTTACTGCCACTCGCAACCGCTTTTTTTGCCGTTTTGCGTGCCCACGAGCGCCCTCGCAAAATGTTTTGGTTGTTTTCAGTAATAGGAAGTTTATTTGTAATCGGCTTCGCATTATTTCAAGGTGGAGAAAGCAGCTTGCTTGGTGACCTCTATATGATAATCGCTATCTTGTTATGTGGCCTGAGTTATGCGGAAGGTGCCGTACTGTCAAAACACCTTGGTAGCTGGCAAGTGATTTGTTGGGCATTAGTTATCTCTTTGCCCATTATGTTAGTGCTGTGTATTACCTTATGGCCGGGAAATGTAATGGCAGTGCCGAGCAAGGCATGGGGAGGTTTACTGTATGTTTCATTATTTAGCATGCTCATTGGTTTCTTTTTTTGGTATAGAGGCTTAGCTGAAGGTGGTATTGCTGGTGTAGGGCAGTTACAGTTATTACAGCCATTTATTGGTTTGTTGTTGTCAGCATGGCTACTACACGAAACTGTAGATACATTAATGGTCATTTCAACTTGTGGTGTGATCTTTTGTGTTGCAGCATCCAAAAGATTTGCAGGGTGAGTTTCTTATTGAAAAACATGGGGCATTCGAAGCATTATTTTGCATGAGCTTCCAGACGTTTCAGGTGCTCAGTGGTGGTTAGGTGAAGTTCTCACGATCTCATCTGCTCGCGGGAGAAAAATTGGCACAAAACTGATTGAACAACTTTACCAGTATTACCATAGATTCAACATTGCCCCTTTGTATTTATATACGCCAGATATGCAAGCACTATATCGCCAAATGGGCTGGGAAGACGCTGAACAGCGGCTAGTGAATGGTGAGTGGGTAACCGTAATGAAACGTTAGTGGTAAAAAATAGCCAGCGCATGGGCCGGCTATTTCTGATAAAACTATTATGCGGTTAGTGCCAGTTTTGCTCCAAACATCAAGAATACAGCGCCAATACAGCTATTAGAAAATTTAGATAGTTTTTTATTATGTTTAACCATATTCGTTACAGCAACCGCGCCAAAAATCAATAGTGATAAATAAATCATGCTACAGACTTCTAAAATGGCGCCAAGAATAAAAAATGGCACACCTGCGCTTGGATAAGCTGGGTCAATGAATTGGATAAAAAATGAAACATAAAAAATGATCATTTTAGGGTTTAGTAAACTTAAAAAAACGGCTTTTTTATAGGTACCCTTGGTTTCTAAAATAATTGAATCAACATCACCTGTATTTTCTTTCTTATGTAACACGCTATATAAGGTTTTAATCCCTAAATAAAATAAATATGCTGCCCCTGCGTATTTTATAACACTAAAAAAGATAGGCGATGTTTTTACTAAAGACGCAACCCCTAAAAATGATAGAAAAATGAGCATAGCATCTCCTGTAAAGACACCTAATGCTGCTTTATAACCATTTTTCACACCATATTTCGCACTGCTAGTTAAAACAAATAAAGAATTAGGGCCTGGTACCAATGTAATAAAAATAACACCGATAAGATAAGTCCATAAGTTTGTAATACCGAGATTTTCAAGCATAGGAAACCCGCTAACTCAATAAAAGTTATAACAAAAAATTCACATCATTTCTTTATACTTATTATGATACAGACTTTATTCGCCCTATAAAAGATATCACTAATGAATAATGCAAATATAAAATATAATTTCAATAAATTAAAATAATCTGGTTTTATAGCAATGAAATAACATACCTAACAAGAACAATAAACCACGCAAACCAACTTAATCAGAAGCGGACTACAAACACCTAGCAATACAGTGATTAATACCGGTATTTGTTAATAACAAAGAATTTAACACCACAAAAACAAATGGAATAGTAATAGTGATTTGAGTGAGGTTTCACGTTATAACATAAATGTCGGTGCTATTTAAAAGTAACGTTGGATAAAAACTGTATAAAATTAAAACACCTCATTTAATAGCAAGCTAAGATTATTTTCTTTTAACATTTTATTAAAAAATATTGAGTTATTAATCATTATTATTTTAGGAATTCCATGGAAAGCGCTAACTATTTTCATCTAGAGGAACTCAACGGCCTTGAAATGATCAAAGCCCGTTATCATCAACAAAAATTTTCTCGCCATAGTCATGAAGGGTTTTGCATTGGTGTTATCGAAGAAGGCGCACAACAATTTTTCCGTACTGGCGAAAACCACTACGCGCCTAAAGGGGATATAATTTTAGTTAATGCCGATGAAATTCACACTGGCTCATCAGCAATGGAAAATGGCTGGTCTTATCAGGCTATTTACCCTACTCCAGAACTTTTTACCCAACTCACACTCGGTTTAACAACAGAGCACCAAGGGCTGGTACCCTGGTTTCCTATTGCAGTGATACAGGATGCAGGGCTTAGCGCCCAACTCCGCTTATTGTTTAATCTATTACCTCAATCAGGTAATACCCTTTTCAAGGAAACCTTGTTGTTATCCTCTTTAAGTTGGCTAACCTTACGTTACAACCGCACTAAAATTGAATTAACAGAAATAACACCCGCAAAGCAACGCATAGAACAAATTTGTGACTTGCTCATCAACACCTGCGAACAAGAACATTCATTAAGCCAATTAGCCGAAATATCAGGTTTTAGCCAATGGCACTTTCTACGACAGTTTAAATTGCATACAGGGATTACACCACACGCATTCTTAGTACAAGCCCGCTTACACAAGGCAAAAAAACTGTTATTAGCAGGAAATACGCCTGCAGAAGTCTCAAACCAATGCGGTTTTTCCGACCAAAGTCATTTCACTCGACATTTTAAACAGGCCCTTGGAGTTACCCCTGGGAATTTTATTCGGCATCGGATCGGTGAAAAGAGCAATTTTATTCTATCTACTAATATTTAATATCTTTAAAATCAATCAAATTATAAAAGTGTTCATAATTACAACAAGGTTAGTTTAAATGGCATCACAACAAAGTAACCAATGGCAAAAAGCGATGATGACAGGAGCTGTTCATACCGCTCCTCTTAATCTTGCTGTTATTCCATGGGGGGTATTAGCAGGTTCAATGGCGGTCGAAACAGGTCTCGATTTCTGGCAAAGTGTGGCGATGTCTGCAATGGTATTTGCAGGCGCAGCACAGTTAGTCACCCTTGGATTGCTAAATTCAGGTGCGGGCTATATCACGATTGTTATCTCTGTTTTTTTTATCACTTCTCAGCACTTACTTTATGGGCTGACATTACGCCCTCAAGTTAAAGACTTTACAACGCCCCAGCGCCTTAGTATCGGCTTTTTATTAACAGATGAATTATTTGCGATTAGCGCAGCTAAACGCCAAAGTTTAAGTTTTCCCTATCTCTTTGGTGCTGGGTTTAGTTTTTATATCGTTTGGTTAATCACCAGCCTTTGTGGGATTGCGATGGCCAATATTGTGGGCGATTTGAGCCGCTTACATCTCGATTTTTCTGTGGTTGCAACTTTGCTTGCAATCGTCGTTCCACTAACAAGAAAAATAAGTACGCTTTGTGGTGTTATTTTTTCACTCGTTGTCGCCATCGTACTTTCAATGTACTCCTTTAGTAGTGCTATTGTTATCGCTGGTGTGGGTGGGATGTTTGTATCGGTGGCCGTTTCACGTTTATTGAAGGAGGAAAAATGATTTGGCTTTTAATTATTACCTTAACAGCAGTTGTTTTTACTCTACGTTATATTTTCCTAATACCACAGTTACCAATACGTCTGCCCCTCGTGGTTCGTCAAGCACTAGGGTACTCAGCGCCTTGCTTGCTAACCGCAATTTGTGCCCCTGTTATCCTATTAGAAAACCATGATCTACGCTCCTTCCCAGATAATCCTTATTTATGGGGGGCGTTATTCTGTGTCATTGTTGCCTCAGTATTGAAAAATATGCTGTTAACTGTCGGTCTTACTTTAGTATTTTTCTATTCCCTTATTTATTTTATCGGTTAACTTAATATTCAAGATAAAGCATCGTTCAACGCTTTGCTTTATCTTGGTTAATCCCTCATAATATGCCCCTCTCAAAATACATTCCTTTTCAATTTCACCCTGTCATTGATTGTCATAGTGAATACTTTATTGGCCTTACTTACTCAATAAATAGCCAATTAACTTTTATAGATAATGGATAATACAATACCATGCTTAATAATTATGTTTTACGTAGTGTTCGCTATATGTTGGATCTAAGCGATGCCCAAATGGTTAAAATCGTAAAACTCGCAGATTTGGCTGTTACAAAAGAAGAAATGGTGACTTGGTTAAAAAAAGATAATGAGCCTGAATATGTTGAGTGCAATGACAATGTAATGGGGCATTTTCTGAATGGTTTAATCTATCACCGCCGCGGTAAAGATGAAAATCATCCCGCACCTGACGTTGATAGCCGCCTTAATAACAATATTATGCTCAAAAAATTACGCGTAGCTTTTGAATTAAAAGATACAGATATGATTGAAATCTATCAGCTTGTTGATTTTCGTGTATCCAAACCTGAGCTTAACGCTGTTTTTCGTAAACCAGGACATAAAAACTATCGCGAATGTGGGGACCAATTATTGCGTTACTTCCTAAAAGGCCTGACAATTCGTCTACGTGGTGATAAATAACTATTTCCTCTGTTTGTTTTTTGTTCATTAATTTTGCATTTTTCTGACATTTGTCTATAATGAAAATGACAAATGTCAGGAGGTTCAAATGAGAAACTATATCCCCACAACCCCACTTCAACCGACTGCTTCATCTTTTAAACCACTATGGCGCCATGTAGGGTTACCTGCCGAACGTGGTATTGAATTGACCCACTTCTTACGCCAAGGGCTGTCTGTCTCTGTTTTAGACAATATCCAAGAATGGTCAGGGATGAGTAAAACTGAATTATTACGGATATCCGGCATTAATGAACGCAATATTGCTCGTCGCAAAAATGCAGGCCAACCCCTCAATGCTGATGAAAGCGAACGAATTGCTCGTCTAGTACGCGTATTCGATGCGGCAGTGCGTTTATTTAATGGAGATAAACATGCAGCAGGTGATTGGCTTAATCACCCCGTTAAAGGGTTAGGCCATTTACGCCCTATTGAGCTTATTGCGACAGAAAGTGGAGCCATTGAGGTAATTGATTTGATTGGCCGCATTGAGCATGGTGTGTTTTCATGATTTTGTATCGATTGGTTAAATCCAGTTTTATTCACGATGCATGGTCTGGTCAAGGAGCCATGCTCTACGGTGGGCGTTGGAATCATAAAGGAACTCCCGCTGTTTATACTTCAACCAGTATTTCATTAGCCACCCTTGAAATACTCGTTCACATCAATCAAGACTTACTATTAAACCAGTTCAGTTTGCTATCCATCGATATCAATGACAGGTACGTGATGAAACTGTCGTTAGACCACCTTCCAACAGATTGGCAGCAAGACCCAGCGCCAACTTCTACCATGGATATTGGTACTACATGGCTAAATAACCAAGATAGCTTAGTATTATTAATTCCCTCTTGTATTATTCCCTACGAATACAATGCAATTATTAACCCGTTGCACCCGCAATTTCAAAAAGCCATACATACCGTTAAACCGCTGGATTTTAGTGTTGACCCACGCTTAGCATAGTTAAATATTTGCTAACAAATACTGTAAAAAAGTGTCTATCTTCGGTGATAATGCACTACGGCTCGCAAAAACCGCGCGCAGCTCTATTGGGGCTGGTGATACTCCATCGAATTCTATTTGCACTAATTTATTCTGTGTAATCTGTTCGGCACACGCTTCTAATGCCAGAATGGCATAACCAACGCCGTTCATTGCGGCAGCGTGAGCTAGAATGCCACTATTTACTCGATAATTACTGTTAATTATCACTTTTTGCTGTAAACCCTCTGAATCAATAAATATCCATGGTTGCCCCTGCAATGCACTCAAGCTTGAAATACACGGCATATTAGCTAAGTCCTTAAATAAACATGGTTTTCCTACTTGTTCAATTAATTGGGGAGCGGCAACTACAACACTTTGCCATGATTTGATTAAACGTGAGTGATAGCTACTGTCCTCAAGGTGACCGCGATGAAATGTGAGTAATAAATCAATATCATCACTAATAACATCTTGAGGCATTAATTGTGTATCACAGTGAATATTTAATTGTGGGTGTAATAATGCAAACTTCGCTAATAAATCCGCGAATAATAGACTACCAAATTCACTGGGGATAGTTAGTCGTAACGTTCCAGTAAGTTGTTGTGGATGACAAATTTGCACCACAACCTGCTCTAATTCACTAACTAACCTTTGGCTTTGCTCAAATAAAATATTTCCTGTTTCAGTTAGCCGCATTTGCCGGGTTGTACGTTCAATTAACTGGCTGTTAAGTTGTTGTTCCAACTGTTTAATATAACGGCTCACATTCGATGTTGGCATTGAAAGTAATTTTGCCGCATTGACAAAATTTCCTTGTGTCGCAACGGCAATAAATACTTTCAATAAATTCAGGTCAACAGCCATTTCTAATCCCTACAGTTCACTCTCTATTAATCTGAACTAATAGCATTAGCAGTATCCAAAATCCATTATTTTTTGATACCGCTCTGCCAGCAATACTTCCATGTCTAATTGAATTAACTCATTTAAATCAGTGAGTAATTGTTGTTTTAATTGTTCTGCAGCTAACTGATAGTCACGGTGAGCTCCACCCAAAGGCTCTGAAATAATGGTATCGATAATGCCTAGTTCTTTTAACCGTGGAGCAGTCATTCCCATCACTTCTGCTGCAATTTGTGCCTTTTGAGAGTCTTTCCATAAAATAGAAGCACAACCTTCCGGAGATATCGCTGCATAAGTACTGTATTCCAACATATTAATACGATCCCCCACACCAATGCCTAACGCACCACCAGAACAACCTTCACCTGTAATGACACAAATAATGGGCGTTTTTAAGCGCGACATTTCCATAATATTACGAGCAATGGCTTCTGCTTGTCCGCGCTCTTCAGCGCCAACGCCAGGATAAGCTCCCGCAGAATCAATAAATACCAATACAGGTAAGTGGAAACGTTCCGCCATTTTCATCAAACGGAGTGCTTTGCGGTAGCCTTCTGGCGACGGCATACCAAAATTACGCATAACTTTCTCTTTTGTTGTACGCCCTTTTTGTTGCCCCAGCACCATAACCGGCCTACCATCCAAACGAGCAAGCCCCCCCACCAGCGCCTTATCATCAGCAAAAGCACGGTCACCGGCTAATTCTTGAAATTCAGTAAATATTAATGAAATATAATCAAGAGGATAAGGCCTTAATGGATGCCTAGCTAATTGAACAATTTCCCATGCCCCAAGAGATGCAAATATCGTTTTCGTCAGCGAATGACTCTTTTTTTTCAAGAGCTGGATTTCTTCATCTAATTTAATTTCTGAAGGGTGCCCTTTCTGTTTGAAGGCAATAAGCGCCTCAATTTTATCATTAAGTTCAACAATGGGTTTCTCAAATGCAAGAAAATGGTTAGTCATATCGTTCCTAAAATGGTAACTGCAATCTTAGGAGTGTAACCAGAGAATCAATCCCATTCCATGCCTGAAAATAGGATTGATTATTACCAAAAGTGGGATAGTTATTTAGCGTTGATTTTTCTTCAATTGATTTAATTTTAAACTATTTTCCATGATTTTTTGAAAATTAGGGCATAAAAAGTGATTTTTTTCAGGGCAATTCTCAATGTGTAAAATACCTTTTTTTAATGCAGATAACCCCTGTATGGTTTGCTCAATCTCCTCGGCTTTTTCGAGTAAGCTCGCACGTTCAATATTAGGGCCATCCTTATGATTGAGCATGGTAGCAATTTCGTCGAGTGAAAATTTAGCTTCCTGCCCTAATGCAATTAAAGATAAGCGGGTCATAACATCTTTCCCATGATAAACCCGTTTTAACCCCTTGCGGCCTATCGGTTTAATCAAACCTCTTTCTTCATAATAACGTAAGGTTGATGCCGCTAAACCTGATAATTGGCTAACTTGAGAAATATCTAGTTCATCACGCATGAAATAATAACCCGCTCTAACATTCACAACTCAAGCTAATTGTTGCCGTAATAGTACCGTGATCGTGCCATTCATAAATATCTCACGGTCAACTACGTAACCCAATTTTTGAGCCACGCGTAAAGATGCTAAATTCCTCGGCTCAATAAAACAAATAGATTGCCGAAACTTATTTTCTTTTATTAGCCAAGACAATGCAGCCTGCATCGCTTCTGTTGCATAACCTTTTCCTTGATATTCAGGTGCAATGACCCAGCCCGCTTCCGGAATGCCTTTAACTTGCGGCTCGACCATACGATGAAAATCTGCAAACCCCAAATCACCAATATATTGGCCACTCACCTTTTCGCGGACAGCCCAATAACCAAAACCTAATAATGGCCATAAGCCACCATAAGCTAACATTCTCATCCATGACTCGCGCTCGCTAGATGGCATACCGCCAATGTAGCGAACCATCGACTCGGTCGCCCATAACTTCGCAAGTGTAGGAAAATCACTCACTTGGTGTTTATTTAATATTAATCTGTCTGTCTCAAGCTCAGGTATTACAGCCATTGATTGCATCTCCTTGCTATCTAAATGGGGGTTCATCAAACGTTCTTAATTTCCTTGAATGTAATTTATCCCCTTCTTGCCTCAATAAATCAATAGCACGAATACCTATTTGTAAGTGTTCAGAAATTGCACCTTCATAGAAACTGTTTGCTTGGCCCGGTAATTTAATCTCACCATGCAAAGGTTTATCCGAAACACATAAAAGCGTACCGTAGGGAACCCTGAAACGATAACCTTGTGCTGCGATTGTGGCACTTTCCATATCCACTGCAACAGCGCGACTTAAACTAAAGCGGCGAGCCGTTGCAAAAAAGCGTAATTCCCAGTTTCTATCATCTGTTGTAACAACGGTTCCTGTTCGTAGCCGTTGCTTTACCAACTCCCCAGGCATATTACTAACTTGTTTCGTTGCGTCATACAGCGCGCGTTGGACTTCTGCAATACTTGGAATAGGAATATCTGGCGGTAATACATCATCAAGAATATGGTCATCACGCAAATAAGCATGTGCCAAAACATAATCACCAATTTTTTGGCTTTCTCTTAATCCACCACAATGGCCTATCATCAACCAAGCATGTGGTCGTAAAACCGCTAAATGGTCGCAAATATTCTTTGCATTTGAAGGCCCAACACCGATATTCACTATAGTAATCCCTGCACCATCCCTAGCGATTAGATGATATGCAGGCATTTGAAATTTTTTCCATGTTAAATCAGAAGTGGCAATTTGCGGGTCTGCATTTTCAGCGGTTAAATAATTATGCCCTACACAAGATAATGCAATATAACGACTTTCAGGATCTCGTACCTGTTCACATGCCCAATTCACGAACTCATCAACATAACGGTTATAATTGGTGAACAAAATATACGGTTGAACATGCTCAGGTGGGGTTCCGGTATAATGTTTCAAACGTGCTAATGAAAAATCCACACGTAATGCATCAAAATGGGACAGTGGCATTTCATCCGTAGCAGAATACAAGCCATCGGTAATATCATCACTAATGTGAGATAAATCGGTTATAGGAAAATATGCAGCTAAATTACTGCTCATACTCCTATCCAACACTAAGTCTGACCCATCAATGACAAAAGGATAAGGAATTTCAATTTTTGAAGGGCGAACAGCAAAAGTAACATCATAATCCTGTTGCAAAATAGACAGCTGTTCAACTAAATAGGCACGGAATAAATCTGGCTGCGTCACCGTAATGGTGTAATCGCCTCGTTTAACAAAGCGAGCATAAGCACGTGTTTTTTCACAATGATCGATTTTTCCTTCCCATGTTACACATAGCTCGGGGTAAGCGAATAACCCATTTTCCCTTTCTGTAATATCTGGTATGCGGCCTTCTTTTACATAAATAGCGATAGCGTCCCTTAATGAATCTATCGCATTGCTATATAACAACGAAAGTTTATCCAAAACATCTTCAATAGATAAGTTTTCATATTTCTGGCATTTTTCCAAAGACACACACAACTCCTTATCATCAGATAAAATCATCTCCGATAACATAGAGTATCAGTGTGATAGTTGCAAAATATATCGAGACTAATGTGCTTATCCCACAATTAATATATTCATAATTAATGTACTACAAAGGATAAAACAATGGGTAATGTGAACACAGCAACCACGGTTTGTAAGGTTATTATGCCTGCCATTAACTGGCTATCTCCATTTAACTGGCGCGTTAAAATATAAGCGGTTGGTGCAGTGGGAATAGCAAAAAATAGCACTAATAGGGTTGTTTCAAGATTTGGCAACGAAAATAAACTCGCTACTGTTACCGCTAAAATAGGCATAAGAAGTAAGCGTAACAGTGTCGATGTCATGATGGGTTTAAATTCACTTCTCAACGTTGAGGTTTGTAATGCGGCCCCAATACAGATTAGGCCTAGTGGTAAACTAGCGGCTGCGAGTAATTTTAAAAATTGATCAGATCCAAACGGTAACCCCACAGGCGATATATTTAATAACACTCCCACAACACAAGAAATAATTAATGGATTTTTTATGATCGGCAATAAAATTTGCTTAACGGAGACTTTTTGCCCAGAAGATAATGAAAGTACAGCTATGACATTACAGCTTGGCACTAAAACAGCCATAATGACTGCAGCAATAGCAATGCCTTCTTTACCAAATAAATCTGCAACAATGGCCAGCCCTAAATAAGTATTAAAACGCGTAATTCCTTGGATATGAGCCCCAAATCGTGGGATAGGAATTTTGAATAAATATTTGCAACCAAGAACTAACGCAGAACTAATCGCTAAAACACATAGAATGGCGCTCGCTAAATAGGGTAATTTAGGGTTATCCAATGGTGCTATTGCTAAACTGTTGATTAATAATGCAGGGAATAAAATGTAATAGTTTAACTTTTCAGCACTCGGCCAAAAATCAGTGCCAACTATTGTCGAACGGCGTAATACAAATCCCATTGCAATTAGAGAAAATAATGGCCATAAAACTAATAAAATCTTATCCATGAGAACGTAATCTGTTTTATTTGAGTATTAGCTAAGTATATTAATTAGTCTATCGTTAAGTTTTTGTGATGGATAGGTAAAAAAAGCTCTATTTCAATATTTGGCCTTTTCTCTAATTTATTGTTCCATCAACCAAGATTTAATCGATTATTTCTCGTTTATATTTAAATAAATATTTTTCCACACAAAAACTGAACCCTAAAATTATCTCACTTAGGCATATAAAAATCATTTGCTTACCACAACAATATTATGTATTTTTATTCACTATAAATGCATAATTAAAGAGGTTGGTATGTTTAAAAAATTAGTTTTTGCTGGCTGTATGTCATTGGCAGCCTTCGCCGGGAATGTTTACGCAAAAGAAAGCTATACGGTTGGTGCTGGTGGGACTTACCGTCCATTCGAATATGAAAATAGCCAAAAACAACTCGAAGGCTTTGATATTGATATCATTAAAGCCATCGCGGAAGCAGAAGGTTTTGACGTTAAACTTGTCAATACTCCTTGGGAAGGGATTTTTGCGACTTTATCGTCAGGTGATAGGGATATTTTAATTTCGGGGATTACAATTACCGATAAACGCAAAAATATGGTTGATTTTTCTAATCCCTATTTCCCTGCTGAGCAAGCGATCGTTATCAGCGAAACATCTGATGTAAAAGATTTAAATAGCTTAAAAGAGCTGAATGTAGGTGTCGTCAACTCCAGCACAGGTGACATTGTTGTTTCTGATGTAATCGGAAAAAACAGTACATCAATTAAACGTTTCGACAATACACCGCTTTTATTACAAGAGCTATTTGAAGATGGTATTGATGCAGCTGTTGGTGATGTTGGTGTGATTAAATATTACATAAAAACGCACCCAGAGAAAAAATTTAAACTGATCTACGATAACCACTTCGAAAAACAATATTTTGGTATTGCTGTCGCAAAAGGAAATAGCGAATTACAGCAAAAAATAAATAATGGCTTAGAAAAAATTATTGCAGACGGTACTTACAATAAAATTTATCAAAAATGGTTTGATGAAAACGTTCCTCAATTACCAAAACAATAATTAAATCTAACTTAAGGCCATCCTTAGATGGCTTTTTCATGTTATAAATCAGGGTGAAAATTAAGATGTCTGCGTTTCGTTGGGAAATAATTGAAGAATATGCTCCATTATTTGCTGAAGGCGCAATGATGACGATAAAAGCAACCATCATTTGCGTTATTTTAGGCTCATTATGGGGGTTAACTCTCGGCTTAGGAAGAACTGCCAAAGCTGAGCAAGGAATTTGGAAACCGATTTTACATTATTTTGTGCAGTGGCCTGTTCGCTTCTATGTCAGTGCTTTTCGTGGTACTCCGCTATTTGTTCAAATAATGGTTGTTCACTTTGCCTTAGTTCCACTATTTATTAACCCGCGTGATGGCCTATTTGTTACCTCAGGGATAATGTCTATTGATACGGCTAAAATGCTCCGCTCCGATTACGGTGCATTTTTATCTTGTGTCATTGCAATCACTTTAAACTCAGGGGCTTATGTTTCTGAAATTTTTCGTGCGGGCATTCAATCTATTGACAAAGGGCAGATGGAAGCCTCGCGTGCGCTTGGTATGAGTTGGGCAAAAACAATGCGTAAAGTGATCCTTCCACAAGCTTTTCGTCGTATCCTTCCCCCGCTTGGAAATAATGCCATCGCGATTGTTAAGGATTCCTCCCTTGCTTCCGCAATTGGCTTAGCTGATCTCGCCTATGCAGCGAGAACGGTATCCGGTGCTTATGCAACTTATTGGGAACCCTACTTAACGATATCTGTGATTTATTGGATGCTGACATTTATACTTGCTCAGCTGGTGCAATATATGGAAAGAAGGTTGGGCAGAAGTGATTTACGTTAATAATTTACAAAAGAAATTTGGCGATGCTCATGTACTTAGAGGTATTTCTTGCGAAGTTAAACCTCAAGAAGTGATTTGTGTCATAGGCCCTTCTGGCTCAGGCAAAAGTACCTTCTTACGGTGTTTAAACGCACTAGAACGCCCAGATGGCGGTGAAATACAAGTTAACGGTTTTAACGTTCATGACCCTAAAACCGATTTAAATAAAATGAGAGAAAATGTGGGGATGGTGTTTCAGCGTTTTAACTTATTCCCCCATATGACCGTGTTAGAAAATTTAATGATGGCACCAACCTTAGTAAAAGGAATAAAAAAGGAACTGGCACTTAAACAAGCTGAACAGCTCCTAACCAAAGTAGGGCTGTTAGATAAAATTGATGCATGGCCTGCCAGTTTATCCGGTGGGCAGCAGCAACGTGTTGCTATTGCCCGGGCCTTAGCAATGCAACCGTCCATTTTGTTATTTGATGAACCGACGTCTGCGCTTGACCCTGAATTAGTTGGGGAGGTACTTTCTGTGATGAAAACCCTAGCGAATGAAGGTATGACGATGGTTATCGTCACCCATGAAATGGGATTTGCACGTGAAGTTGCTGACCGCGTTATGTTTATTGACCAAGGCATAATTCAAGAAGAAGGCACACCAGAACAACTCTTTACTGCACCTAAAAACCCACGAACTGCGGAGTTTTTAAGTAAAGTACTTTAATTTTATTACCTGCTTAGTAGGCTAAGCAGGTTTTTCTGATATCCAAATCTTTTTATTATCGATAAGCTAAGAATATTATTCCTTAATAAAACTTAAGTTATGGATATCAAAAGCCTCTGTAAACAATACCGCTCAGGGAAAAAATTTAAATATATTTTCTTCTGGGGCCACCAAACCAAGCAAAGCCAAATTACAAAAAGCTGTTTCAGCCAGTGGTACCCTTCCCCATTTGTTATCAATAATCACCGTTTTGCTAGCGCAGAGCATTTTATGATGGCAGAAAAAGCACGCTTATTTGGTGATTTAGAAACATTGGATAAAATTATTCATGCACCAAATCCTGGTGCAGCTAAAGCATTTGGCCGTGAGGTTCGTGGGTTTAAACAAGATATATGGGATGAAAACCGTTTTACCATTGTTGTTGCGGCGAATATGGCCAAATTTTCTCAAAATAAAGAAATTAAGCAGTTTTTACTTGCCACAAACGAACGTGTTCTGGTTGAAGCTAGCCCCGTTGATAAAATTTGGGGAATAGGCCTTGCCGAAGATGCTGAAAATATTGAAAACCCATTAACATGGAAAGGGTTAAATCTGCTCGGTTTTGCATTAATGGATGTTAGAAGTCAGTTAGCCAATCTAACTGCCTAATTTTTGCTTATTTTCTGATAAAAACAAAAAACCCGTTGTGACTAAACAACGGGCCTATCGATAGGTTACTGAATATAGGATATGCTACTGCGTTTTATTACAAAGGCATTCTATATTCAATTACCCCTGGTTTTTCTGCTACCCAGTTATACAATTTTTGACCTCGTAAATTGGTTTCCTGTGTATGCCAATATAAGCGGCCACATTGTTTTTCTTGTGCTTGTGCATGTACAAATTCAATTAATTGTTTTCCCACATGTCGCCCGCGCATTTCTGGCGCCACATATAAATCTTCTAGGTAACAAAAATCATTTTCTGCCCATGTTGAACGGTGAAATAAATAATTCACAAAACCAACAACTTTTCCATCTTCAAGCGCTACCGCACAATACATCGGTTCATTATCATCAAAAAAACGCTCCCATGCTTTTAAGGTAATTTCTTCGCTTAAATCTACTTGATAAAATTTTTGATATTCCAGCCAGTACACTAACCATGCTGGATAATGTTCTGGAGCAACAAATTCTACGGTAACTGATAATGTTGTTTTACTCATAATAACCCTTTCATTTGTAGACATATTACATAATGGAGTTATAGTACATAGCAATCTGGCTCTGCATAAGAGACACTTTTGTTATTTATTTAGGAACCACTTAATGCGACGCCAACAACATGCGCAGTTCCCATTACTTTTACTTGAAGATGGACACATTAAGGAAAATGTTTATCACACAATACGTAACGCTATCTTAGATGGACGTATTGCTGCCGGTGTTAAACTGCCTTCTTCGAGAGCATTAGCTGAAATGATGTCTATCTCGCGAAATTCAGTTATTGCTGGGTTTGAACGATTAATTGATGAAGGGTATCTTTACTCTAAAAAAGGCTCAGGAACTTATGTGTCACCCCATATTCCTGATGAATTAGTTGGCACTATAAGTAGTACTAAACAGCGTGACCAATCTGGATACCCTGCATTAAATCTGAACCCTAGAGTTTCTACTTTAACAAATTTATGGGAAAACTCACGGCCGAATACCGATAAGAACTCAATGTTTAATATTGGTATTGGCTGTGTTGACCAATTTCCACATGAATTATGGGGTAGATTATTAGGCCGAGTTTGGCGTAAATCTAAACATACAATTACGCATTTTAATCACCCTGATGGGTATACCCCGCTTAAAAATTTATTAGTCGATTACGTTCGTTCTACTCGCGGAGTTCATTGTAAACAGCAACAAATTATTATTGTCAATGGAACACAGCAAGCTATTAACTTAGCTGCAAAAGTCTTATTACAACAAGGGGATAAAGTATGGTTAGATGACCCTGGCTATGATAGTGCGAGAGCTATTTTAACCGCAGCAGGTGCTGAGATTGCCGCTATTCCATCTGACAGAGAAGGAATGGATATTGTATACGGTGCAAAACATCATGAAACAGCAAAATTAATTTACACCACGCCTTCTCACCAGTTTCCTCTCGGCACCACTCTCAGCTTACCGAGACGTTTAGCATTATTGGATTGGGCACAACAAAATAATGCATGGGTTTTTGAAGATGACTATAACAGTGAATTTCGTTTTCTATCAAAACCTATTCAAGCCTTACAAGGCTTAGATAATCATCAACGTGTTATTTATGCAGGGACATTCTCTAAAATGATGTATCCCGGTTTTCGTTTAGGTTTTTTAATTGTGCCAGAAATTCTGAGTGAGGCATTCACCATGATGAAATATTATAGTGATAGCCACTGTAGTTATTTAGAGCAGGCAGCTTTAGCGCAATTTATCCAAGAAGGCCACTATGCACGCCACGTCAGAAAAATACGAAAGATATGTTACGACCGACAAAATACGTTTATCAATGCCATCAACCATTATCTCCCGCATATATTTGATGTACAAATGACAGACTCAGGCATTCATACCGTTTGTTGGGTTAAAGATGGTTATGATATTAACCTGATCCTTAACCAATGCCGTCTGTTAGGCTTTGGTGCACAACCGCTATCGCGTTACTGCATTCAGAGTGCTCACCAAAATGCGATTCTATTTGGCTACGCTGCTCATGGTGAAAACGAGATAATTAGCAACGTAAAACTACTTAGCGAACAATTGAGTAAAATATACCCTAGTTAAACAAAAATGATTTTCAGCTTTTATCCGATAGCTAGAAATTTTTCTAATCTTTATAACTGTACCTTAATAGCATTGTTTATATTGAGGTACTTTTATGACAAAAATAAATTATCCACATGAGTACGAAGTTGGCGATGTTGTCTTTACCAGTATTGGGAGCGAATTATTTCGCCAAATAGCCTCAGCATCTTTATGTTGGAGTAACCATGTTGGCATGATTGTCGGCCATAATGGCGAAGACTATTTGATTGCAGAAAGTCGTGTTCCGCTTTCAACAACCACAACCTTATCTCGCTTTATTTCCCGTTCATCTGGTAATCGTTACAGTGTACGTCGATTTGCTCATACACTAACCCATGAACAAAAATCAGCATTAGTCGCTGAAGTTCCTGCTCGCTTAAACAAATTTTACCACACCGGGTTTAATTACAATTCACCTAGGCAGTTTTGCTCTAAGTTTGTTTTTGATATTTACCAATCTGCGTTATCAATCCAAATTGGCGAAATTGAAACCTTTGAAGAATTATTAACTAAAAATCCGAGTGCAAAATTAAATTTCTGGAAACTTTGGTTTATTGGTCATATCCCATGGAAACGCACTACAGTGACGCCCGCAAGCCTATGGAATCACCCTGAACTATCACTCGTATATCGTAGTCATGAGGATATTCATTAATAACCAATATGGATTTAAATACGTAAAAAGCACTCGATAGAGTGCCTTTAAATACAACAGCCTGAGTCTGCAATGATACTTATTTTTTCTTATTCATCGTTGATTTTAAATCAGCAAATGGGTTATAGGTTGCTGCTTCAACATCATTTTGCGCATCTTCCCCTGCAACAACATTAGTGCCATACATCTCAGCCTCTGTGTACTTCGAATGCTCATGATCATGGCAAAATAGGCATAATAGTTCCCAATTGCTGCCATCTTCGGGGTTATTAGTATGATCATGGTCGATATGGTGAACGGTTAATTCACGCAAATTTGAATACACAAACTCGCGGGTACAGCGCCCACAAACCCATGGATAAATCTTAAGTGCTTTTTCACGATAGCCACTTTCCAATCGCGCATAGTTTTTAGGGATCAAAGCCATTGCCAATATTCCTATTGAAGATCGTAATTTTGAAATAATACGCCTAATATACCTCAAGTCAGAACAAAAAAAGAAACTCAATGCAACAAAAAACCCAGATATCATGAAGTCCCAATTTTATAGGGCACCTCATCAATTCTGGGTCCTTTTATCCGTTAATTTATACTTAGATTACTTATTCAACAATTCTCTGCGGATAATCTCAGCACCCGCACTTAATGCATTGAGTTTACCGGTTGCGACACGACGAGATAACGGCGCCATCCCACAGTTTGTTGATGGATAAAGTTTATCTGCATCCACAAATTGCAGTGCTTTACGTAGCGTATTGGCGACTTCTTCTGGTGTTTCGATAATATTACTGGCTACATCAATCGCCCCCACCATCACTTTTTTACCGCGAATAAGCTCAATCAAATCCATTGGAACATGGGAGTTATGGCATTCCAAAGAGATAATATCGATATTCGAGGTTTGTAGTTTTGGGAAAGCCTCTTCATATTGTCGCCACTCGGAGCCCAACGTCTTCTTCCAATCAGTATTAGCTTTGATGCCGTATCCATAACAGATATGAACCGCAGTTTCGCATTTCAGCCCTTCAATGGCTCTTTCTAACGCGGCTACGCCCCAATCATTCACTTCATCAAAGAATACATTAAAAGCTGGCTCGTCAAACTGAATGATATCAACGCCCGCCGCTTCAAGCTCTTTTGCCTCTTGGTTCAAAATCTTAGCAAATTCCCACGCCAATTTTTCACGACTTTTGTAATGATTATCATACAGGGTATCAATCATCGTCATTGGTCCAGGAAGCGCCCATTTTATCGGCTGGTTCGTTAGCTTACGTAAAAATTTAGCATCTTCGACAAAAACAGGCTTTTGACGTTCAACCGCGCCAACCACCGTTGGCACACTTGCATCATAACGATCGCGAATTTTAACCACTTCACGCTTTGCAAAATCAACACCGCTGAGATGCTCAATAAATGTCGTCACAAAGTGCTGACGTGTTTGCTCACCGTCACTAACAATATCAATTCCAGCACGCAGTTGATCTTCAAGGGATAAGCGCAGTGCGTCTTGTTTTCCCTCAATGAGCTCTTCATTTTGCAACTTCCAAGGAGACCAAAGCGTCTCAGGTTCAGCAAGCCAAGAAGGTTTTGGTAAGCTACCCGCGGTAGATGTTGGTAATAATGTTTTCATAATAATTGACCTTAAATATTTATAATTAATCAAAGCGCGTAGTTAGCAGACCATTGCTCTAGAATATGCCTATAGGGTTCAATAAAGTGTTCTTCCGTATATTTCCCTTGCTCAATAGCCAATCGGCTACGTTCTTCGCGGTCATAAACAATTTTTGTTAATGAATAATCTTGGTTCGTCAAACTCGGTTGATAGCATGGTCCCGCAACGGAGTTCGCATTGTAAATCTCCGGACGATAAATTTTCTGGAATGTTTCCATCGTGCTAATCGTGCTAATTAATTCAATATTGCTGTAATCGCTCAGCAAATCTCCCGTAAAATAAAATGCCAGCGGTGCAACACTGTTTTGAGGCATAAAATAACGAACCTGTAATCCCATCTTTTTAAAATATTGATCCGTTAATGAAGCCCCATTTTGCTGATATTCAATACCTAGTACAGGGTGTTGATTACCCGTACGATGATAAATATCTTTATTTGAGACACTTAAACAAATGACTGGCGCCTTACTAAAATGGGTTTTGTATTCGCTAGAATTAACAAAATATTTAAAGATATTCCCATGTAAGTCACCAAAATTTTCTGGAATACTAAAGTTTGCTTGGTCTTTATTGTGGTCTAACAATAAAACACTAAAATCATAATCACGCACATAAGATGAAAAGTTATTTCCAACTATGCCCTCAGTACGTTTGCCTGTTTTGTGATCAACAATATTGGTTTTCAATATTTCAATCACAGGAAAGGTATTACTATTCCCTTCAACACTCATCTCAACAGAAATAATTTCAAGTTCGATAGAGTAACGGTCACTTTTAGGGTTATCCCAGTAAGCTAATGTATTGAAACGGTTGTTCATCATGATAAGCGTGTTACGCAAATTTTCTTGGCGATTTTTCCCTCTGGCTAAATTAGCAAAGTTAGTTGTAATACGTGTATTTTCAGAAGGATTATAATTTTCGTCAAAAAGACTACTTTTAATCGTAAATGTAAAATTTTTGTTCATCGTCTCGTCACACCCTAAATTCCAAGATGGAAACTCAATTGACTTCTTGATTTTCTAGAAGTTTTAGTTGTCCATTCATCAATCTTTATGTTGTAAATACGTTAATTTGTTTGCGTTGTCTAATTTATGCCAGAGCTGTTGATTGAGTGAAAGCGACTTAATTTCATTTCAAACATGAACGATTTTCATGATCATTTATTTCACTTATTTTAATTATGTGACAGAGAACTAAGAAATATTATTTTTCATTATAATTCATAGCATTAAGTGTATTATATGGACAATTTCCTAGAGGGGATGAATACTCGACACGAAGACTTAAACATTGGTCAGTGAAATAAATTTATTTAGTACATATAGAAAAATCGACAAAACACTCACGCCCTCATTGGTAAAAGATATTGTGGATGGTATCAACCGCAAAGGCGCACAACTCGTCACGCAAGGCCGTTTATTGGGCTTCCAGTGCTGGTATGACCCATCGGATAACCCTAAAGAAAATTTACGCGATGGTAAGGCGCACATTCGCTACAAGTACACCCCCGTACCGCCACTGGAAAACCTGACATTAACGCAAGAATTCACTAACGAGTATTTCGCTGTTTTTGACCAACTGGGCTAAGGAATTTGAATTATGGGTATGCCTAAAAAACTCTTTTTGTTTGACCTATACATTGATGGCCAAACCTACCTTGGACAAGTAGAAGAAGTCACCCCGCCAAAGCTGTCATTAAAAACGGAGGATTATCAGGGTGCCGGTATGGTGGGCTCCGTTGCTGTCATGATGGGCTTTGATTCTGGCGCATTAGATATGGATGCCTCTATGGGTGGCCTAATGTCGGAATTATTAGAAAGTTGGGGCGCGACGATTGACGGTAAGCAATTCCGCTTTGCTGGCTCTTACTACGATGATCCAACCGGTGAATCCGTTCCGTGTGAAATTCAAACTCGCGGGCGTTTCACTGAATTGGATTTCGGCAGTGCGAAAGCCGGCGATAACACAAACAACCATGAGCATAGCCATGATATAGAACTTTATAATGAGTGACATAGCTCAATCAATGATAAATTTTTCTGATAATATCAAAAATTCAATCCTATTGTTATGTTTCGTTTACTCTATTTGTGCTAATCTACGCGGCAAAAATTAAGAGTGAATTGTTAAAAAGCTAGTTATGATCCAGAAAATACAAAATGTAATTTTAAGCAAAATAATGCTGAAGTTTATCGCATTATTTTTTCTCTTTTCTATATTACACAAGGTAATGGGCTATCCATTCAAGCCGCTGTATATATTTTTCATAAGCATTGGTTTGCTTTATGTGAAAAATAGTATCTACCGTTTTATTGTTTTATTTTTCACTATTTTAGCTGCTATTTATTTACCTGTCGGGTTGATCTATGGCTCCCCTACATATAATACAGTTGCTTCCTTTTATTATACCGACATACAAGAATCACGAGAATTTATATCAAATATAGATAATAAATATTTTATTTATTCTATCTTAATACTCGCTTTTGGAACTTTAGTTAGCTTTATTAAAGCCAATTCGATGAATTATCATAAAAAGACAATACTAAGTATCGTAATGGTGGTTTTTTTCTTCACTCCCTCAAAATATGCTTTAAGTGGTAAATATGAGAGAGCGGCTAATTCAGGAACACCAGAAACTCGTTTTTTTACAGAGCTCATTTATTCTATTTATTCCTTAATCAATGAGGTTGAATTATATACAAGTGATGACACTTTTAAAATCACTGACGTTAATAACCAATATGATACTTACGTTATTGTTATTGGTGAAAGTGTCCGAAAAGATTTTATGCAAGAATACGGTTTTAAAATACAGAACACACCATTTATGAGCTCCATCAATGGGACTTTTTTTACTAACTACACTTCTGCAGCGAGTTCGACACAACCTTCTTTAACGCATAGCTTATCCTTATATCCTGAAATCGGTAATAACATCATGACATTAGCTAACAAAGCAGGTTTTGATACTTACTGGTTATCTAATCAAGGATTTGTGGGTGAATATGACGGCTCAGTTGCCGCTATTGGACGAAGAGCAAACAATATTTTTTTTATTAAAAGAAGAAGTTCAGATGATAAATCAGTCTCTCCAGACGATGCATTGTTACCAGAATTTAAATTGGCTTTGAAGTCCCAAGTACCTAAAAAACTTATTGTTGTTCATCTTATGGGAAGTCATACGCCATTTTGTACCAGAACAGAGGAGCAGTTTGATCATTTTTATCAGAATAAAAAATTCTCTTGTTATGTCCAGAGTATAAAAAATACAGATAAATTGTTATCAGAAATATATTCTGACTTAAGTAAAACTAAATCAAAATGGTCAATGATGTATTTTTCTGATCATGCGTTATCTTTAACATATGACAAAAATGAATTGGCACATAGTGATAAGTACAAGCAGAACTATGAAGTGCCTTTTTTCATCACATCTTATAATTCTAAGCATAAAGAAATAATAAACAGCCGTCGTAGTGGGCTAAGTTTTATGTCTTTATTTTCTCAGTGGACCGGAATAGAAGAAAGTAATATTGAAAGTAATTGTGATATGTTGTCTAAAAATGATTGCCCTAACCAAAATATCATAATTGATTTTAATAGAAATCATCGCATGTTTGATGATTTACCCGATGATTATTCCAAATAAGAATAAAATGGGATGCCTTCACTCATAAGGCATCCTTAAAATATGACGGATAAACTAGCCAAATAATATCCGACGCAGTTGAAATCTCTACTCGATTTAATATTACTCGATATCTTTTCCAGGCGCTTAATTGTAATTTCTCACTTTCTAAAGCAATCCCTAAATCTAATGTATCTTATAATGGAGTTATGATCTTATCTGCATGATTGATCAATTTAACTTTACATTTATTAGCTATGTAAACTTCTTTTTCTTTCAATTCAGTCGCTCCAAGTTCTTTCCATTCTGGGAATCGGTTAAAGTTTTGTATAACTTTGAAACCTAATTTTTCGGTTTTTGTAAACTCATCATAAGTAGACTGGAACACCCAAACGCCTTTTAAGTCACTTTCAATCTCAGCACTAAATCATACGGATAGTTTGCGTGCGACCTGAGCCCTCGGCCAATAATGGTTTATAAGTTTCAGGGCAATTCGCCACGACCACCAATAACCCCGATTTATCAAACAAACCAATTTCCCTCATCCACCAACCGCCCTCATTTTCGGGGAGCACTTGTTCCGCAATAACTTGGTTAACGGCTCAGATTCTAAGTCCAATGTACGTGCAATCGTTTCCCGCTGCTCTACTAGCATAGCAGCGATTAACGCGGCTTTTCGCTCGGCGAATAGCACCTCATAATCTAATAACTCGACCACATCCGATGCGGGTAACAAACTCAAATCGTTACCTATCATGGATATGAAAGTGGAAAAACTAAAATATCATTGGAGTCTGCAATGAAATTCTTTAAGCGCTCCCGATTTAGAAAATACCGAGATTGGTTCATGTTCGATGAGGTGAATCCCGAAACTGGCCAAATCGCACCGGCTTTAGCCCACACTAGGCACGAAAATTCAGGCTCACCCCACTCAGACAAGAAAACTAGTTAACAATTTTTCGCAACCCATTTTATGATGAATGGCGGTAGTATTATTACTTTGCAGAGGATCTTAGGGCACTCAACATTACAGCAACCCCTGACCTACGCACACTTTGCACCGGACTTTCTTCAAGATGCGATTACATACAACCCATTAAAAGGAGGAACAGAGTTAGCTTAATAGGTTGTTCGTTTTAGGATGATTTTGAGGACGAAAAGCAATACAAATTTAACTTTTGCATATCCACAAATTGTCCACACTTGAACACTTTTAGGCACTTTTGAGCCTTTTTTGTACAGATTATGCACAAAAAAAAGGCACTCGCCCCCGAGTGCCTTTTGACTACAACTCACTGAATATAAAGTAAATTACACCTATTCAGCGGTTCTGGTACTTGTGCGGATTAGGTAATCAAAGGCGCTAAGTGCGGCTTTTGCTCCTTCTCCGGCTGAAATAATAATTTGCTTATAAGGGACTGTAGTACAATCGCCTGCAGCGAAAATACCTTTAATACTGGTCTCATTACGAGCGTCAATTTCAATTTCGCCCATACGGTTTCTGGCGACCGTATCACCTAACCAATTGGTATTTGGCAATAAACCAATTTGTACGAATGCGCCAGCCACTTCCAATAAATGTACGCTATCATCGGTACGGTCTTTATACTCAAGTCCGGTCATTTTACTGCCATCGCCTTTTACTTCTAAGGTTTGTGCATTGACGATAATATCGACATTTTTCAGACTACGTACTTTTTGCTGTAATACTGAGTCTGCTTTCAATTCTGGTGCAAACTCCAGTACGGTCACATGTTCAACCACACCCGCTAAGTCGATAGCCGCTTCAATACCCGAGTTACCGCCACCAATAACAGCAACACGTTTACCTTTAAATAATGGGCCATCACAATGCGGACAGAATGTTACGCCTTTAGTGCGATATTCTTGTTCCCCCGGAACACCCATATTTCTCCAGCGCGCACCCGTTGAAATAATGATACTGCGTGATTTTAAGATACCACCTGATGCTGTTTCGATTTGGTGTAATCCACCTTCTTCTGCAGCTGGGATCAGTTTTGCAACTGATTGACCATCAATAACATCAACATCATAGTTGTCCACGTGGTTCTTTAATGCACCTGCAAAAATGGCACCTTCCGTTTTGATAACTGAAATATAGTTTTCAATATCAACCGTATCCATGACTTGGCCACCAAAACGCTCACCAATCACACCAGTGCGGATCCCTTTACGAGCCGTATAAATTGCCGCTGAAGCCCCTGCTGGACCACTACCAATAACAAGCACTTCAAAAGGTTCGCGCTCTGTTAGTGATTTTGCTGCACGCGCATCCGCATTGGTATCGACTTTGCTAACAATCTCGCTTAATGTCATACGCCCTTGACCAAACTCTTTTCCATTCAGGAAAACCGCAGGAACGCCCATTACATTACGTTCATCAATTTCATTTTGGAAAAGTGCACCATCAATAGCGGTATGACTAATATTTGGATTTAAAACTGCCATCAAGTTCAGTGCCTGAACAACATCTGGGCAGTTATGGCAAGATAAAGAATAATAAGTCTCAAAATGAAACTCGCCTTCAAGACCTTTAACCTGCTCTAATAACTCTTGTGCTTCTTTCGATGGATGACCACCGATTTGCAATAAAGCCAGCACAAGAGACGTAAATTCATGTCCCAGAGGCGAGCCGGCAAAACGCAAACCACTATCTGTACCTGGGTTAGTAATTAAAAAAGAAGGTGTTCTTACTGCACTATTTCGTTCTTCACGTACAGTGACTTTATCAGACAACGACGCAATTTGTTCTAACAGCTGTTTGATTTCATTTGATTTTTGGCTGTCATCTATATTAGCAACTAATTCAACGGGCTTAGTTAAACGTTCTAAGTAGGCTTTCAATTGTGCCTGTAAATTATTGTCGAGCATGTAATCCCCTTTAATTTTTATCATAAAATCGGGTACATATACCCGTCATGATCCAAGTTGCAGGCCTAGACACCTGCAACCTGAATTATTCAGTATTAATCAATTAAGCTAGATTAATTAGATTTTGCCGACTAAGTCCAAAGATGGGGACAGCGTTGCATCACCTTCTTTCCATTTAGCTGGGCAAACTTCACCTGGGTGGCTAGCAACATATTGCGCTGCTTTTACTTTACGCAGTAAATCTGAAGCGTCACGGCCAATGCCTTCTGCTGTAACTTCAATCGCTTGGATGATACCTTGTGGGTCAACAACGAAAGTACCGCGGTCTGCTAAGCCTTCATCTTCACGCATGTTTTCGAAGTTACGTGTTAATGCGCCTGTTGGGTCACCAATCATTGCATATTTGATTTTACCGATAGTTTCTGAACTTGCATGCCATGCTTTATGGGTAAAATGTGTGTCAGTAGAAACAGAGAAAATTTCAACACCTAATTTTTGGAATTCTTCATAATGGTCAGCAATGTCACCCAATTCTGTTGGGCAAACAAAGGTGAAGTCAGCTGGATAAAAGAAGAAAACACTCCATTTACCTGCAACATCTTTCTCAGAAACTTCGATGAATTCACCGTTTTTAAATGCTTGGTTAGTAAATGGTTTGATTTGAGTATTAATTAATGACATATGATGTTCTCCTGTTTGGTTGCCTATTAAGTTACTGTTTTACAGCAGCTTAATCCAATCATTACCTACTATCGATTTGATAGGTACAGCCTAATCATATTTTAAAAATTAATAGGTGAGACATTAAAACGCTTCCTGTTCTGTTCAGCAAGCGTTTTATTTATAAGGTCTATTTTATGTTCAGTGAGTTAAGCCATGGTGGCAATCGTTTTGCGAAAACGAATGAGTGCGAGGGAAAAGAATACAGCGCCAATCACAACGAGCACTGCAAATTGA
The DNA here is from genome assembly GCF_028477785.1 of Providencia sp. PROV269. Taxonomy (NCBI): domain Bacteria; kingdom Pseudomonadati; phylum Pseudomonadota; class Gammaproteobacteria; order Enterobacterales; family Morganellaceae; genus Providencia; species Providencia sp. PROV269. The sequence continues at coordinate 539,910 of NZ_JAMPLV010000002.1, read as the reverse complement.
GGCCAAACAATTTGGAAACCTGCTCCGCGATATAAAATCGCCTGAGCTAGACTAACAAAGTGTGTGGTCGGCATGGTTAACATAATATCTTGAACGAGCTGGGGCATGCTTTCTCGTGCTGTCATCCCGCCAGAAAGCATGTTTAATGGCAACAGTACTAAAATCATCAACAAACCAAACTGAGGCATAGATCGTGCAATTGTCCCCATAAAAATACCAATTGATGTTGTCGCAAATAAACTCAAGGCAACTCCACACATAAACAATAAGATAGACCCTTCTATGGGGACTTGTAGCAATGTTTTTACCACTAAAATTAAGGAAACACCGGATGCAATCAATACCACCAGCCCCATTGACCATATTTTTGACATCATAATTTCAAATGGTGTTAGTGGCATGACCATCAAGTGCTCAACGGTACCGTGCTCTCGCTCCCTGATAAGTGCTGCCCCCGTCAAAACGATCGATAGCATCGTAATATTATTAATAATTGCCATAACAGAACCGAACCATGACTGCGTCAAGTTAGGATTAAAGCGCATGCGCACTTCCAGATCGACAGGCAAACTCGCATTACTGCGGTATTTTGCTAAAAATTCGTTCACTTCACCTAAGGTAATGTTTTGAATATAACTATTCCCTAAGAAGGCTTGGCTCATTCGTGTTGCATCAATATTCACCTGAATTTCTGGATGCCGGCCGGCAAGCACATCACGTTGAAAATTAGGCGGAATATCTAATGCAAATGTATATGAGCCACGGTTTAACAAGCCATCAATTTGGTCTGGTGTGATATCTATGGGGGGTAAGAAATAAGGTGCGTAAAAGCTATTGATTATCCGGTTTGATAACTGTGACTTATCTTGGTCAGCAATCGCAATGGGAGCATTATGTAAAGAACCGGGTGTCACCGTTGCCGACGAATAAATCGATACCGTAAAAGCAAAGACAATCAAGGCTAGCATTGCTTTATCGCGGCCCAGACTGCGCAATTCTTTGATTCCTAAATTAAAAATATTCTGAATTTTACGTATCATCACTATGCCTCCTGCTTTTTCAGGAATAAAACACTTAGCCCAATAACCAGTGGTACGGTGATCAGTAATGGAATAAATGATGACTGTAAATCAAATAAATTTAACCCCTTAGAGAAGGTTCCTCGCGTGATAGTCAAAAAATGTGATGTTGGATAAACCATCCCAACCCAGCGGCCAATACCTTCCAATGATGAGACAGGGTCAATCATTCCTGAAAACTGAGTTGCTGGTATCAATGTGATGATAGAAGTACCAAAAATTGCTGCGATTTGGCTTTTCATAAAGCATGAAATTAGCAGCCCCATACCTGTTGCAATACTGATATACAGAAATGCTGCCAGCGTTAATGTCAGAAAACTACCTTTGAATTCAACACCAAATATATACACTGATAATATGCAAAGTAATACAAAGTTAAACATGCCTAATAGAATATAAGGGAGCTGTTTTCCAAGTAAAAATTCTAATTTGGTGATCGGGGTGACATAAAGATTGATAATCGAACCAAGTTCTTTTTCTCGAACAACACTTAACGCACTCAGCATGGCGGGTATCATCATTAATAATAATGGAATAACCGCGGGAACAATCGCCGGCAAACTGCGAACATCTGGGTTATAACGATATCGAGTTTCAATGTCGATAGCGGGCATACCAGCAACACCTACGGGTTGACGAGCAGCCATCGTACTTAGCCATGCTAAGTGCATTGCTTGTACATAGCCACGCACAGTTTCAGCACGGTTTGGCATGGCACCATCAATCCACACGCCAATTTTGACGTTATTACCACGAGCGATATCCCTAGCAAAATTAGGTGGAATTTCAATCGCAACAGTAACATCACCGCTACGCATTTTTGCCTCTAAGTCATCATAATCTTTAATTGGTGGTTGTTCGATAAAGTAACGTGAGCCTGCTAAGTTCAGAGTATATCCCTGACTTAGCCCTGTTTGGTCGCGATCGAGTACTGAAAAACGTAAATTTTCTACATCCATACTAATACCGTAACCCATGATAAACATAAGAATTACAGTTCCCAATAACGCCAATGTAGAACGGACAGGATCTCGACGCAATTCCATGCCTTCCCGGATGGAATAACTAAATAACCGACGTAAACTAAAGCGTTTTTTCAACGCTTCAGTCGCTTGTTCTTTCAGTTCAGGGTCAACATGGAACTCAGGCGCAGTTTCTTGCCCTTGCCCTGCATCACCTACCGCATCTTGCAAATAAGCAATAAAAGTTTCTTCTAACGTCGCTAATCCGCGTTTTTTGGTTAAGTTTGCAGGCGTATCACAATCAAGTACCTTTCCTGCATGCATTAATGAAATCCGGTCACAGCGTTCGGCTTCATTCATAAAGTGAGTTGAGATAAAAATTGTGACGCCGTCACGCCTTGATAAATCGACCATTAAATTCCAGAACATATCTCTGGCAACAGGGTCCACTCCTGACGTTGGCTCATCGAGGATTAACATTTCAGGTTCATGAATAACAGCGACAGCTAAAGATAACCGTTGACGAATTCCTAAAGGCAAATCATCAGGCATAGTACCCCTGACTTCCTCGAGTTCAAATCGTTGACACATATCATCAATGCGTTGTGCGATTTTTTCTTCTGGAATATGAAAGAGTTTTGCATGCAGTTCAAGGTTTTGCTCAACACTGAGTTCACTATATAACGAGAAAGCTTGCGACATATAACCGACGCGTTTGCGTGTTTCGATATCCTTCGGATCAATTTCTTGACCAAATAGCCATGCCTGCCCTTCACTGGCTTGAAGTAGGCCTGTCAGCATTTTCATGGTAGTGGATTTACCACAACCATTGGAGCCTAAGAAGCCAAAGATTTCCCCTTTAGGGATTTTAAAATTAACGTGGTCAACGGCGACGAAGTTACCAAAACGCATGGTTAAGTCTTGCGCTTCAATGGCAATAACATTGTCTTTTGATGTATCACGTGGCGGGATAACCACTTTTTTGTGTCCACTACGCTTTTCTTCTGGTAGTAATTGAATAAACGCAGCTTCAAGGTCATCACATTGCGTCTGTGCTTTTAATTCAGATGCATGGCCAGTGGCAAGCACCTTGCCATCATCCATTGCCACTAACCAATCAAAACGTTCGGCTTCTTCCATGTAAGCTGTTGCGACCAAAACACTCATATTGGTTTGTCGCAAACGAATACGATCGATTAAATCCCAAAATTGTGCACGAGATAACGGGTCAACCCCAGTGGTAGGTTCATCTAAAATTAATAAATCGGGATCATGAATTAACGCACAGCATAATCCCAACTTTTGTTTCATGCCTCCTGATAATTTGCCAGCAGGACGGTCTTTAAAGGGTGCAAGCCCTGTACTTTCAAGTAAATCTTGAATGCGATATTCACGCTCAGCTTTTGATTGGCCAAATAAACGCCCAAAAAAATCGACGTTTTCATAAACAGATAATGTATGGTAGAGATTCTTCCCTAAACCTTGTGGCATATAAGCGATGCGAGGGCAAACAGCTCGGCGGTGTTCAATGTCATTCATATCACCATCAAGTACCGTTATTTGGCCTTCTTGAATCACTCTTGCCCCCGCGATCAGAGAAATCAAGCTTGATTTTCCTACACCATCTGGACCAATCAACCCAACCATTTTTCTTGCTGGGATGGAAAGTACAATGTCATCCAACGCACAATTATCACCATAATGCTGGCTGACATGCTGTATATCGATAATCACATCATCCATCAGTCTATTGGTCATTGTGGTAATCTCACCTCAAGTTCAGCAGGCCAAGATTCATTCGGATCCAAACGTACATACGCTTTACCAGGTAAACCTGTTTTGACATATTCTAAGTGTTGCTCTAATAACTCAGGGGAAATACGCGCACGTACTCTGAACATCAATTTTAAGCGTTCATTTTGTGTTTCTACGGTTTTGGGTGTGAATTGTGCAACACTTGCCACGAACGTGGTTTTTGCTGGGATCACGATGTTTGGTGCAGCATCAAGGATAATGTGAACATCACTGCCTAAGGCAACTTTACCTGCATCTTCAGTCGGTAAGAAAAAGGTCATATACACATCACTTAAATCGACCATATTCAAGACCCGCCCACCAGCGCCAAGTACCTCTCCAGGCTCAGCGACACGGTATTGAATACGCCCGTTTCTTGGTGCTTTTAGAATACTGTCATCTAAGTCCGCAATAATGCGACGTTCCGTTGCTGTCGCTGCATCAACACGGTTTTTCGCTTGGACAATACCGGCGCTTGCAGAATCAATCGCTGATGTCGCGGCGGCAACTTGCGCTTTTGACGCCTCCAGTGCTGCGCGAGCACCTTGCATCTGCGCTGTATCGTCATCGACTTGTTGTTGAGAAACAGCGTTGGTTCTTACCAAAGCTCTAGAGCGATTTAATCGTTTCTGTGCGGCGTCTAATTCCGCTTCACGTTGGCGAACAACCGCTTGAGCGGCAACTTTTTCACTTTTTCGTTGGGCTAAAGCAGATTCGGCTGTTGTCACTGCACTAATCGCTTGGCGTAACTGGGCTTGTACTTCATGAAGCTGCTCTTGGAGCGCTCGTGTATCCATACGAGCAAGTTCTTGCCCTTCTTTAACAAAATCGCCTTCTTTTACATTAATCGTTTCAATGCGCCCTGCAGTCTTAGTCGCAATATCAATTTCCGTTGCTTCTATACGGCCATTACTTTGTGCAAATCCAGCAGGTAGCCCACCTGAATTAACATTCCAGTAATAAAAACCACCCGCAACAATAATTATTATTAAAATGATGTAAAAAGATATTTTTTGCTTATTTATTTTCATACCATCCCTTTCCATTAAATGAGAAAACAAGGAACAACAATTATTTTGATTATTAACCTGGTAAATATTAATAAAACGATATAACTGTCCTATATGCTAAATAAATACAACTAAGACAAAAGTAATAATTTTTTATTTTTTAACTATGTTAGTACGTGTAAACACAGTTATTAAATTAGCTATCTATCTAATTTAATAACATTTTATCAGCATTTAAGTTAAGTGAAGTTGCCTTGTGTCACAAAAAGGTAGAATAGACAGATAAAAACAATAATAAGGCATTAATTGTATACATTTAATTCAATATATAAAAAATAAAGCCAGTCAATTAGTTTACTGGCTTTATTAATAACATTTGATTTGAATAAATATTAGCAAGCAAATTCAGCTATCGTTTTTTCGTCCATGCGGTAACGAACCCACTCATCCTGTGGTTGCGCACCTATACTTTTATAGAAATCAATCGCTGGCTGATTCCAATCAAGAACGCTCCATTCCAGACGCTGGCATTTTCGATCTACGGCCAATTTTGCAATATGTTTCAATAGTTTTTTTCCGGCTCCTGCCCCTCTATAATTAGGGGATACATATAAATCCTCTAAATAAATGCCACTATTACCTAACCATGTTGAATAACTTGTAAAGAATACGGCATACCCTGCTGGCTGCCCATCGACATAACAAATCAATGCTTCAGTGCTTGAATTTTCATCGAATAAGGAATTTTCGATATCAGCAACTGTAGCTTTCACTTCATGACGTGCTTTTTCGTAATCCGCAAGTTCAATGATCATATCTAATATCAAAGCGGCATCTTGGTGGGTTGCTGACTTTATTTCTACGTTCATGTGGGGCTCTCTTAGCTTTTGAATCCTAATTTTAAACGCTACCAACGAAGAACCCAATTCACAGCAGTATTATTCATTTCTTCGTGCATGATATAAGTATCATTTATATCTGTGGATATACTTAATTTAACAATAATAATCAAACAACGCATTTCTGGACATTGTTTGCCAAAGACTATGTTTGCTATGATTATCTCATGGATTAACTTAACAAATATTAAGGAGGCTAATCTATGCTGTTGTGTGATCTTATTGAATACTCACACTTCTTTGGTAATCGCCAGAGCTCAGGCTTTCACAGTTTTATACTGCGATAACCCTGCCTGAGCGAAGCCACTAAAGAAAATCTTCCCTCAGCTTACTGGGTTGTCGTGACGACTATGCCCTGGCATTTTTATGCCTAAAATTTGAGTAAGCTATGAGCACTTTATTAACTGTAAAATCACTAAATTACGATACTTCAACCTCGACTTTATTGAATGATATCTCTTTTACCGTTCAACAAGGCGACCGTATTGGTTTAATTGGCCATAACGGAAGCGGAAAAAGTACATTATTGAAGCTAATAACCCAGCAATTGTCCCCTAATAATGGCAGTATTACTTATGCGAACCACTGTGTTACTGCTTATATTGAACAACATTTACCCGATGATATTGCTTCCTTAACACTCCTTGATGCACTGGTTCAAAAATTACCTGAACAAGACAAAGTCACTGAACGCTGGCGGGCTGAAGTTTTATTATCAGAATTAGGTTTTACACCTGAACAGTGGGAACAAAAAGCTTATGCCATCAGTGGAGGGCAACATACTCGTTTGCTTCTAGGTCGTGCTTTAATTGAGCAGCCCGATTTACTACTACTTGATGAACCAAGTAATCATTTAGATTTACCCACACTTATTTGGTTAGGTAATTTCTTACAGTCATGGAAAGGCAGTTTCGTACTCGTGTCTCATGACCAGTCATTATTAGATAAGGTGAGTAACTGCACTTGGATTTTACGAGATAAATCACTGCATTTTTATCGGTTACCTTGCAGTGCAGCACGGCAAGCATTGAGTGAAAAAGACATTACTGATGCACGTCGTAATCAAGCCGAGCAAAAAGAAATTGACCGTATTGCATCAAGTGCCAAGCGCTTAGCTATTTGGGGGCATGTGTATGACAATGAAGCCTTATCACGCAAAGCCAAGCAGATGGAAAAACATATTGATCGGCTTAAAGATGCCCAAACTGAGTTAACTGAAGGCTATCAATGGAAGCTTGCTTTAAATGGCAAAGCGATTCCTGCAGATAGAGTTTTGGAGTTGGAAAACACTGTTGTTTCAACACCGAATGGAAATCAGTTGTTTAAAACGGCATTTCATCAAGTGAAAAGTGGTGACCGTATCGCCATCATGGGCGCTAATGGCTGTGGTAAATCGACACTATTACGTCTACTTTGGCAATGTTATCAACAAGATTTGCGTTATAGCTCGCAATTGAAGTTTCACCCAGCAATCAGTGCTGGTTATTATGACCAACAATTAGAGCAGCTAAATGATAATGATAGCCTACTAGAGGCACTACGTCATTTTGCACCTTTAACCGATGAACAACGAAAAATGGCCTTGATTGGCGCTGGTTTTGCTTATTCACGCCATCAACAGAAAGTAGTAACACTGAGTGGTGGAGAACGCGCTAGGTTATTGTTTATTGGTTTAAGTTTAGCTCAGTACGAGTTGATTTTATTGGACGAACCTACCAATCACCTTGATCTAGAAGGCAAGGAAGCGCTTTGTGAACAAATTAGCTTATTTTCTGGAGCATTATTGGTTGTAAGCCATGATAGATGGCTCATTGAAAATAGCTGCCAACGCTTCTGGTTTATCGATGATAATCGGCTAGAGGAATACCTTAATGTTGATGATATTTATCATAAAATCGAGCTGCAATCCCAGTCATTATTAACGCCTACACTTGGGAGAGATGTCTCTGTTAAATCGGCGATTAAAATTCCTTGTGAGGAAGATGCGCATGAAGATGAGCTACTAGAAACATTACTGATATTAGAGCAAAAGTTACTTGCGGATCAAAAACGCAAACTAAGCCACCAAAAGCCACAGTTACAACAACAGTGGATAAATGAAATAGCCCAAATACACGCTAAATTGGGCTTATAACCGATACCCCCTGATGACGCTAAGTGATCAGGGGGCCTTCTCAATAAGTCGTATACTGATATAGGATGATAGTTACAGTTTACAAAATAATTATATGTACCCTAAAATTTACCTTATTGACGAAATAATAGAAAATTGAGTACTGTTATTCATCAATAATGAAAATAATTGCATTTATTCTTTATGCCTTTCGTATGAATAAAGATTTTGTAAACTATCCAAATTATTATTTTATTTTTTGTTTTTTAGCTCGCTTAAAATATGACGTTGGGACATTGGGGCAAACAACCTCTTTAAATTTAACATCTTTATTCGTATTCACAGGCGGTTCATTTTCAGAAGTAACCGGGTCGTTGCTCTGTGGTATTTTGCTTGTTTCTTTCATATATAAATGCTCTTTTGCTTGTATAATATCATTCGTTTTAGCCATTTGATTTTCCCTCTGCCACTAACACCGCATTAACTTGCTCAATTCGTTCCACTGCGCGGTTAATGATCTCAACGACTCTTGTTGTCTCTTCTTTTGTCAACTGTTGTATCACGATTTGGTGTCTCAACAATGACTTAAATTTATCTACAGCACATTCAATTTCATTAGCAAATTGATTACCTGCTTTTAATTCCTGTGCATATTTTAATTTTAGTTGAACTTCTGCCAATATTTCAGCTTTGAGTAATAAAAAACAGCGACCTTCTGGAGTAATCACATAACACTTGCGCCCTTTTCCATTATCTTTACCCGCTGAAATAAACCCTAACTCTTCTAATAACGTTAGAGTCGGATAAATTACACCCGGACTTGGACAATAAAAACCTGCCGTTTCTTCTGCAATTTTTTTTATTAACTCATAACCATAATTAATTCCCCCCGTCAGTAAATGTAGGATATAAATCCTTAACTGTTTAGGGTTAAACATACGACTGACACTTTTACCGTTACACAAACACGGGTCTAGTTGTTGTTCACTGGCCATTAAAATTCTCAGGGTTATTTACTCTAAAACCGATATATCTAACATAATAGTTACTTTTACAGAAAATGCCAGCTTTAGATATATCTGTTTTTGTGCATAACGTGCTAATGATAATCATTCTTATATGGATTATACCGACTAAATGTCGATACAACAGTAAAAAATGTGCGGTAAATTGTCTAACTGAGTAAATTATGCCGTAAATTTGAGAAAGGCTTTAAGGAAAGGAACAAGCCAGCTATCAAAAGACAGCTGGCAAGTAAACGGTTTATTAGCCAATATTAGGTAATATGTTGAAAACAATCCCTAACTGAACACCAATAACTATAATGCCACAAATAAATACCAATGATAGACCTAATCCACCACCCAATACTTGATATTTCTGTGGGTTCAATGCCCTTGATTTAAATGCCATTGCACTAGGTAGTAATAAAGCTAGTATTGAAAGTGCAATTGCGGCATACCCTAATGCCATCACAAACCCTTTAGGATAAAATAAAGCAAAAACTAGCGGTGGTCCAAAGGTTAGTAAACCTGTTTGTAGACGCCCTGAAGCATTATCTTGACGTTTAAATAAGTCTGCTAAAAAGTCAAATAACCCTAAAGCAACCCCAAGGAAAGATGTCGCTAGAGCCAAGCTCATGAACATTTGTGCAATTAACTCTGTTTTTCCTGATTGAGCCACATCCTTAATTGCATCTAATAGTCCATTAAGCCCTGCGTTTTCAGCTAAAATACCAACGAACGTGGTTGTACCAATACTCCCTAAGGTTGCGATTTGCCATAAAATATAAGCAATCAATGGGATAGCACTTCCGATGATAAAAATAACCCGCAGTTTTTTGACATCCCCTCCCATGTATTTAACGATACTTGGGACGCTACCATGAAAACCAAATGAGGTAAAAAATACCGGTATCGCAGATAAAATGAGAACTTTTTCAGTTGGCGCAGCCAATAAATTTTGTTGCTCAACATGCGGTATCATTAATGCCAATATAATGACTAGGAAAACAATTTTTGCAGCAAATAAAATACGGTTGATAAAATCTACGGATGAAGTCCCGAAACATACAACGCCACCGCCAATGACGGTAAATACAACAATTCCCATCCAATCGGCCATTTCAATGGCAAAACTACTTTTTAAATTTGAAGTAATGATTTCCCCTGCACCACTGACATAAGCCGCTGTCAGTGCATACATAAGGAACATCATACTGAAACCCGTAATAAATTTGCCACTAGACCCTAAATACCGCTGCGCAACACTACCAATCCCCGTTTCGTGGGATTCATGTTGATAAACCTCGACCAAAAGCAATGCTGTGTAACACATCAATGCCCATAACACTAATAACATAGCCAAGCTAACTAAAAACCCATTACCCGCAGCCGCGATAGGCATAGCTAACATACCTGCGCCAATCGTAGTACCTGCAACAATAAATACACTACCAAGTGTGCGATTTTTCATATTGAGATCCTAACAATCAATTAAATATTAATTTTATAATTGGAATGATTTGACTTATTTTCTTCATTAATGAGTTGTTGCAGTTTATCTTCAAAGATATTTTTTAACTCCGCCCAATAGGTTTCAAAATGTGCCCTATCACGCAAGCAATGCGTCATGATCGCTGCCCGTAGTACATAAATTGACCGCACTTTATGCCATTCGTTATCAGAGAACTGTGCATCTCGACATAAATTCAATGGATTATCACCATATTCGTCATAAGTTAGCGAAGTTGATGAGGTGAGAAAATCATTAGAATAACTCCGACCAGCTGCATAAGAGCATAATTCATATAGCCGCTTATTGAGCTGATTTTGCTTTTCTAAAGAGGTGTTTCCGATTTCACGAAACATAAAGTTAATCATATGAAAATCAGGCGTAGGCATCGCTATAATTGAAAATTGACGCTCATCAATAATGAAAGGCTCACATTGATTAATTTTGTCAATCATCCAATTAGCTGTGATGATCCCTGCGGCAATCACTTTTCCATACCCTAAAACATTTAATGGGACTAAGCGGTGTGCAGCCCATACCGCTGCGGCGGTTGCGCCCGCTTTTGATCCTTCCATGATGGAAGAGCCAAGTAATACATTTTGCGTTTTTTCTGCTTTACGCTGTTTTTCTTGCACTTCTTCAAATACATAAGCGGCATGGTAAGAAACCAAATCTACAATCCGCTTATCTTTCATACAAATTGCCCCCGCCGCATACGGAATAAACCCCACTTTATGAGGGTCAACGGTAATAGAATCAGCTTGGCTTAATGCTTTAAAACTTTCATACACATCGCGTTTTGGCCACACCATATTTTCAGGGAAAATTCCTTCACTATGATACCGTTGGATTAAATTCTCATACTCCATAAATTGATTTTCTTCATCACGAAACATCGCACAAGCGTATCCCGCATAAGCAGCATCGATATGCACATAAAAAGAAACACCAAAACGTTGCTCACATTCACGTCGTAGCTCAATGACTTCTTTGACATTGTCAATTGCGCCAGTTTCTGTGGTTCCCATAACGGCAACGACTGCTAAAATAGGTTCTTCTTGCTCAATCAATGCAAATACGGTTTCACGCATTTTACACACATCCGTTCGATAACTTGCATCAACGGGTAGTTGCACAATATTCTGTTGGCCTAAACCAAGAATATCCATCGCTTTCATCCATGAATAGTGTTTAGACTGAGGAACCAATAACTTACCGAGTTTTCCTTGCTCTATTCCAACGCCACGACAGGTCAGATCACGAATTTCTTCAAAAATTTGCTGTTTCTTTAATTCGTCAATTAAATCTAGAACTGTAGGCACTGAAAGATTGAGCAACTCTTTTTCGGTTTTCCCCTTTAGTAGGTATTGGGATTTTGGATGCTGCATAATCGCCAACGGTAGTGTTTTAATATTTCTAGCTACCCATAATCCTTCATAGTTAGCTACTGTCCCACCTGATGTAATATGCCCCCAAGCATGTTGTACGTCATAACCAAACATGGCACATAAATCTAATCCGGCCTCTATTTCTAAAACGGTTGTCGTCGGAGAAGATTCTTGTGCACAATTATTAGGGTTGTACATCATCGCCATAACATAAGCTAAATTAGAAATCATCAGCGTATCTGCATTCATATGGCCCATATAACGTGGAGAGAACCATGGAACTGATGTTGTTTTTAATTTTGAAGAGAGTTGATTAAGAATACCTTCTGTACGATATAACGTATCTCGGTATTCAGGGGCATAGCGGTCAACGGTAGAGATAAGATCAGGGTCTTCTGGATGATAGCTAGAGCGCCAATGCATGTGTTCACTCACTGAATATTCCATCATTTCTTTGAAAAAGACAGCATTTTCAGATTTAGGGCCTAAAAACAATGCATCTACATTCATCTTTGCATTTTTAAAATTATTCATCATTACTACACCTTCAAACTGCAATTAGCAGCCGCTAGTTGCATTTAAGTCACTTAACTTAATATCATTGGAAAGTGCATAACGGGCTGTGTTTATATAAAAGATATCAATATATTAATGATATACATTTAAAAATATCATTTAAGGATTACTTATTGATAAACAAACCGTTAATGGCCAACTTGTTTATAGATATAATCTATTTTTATTAAATTATTAACAAACCAATTGGAATTTCATTCTAATTTGTGGACGAGCACAAAAAATCAAAATTTAGTTAACTGTAAAGAGATATTTACGCTAAAAAGACTTGATTATGTAAATTATTTGTTATAAATGGACTGGTTTTTACTATTATAAATATATCGTAATACAACAATAAAAACCAGAATGAAAAATTCTATTTAATTGTTTATTAGGACTATTTTACCAACAAGATCACCTGATTCCATATATTCATGAGCTTCTTTTACTTGGTCTAAAGGATAGCATTTGTTAATAACAGGTTTAATTTCACCTTTTTGTAACATCCCCCAAACTTGTTCTTTGAGCTCTTGTGCGATCAAAACTTTTTCTTCAATAGTTCGAGAACGCATTGTTGATCCCGTATGAGTTAATCTTTTTACCATTAAAGGCATCATATTTAACTCTTTAGGGTTACCTTTCATCATCCCAATCTGGATAATGCGCCCAAACTTAGCAGCAACTTGATAATTTTTTGCAACATAATCGCCACCGATAATATCCACGACCATATCTACACCTCGAGAGGAGGTATAATTGAGCGTAGCCTCAACAAAATCATCTTTTCTATAGTTAACAGCACAATCTGCACCTAACGATTTTGCAACTTCAGCCTTATCCTCAGAACCAACAGTGGTAATCACTGTTGCACCAAACGCTTTCGCTAACATAATCGCCACACTACCAATACCCGATGTTCCCCCGTGAATAAGTACTGTTTCGTCTTTTTTTAACTTGCCGATTTGAAAAACGTTTGCCCAAACAGTAAAAAAGTTTTCAGGTATTGCCGCCCCCTCGATAAAAGATAAATTCCCTAACGGTAAGGCGATGTGCTTATGCACTAGACAATATTCCGCATAACCGCCCCCAGCAACCAGCCCACAAACTTTATCACCTAGCTGCCATTCCGCTACATCATCCGCCTTGCCTACAATAGTTCCTGCAATTTCAAGCCCCATAATCGGTGAAGCACCAGCCGGTGGAGGATAAGATCCCTTACGCTGAAAAATATCAGGACGATTAACGCCCGCAGCTTCCACCTTAACAAGTAAATACCCTGCAGAAATTCTAGGTAACGGTTTATCAATTAATCGCAGCTTTTCTGACCCACCAGGTTCTATAATGTCAACAACTGTCATCGAAGTGGGTAAAGACTGTTGAGTAAGTGTCATTATAATCTCCTTATTGAGGTTAATTTGAAAAATTGATATTCATAAATTTATTTTCGTGTTAAATTAATGCTAATTAGTTTAATATTTCGTGCTCAAGCACTATAATTTTAAGTATTAATTACAATGGTGATATCTGTCATCTTTTTATCGTTTAGAGGGTGAAATTTAATCTATATCAAATTTTATATTTAGTAATCTTCTTTAATTTAGCATTAATATCTAAATTCACTAATTTCTTCCATGTTCTCTGATTGGCTTTTTTGTTTATTAAGTCGATTCTGTCATACATTACTACTTACCAGTTGCATTATCTTATGTTAAAATTGACTCATATCAATAATTTTAACTTGATTGAGCCTTAAATATGATCCCAGAAAAAAGAGTTGTTCGTCGCATCCAGTCTGGTGGTTGTGCTATTCATTGCCAGGACTGCAGTATTAGCCAACTTTGCATTCCTTTTACGCTGAATGAACATGAACTGGATCAACTTGATAATATCATCGAACGCAAGAAACCAATTCAAAAAGGCCAAGCTTTGTTTAAAGCAGGCGATGAGTTGCGTTCATTATATGCCATCCGCTCTGGTACAATAAAAAGCTATACAATAACCGAAGAAGGCGATGAGCAAATTACCGGTTTTCATTTAGCTGGAGACCTTGTTGGTTTTGACGCCATCATTCATACACAGCACCCAAGTTTTGCACAAGCACTTGAAACATCAATGGTTTGTGAAATACCTTTTGAAACATTAGATGATTTATCAGGCAAAATGCCTAATTTACGTCAGCAAATTATGCGTTTAATGAGCGGTGAAATTAAAGGTGACCAAGAAATGATCCTTTTATTATCTAAGAAAAATGCGGAAGAACGTTTAGCTGCATTTATTCTTAACCTCTCACACCGCTTTGCAGAACGCGGTTTTTCACCAAGAGAATTTAGATTGACCATGACTCGTGGAGATATTGGTAACTATCTTGGATTAACTGTTGAAACCATCAGCCGTTTATTAGGCCGCTTTCAAAAAAGTGGCATGCTGAGTGTTAAAGGTAAGTATATCACCATCGAAGATATGGCTAAACTGACTGATATTGCTGGTAAAGTTTCCGCAATTACATGCTAATATCCCTAAACGGATCACGTTATCAGTGATCCGTTTTCATTTTTTTCCCTAGATTTCTTGCCTATTTAATCTCAATATCATAGTTTATCTATATGGAAATATCCGTGTATCGAGAGGATTTCAATATGGCAAACTATAAAAATCTGCTAGTTGCAATTGACCCAAATCAGGATGATCAACCTGCATTAAGACGTGCTGTCTACATCGTGCAGCGTAATGGTGGACGGATAAAAGCGTTTTTGCCTATCTACGACCTTTCCTATGACATGACAACATTACTGTCCCCTGAAGAGCGTAATGCCATGCGTAAAGGTGTAATAAGCCAAAAAGCAGCGTGGATCAAACAACAAGCTCATTTCTATCTTGAAGCAGGCATTGATATTGAAATTAAAGTTATTTGGCACAACAAGCCATATGAGGCCATTATTCAGGAAGTTATCAGTGGTGAACATGACTTATTACTGAAAATGGCACATCAAACCGATAATTTCGAGTCAATTATTTTTACCCCGTTAGACTGGCATTTACTCCGAAAATGCCCTGCTCCTGTCTGGATGGTGAAAGATAAAGTATGGCCAGACCACGGTTCCGTGGTTGTTGCCGTTAATTTATCAAATGAGGAATCTTATCACGATGACCTCAATATTAAATTGGTCGAAAAAACAAAAGACTTAGCAACACGCATTATTAAAGAACAGGAAATTCATTTAGTAAGCGCATATCCTGTTGCGCCAATGAATATTGCCATAGAGTTGCCCGATTTCGACCCGAGCTTATATAACAACGCACTACGTGGCCAACATTTAATTGCGATGAAAGAGCTACGGCAAAAATTTGGGATTGATGAAAAGTACACCCATGTCCGTGAAGGCCTACCTGAAAAAATTATTCCTGACATGTGTGAAGAATTACATGCGGGGGTTGTGGTGCTGGGTATTTTAGGCCGTACAGGGATTTCAGCGGCCTTTTTGGGGAATACCGCAGAGCATGTCATCGATAAGCTAAAATGTGATTTATTAGCGATTAAACCTGACGGCTTTGTCTGCCCTATCACCCCTGCTGATGAAGATTAATTAATCATTTAAAAATTGCTCCCCCTAATTCACTAACTAGGGGAGCAATTCAATCCTGATTCTGTTTATGTTGGCTGGAATTAAGTACTGGCCAAACCTGCATAGCATTAAAAATAACTTGATTCAGCCTCTCAAGTTCAATTCCGTCACACGCTTGGATGGTAAAACCATCAATTACCGTGATATAAAAATCAACGATAGCTTCAATCGGTGCATCTGGTGCAACATCGCCATCAGCAATACCTTTGCGCATACGCTCTAGTAGAATCTCTTGATAGCTCTTACGTTTTTCTTGAACGTTTAATTGCACATCTTCGATTTGCTTCGCCCCATTCATTGCCGCAGTAATCAACATACAACCTGCGGGTTTGTTTGGCTGAATTAGCCTTTTGGCGCTTTCGTACATCAGTAATTCAATCGCAATTTTCGCCGTTTTAGCTTGCTTTACGATAGACAAAATAGGGCAAGCTTCATTCATCAAATAATAATCAATACATTGATTAAACAACGATGCTTTATCACCAAAAGCACAGTAAAGACTAGGTGCGGTGATACCTAGCTCATGAGTTAAATCGCTAATTGAGGTTGCAACATAGCCATTTCGCCAAAAAAGTAACATGGCTTTAGCTAATGCATCTTGTTGGTCAAAGCCTTTAGGCCGCCCGCGTTTTATTTGATTCATCTTCTCACTTCACTCGCAGTCAACTCACGATGCCATAACTATTTTATAGTGGTCACTACAAAAATAATTGACAGCGCCTAAATTTGCATAAAGAATAGCACTATAATTTTATAGCGGTCACTATAAAATTATTTTTTTGTAAATAACTCAATTTTCATGGAAAGCAAATGACAACAACTCATTTTTCTTCGCACAATGGTAACTGGCTTTCACTATTATCTGCAACTTTTGCTTGCTTCATTATTGTTACTGGTGAATTTTTAGCGATTAGCGTCCTGAATAATATCGCTTATGATTTCCAAATATCAACAGGTACTGCAGGACTTACCGTGACAGTCACATCTATCGCAGGTATGGTATCCTCCCTATTTGTTCCCATTTATGCAAAAAATATCGATAGACGCCAAGTATTACTTTTCTTAGTTGCTCTCATGATATTAGCCAACGCAATTACGGCTTTCGCTTCTAATTTTAGTTTAGTTTTATTAGGTCGTTTCGCATTAGGAATTGCATTAGGGGGTTTTTGGGGTGTTGCTGCTGGCTTAGTCGTACGTTTAGCACCTAAAAACATGTCAATTACCACATCCGTAACAATATTTTTTTCGGCAGTCACATTAGTTACCGTACTCGGCGTACCTCTAGGCGCTTGGCTATCTGATAACTATGGTTGGAGAACACCTTATATTGCATTAGTCATTGCGGGCGCTATCGCATTTTTAATGCAGTATTTTTCTTTACCATCATTAAAGCCGTCCTCGTCTATGCAATGGAAAGAGTTATTATTGATGCCCTCGCACCCTATTGCACGTAAAGGGTTAGTTATATTCACACTGATTTTTTTAGCACATTTCTCTGCCTATAATTATTTTACGGTATTCTTTAAACAAACCGCAGGCTTTATCGAAGGGCAAATTTCAGCATTATTACTCTTTTTTGGAGTGGCTAGCGTCGTTGGCAATATACTGGCAGGTTATGTCGGAAAACATAATGTTCGTTATAATTTTGCGATTAGTGCACTTTTATTGGCCTTAGCTTTTCTCGCATTATCTGTTTTAGATTTTAATTGGGCAACCAGTATCATATTTGTTTTTTCATGGGGAGTTGCTGCGGGTATGGTTCCTGCAACAATCAACATGTGGATGCACGTTCATGTTCCAGAATTAACCGAAAAAGGTTCAGCTTTGATTACCTTTATGTTTTTAATTTTAATTACTATTGGTAGCTTAGTGGGAGGATATGTCATGGATAATTTCAATGGCGGAGTTCTCATGATGAGCATGCTCATAATATCAACACTAGCGTTTTTATTAGTGTTTACCTTTGCTCGAGGGCTAACCAATTGCGCTCGATTTTGCCTCAAATGATGCGTTTATAAGACTGCATCACATAAACTGATTTAACTCTCAAATATCAAGAAGGGGTGACTGAAATTAACCAATCCCCCCTTCTTATTTACTTTGCTAATTTTTTTGAAATGAATTAATAACTCATTAAATTACAATGCACGTAAGATTGCATCAACGCTATCTTTCGCATCACCAAACAACATCTGCGTATTTTCTTTGAAGAATAATGGGTTTTGTACCCCAGCATAGCCAGTATTCATTGAACGTTTAAATACAATGACATTGCTTGCTTTCCAAACTTCAAGAACTGGCATACCTGCAATTGGGCTGTTTGGATCTTCTTGAGCCGCTGGGTTAACCGTATCGTTAGCACCAATAACAAGAACGGTATCGGTATCAGAGAAATCATCATTAATTTCATCCATTTCCAATACGATATCATAAGGTACTTTAGCTTCGGCTAATAATACGTTCATATGGCCAGGTAAACGCCCAGCTACAGGGTGAATACCAAAACGCACATTAATACCACGTTCACGTAGTTTAGTGGTGATATCCGCAACAGGGTATTGTGCTTGTGCAACCGCCATACCATAGCCTGGAGTGATAATTACCGATGTTGAATTTTTCAACATTTCAGCGACTTCTTCTGCCGTGCTTTCACGGTACTCACCCATTTCTTCTTCTGTGCCTGTTGAAGAGCCATCTGTACCGAAGCCTCCTGCAATAACACTGATAAACGAACGGTTCATCGCCTTACACATAATATAGGACAGAATCGCACCTGAAGAACCGACCAATGCCCCTGTGACGATCAACAAGTCATTGCTTAACATGAAACCTGCCGCTGCAGCAGCCCAACCTGAATAAGAATTCAGCATTGAAACAACCACAGGCATATCCGCTCCACCAATTGATGCCACTAAATGCCAGCCAAAAGCTAAAGCAATCGCAGTCATGATTAGCATCAAGAAGACTTGTAAGCCCACACTTTCTGTTTTAACGAAAATCACTAACAGAATGAATGAAACAACTAACGCCGCTAAATTCAGTTTATGGCGATTAGGTAACATCATCGGTTTTGATGACATTTTTCCTGATAATTTACCATAAGCGACCACTGAGCCAGTGAAGGTAACCGCACCAATGAAGATCCCTAAGAAAACTTCTGTTAAATGAATGTTTTCCATCACAACATCAGCGTGCCCTTCACTTGCGATAAAGCTGTTGAAACCAACCAGCACTGCTGCTAAACCGACAAAACTATGTAAAATAGCCACCAGCTCAGGCATTTCTGTCATTTCAACTTTTTTCGCTAAGCGAATACCAATCACTGCACCAATAACCATCGCAACGATCATCCAGCCCACATTAGCACTGTGAGGACCTAAAATCGTGGCTACCAATGCAATAGCCATCCCGATGATGCCGTAAGTATTCCCTCGTTGGGAGCTTTCATGACGGGATAGCCCAGCAAGGCTGAAAATAAATAGGATAGCAGCAACTATATAAGCTGCTGTCACAATTCCACTCGACAACATAAGTTACCCCTTACCCTTTACGAAACATTTTTAACATGCGTTGGGTTACAGTGAACCCACCAAAAATATTGATACTGGCGATCAATATGGCGATAAAGGATAAGAAGCTTACCCAGCCACCGTTTCCAATCTGGAGCAAGGCGCCCACGACGATGATCCCTGAAATAGCATTAGTGACTGACATTAACGGTGTATGCAATGCATGAGTGACATTCCACACCACGTAATAACCGACCACACAAGCTAATGCGAATACCGTAAAGTGCGATAAAAACTCTTTTGGCGCTGAATTAGCGAACCAACCAAACAAGATGATGGCTAATGCCATCAAGCCATATTTCAGCGTCGGTGACATCTTTTTCTCAGGCGCTTTAACTTTTTCAACCGATTGCGGTTTCGCCTGCGGTTGAGCAGATACCTGAATTGGGGGGGCAGGCCAGGTGATTTCACCTTGCTTAATCACTGTGACACCGCGAATAACCAGATCGTCAAAATCAATGTTGATTTCACCGTCTTTTTCTTTGCATAGCAGTTTCATCAAGTTAACAAGGTTTGTTCCATATAACTGTGATGATTGAGTTGGCAAACGGCTTGGTAAATCAGTGTAGCCAATGATTTTTACGCCATTGTCAGTCACAACCAACTTATCTGCTTGAGTTAATTCACAGTTTCCCCCAGTTTGCGCCGCTAAGTCGACAACCACACTCCCCGGTTTCATTGATTCAACCATTTCCTTGGTAATCAATTTAGGAGCGGGTTTACCTGGGATCAGTGCCGTAGTCACAATGATATCGACTTCTTTCGCCTGGGCAGCGAACAATTCCATCTCAGCTTTAATAAATGCTTCTGACATCACTTTGGCATAGCCATCGCCACTACCAGCCTCTTCTTTGAAATCTAGCTCAAGGAATTCAGCTCCCATACTCTGAACTTGCTCTTTCACCTCAGGGCGAGTGTCAAAAGCGCGAACAATAGCGCCTAAGCTACCTGCTGCACCAATTGCAGCAAGACCAGCAACCCCAGCACCGATGATCATGACTTTCGCTGGAGGCACTTTACCTGCTGCCGTAATTTGCCCCGTAAAAAAACGGCCAAATTCATGAGCAGCTTCAACAATTGCACGGTAGCCTGCAATGTTTGCCATTGAACTCAGCGCATCAAGTGACTGGGCACGTGAAATACGTGGCACGGCATCCATCGCCATCACGTTAATTTTCCGAGCTTTTAACGCTTCCATTAGCTCAGCATTTTGTGCCGGCCAAATGAAACTCACCAGTGTTGCCCCTTCTTTTAACAGAGGAATTTCATCATCCAGTGGCGCGTTGACTTTAAAAACGATATCCGCAGCAAATGCAGTATCACGATCAACGATTTCTGCCCCCGCTTGTTCGTATGCTACATCATCAAAACTGGCTAAATGACCCGCATTTTGTTCTACACAGACAGAAAAACCTAACTTAAGAAGTTGAGTCACTGTTGATGGTGTAGCTGCAACACGCGCTTCATTGGCAAGTCTTTCTCTTGGTATACCAATACGCATAATGTTCCCTTTTTAATGCCTAACGTAATGTTGTTAATAGAGTGTTTGCTAAAATAATGACTATCATCACAGAGAAAAGTCTTATTTTGTGCATAAACAGATTTTTAATGTTCTAATAACCTACTGAAAATAAGCTTCTTGATCCATAATTGATCTCGATTCTTAGACAGTAAATGGAATTCGCAGTGAAAATCTTAGTTTTAGGTCAATAAAATACTGGATACTTTAAAAAATCTGGTAAATTTAACTAGTCAATAATTATTTATTTCTCATAAAAAGAAAATCATGAGACAACGGGTTCCGTTACGTGTAATAATCACGTACATGTGATACAACTAAGATTCAGCATGTTTATAATAAATTGCGCAAGGCGGAAGGATTTTGTATGAAGCTGAAAACTACGGTCATCGCAGCCGCGGTGTTATCATTAACTAGTATAACTGCTACTCAGGCGGCTGTTGAATTGACGCCAAAACAGGCTACTGAATTAAAACCTTATGAGCGTATAACAGTTACCGGGCGCTTTAATGCTATTTATGAAGCATCCGATGCAGTCTCCCGTAGGGCTGATAAAATGGGGGCATATGCCTTTTACATTCAAAGCCTTGATGATGTAGGTGATAGCGGCAACATGCGTGTTGTTGCAGATGTCTACGCAAAAGATGCACCAGAAGTTGGTACACCGAAACGTCGTGTATTCGGTGGTGTTGAAGAAATGTCAAAAACTGACGCAACAGAATATGAGCCTTTTGATACTGTTACGGTAAGCGGTTTTTACCCTTCTCAACCAGACCTCTATGAGGCTATTGCTAAAAAAGCCCTTGAAAAAAATGCAGCCTCATTCTATGTGGTTCGTAATATCGCAATGAATGATGGTGGAAACACATTAGCAACGGCTTACATCTATAAGAAAGATGCCCCGAAACGACAAGTACTTAATGAAGACGCAGTGGTTCCTGCTGATTCAGAAGCTGGTCGAGCTCTATTAGCTGAAGGCGGTGAAGCAGCTAAAAAAGTACGTATCCCAGGTGTTGCATCTTCTGAAGAGCCAACAAGCGCAGTCGGTCGTTTCTTTGAAACCTCTAGCAGCCAGCCAGGTCGTACTAGTGTGACTCTGCCAAGTGGCTATGTTATTGAAGAAGTGAACAAAACAGCAGCAGCTCAAATGGTTCCATTTGACTCTATTACATTCTCAGGATATTACACCAATACGCCAGAAGTACGTTACCAAATAGCAAAACGTGCTGAAGCTAAAGGGGCTAAGTATTTCCATATTACAAGAGAATGGCAATCTAATGGTGGAAGTGTCACCATCAGTGCTGACTTGTTTAAATAACCCAGTATTACGTGATGTTAAAACCAGCCTACTCGGCTGGTTTTTTTGTTTTTATACTTTCTCTTTACGTTATTTATTTTCTTTGGCTCTATTCACTTCCATTCTTTTAAAAAAGTGCATAAAACATCTTTAAAAATGCATACATTGCCATTGCATATCTGTCATTTCGTTCGTAGAATCCACACCTATGAAAACATGTAGTCATTCTATCTGCTTTTTTAATGGCTACTAGTTAAACTAATTATTGCAATGGCATTTTAACGTCATTTTAACTTTTGATTTCTGAACGTTCAGGATTTACTTTGAAAAATACTTTGAGTCTTACCGCACTAACAGCGCTAGTTCTTAGCTCAATGGTTGGCGCCGGTGTTTTTAGTCTCCCTCAAAATATGGCGGAAGTTGCCAGCCCACTCGCATTAATAATTGGTTGGTCAATTACAGGTGTGGGTATCCTCTTTTTAGCATTTGCCCTATTGTTACTTTCCCGCATACGTCCTGACCTTGACGGTGGAATATTTACTTACGCAAAAGTCGGCTTCGGGGAATTAATTGGTTTTTGTTCAGCCTGGGGGTATTGGCTATGTGCGGTAGTTGCCAATGTGTCTTATCTCGTTATCGTATTCGCAGCAATCAGTTTTTTTACGGATACGCCTGATAACATTGTTTTTGGTGATGGGAATACATGGCAAGCTCTAATCGGAGAGTCCATACTTCTCTGGTTTGTTCATTATTTAGTTCTTCGAGGGGTACAGACAGCCGCTGGGATTAATAAACTTGCTACAATGGCAAAATTGGTTCCTCTTGGCTTATTTATTGTATTGGCTTTTTTTGCGTTTAAACTTGATATTTTCAATGCAGATTTTAGTGGTATCGAATTTGGTGTTCCGGTTTGGGAACAAGTTAAAGATACCATGCTGATTACACTCTGGGTATTTATTGGTATCGAAGGTGCTGTTGTCGTTTCTGCTAGAGCTAAAAATCGCCGTGATGTTGGCTTAGCAACAATTTTTGCAGTAAGTTCTGCATTAATTATCTACATTCTTGTTACCTTACTTTCCCTAGGTATCATGCCTAGAGCTGAACTCGCAGAAATAAAAAACCCATCCATGGCTCCGCTCATGGTAAATTTAATTGGTTCGAGTGGTGATATTATTATTGCGGCAGGCCTAATTATTTCCGTTTGTGGGGCTTATCTAAGCTGGACTATTATGGCTGCGGAAGTACCTTATATCGCAGCCCAATATCAATCATTCCCTAAAATATTCAACAAATTAAATAAAAATGATGCACCATCATCTTCTTTATGGCTCACCAATGGTGCAGTACAACTATCTTTGGTTCTTATTTGGCTTAGTGGGAGTAATTACAACACATTGCTTACCATCGCCTCTGAAATGATTTTAGTCCCTTATTTCCTTGTTGGCGCATTTTTAGTAAAAGTGGCTTTTGAACGTCATAATAAAGCATTACTTGCCGTTGGAGCTATTGCCAGCCTTTATGGTTTATGGCTGCTTTATGCATCAGGGTTAATTAATTTGCTATTATCTGTCGTTTTGTATGCTCCAGGTATTTTGGTCTTTTTCTATGCTCGTCAGCAGCAAACCAACCAAATGCCATTAAAAGCGATTGAAAAAATTATGGCATATGCCATTGCGATAGCCGCTATTCCTGCGCTCTATTATTTGGTTGCCTAGTCTTATATAAAGGGCTTAATTTTTATGAGTAAATTTAAGCCCTAATCTGCTGCAAAATCCTAGTCCCTGGTCGCTTAATAGCCCAATAATTTTCTATTACCCCCACCTCTTTCACTATTTTTCGCTCTCTTATTTTAGTGAAAATGACTGTTGTACGAACTCGAAAGTTTATATTTTTAATTTCCTTTAGTATGTTGTAACTAAATAAGCCAAGATTAACTAAAATAAAAAACGCTTCACATAAACAATATGTGAAGCGCCAATGAGTAAAAAATAATAGTTCTTACAGCTGTTGTGATAAGTGTTCCATCAACTGCATAATGCGTTTATCCGAAATTGGGTATGGTGTTCCAAGCTGTTGGGCAAACAAGCTAACTCGCAATTCTTCAATCATCCAACGAATTTCTTGAACTTCTGGCATATTTCTCTGAATTGGAGATAATTTAGCTAGCCATTGTTGCCACATATTCTGAACATGCTCTACCTTACTCATTTGAGCACGATCTCGGTTAGGGTCAATCGCTAATTTTTCTAATCTCCGCTCTATTCCATTTAAATAACGAAGAATATCAGGTAAGCGCTTCCAACCATGAGTGGTCACAAAGCCTTTAAATACCAAATTCGACATTTGTGTTTTTATATCCGATAACGCTATCGCCATCGAAAAATCAACCCGCCCTTTTAGACGTTTATTGATAGCAAACACCGCTGTTAATATTTGTTCAACTTGCTTAGCAATATTAACAACCACATCATTTAATTCTGCACGTGCAAACTCTTTCAGTTTTTCAAACTGCACTTCATCCCATACCGCACCACCAAAATCAGCAATTATTTGGTCGACGCCACAAGCAATACAGTCATCAATTAACTCTAATACCTTACCATAAGGGTTAAAATACAGACCTAATTTTGATTTATTTGGTAATTTTTCATGTAGATATTTAATTGGCGATGGAATGTTTAACAGCAATAACCGACGCACTCCGGCCCACATTGCTTGCTGTTGTTCCAATTCGGTTTCAAATACCTTGATACCAACGCTATTTTTCTCATCGACTAACGCAGGATAAGCTTTAACGGAATATCCGCCTCTTTTTTGCTCATAACGTTGAGGTAATTCGCCAAAACTCCAAATATGTAACCCGTGTTGCTCAATACCGTCATCCACAACTTCAGATAACGTTTCTTGCACTTTTTCTTTTAAGCTATTTTTTAGCTCATCAAGATTTTGCCCTTCCGCAACGGTTTTATTTTTGTCACCCACAACACGATACGTCATTATTAAATGGGCTGGAAGCTGCGCTAATTGCCATGATTCACGTTCAACAGTGACACCTGTCATACGGCGTAATTCACGTTCAAGTTTATCCAATACGCTGCCTTCAGGCTCTGGCACTCGTTCTAAAAATGCAGAAGCATAATTAGGTGCAGGGACAAAATTTCGTCTAATAGGTTTAGGTAGTGATTTAATTAAAGCAACGATTAGCTCATGACGCAGCCCAGGAACTTGCCAATCAAAGCCAATATTCTGAACCTGATTTAATACAGCAAGAGGTATATGTACCGTCACACCATCAGCATCAGTTCCAGGTTCAAATTGGTAACTCAACCGAAATTTTAAATCTCCTTGATGCCAATAGTTAGGGTAATCAAGTGCCGAAACATTGCTGGCATCCTCTTTAATCAGCATACTTTTTTCAAAGCTTAACAGGTCAGATTGTTGCTTAGATGCTGTTTTCCACCAATTATCAAAATGACGGGAAGAAATCACATCATTCGGGATACGTTGGTCATAAAATGCAAATAATGTTTCATCATCAACTAAAATGTCACGTCGACGTGATTTATGCTCCAAATCCTCTACTTCTGATAATAATTTCAGATTTTCTTTAAAGAATGCGTGGCGAGTGACCCAATCCCCTTCAACCAAAGCGTGACGAATGAATAACTCACGGCATAGTAATGGGTCAATATTCCCATAGTTAACCTGCCTTGACGCAACAATAGGTAGCCCATATAGAGTCACTTTTTCGGATGCCATTACCGCGCCTTCAGATTTTGACCAATGAGGCTCACTATAACTATGTTTAGTTAAATGTTCAGCTAAGGGTTCAACCCACTCAACATCGATGGATGCGGCAATTCTTCCCCATAATTTCGATGTTTCAACAAGTTCCGCAACCATTGTCCATTTTGGTGGTTTTTTAAACAACCCCGAACCTGGGAAAATAGTAAAACGTGCATTCCTAGCCCCAGTGAATTCGTGTTTATCGGCATCTTTTTGACCAATATGTGAAAGTAACCCAGCCAATAGCGAAACGTGAATACTTCGAAAATCAGCCTCAGAACTATTAATTGCAAAACCTTGCTCTTTTACCACTTGCCTCAGCTGAGTATATAAATCTTGCCACTCTCGAATACGTAAATAATTGAGAAAATCTTGGCGGCACATTTTTCTAAATTGGGCGTTAGAAAGCTGCGTTTGTTGTTCTTTTAAGTAATCCCAAAGATTTAAAAAGGCTAAGAAATCTGATTGCTTATCATGGAAACGGCGATGTTTTTCATCAGCAGCTTGCTGTTTATCTAACGGTCTCTCCCGCGGATCTTGAATTGATAATGCAGAAACAATCACCATTGTCTCACGTACTGCACCATGTTTACGTGCTTCAATCACCATCCGAGCAAGTCTTGGGTCAACAGGAAGCTGAGCTAGCTGCCGACCTGTATCTGTCAATTGATAGCCTTTATCTGCCTGTTTGTGGGACTTAATTGCACCTAGCTCTTCCAGTAATTTCACACCATCTTGGATATTACGTTTATCTGGAGCCTCTACAAATGGAAATGCAGAAATATCACCAAGACCAATAGAAGTCATTTGTAATATAACTAATGCTAAATTCGTCCGTAAAATTTCAGGGTCTGTAAACTCTGGGCGTGATAGAAAGTCATCTTCTGAATATAAACGAATACAAATCCCATCGGAAACACGGCCACAGCGCCCTTTACGTTGATTAGCGGAAGCCTGAGAGATAGCTTCAACAGGGAGACGCTGTACTTTTGTACGGTAACTATAACGACTAATACGTGCATAACCGGTATCAATGACATATTTGATACCAGGTACAGTTAATGATGTTTCTGCTACGTTTGTTGCAAGAATGATCCGACGTCCTCCATGAGGATGAAAGATGCGATTTTGCTCACTATTAGAAAGCCTTGCGAATAATGGTAAGATTTCAGTATGACGTAAAGAAAGTTTTGATAACGCATCTGCGGTATCACGAATTTCCCGCTCACCACTCATAAAAATCAATATATCGCCATTACCTTCAACAGATAGCTCATTTACTGCATCTATAATCCCATCTATTTGGTCACGGTCGCTATCGTTCTGATCTCCCATAATAGGACGATAACGGACTTCAACCGGATAGGTACGGCCAGACACTTCAACAATCGGAGCATGATTAAAGTGTTTCGAAAAACGTTCTGGGTCAATAGTTGCTGATGTAATAATAACTTTTAAATCAGGGCGTCTTGGTAATAATTGACGTAAATAACCTAAAATAAAGTCGATATTGAGGCTTCTTTCGTGAGCTTCATCGATGATAATAGTGTCATACTGCAACAGCAATTTGTCATTTTGTAGTTCCGCAAGCAAGATACCATCAGTCATCAATTTGACTTGAGTTGTTTCACTCACTTGGTCACTAAATCGCACTTTATAGCCAACATTTGAACCTAATTCACATTCAAGTTCTTGAGCAAGACGTGTCGCGACTGAGCGTGCGGCTAAACGTCTTGGCTGAGTGTGGCCTATAAATCCTAGGACCCCTCTGCCAAGTTCTAGACAAATTTTTGGAATTTGGGTGGTCTTTCCGGAGCCCGTTTCACCTGCAACAATAACTACTTGATGCTTTTTAATGGCATCTAAAATAACCTCTTTTTTCTGGCTGACGGGTAAATTATCCGGATACACAATTTTAGGCACATTTAATCGTTTAATTTCAACTTTTTGTTTGGCCTTTTCAATATCTATTTTAATAGCGTCAAGTACCGCAGAGCGCGATTTTTCGTTCTGGATCTTTGCAATACCTTGCACTCTTTTCTTTAGTAACCATTGGTCACGTAATGAAGTTTGTCCAATATCAGCGGTTAATGCTGTCAGAATGGATTTCACCTGTTAAATCCTTATCTTTAATAAATTTCAATACACGCTAGCCAATCCACTTCGCAATTTGTAAGGGCTAAATTTCGTTTTTATTTTTAATTGTTATTATCACATAAAAATACCATCAATTTTTTTGAAGAAGGCTATCTAATTTTTTTCCTATCAATCAGTTACACCTTACGTATCATTACCAATAAAGTTTTACCTAAAAATAGAGGAACACATGAGTAAAGTATTACTATTGAAATCAAGTATTCTGGCTGACTATTCACAAAGCAATAAAATGGCAGATTACTTTATTCAACAATGGCAGGAAAAACACTCAGCAGATACAGTAACTGTACGAGATTTAGTCAAAGAGCCAATTCCAGCGATTGACGGTGAAATTTTAGCAGCTTTTAGCCCGAGTGACACGAAAACAGAACAACAACAAGCACATTTAGACCTGTCAAATACGTTGATTGATGAAATTAAAGCTCACGATGTGATTGTTATTACAGCTCCAATGTATAACTTTACGATTTCTTCTCATTTAAAACATTACTTCGACTTTATCGCTCGCTCAGGGCACACGTTTAAATATACAGAACAAGGTTCTGTTGGCTTATTAAAAGACAAGCGTGCCTATGTATTAACGAGTCGAGGTGGTATCTATAAAGGTACACCAACAGATACCATGGTGCCTTATTTAACATTATTTTTAGATTTCATTGGCATTACAGACGTTGAGTTCATTTTTGCTGAAGGAACATCGTTAGGCCAAGAGTCCGTTGAACGAGCACATCAACAAGCACAAAACCATATAAATACTATTATCGCTTAAGATATAGTCTTTTTAAGTCATATATTATTAAAACCCAAAGCTACCATTGTTATATTTTGCGCACTTTCTGAGTGCGCTTTTTATTTCTTTTGTAACCATTGGCCATTAATGCCACGCACAAACTCCCCAGGACTTGCCCGTTCTACGAGTTTTTGCCCTGCTATCCTAGCGACCTCATTTGTTTTTAGGTTATTTTTTGCAGCAATTTCGCTGTATCTTTTTTCTCGTTCTTGGTTAATTTGTGCTGCTAGCTTAGTTGCCTCCTGGTTACTCGTATTAATCGGAGCTAAATAGCCCGACAGTGTTTCCCCTAATAGGCCTGTTTCTTTGGCTTCATCAACCGTAATTGCTATCGTCTGAAAAGCAGTCAATAATGAACATAGTGCTAGTACCTTGATAATTCGACTCATTTAGGATTTACCTCACCGAACAAATCACTATTTTCTTTCAATAATTCTTCTACTTGCCTATCCGCTTTTATTTGGATTTCATGTTCAATTTTTACATTCATATTAATATTGATGGGCTTATCCGGTGTTGCGACCTCAACTCGCAAGCAAGCTGATAACAACAATGCGATCGATATAGCTGTAGTGAATTTTAATATTTTCACGTTCATTCTTATGCTCATTATAAATTTTTTTCCAACCACTCTTCTAAAGAGCTACCAAATCGTAAACTACGCCATAATTGAAAGATATTTTCTTCATGTTGATAATGCAAATGAACTTCACGTTTT
Source organism: Providencia sp. PROV269 (assembly GCF_028477785.1). Taxonomy (NCBI): domain Bacteria; kingdom Pseudomonadati; phylum Pseudomonadota; class Gammaproteobacteria; order Enterobacterales; family Morganellaceae; genus Providencia; species Providencia sp. PROV269. The sequence goes on along the minus strand of NZ_JAMPLV010000002.1, from coordinate 510,134 downwards.
TTCTTTTCTTGCGTGTTATACCCTTCAAGGATTGTTGTCATCTTTAACATCCCTAAATTTGTAACATTAACATCTGTACGGCTGCGTTTTATTTCCAAATATTGTAACCACCCCATTGCGGAACCTGCAGATATATTATCTTCTCGGATAGAATCAACAAATTGGGGATCTAATCGTAATGTTAATGGCCCACTATTTTCTAACCATCCATCTTTAACTATCCATTCTGGGTTATTTAAATAAAAAGGTAATTCACCATTAACTTTACCGGAAACAGCAAATTGCGACACTCTTAGTATGGTAAATAACTGGCTAAGTTCAATCTGCCTTAATTTTATCGTAGCGGCTTGAGTTTGTGGCCAACGCAGTAAATCCATCGATATTTCACCCCCTAATGTTTTAAAGCCTACATTAGTCAGTTTTAATGGCGAATTTTCCGTTGGCGGATAAGAACCAGAGAGATCTGCTTTAATATCAGTTAATTCGAATAAATTATTGAGCTGCTTAATACGCAACTCAACAGGTGCTTTAGCGCCCAAAGTCCAAGTACTTTGTTTTAAACGCCACGGTAAAACAAAATCTAATCCTGATAATTCGCCATCTTTTAACCAAAGACTAGTATTCTCTACGCGCCAGTGTCCTCCTGCAATAAAACCATCTTCCGGCGTTATTGAAAAAGCGGCTTGAGAAAATAATTTTCCTTGTTTTAATTCAATACCAAGGTCAGCAGGAATTAACGTTTGAAAAGCCGTGACCGACTGTTCAGGCCAACGAGCTTCCCCTCTTAATCTTTCACCGTCCCAGCGCCCAAAAATGACTATTGGCCCTACATCTTTAGTACTTAAATCGCCTTTAAGTTGAAATTCAGCAGGAGATTTTCCACTAAGATCTGCGTTTAATGTGATCCTTGGCAGATAACTTTCAGTACCGAATTGCATCCGTTCACTGGTAAGCTGTAATTTTCCATTAAAATTGGCTTTATTCTGATCACGCTGCCAAACCAATGGCTTACTTAGCTGTAAGCGTGGAGCTCTCATCGATAAGAGCCCATATTGTATTTGGTCAAACCCTGTATTTAAGCTATTTAATGTGATTAAAGTGTCCTGCCAACTCCCATTACCCTTAATATCCCAATTAGCTGATAATGAAGGCAAATTGGCATTTCCCCAATAATTCCAAAACCATTTTCCCTTATCTAAAGCAAACTTATTGGCTTTACCATCCAAATGAATGTCGAAATCTCCCCAGTACTGTTCTTTAACCTTAAGGATAGCTTGTAAACGCCCTGAAATACCATCTTCACTTAATGATGTTCCCGCGAGTGGTAATCTAACTTCATTCAGAACAAGTGTTTCAGAAAGGCGGCCATAAGCTCTTAATAATGAACTGGATAAAAAAGAAATTTTTGGGGCTGCTAGCTGACCTGAAAGCTTAGCGGGTAAATTAATATCCAGCACCATGTCATCATATTTAACTTGGCCATTTAAACTAAAATTAATATTCGTATCGAGTAAGTCTATTTGAGTGGCTGGCAGTGTTAAAACAATATTAGCTTTACCTTTCTTCGCTTGTGTAAGCATATTGACACGCCCTGAGAAAACCATTTCACTTAACGTTTTATCCCAGTTATCGACTTGAAAATTAACTCCCCCCTGCAAAGGAATATCTGCTTCTTTCCATTGCCATTTTCCTTGAGATATCTGTATGTTAGATGGTGTTAGCGCCCATGGTAGATAAAGTAATTCTTCTTGTGTTTCTGTATCCTTGACCGTTAATACCCCTTGGCCATTCACCCAACCAAATTCAGCCAGTAAAAATTTTTCTGGGTTGATTAACTTAAAGTAAGCATTCAATTCCCCCTTTTCGGGAAATTGATTAGCCATTAATGGCAATTGAACATCACCAAATAACTCTATTGTTTGCTTTTGTTCTGGTAGGTACGCAGAGAAATCTTTAATAACCAATTGATGCTCAGCCGTAATTAAAGATGATAATCTTAAATTAACCCCTCTAAAATCAAACTGTAGAGAGTTAACCTGATTTTTACGCAACCAGATACTACCTTGGTAATCACTCCATGGTTGTATATTGGTATTATTTATAACTAATGAAAAAACAGGGAGATTATCGATAAACTCTGCAATATTAATCGGTTCATTAACTGTTTCATTAGTTGGCTCAAGAGCACTTAAACATTCAGTTTTAACATCAAGACCATCCACAATAGCATGCAAGGGAAAGACAGAAAACCTTGTGCTATTCAATTGAACCAAAGTGCAATTGTTTGCTGTTATACTGATACTTGCTATATCCAATTGACCATAACTAATTCTTGGTTCTGAAAATGAAAGTTTAAGTGGCTTAGGAAGATAGTGCGATGCGACAACTGGCACCCAGTGGGATATCGTTATCCATAAGAGTATTAAGAGAGCAGCGCTTCCACCCAAAAAGTAGAGTAATGTTCTGAATGCTCTTTTTATTAACTGCATTACTGCGTCCCTTGTTCGAATTGTTCTATAGCGCACGTGATAATTTTCAGCAAAATTTTCTTATTAAACGTGATACTAACAAAGATAAACCACATTCAATCGTAAACAGATACCTATTTTCTTAATTTATAGGTGATTTACAAACTTAATTGCCTTATTCTGAGTTTATATTTTGTAGGTACACCTTTTTACCTACTCTTTTCTAATTGGTTCCTAAAAATTGGAGTCTTTATGATGAAAATTGTTTCTTATAGTACCAAACAGTATGACCGCAAGCACATGGAACAAGTTAATCAAAATTCTGGATTTAATTTTAGTATTGAATATTTTGATTTTCCATTGACGGTTCAAACCGCTAAAAATGCGGTTGGTGCCGATGCCATCTGTATTTTCGTTAACGACGAAGCTAATCGCGCTGTTTTGGAAGAGCTTGCCGCACTAAATATTCGAATTTTAGCTTTACGTTGTGCTGGCTTTAACAACGTTGATTTACAAGCAGCTAAAGAATTAGGTATTCAGGTTGTCCGCGTGCCCGCTTATTCTCCTGAAGCTGTCGCCGAACATGCTGTTGGTATGATGCTATGTCTTAATCGCAGGATCCACCGTGCGTACCAGCGTACTCGAGATGCAAATTTCTCTCTCGAGGGATTAACAGGCTTTAATATGCATAACCGCACTGCGGGTATTATCGGCACAGGAAAAATTGGTCAAGCAACACTACGTATTTTAAAGGGATTCGGAATGCGTTTACTCGCACATGACCCCTACCCGAACCAAGCTGTTTTAGATTTGGGTGCTGAATATGTTGACTTAGATACTTTATATGAGCAATCAGATATTATTTCTCTTCATTGTCCATTAACACCAGAAAATCATCACTTACTCGATGAAAATGCCTTCAAGAAGATGAAAAATGGCGTCATGATCATCAATACAAGCCGAGGCGCATTAGTCGATTCTGTTGCGGCAATTAATGCACTAAAATCGCAGAAAATTGGCGCTTTAGGTATGGATGTATATGAAAATGAGCGCGATTTATTTTTCGAAGATAAATCTAATGATGTCATACAAGATGATGTTTTTCGTCGGCTTTCCTCTTGCCACAACGTATTGTTTACAGGGCATCAAGCGTTTTTAACGGAAGAAGCATTAACAAGCATCAGTCAAACTACGCTTAATAATATCCGTCAAATAAGTCGCGGGGAAATTTGCCCTAATATTGTTAACGCATAGTTGGGTCTGGAACCATGAAACGCCTAATTCCACTTACAATTTTGGGTTTATTGCTAGCAGCTTGCCAAACTCATCAAGTCAATGCGCGAAATGATGACCAAGCACTTGAAAATAAATTAATGCATCATCGTTTTATTCTCACTGAAGTGAATGGTAAGGCCATTAACAGTAAGCAAACAGCTCCTTCCCTTTCTTTTGGCGAGAAAATGTTTGTTTCTGCATCAATGTGTAATGATTTTAACGGGTTTGGCGATATCAAAAACGCAAAAATTACTGTAAAAAACTTAACTAGAACGGAACTCGAATGTGTTGATGAAGATTTATCTAAATGGGATTCAATGATAAACCGAGTACTGTCTGATGGCGCTGTTATTTCTTTAAAAAACAATCAGCTAATATTAATTCAGGGTCATTACAAATTAGTTTATACACTACGTGACTACGTCCATTAATGGATTATCCTGCACAACCTGCCTCTTTTAGAGGCGGTTGGCATTTAACAAAACCCACTAAACTGGCAACCAAGTAAGCTATTTAGCCTTATCAAATAGCAAGTTAATATTCGTAGATTTTGCAATTCGCTCCATATAATTCCGAATGTTTGTGCTAAATGATAAGTGCTCAACAATACTCAAACTGCGTAAGGTTGGAAAAATAATAAAATCATTAATATCAATATCTTCGCTCCGTGTTTCTAACCACGCATCTAATAAAGATAATTGCGGCTCTAATTCAACTAGCAACGTATGTGTTTCTTTTTTAAGCTCATTTAAGTCGCCGTAAGATTTTGATGTTCTGCTTATATATGCTGCTCTAGCTTCCGCTGTACTGATTTCGGGAAAATCCGTTTGAGTAAAGCGTGGTGTTACAAGCTTATATACCACCGCCGAAACCGTTTTAGACCAAGTCTCTATTTCAGGAGCAATACTCCCTTTTGCATATTTAGGTTCATTAATACTATCAACATAATGAACAATATCTAAACTTTCAGGTAAATAGCTTCCATCATCTTTTTGTAAAATAGGTAACATTTTTCGACCAATCATTTTTGTCGGTGTTTCTATATCATCATCGAATAAAACGATTTGCTCTACTGCTAACTTTTTTAAACCAAAAATCATTCTTGCTCTGACACAAAACGGACAGTGGTCATAAATATATAATTTCATTGTTAACCTCACTAATTTGATAATAAAAGTTACAATAGGTTTATACAGTATACTTGAGTGCTTACATTTATGTCTTATCACGCTTGTAAAATTTTGTTTAGCGCAAGGAAAAATAAATGTAATAGAGTGCACAAAATCCCAATAATGAAATACAGATCATGGCAAAATACGTTTAATAATGGCTACTCCTGAAAAAAATATGCAGCTAAATTCCATCGCAATTATCCTTTTGATAATTTTGAAACCCTTGATGTTATGGGGCCTGTTGAAGTATTTGGCCGCTTAGAACATTGCCAAATTGAATTTATATCACCTTCAGGAAAGGCAATGACTAGCTCTCAAGGGGTTACAGTCAATACACGCCCTATACTTACCCCATTCTATCAATATATTTTGATACCTGGAGGGCAAGGTACTCGCTCATTATCGCAGAATGATGATTATATTCAGTGGCTGAAAAAACAGGTCGAGTATGCGGAAACTGTCATTTCAGTTTGTACTGGTTCCGCACTTCTTGCTCAAACGTCCCTTTTAAACGGCTTTAAGGCTACAACAGATAAGCTCGCTTATCAGTGGGTAACTTAACTCAATGACCGAGTATTATGGCAATCTAAAGCAAGATGGGTTCATGATAATAAGTTTTATACCTCATCTGGCATTAGCGCAGGTATTGATATGTCATTACAGATTATCTGCGATTTTTATAACCGAGACATTGCAAATAATATTGCGCTTAAAATGGAGTATATATGGAATAAAGATGCTAATCATGATCCTTTTTCAAAAGTAATCATTTAAGATGTTTATAGCTTTATTTAAATCAACTTATTTGATAGCTAATAAATATTATTGATTTATTAGTCATCTTTAATTATTCAAATAATAACTCCGCCAACCAATAAAAACAAAAAATTAACATTTATTCTCATGATTTAACTTTACACTTTCAATCTTACACATCCCAAAAAGAAAGCAACTAACTGAAAACAAAGAAAATAATTAACCATTTTTTATAACCATTAAATTTTAAGTATCCATTTAAATTTGTTAATATTAATTCTTATTTTAACAATCTTAGTTTGATGAATTCTTGCATTAGCTATTTTACTTATTTTCGTTATAATCCCTTACTATAAACAATGTTATTATTTATTAATGTTTAAAGCTCTAAATCGCGATTTTCATCATATTTATGTTCTTTAAATCTTTTAAAACACTTTAGTTTTTAATATACTATCAAATGTAATTTTAATTAAGTGCATTAAATAATAACCCTTCATATAAATTGAGGATGTCATATGGACATTCATACTATAATTGGTATTAAAATAAAAAACCGGAGAAAAGAACTCGGTCTATCTGGAGCTAATTTAGCTAATAAATTAAATTTAAGTCAACAGCAAATCTCACGTTATGAAAATGGAATTAATAAAATACCTATCAATCATTTAGTTGATATCGCTGAAGCGCTAAATTGCCCCATTGAATGGTTTTTCCAAGGTTATACGAGTGGATTAAAAAATGAAAAAAATGATGAATCCGAACATATCAATAAAGAACGACAGTATGTTGCTGAAAGCATAATTGTTGATTTGAAATAAGTCTTCTATAATAACTACGAATTATCATTTTTAATATAAAATAAAGGCTGACTCTAAATATAAAATCAGCCTTTATTATTAAATAAAATACTTTTAATAATTAATCATATGTAATATCAAAGCGCATTTGAGCATAAACTTCACCGGGTGAAGTTCTGTCTTCATATTGAAAATAACGAGCGGTAAGTTCTATATCGATATCTTTTGTATCATTATTATTTAATGATGCTACACGATATGGGCGGCCAAAATTGATTGGGCTTTTATCTTTTCGTTCTATAACTTGAACACCAATTCCTTTTGCTGGGCTATAGGTACTTTGGTTTGCTAAAACACCGTTTACTTGAGTCCCTGTCGCTTTTATCCCGCTAAAAGTAACATCAATATTAGTCTTACCCGTAAAACTAGTACCGCCACTACATTTCAACTTTATGGTAAAATCTTTTTCACCTGCAGGTTGGTCTCTCGCTGTTAATTGAACTCGTTTTATAGGGTCTAACATTACATTTTGATTTTCACCACTTGTCACTTGGCAGGATGGAGAAACGATAGTAATAGCATTTGCATCTAAATAACTAACTAAGATTGGACTGTTATTAGGTTTATATCCATAAGTGGTATAAATACCACTTGCTAGTGTTCCGGTTCCTGTATATTTAGCCGTTTTTATTATACTTAGCGTAAAAGTAGAATCATTTAATGACATTGGGGTACTATAATATCCCACATTTGTAGGAAAAGTACTTGGGTAAGTCATAGAATGCTGCCGACCCGATGAGCGGTGGAATTTTAAACCAATACCTTCAACATTCGTTTGGTAAACTTTCCCACCAATATCGCGTAAATCAGGCATGACCACTTCAGCCTCAATATTCACCTTTCCACGACACCAGAGGTAGGTTTGGTTAGTATTCATTGAATAATCTTGTGTTTTAATTACACTCCCAACCGGAAGGTTAGGATCTACAACAATTTTTCCAAGTCTCATATCTACTCTATATGCCGGCTGACTTGTTCTTTCGCAACTATTCATATAGATGTATCCAGGGCGCCCATTATTTGCAGATACGCCATTTGCGGTAAATAGTAACCCTACCCCAATATACCAAAACCATTGATTTTTTATTGACATAGAACTTCCTTACTATTTCCTGCAGCTAATGAGAATGTACATTGACCTTTATCCCACGTAATAATGGCATTAGTTGCAATTTCACTGCTAATGAACACCATACCACCTTGCCCAACAATACCGATTGCCTCACCTTTTTGGTCTGTCACATTAGCGCCAAATGGTAGTGGTTTGTTATTAGATCTTTTAACGTTATAAACCACATTTTTTTCAATCTTAGTACCAAATTTAACCTTAACGACACTACCTTCATAAGGAACTATCTGTGATGACATATTTTCAAAAATAATATCTTCAGAACTGCCTTTCGGGTCAATTTCGATTTTATTAGTGCGATAAGCTCTTACATAAGGCGCAATAGCATAACCATGACTATCAATTGTCGTCCCCATCGCCCCTACCACTGATGCACCTTCTGCGTCTTTCGCCTCAATCAATGCAATTGTGGTTGCATTATTCGGCGTTAGCGTTATTCCACCGGAGTGCAAAACTAATGACCCATTTGCGCCTACACCATATTGGCGATAACCTTCACCTTGGCTGTAATTCGCATTTGTATTGACCGACGATGTACGGTAGCTAGTATTAAGACCGATATTTTTCGCACCACCATTTGCAACTGAGGTATTGATTCCGTATGTCCAATTATTATCACGGTCAAACGTACCACTGGTACCTATTTGGCTACTTCCGAACTTTTCATTATTAAATGTAGTATTAGACGTTAAGGTGGACACCTGATTCTCTCCCCAATAAAGAGGAATGCTCAAGTTCACACCGAGCCTGTCATCTTTTTTATCATGGCTATTTTGTGTATATACCCTCATAAATGACAAACCATATGAAAGGCGATTGATGCTATTGTTGTAACTTAGTTGATATTGTTTTTCTGTTCCTGACTTATCCCAATAACTTGAAATACGCCCCATGAAATAAATTCCACCGTAACCTTCAGGTAAATTTTGGTTAATAGTGTAACTGAAACCATTTTTTTCACGCCCTAATGTATCGACAACGCCACGTTTATCGTTATCAATAGCATAAAGTGCATTATTAATATTGTAATAATCTTTCGTTGAATATCGATATGCTGCTAACACAAGATTAGTGTCTGTTTCAGTGAATAACTTATTAAATGTAAAACGATAACTTTGCCCATAATCTGTACGATGATTAAATACAATGCGAGATTGCGTTACATCAATTGCAACCGCACCAATCCCAGTATTAATACCACTTCCTAACAAATAAGCTTGGTAATCATCAAAAGCAGTGACCCCACCATAAAGGGTAAATGTATTATTAATCCCATGCTGAAGAGTCGCTTGCATAACAAAAGGACGATTTCTTAAATTTTCAGAATCAGATTTACCGCCCGCTATTTGGTAACGCGTAAACCCTGGACGTAATAATTGTGCTAACGAAGAATACGGCACACTAAAATTAGTCTCGCTACCATCAGCCTCTTTTACTGTAACATTCAAATCATTACCATAACCCGATGGGTAAACATCATTCAAACTAAATGGCCCAGGAGACACGGTTGTTTGATAAATAATATTGCCATTTTGCCGAATCGTCACTAAGGCATTACTTTGAGCGATCCCCCGAATTTCAGGCGCATAAGTTGTCATCCCATCTGGATACATATTGTCATCCGTTGTTAGCTTAGCCCCTCTTAAGCCAATACTATCGAATAAATTACCATCCGTATAAAACTGCCCAATAGTCGCTTTTGATTTTAGTGCGGCAATGGGCCTTTGCAGATAAGTTTGATTGCTATTCCATTCAGAACCTGTAGAACGTTGCCAACCCAAATTCCCTATATGTTTCAATAGCCAACCATCATAACTTAAGCCAGCATTAACGCCTAAATAGGCGCTAGAGCTATTTGAACCTTGGTTTCCACTGATATGGCTATCATAGTAATTAGCCATATAGCCAATATTTAATGCAGGAATTCCTGTTTCCCAAAATTGCGAAGAAACATAACCCCGAGAAATTTTTTGTTCGTAAATTTGCGGTACAGAAATATCTAAACGTAGTGTCGACGTATGAAATATATCTTTAACTTCTTTGTCGCTGTTCCACTCATCCAACGGCAGACAAGTAGCACTGTTTTTATCAATTGATGGATTAAATTTTTCAGTATCAATACCTAAGTTTGAAAGTAACTCTCGGGTATAACAAACCCCTAATTGTTTATTTTTTTGTTCTTCAAAATTAAGTTCGTAACGCCCTTTCCAATCATTATTCGTATATACATCAACTGAATACTTTCCTGGACTAATCCCTGTCGCATTAAAACGGTCTAAATCAACGTTGTCTTTACTTCCCATAATAAAGCCACTATTGAATTCATAGGTTTCTTCTTCAGCTGAGGCATGGAATACGGGAACAATCCATGACGTAATAAAGCAGACTACAGAGAGTGTATTGCTATATTTATTGTTTAACTCTCGCTGTTTCATTATATATTCCTATTTTGCAGTTAGAGTCACCGCAACATCTGAACCATAGTCATTAATATTGTTAACAACAACCTTACTGCCAGACTTAATTGCCTGCTTTAATTCAACTAATGTTTGATTTTTGGGTTCTATTAAAACAGTTTTATCTGTAAGGCCAACCTTTCCATCGGTGGATATTTTTGTGACCGTAATATAAAAAGGTGTTGGATTTTCAATAACAATATTCTTACCATTTGTTTTGATAACTAACTGTTCAGGAGCTAATTCTCGGCTACCTAGCCCAACAGGCCGGTAAAAAAACTTAAAACGAGAACGAATTGCTAGCTGTAAAACATTCTGCATTTCCCCATCTTTGCCTTTTACAGTAGGCGGAATATCTAGAATATTAAGCCACCATAAACTTTCCCTATCTTGGGGAATTTGCCCTTTATCCATTAACTTTATGCGTAAATTTTGACCACCCTTTGCTTCTACTCGAGAAACAGGAGGAGTAATTTGAAATGGGGTTTTTATCGTATCAGGTGTTTCTGATGCATTACCTGTATCAAGCCAAGCTTGAGCAACCGCAGGACGTTCTGCTGTATTTGAAAGTTGTACGGTGATCTCTTTCTCATCTCCAGGGTAAATAAACCTCGTACCATTAACAATTATATTGTTAGCAAACGAATTAATACTGAAGATAAAGCAACATGCTAATACGATAGCTTTCATTTAAACCTCAAAACATAAAAGCGGCAGTGTTCTACCGCTTATTGCAATAATATCCATTAGTGTTTTACTACAACGTCTAATAACACTAACTTAAAACAACCAACCTATTCTTATTGATAAGTGATTTCGTAAGTTGCGTAGCTTTTAACTTCACCTGCAGTAACTTCTGTTGGTTTATCGGTGATATAACCTACGTAATATTGGAAACGTGAACCTTGGTCAATTTGGGTAATAAGTTCGGATGGTTGTTGATTGTCGCCGCCTGGTACGATGAATTTTTTAGCATCATCAGCCGATAAGACAAATTGGATATTCTTCGCACCAGTAGAATCAGTATTCGCTAAATAACCTAATTTTTCGCTACCACTTAATAAGTTACCACCAGTCCACACCACACCGATCGTTTTAGCGTTGCCGCCAACTGATGTTGCTGAACAGTTAGTCACATCAATTGCAAATGTTTTTGGTTTTAATAATGTACCTTTACCACCTGCTTGAATTTCTTCCAATGAAATTGGTGCTAAGTATACGCTTGCATCGCTACCTTGACCGTCAACAGAAACAGTACAAGAAACATCAGTTACTTTACCGTTAAAGTTAACTTGGCCACCGCCAACTTTATTTGCTGCATTAGCTGTTGATAAGCCGATGATTGTTGTAGCAACAGCGGTCAGTAGTACTTTCTTCATTTTCATTTCCTAATATGAGATTTTTATTCTTACATTTAAAGAACTTATTAAGTTTTTATTTAATTTATTGGTAAATAAAGAAAAATAAAAACTCCACCGCATATTGAATACAGTTAGTCATTTATGTTTCATTTTTAAACCATTTTTACTAATGCAAATAAATATCTTTCTTAATTAGTCCTATTTAGAATTTATAATCATATGCTCTATATGATTTCGAAGAGAGGATACATAATAACTTAAATTTTATTAAATCGTTTTTTTCATCACTTATTAATTTTTTGATAGGTAAAGACTATTAAAACAAACCTATTGATTGAGCATTTTGATGTGCTGATTCCACTAATTTACTCGTACAAAGCTTAATATTTAGATTTTAATATCTATTAATTTTGTATTATCTTATTTTAATTCAACCAAACTAAAAAATGAAAATTATTATAAAATACAAAAATCGTTATAATTGGATTGAATACATATTTTAATTCACATTTTGATACTTTCTGTCGCAAAATATCCACAATATTAATCTAATAATGAATATCACATAAAGGCTCAAACATTAATATAATTAATATTTATTGATCTGTGAAGATATGTAATACCCGTCAATTACAAATATTAAATTTCGAATTATTATGCTTGAATATCAAATTAACACACTATGGGTGTATAGGCGTTCTTTTATATTAACAGTCTGCTTTGGTCGTTATTAAAGTTTAAAAATGTGAATTTTTACGAGGTAAATGTCGATTTTAATCAAAATTAAAAAATAAATGGAATGAGGGAAATAAAAATGATAAAGGAAATAGCGATAAAATCGCAATATAATCCTTTATTCATTCAACTTGATCTTGTAGTAAAAACCAGAATACCAAATTATTTAGCCGAAGCTATGTTAAAAAAAATTATCATTATTTTTGATATAGGATAAGAAACCCCGATTAATTGTACAAACTATAAACTGTGTTATATCAATTTTCTTGCTTTATAACCTAATGAAAATAATGATGTTTTCTTAAAACGAACACCCCATGGAAATGTGATCTATGCATCAATTTTTAACATTAAGAATATTCCTAAATAACTCATTGCGTGTGTTAAAGTGTGACCAAATCCAAAAAGCCATCGCTAAAAGATGATGTTTTACTCTATTACTTATCCACTAGCAGACAGTTTAACGTCTTTTTGGCAAATCAATCACTCTAATAAGACTAATTTATTTAGCAATTACATAACATAAGGTAGCTGTTTCTATTTTAGTACAACAAATTACCGGTTATGAGACATTAGTGGATAAAAATATTTTATATCAATAATTTGCCATAAACAGATGAGGTCATCCTTACTAAATCTATATGAAGCTATCAAAATATTGCCTCCCCCCTTATGATGAGCTTAATAAGTATTAGTCCTGTTATTACATCGCTATTTAGTTGATCAAATGACAAAAATACGCTGACAACTAGTAGTAATATCGGCTAATTTCAAGAAATAATTAATGCAAAATAGAAATATTATTGGATTGGAACTGTTAGATTGGAACTACAGCAAAATCTTCACTAAGTTTTCGCTGTAGCAGTAATCAAGAAGTGAATAATTGGTTAATGTTCGTTCTGACGGTATAGAGCCCACTCTTCTATTTTCTCACCTGAGGGCAAGATACAGTACCCGAGTTGCCCTTGCTCTGTTCTCTTAATTTCTAATTTCCCACCAATTTGTTCACAATACACCGAAGCAGGGTTGGCCATGCCTACCGCTTTTGACTCAATTGCGGTTGTATTGGAAACACATCCGGAAATAGCAGCAAAACTCACTAACATAAGTGTTTTCTTCATAAGAAATATTCTTTAGTTAATTTGGAACGTTCATTTATTATTATGGAATGAGACGAATATAAACTGATTTTATTAATAAATAAAAGCCATTTTACTTACGCCTTTTGTTGTCAAAAAGGACAATCAAAATGCCAAAAAAGGCAATTAGCAAACTGCCAATAATATAATTCTGCCTATCAAATGCCAGCCCTGAATCCTTCACACTCTCACCATAAACGATAGGAATACTTACATCCATATTGTAAGAAATAATCGCGGTAATGAGACCTATAATTGTGAGTACCACACCAAATGTTTTCATTTCCATCCTCCATGTTACTCTTACAAGAAATAGATTAGCTAAGTATCTTGAGAAAAGCAAAATGAGAGGTCACAAATCATCATTTTTCCTCAAATAAAAATATTATGGTTTTAAGATATAACATAAAAAATTGTGAGAGGTTGGTTTTAAAGATAGATTTTCATGCAGTTAAAATTTTAAGACTGATAAGGCTAATAACTAGAAGGCAATATTGAATATTTATTGAAAACTTCTATAACTAATAGAATAAATAATCACACCTTGTAGTAGTGTGATTATTATTTACTTTCATTTAACACACTATAATGCACCAATTAAAATGAATAAATCATCATCGATGCAACTTGGCTAAATTTTTCAAAAAAAGAAATTATTGCCGGTAAAATAGCAATATTTAGAATGGCAAATAAGCCTACAGTTGAAAGTGATATTTCCATAATAACTTACTGTATCATAGAGGGTTACTACTACCCCCTACCCATCGGCCTATTCATAATGTGTTCTTCCCAATCCACCACATCAATTTCTCTGACCGCGATATGGCGAACAGACACGCCTTCATTATGCATTGCCGCTTTAGAGCCGGTTTTTAATGGGTGCCAGGCCGGGAGAGGCTTCCCTTCTAATAACAAACGGTAAGCACAAGTGCTTGGCAGCCATCCAAATGTTTCTAAGTTATAGCGATTAAGTTTTATACAATCCGTTTCATAACTGAAGCGGTCTTCATAATGCTTACACTGGCAAGTTTTTAGATTTAGCTGATTGCAAGCGACATTAGTAAAATAGATTTCATCTGTATCTTCATCCATTAATTTGTGTAAGCAGCATTGCCCGCAACCATCACAGAGAGATTCCCATTCTTCATCCGTCATTTCATCTAAAGTTTTAAATTGCCAGAACTGCGACATAATACTTTTTAATCCTATACTTAAATAACCCGTGTAGTCAGCGAGTGATCATTAATTGATAATTTTAGCATATCACCAGAAGCTAATGGGCCAACACCTTCAGGTGTACCCGTTAAGATGACATCCCCTGCACGTAATGTGAAAAAGCGGGACATATAGCTAATCAGAGGTAAAATTGGCGTGATCATATCACGCGTTGAGCCCTCTTGGCGAACTTCACCATTTATTTCCAGAGAAAGCTGAACATTTTGTAAGTCATTTGGGTTACTAATAGGAATAAAGCCAGAAATTGGACATGAACCATCAAATGATTTGCTTTTTTCCCATGGCTGACCTGCTTTTTTAAATTTAGCCTGCAAATCACGTAAGGTTAAATCTAATGCAACTGCATAACCGGCGATAGAACGTGATACACGATCTTCATCTGCATTTTTTAATGGCATACCAATTAAGATTGCCATTTCAATTTCATGATGAACAGCACCAAAATCTTTTGGAATAACAATTGATTGAGTAATATCACACAAGGCAGTTTCTGGTTTAATAAAAATAACAGGTTCTTCCGGTATAGCAGACCCCATTTCTTTTATATGCTTTGCATAATTACTACCAACACAAACAACTTTATTTGCAGGGAAATCCAGTAACGCACCTTGCCAGTCACGATGTTGATACATAATAGTACTCCTATTATCGTTATTGTATTTTATTAGCGATACCATCTGCCATCATGCATACACTCAATGCAAAATAATACGAGCGGTTCCAATGCATAATGGTTCGAAAATTTTCGGTCACTAAAAATGTCCTGCCTTCAGGGTCATCCGGAATAACCACCCACGTTTTTACGCCTGAAGGTAACTGAGCGAATGCAGGTAATGTAACACCTAGTTCTTGCCATTCACTAACAGATCTTCCTTGTTCTGCTTTTACACCTTCCAACGTTTTATTAAAATCTACAGGTAAGTTAACTTGGTAACCCCATGGTAATTTAGCTTGCCAACCTTCTGTTGATAAATAATTAGCGATGGATGCAAAAACATCAGATTTATTATTCCAAATGTCCATTTTACCATCACCATCACCATCTGCTGCATAAGACAAATAAGAGGTTGGCATAAATTGACTCTGGCCCATCGCTCCAGCCCATGAACCTTTGAGCTGTTGATCTTCTGGGATATAACCTTTATCCATTATCTCAAGCGCAGCTAAAAGTTGTTTGCTAAAAAGCGCTTCTCTTCGTCCTTCAAAAGATAATGTCGCGAGTGCCGAGATAACATCTTCTTTACCCTGTGAGCGCCCAAAACCACTTTCTAATCCCCATAATGAAACAATAAACTGAGGTGGAACGCCATATTTATCACTTATAGCATCTAGAGTGGATCTGTTTTCTAAATATTTGTCATAGCCTGCATTGATACGCGATTGTGGTAATACGTTTTTTAAATAGCTTGCTAACGTAACCGTCGCCCTTTTCTCTGGTTGGCCTTTATCTGCTTTCACTACACGCTCAATAAAATGGATATTAGCAAAAGCACGTTCAATGGTGGCAGGCTTAATCCCCTGTTCAATAGCATGTTCTTTCAGTAATTCCACATAAGCAGGAAATTGTGATGGTTCACGTTGTTCAATAGGAAATGCTTTATCTAAAGCAACGACTTCTTGCGCTATAGCCGCATTTTGTTCTGCTGTAATCGGTTGAGTAACAATTGATTCGTTATGAGTTGCAGAGCAACTTGTTAAAAACAAACCAGCGACTAATGTATATAATAACGTTGGTTTCATTTGTCTCCTCCAGACTGTCATTGCTTTTCAGGATTTTCTTAATTTGCTCTAGTTATTCAGTTCTTTGTGTTCTGAAAGCAAATTTTCCACCGGAGGTGGGAATTGTAAGTAATAACCAACTTCTAAGAGGTCAGATTTAACCTTTGCCAAGTCAGCATTGGCGAGCTTTTCACGCTTATCTAATGAGACAAGCATAGCAAATTGAGGTGTACCAAATTGGGCTAATAATTCATCAGGAACACGTGAAAAATCATCTTTCTTCTCAATATAAAGATAAGTTTGGTCACGTTTAGGGCTTCTATAAATTGCACAAATCATTATATTTAACTCTTTTTCTTAGTTCATTAGCTTGCTTGAAGTATATAGTAACTATAACATGCTATTGTTTTACAGAATATCTTCACCCGAGGATTGTTTCGGAAATTTTAATTTGCTGAGTCTGGATAGATGCCACAATCGCCAATAGAACTTAAAGGCAGCAGTTTTACTCTTTCAGTTATTCACTTATACAGTGAAGAGCCTAAACTCATCAAAAAAGCGCTGCAAGATAAAGTAAATCAAGCTCCTGATTTCTTTAAAAATGCTCCTGTCGTGATTAACATTGCTGAATTATCCCCAAATGTAGATTTACAGAGCATTCATCGTTCTGTTATATCTGCGGGATTACGTATTGTTGGGGTTAGTGGGTGTACTAACCCGCAAATGCGACAAAAAGCAAACGATGCTGGTTTACCGATATTAAGCGAAGGTAAAAGTCAAAAACCTGTTGAGATTCAGCCTGAGCCTCAGGCTGCTACAGTTCAAACTGAGCCTTTATATCGTAAAACTCGTATTATCAATACCCCTGTTCGCTCTGGACAACGTATTTATGCACCAAATAGTGATCTGATCGTCACAAGTAATGTTAGTGCAGGTGCAGAACTATTAGCAGATGGTAATATCCATATTTATGGCGTGATGCGAGGCCGTGCATTAGCAGGGGCCTCCGGCGATATTGAAAGTCAGATTTATTGTACTCATTTGCAAGCTGAGCTGGTCTCCATTGCAGGTGAATATTGGCTGAGCGATCAAATCCCTGCTGAATTTCTCGCCAAAGCAGCTAAACTTTGTTTAGTTGATAACAAACTTAATATCGAATATTTAAATTAGACCTTATTTACAAGGAATTATTC
Source organism: Providencia sp. PROV269 (assembly GCF_028477785.1). NCBI lineage: Bacteria > Pseudomonadati > Pseudomonadota > Gammaproteobacteria > Enterobacterales > Morganellaceae > Providencia > Providencia sp. PROV269. The sequence continues at coordinate 492,635 of NZ_JAMPLV010000002.1, read as the reverse complement.
ATGGCACGCATAATTGTAGTGACTTCAGGTAAAGGTGGCGTTGGTAAAACTACTTCAAGCGCGGCCATAGCTACTGGCCTGGCACAAAAAGGGAATAAAACGGTGGTGATCGATTTTGATATCGGCCTACGTAACCTTGACCTCATCATGGGGTGTGAACGTCGAGTAGTCTATGACTTCGTAAACGTTATCCAAGGTGATGCAACCCTGAATCAGGCTTTAATCAAAGATAAGCGCACCGAAAATTTATTCATTTTACCTGCTTCGCAAACACGCGATAAAGACGCATTAACGCGTGAAGGGGTAGGAAAAATTCTTGATGAATTAAGCGATGATCTTGGTTTTGACTTTATTGTTTGTGACTCCCCAGCAGGTATTGAAAGTGGCGCTTTAATGGCACTCTATTTTGCTGATGAAGCCATTATCACTACCAACCCGGAAGTGTCTTCTGTCCGTGACTCTGACCGTATTTTGGGTATTTTAGCATCAAAATCACGTCGCGCAGAAAAAGGTGAAGACCCCATTAAGGAACACTTATTATTAACACGCTATAACCCTGGCCGTGTAACCCGTGGCGATATGCTAAGCATGGAAGATGTTCTGGAAATCTTATGTATTCCTTTGATTGGTGTTATTCCTGAAGACCAATCTGTACTGCGCTCTTCTAACCAAGGTGAACCGGTCATTTTGGATACAGAATCTGATGCAGGCCAAGCCTATGATGATTGTGTTGCTCGTATTTTAGGTGAAGATCGCCCTATCCGTTTCATTGAAGAAGAGAAAAAAGGTTTCTTAAAACGCCTATTTGGGGGATAAATAATGGCTTTATTGGATTTCTTTCTGTCGAGAAAAAAAACGACAGCGAATATCGCAAAAGAGCGATTACAAATCATCGTTGCAGAACGCCGCCGTGGTGATAGCGAGCCCCCATATCTTGCAGATATGAAAAGAGATATTTTGCAGGTTATCTGTAAGTATGTCCAAGTTGACCCTGAGATGTTATCAGTGCAATTTGAGCAAAAAGGGGATGATATTTCTGTTCTTGAACTAAACGTTACGCTACCTGAAGGTGACGAAATAAAAACAACAACAGAAGAAAAGTAATTTGCAAAGAAAGCCGCTGTCTAATTTTAGGATTAATTCAATAGGTCGCGGCTTGCTTTTATCTTATTAATATAAAACAATAAATTAAGAACTACCCTCGGGCGCTAATTTCAAACAGCTATTCAGGTTGAAAGCCCACCGCTATTAGGCAATTTATAACTCGAATTCAATTGACAATGTTATCTGTTTTTTTAAACCCTCTGGTGGTATGCCAACAGGGCGACTCTTTGCTATAGCCGTCAACGCAGCTTGGTCGAGTTGTGTATGCATAGAAGACTTAGCAATACTCACCCTTGTTATCTCTCCCGATGACGTAAGCGTAAAATTCACCAGAACCTTTCCTTGAATATGGGTATTTCTCGCTTTTCTTGGGTAACGTTTATGGCGCTCTATTTCTCTACGTAATTTATCAATATAAGATTGATAATTCGCACTTATATTATCCCCTACTGCCCTCGTATTTTGCGCACCCTGTTCCCCTGCGGCATTTGATAAAGTACTATTTTGGCCAGCTTGCTGTTCTTGTTTTACATCATCGTTTTTTTTATTTTGTTGTTGTTCTTTCCGCTTAATCACTTTTTTATTTGGTTGTTTTTGTTCTTTTTTCTCGATAACTTTTTTCTGTACATCCGAAACTTTATTTTCATCACTATGCGTACTTTTTTTATTAGCAACTTTGATTACCGCATTTTCATTTTGTTGCGGTTCAGAAAGTAAACCGCCAGTTAGTTTATTATTTAATGTGACATCACTTATTTGCTTTTCAATTACATTTTGCGTCAATGCAATAGAGATAATCGCCGCCTTTATTGGCGTATAAATTTGTGCGTGACGTGTTTTTTCAGCACTTAAGCAATAAAAAACGATACCAAAATGAAATAATAGCGAAACCATAACAGCAAAATTAAAACGTAGAGTAAGCATTTTAATATCCCTAATAGCCCCTTCGCTAATGCCAAAACATAACTACATCAACGAAGGGGAATCCCTTTTAGAAGCGACTTGTTACATTGAAGCGTATAGTTCTACCCGGTGCCGGCATCATACTGCGGGTTAGAGGATCAATATAATATTCATCAAATAAATTTGTAGCTAATAATTCAAACGATAGGTCTTTATTAAACTGGTAATTAACATAAGCATCAGCAGTAAAAACCGCATTCCAGCTCATTGGGCTATTATTTAATGGTGCATATGAGAATGGATATTTATCTATCATTTCCGCCTCATCCTCATTTTTTGCTTTACTGTGATAACGCATACGGCTACCCACTTCCAAGCTTTCATCTAAGAAACGTAAACCTAGGTTGGCATGAATACTGTATTTGGGTTGCAATTGAGTACGTAAATAGCCGCCGGGGAACCCAGCTGTTGTACACTCTGAGCCCCCAAATTTATTATAGGGGTCCATCACCATCAATGAGACTTCATCACAAACTTCATTTTTTAAGCGGTAATCTACCCCTAAGTCACCAAATACCCAGCCATTATCATAACGTGCCAATAGTTCCAAACCAGCTGTGTTATGTTTATCAACCTGCGTAAAGACTAACCTGTCGTTCCTATCAAAGGCATTTGTGACTACGGTGTTGTAGTAATTTATACGTAAGTCAGCATGATTTTCTGCCGCAACCAGTTCTTGGAAATTACGCACATATCCCAGTTCTATTGTATGGCTACGTTCTGGCAAATAAACCGGTGGCACATAGTTTGCTTCACGTCCCCCTGAAAAACCAATAGTGTCTTCAAAGATACTTGGCATTCTAACGGTCTCTAAATAACGCCCAAATATTCGGTCGTTCTCTGTTAGGTAAATAGTTGCTCCTAACGCTGGCGCCCAAGCCGATTCTTCATTTCTTTTTGGCGCTTTAAATTTTTGGTCATCTGTGAACATAACTTCATCTGTTTTTTTATTACTAAGCGATCCCAATCGATATTTTTTCGCTTTTAAACCTGTTACGGGATCTATTATTTCTTCTTTTAAATCAATCTCGCCATTATAGAATGGGTTATTTTTGCGTATAAACCGGTTATTTTCATCGACCTTCCATTTCACTATATTGTTTCTTTCTGTAATTCTAAACTCAAATTTTTTTCTATTTATATCCTCTCGATAGCTAGCATCACTTAATGAATTAGCTTTCATTTTTAGTGCTTTTTCGATAAAAATTCTCTGATTATAAAGTTTTTCTTTTATATCTTCGTATGTATTCCCTTTATCATCAACATACTGCTGTATTGTTTGGTATTCTTCTGCACTTAATAAACGGGATAACCTATAGTTTCGAGCGGTTATATGGCTATAGGGCGCATAATTTACATCTTTGGCCGCAATGCGTCTCTCTTTTAATAAATCCCTTGACCAATAGCTAATATATTGAGCCCCCGCATTCAGGCTTAACCAATCAGTAGGCTGCCAATCAAACCGAATAGTACCATTATATTCCCGACGCTTACCTTCCCTTGGGATAGCACGGAACATGTTCCCCTTGGGGCTAGAATCCGAATTAAAAATATCTTCACGACTACCAATGGTTTCATCAATTAAGCTTCCCATTAAAGTCACTTTAAATTCAGGTGTAATTTGAAACTTATTGGATAATGAAACACCATAGCGATCGTTAAGTTGGTTTAATTTAATGCCATCAACTAAGGTGCCATTAATGGCAGGGTTTTTAGCCACATTTTTATCTCGACCAAATTCATAATTCCAATCTCTTTCCATTGGTTCCCTAGGCTGGCCACCTGCGGTATTTGAGTTTAAATTAGTTTTTGTCAACCAATAACCTAAGCGAAAATCAATCCAACCAATGGACTCAGGTTTGAACGAATAATTGGCGTAAAAAGTATTTAGCGCCAAGTAAGCCAAAGGCCATTGCGGAATTTTCCCCTCAAGATCATGATAACGAATTTGTGATGGCATAATTTCGCCATAATGACTCACTGTACGCATATAACCCAGAGATAAATCTTGCGCATTCGGTAACATCAAATTTAATTTAGTCAACAACGTCGACATTTCATTCGAGGTATTCGCCACCTCTGTATTTGGCCCGTAAATTCTGGCTACAAAGGGTATATAGGGGTCTATCGCCTTATTTGTGTTATTAGGGTCATAGGTAATAATATCATCATAAAATTTATCCGCCCCACGGCGCCCTGCAAAATAGTTGCCTTGGTTGCGGTAGCTGTATGCCAGCATCAAATCAAACTTTTCTTGCCGTGTTCCAACGGCAATGCGTGCTGCGTTATCTTGCAGATTAAAGAAATTGGCGTTACCTTTACTACGAGCATCAACAAGCATTTCGTGATCTTGAAAATAAATTCCACGAAACTTCTGCATGTCTAACGTACTCAATAGGCGCTTATCATCACGATAATCTATACCGTGGTTTAAATGGTTAATCCGCGGCTTTGTAGAGTTACTCGATGTTTCTAATTTAATATCAAAACCAAATTTGTCATTTTTATCCATAACATCGTCAATACCAATGGTGGTTATCGCCACTCCACCGCCTGTCGATGTACGCACATTACGGTCTAGCGTTGCGCTTTTCATTACTTTAATACTGCTAATCATATTCGGGTCGATATAATTGCGGTTATTCGCCCCGTTATAGCCACGCCACACAGTGATAGCCTGTTCTGTGCCATCCACAGTCACCGGAACACGCCCTTGCCCCTGTATCCCTCGTACATTGGGGTCTATCGCCCCGCTATTACGGGCGTCACCACTATATACCCCTACTGCATGGTTAATGGTGTCTGCGGGGTTAGTGCCTTTATAACGATCAATTTCTTCTTTACTAATATAAATGTTTGATTCGTCTTTATCATATTGGTCGTCCGCCCCTTTTCTATCACGCTCTTTGATAGTGGTCGCTTTATCATTTACCACAATAGAGCCGATGTTTTCGCTTTGTTGGGCGTAGACTAAACTTGCAATACTGCTAATAGATAACCCTGTCACGATATTAATGGCTATCACTGTTTTGATTTTCATTATCTGTTCCGGTGAAAATTAAAATTTCTTGGTGAAATTGACACCGACTTCACTTTGCTTAAAAGAATAAATAATATCTGCCGTGCTTTTATTCACTTGGCTATTAAAATAAATAGAAGGTGTAAAGGTTAATATTTTATTTTTATCAAATGTCACTTGGGCATTTAAATATCTATTTTGATCTTTTCTTTTTACATTTAAATACACATCAAACTGTTCGAAATTTGTTTGTTTGTAACCTACCGCAACAAGAAAATCACACAGTCCGGTGACCTTTAAAAAACCGGCTCTAATCCCATACTGTGAATAACTATCACTATTGCGTTGTTTTTCCCGATTGGCTCCATGTATTCCTCCAAAAGCGACTAACTGAGAATCAACTAAATAGGTCCCAAATAGTGAATAGATCCATTTATCACCATCATTAAAACTATACTCATGAGGATGCGTTTTATTTTTATATTCAAAATCACCTAAAATAGTTACTCGATGATTTAACGTATATTCTGTTGCTATTTTTCCTCCTAGGCTTAAATTATAATATTGGTTATCATGCCATTTGGCTTCAAATATGGGCAATATGCCGATTTTTGTATTCGCATTCTCAAATTGATAACCCCCGCTAACAAATATATTTATTTTTCTAGCCGTGACTGTTTTCATCGGTTCTAACCCAAACGCACCAAATGATAATAGCCCTGAATGGTTACCCACGAGAGGAAAACGCTTTGTTGATTTAATGTAATAATGCCATTTTCCACCTGCAATAGACTGATTGCTGCTATTCATACATTTACTACGAAAACAGTACATTTCACGGCTATTTGATGCTTCATTTAAATTAAAATCATAACTTGAACCTAGCTTAACCATTCCTTGCCAGCGATTTTTATTCTCTAAATATATTATTTTATTTTCAATATATTCAGCTAACTTACTTGATATTCCCCCGCTATATTTTGTTTTTATATTTTGATATATCGATAATGCTGCCTCATAATGTTTAACATAAGTTAGTGCTCGAGCAAGTTTTAACTCAACCAAAAGCATATTAGGCTTGTGAATTAAAATTTCATTATATAACCTGATTGCCAAGTTATATTCATTATTTAACATCGCCTTTTCAGAGTAAATATATTTAACCAATTCTTTATCATGGTCTTTATGACTAACATAGTTATCAATGATTTTATTTATTACATCAAAATCCCTCTGCTGAATTAGATCATAAAGAATAAAGCCAAGCTCGTCGATATTTTTTTTACTATATTTTACATTATTTATTTCTGATTGATGTTTTTTGTTACTATAACCACTTAGATCATTAGTAACCTCTTCGTTTACATCTTGAACTGCCTGTATTGAGTGTAGAGGGAAAAACAATAACAAAGTTATATATATTAAATTTGTTTTTTTATTAAAAATAAACATATTAAGGCTACCATTTTAATGATAAAAATAAAAAAGTAGACAAAATTCCTTTTGCCTACTTTTTTTATCCAATTATATTTTCAATAATGATTAATCTTTCTGCCCACCAAATGCCGTGTCTAACTCACGATGGTTATCATAAGAAAGAATACCCGCCACTTGTTCTGCATTCTCACCAAATAGTTGCCCCATGCTGTTACCATAATGTGTTTCATTGGCAATGGCAGTACCGCTAAACTTACCATCCTCTTCAATGTTCCCCACCATGGAGTGGCTATTCGTTCCTTCTAATGCACCTGTATATGATTTATCCGCAAAATTTGCATTAAACCAACCCGTCTGTTTTGCTTCACCTGCGAATTGGTTAATGCCTGCTATAGTATAATTCGCTTGGCCACTGGTTGGGACTTCTGTTGTTGCATTCGCACCGGAGAAATAAACCGTGTGCATTGCATCATCGGCTAAGCCAGTTTGTGACCAATCACCAAAATATACCTCGGCATCTGCAACTTGACTAAATTGGAACTTGCCCATGCCACCGTGCTGGCTACCGCCACTTTCCAAAACATAAACATTGTCTGGCTTTTGTGTTACCATATATTTTAAGCCAGAAAATGATATGGTTTTGCCTTCCTTCATAAAGCGAGAACCAATTCCCGGTGCACCGATACTCCCCCCGTGTGGCCCCATGGTTGATTGAGTTTTATCGACAATAATATTTGTTAGGCCATCATTATAATTTAAACTCTGATTTGATACCGTTTCTGCCATAACACCAACAGAAAATATAGAGAAAGATACTGCAACTGTAATTAATGATAATTTCTTCATTTGCACGTCCTTTTCAATAGAAGTTTGAATTAGGTATTTTTTTACAAAGACACATTAAATAAAAGTTTATTCTTTCCTTTAATGTTCGAGATTGAGTATATGCAAATGATTTTTATTTACAAATGAGGGGGATATAATTCAATTTTTTATTATTAGGCAATAAGAAAAAATAATCTTTTATTTTTTAAGTGGTTAATTAAAAACCCTATAGTATCTAATTTTATTTATTAGGGTTTTCATTAAGAATTAATTGTATTTTTAAGAGTAATTACAATTATTGGATAAAAGTAGAATAAATATATTGACAAACAATAAATAGAAATGAAATACAGGTGGAGAAAGTAAACTAGGTTATTTAAATGAGATACAAGAAGTACTCTTCTTGTACCTCATAATATGCTATACGCTTGCTAAGAGCTTTGCTATGGGCTCAGCGAGTAATCGCCCTCGCCAACCAGCCAATAGCTCAGGAGGTGTAGCTGAAGACTTTAACCCCCAATGAATAGACAGTAATTGGTTAATTTGCCGTCTAGAGGCCAATAATTCTGCATTAAATTTTTCGTTTTCAGCAATATCTTTAACCACTGCTTTAATTTCTTTAAACACGCTTTTGTATTGGCTCTGTTCAGTAATATTCGCCACCGGTGTTGGGTATTGGCTTTCATCAAGTTGTTTTGCTTGTTCGACAATCGCTAATAAACGCTTACCATGGCAACGAATTTCTTGCCCCGTTAAACCAAGTGCATCGAGTTCACCAAGAGAGCCTGGTAAATAGCGGGCTACTTTCCACAGGTGCTCTTCTTTCACTACAAAATTAACCGCCATATCACGTGCTTTAGCTTGGTTTAAACGCCATTGTGCTAATAATTGTAGGCAAGCAAGCTGTTCATCACGTAGTTGCCACGCATTATGGATATTCATGTAGGCTTTTTCTGGCTTTAGTGTTTTTTGCCGACGAGCCACAACACGTTGGCACTCATCTTTTGCATCTTCCAAATAGCCTGCTTCAGTCACTTTTCCCATTAAAATTTCAGCTAATGGTAGCAAATAAAGTACATCCGCCGCTGCATAATCACACTGTTTTTCGCTTAGCGGACGCGCGAGCCAGTCTGTCCGTGATTCACTTTTGTCGAGCTCAATGCCTAAATGTTCAGCAACCAATGACGCAAAACCACAAGAAATTGGGTAACCTAAAAATGCAGCCACAACTTGTGTGTCGATCATCGGCTCAGGTACACAATCGAAATCATGCATAAACACTTCGAGGTCTTCACTCCCCGCATGTAAAAATTTTAGTTGCTCTGGGTTGGTTAAAAGTGCTTTAAATGGGCTAAAATCCGTGATTAATAATGGGTCAATTAACGAAACTTGCTTTCCATCATATAGCTGTAGCAAACCTAGTTGTGGGTAATATGTTCGGGTACGAACAAACTCGGTATCCAAAGCGAGCCATGGTGCATTACTAGCCTCTTGGCATACTTGGGCTAATTCACTATCTGTAGTTACTAAACGATAATTCAAAACAAGTTTCTCTTTTTTATTTTCATCACAATGACGCCGGTTAAAACCGGCGTCATCTATTCTTTGTTTAAGACTAAACCACAATCATACTGGTGATTTTTCTCTTTGCAATTTTTCTTCATCACGTAGGTCTTTACGCAAAATTTTACCCACATTAGATTTTGGTAATTCATCACGAAATTCAAATATCTTAGGTACTTTATACGCGGTTAATGAACGACGGCAAAAGGTTTTTAGCTCATCACCCGTTAAATTCGCATTTTTCGTTACAACGAAAACTTTAACCGCTTCACCCGTACTTTCACTTGGTACGCCAATTGCGGCACATTCTATAACGTCTGGATGTGCCGAAATAACATCTTCAATTTCATTTGGATAAACGTTAAAACCTGAAACGATGATCATATCTTTTTTGCGATCAACAATACGAATATAACCTTCGCTATCTATTTCTGCGATATCCCCCGTCGCTAACCAACCATCCACTATCGTGTCCGCGGTAGAATCAGGCCGGTTCCAATACCCTTTCATGACTTGTGGACCTTTTACCCACATTTCGCCAGGCTCACCAATAGCGACTTCGTTGCCGTCGTCATCAAGGAATTTAACATCTGTTGACGGAACAGGTAAACCAATGCTTCCACTATAACTGGTTAAATTATAAGGATTACCCGTTACTAGTGGTGCACATTCTGTTAACCCATACCCCTCGAGTAAATGTTTCCCTGTCAGCTTCTGCCATTTTTCTGCAACGGCTTTTTGAACGGGCATTCCGCCTCCAACTGAAAGGCGTAAACGTGAAAAATCCAACTTTTTGAACTCTTCATTATGCAGCCACGCATTAAATAACGTGTTAACACCAGTAATTGACGTAACGGGATAACGTCCTAGTTGTTTTACGGTGTCAGGTACATCTCTAGGGTTGGTAATCAATAAGTTAACTCCCCCCACCGTAATAAATAGTAAGCAGTTAACTGTCAAAGCGAAAACGTGATACAGCGGTAAAGCAGTGACAACAAATTCAGCCCCAAATTTCAGTACAGGCCCGTAAGCCGCTCTTGCTTGCTCAATATTTGCTAACATGTTGCGATGAGTTAACATCGCCCCTTTAGCAACACCGGTTGTTCCACCGGTATATTGCAAAAAGGCCAAGTCATCACCGGTAATGTTAGGCTTAATGTACTGCATACGATAGCCATAATGCATAGCGCGGCGAAAGGAAATGGCGTCTGGTAAATTATATTTAGGGACTAAGCGTTTGACATACTTAACTACAAAATCAACGATTGTGGCTTTAGGACGTGAAAGTTGGTCACCCATACGCGTTAAAATGACGTGTTTCACTTTGGTATTGAAAACAATTTTTTCCAGTGTATGCGCAAAATTCGATACAATAACAATCGCTGTTGCACCGCTATCATTCAATTGATGCTCTAACTCTCTTGGGGTATAGAGTGGATTAACATTTACTACAACCATCCCTGCTCGTAATATCCCAAATAAAGCAATCGGATATTGTAATAGGTTTGGCATCATTAATGCGACACGATCCCCTTTTTTAAGGCCAAGTCCATTTTGTAAGTAGGCAGCAAAAGCGCGACTTCTCTCTTCAAGTTTCCGATAAGTCATCACCGCCCCCATGTTAATGAAAGCAGGTTGGTCGGCAAATTGAGAAACCGCATTTTCAAGTAACTCTGCTAGAGAAGCGAAGCTATCAGGATTGATTTCTTCCGGCACATCAGCAGGGTAATTTTTTAGCCAGATTTTTTCCAAAATGTTACTCCTGAATTTAGTGAAGTTATTATACTCAACATCTCTTTTAACAAATTATTAACTCAGCGTACCAGTTTGAAAAACAGACAATGTCAAGGTTGAGAGGTCTATCACTAAATAAATTTTGTTCCTTCAAGAAAAAACAAGGCGGACTAAGCCGCCTTGTTTGTCTTAAATTAGTTAAACAGATATAAATCTGTACAAGATTGCGTAATTATACATGATGTTACGTTGTTTTTGGAGAGCTTATCTAGTCACTTAAGAAAGGATTTAACCTATTACGTTAACTAAAGTCATTTTTATTGAAACTAAATTTTAGTTAATGTTTTTATTACGCACTTTCATCTGTTAGCGCTTATTTAGATAATCTTTTCTATATCAACAAAAAAGCCCCGCTATAAGCAGGGCTTTTAAATAAAGAAAGATAATCATTATTCTGTTAGATACGTTTGTACAGGTACTGGGCCTCCAGGATAACCGTATCCATAACCATAGCTCCACGGGTGGTTATAAAAATACGGGTCACCATAATAACCATAACCCCACGGGCCAGATGGCGGAAGCATGACACTTTGTGCAACATTCCAGCGTTGGAAACCTGTTACATCTAACGTGACATACTTATAAGGAACTTGCCCTACTTTTCCTTGTTGCTCCCCAGTGATTTTCCCCACCACAGTAATATAACGGTTAGTAAAATCACTTGGTTCACGAAAACCATTTAGGTACGCATAAATACGCCCAATAGAAGGGGAATTGAGTTCTGGCGCAGCATCATATTTATTTAATGCCATCACCGCAATTTCTAAACGTGTTCTTGCTGTTTCATTTTTAACTGCAAGCACTTTCCCGCCAAAACGTGCCTCCTGCCCAATATACATTTCAGGAGCATTTTGTACGGATGTTAAGTTATCTGTTGGGTTTTGCACCGAACCTTGAATTGAAGCAGGTATCGAAACACACCCTGTCAGTGCTAATATGCTTGCAACAAAAAGGCCTTTAAGTGCATTACGGCAGTTTAATTCAATGTTCATAGACCACCTCCGATTAGCGACATTATAAATTCAGGTAATACAGTTTTAAATAGCATTTAGCAAACAAAACACGATATGTTAAAAGTAGCCATAAGAATTCTATTATACCCTAATAATATCCTAAATTATTGAATGATTCGATTCGTATTTTTATTATTCAATATTGGATTTATTTTCTGTTTAATATAAAAAATTGGCTATATCACGTGATATAGCCAATTCAAATCAATTAATTTCCCATGTATTATTCACGACCAGGCAATTTTTTCCATGTAACTTCATTACGTAGGTAAGTAGGTTCGACGTTTTCAACGGCAACCACTTTTCCCTGTTGCCATAATTGCGCAGCAATGGGTAACATATCTTGCGCATCAGGCAGCGTAATATGGCTATTGGACAATGAAGCTGAGTCATTCAGCAATGAAGGATACGCTTCCCATCCAGTTCCTGCATAACTCCAAGCCCCTGAAAGCCCAGTAAATTTATTTTTAAAATCATCGGGAAGTAGAACAGCTTCGGTTTCTTCACCTAACCAGTGACCTTCAGATGTTCGCTGATATTGGGCACAATAAATTTCTGACATCCGTGCATCAATAGCCACTAATACCTGTTTATGCCCCGCTATACGAAAGGCGCCTTCGGCAAGTGTCATTAAAGAGGAAACGCCAATCATGGGTAAATTAGCTCCTAATGCTAACCCTTGTGCGATACCAACACCAATACGAACCCCAGTGAAACTTCCTGGGCCTCGCCCGAAAGCTAATGCATCTAACTGATTTAACCCCATTCCGGCTTCCGCAAGAACGTCCTCAACCATGGGTAAGATTTTTTGCGTGTGCTCACGGGGAGAAACCGCAAAACGAGAAATAATATCACCTTCACACCAAAGTGCGACTGAACAGGCTTCTGTTGCTGTATCAACAGCAAGAATACGACTCGACATGCCTAAACTCCGGCAAATTAATAGTTTCTAATTGAAAGATGCCGATTATATTAACATAAACGGCCGTAGGAATAGCAGAAAAACAAGGTGGGATTTACCTCGTTCTATTAACTTCTTGTCTTTTCTCTTCAAGAAATGCAATTGCTTTTTGTATACTTCTTGTTCGCGGTGATGGCGGAAGGCTACGTAAAAAAACCTCACCATAAGGACGTGTCACTAAGCGGTTATCACAAATAACGATGACACCATAGTCACTGGTATCACGAATTAACCGCCCGACACCTTGTTTTAAAGTAATCACGGCATCTGGTAATTGAACATCAGAAAAAGGGTCTCCGCCTCGTAATTCACAATCTTCGATACGCGCTCTTAATAATGGGTCATCCGGCGCAGTAAATGGGAGTTTATCGATAATGACACAAGTCAGTTCATCACCTCGCACATCAACCCCTTCCCAAAAACTACTGGTAGCAACTAAAACGGCATTCCCTGCTGAAATGAATTGGGATAACAGTTTATTTTTACTGCTTTCCCCTTGCATTAAGACGGGTAATGTCAATGAGGATTTAAACTCTTCGGCCAATTCACGCATCATCAGGTGCGATGTACATAAAAAGAAACAGCGCCCCTGATTTTTTTCAATCATAGGTCGTAGCATTGTTGCTAATTTTTGTGCTAGACCTCGTTGATTGAGCTCGGGTAAAAAACGGGGAACACATAATAAGGTTTGGCTTTGATAATCAAATGGGCTGGCTAATAATAACGTTTTTGCACTGACTAAACCTAAACGGTCAGTGAAGTGACTTAATTTTTCATTTACCGACAAAGTTGCTGATGTGAAAACCCAACTGCCTGGCGTACTTGCAATCATTTCGCTGAATTTATCTGCAACCGTTAAGGGGGTTAGCGCCAGTAAAAAATGGCGACCATAACTTTCAAACCAATAACTGTAACCCGCAATCGTCACATCTTTTAAACGATTCAAACGATTTCGGTAAATAGTGACGCGCTCAAAAATTGAGTCTAAGCTCTGTGATCGGCCTAAAGTGGTTTTAATCACTTCGTAACAAAGTTCAAGAGAATCATCAAGTAATGTCAATGCTCTTTGCACTTCAGGGCGTTTTAGTAAATCACGTAAATTACCACGAAAACTGTTTTCCCCCAAATTGAGCCGGAAATCCAGTGTACTTTGCGTGAGCCTATCTGCACTTTTTTGTAGTTGCACTTGGTCTTTTATCTCAGTTCGATAGGCCATAATCATATCGCGTGCAAGATCAAGTAGTTGACGACTGCTAAGTTGCTGACCAAAATATTGGCTGGCGATATCTGGAATTTGGTGCGCTTCATCAAAAATCATGACTTCTGCTTGGGGAATTAGCTCACCAAAACCCGTGTCTTTCACGACTCTATCAGCCATAAATAAATGGTGATTTACAACAACAATATCCGCTTCTAAGGCTTTACGACGTGCTTTTAAGACAAAACAGTCTTGGTAACGTGGGCAGTCGCTGCCGAGACAATTATCATTGGTACTCGTCACTAACGGCCAAACTGGGCTGTCTTCAGCGATATCATGGCAGGTACTCGTATCACCTAACTCAGATTCAATTGACCAACTGCGTAGCCTCACTACCGCTGACAATATTTCAGGTTCAAGACTACCACCACCGAGGGACTGTTGGTCTAATCGCTCTAAGCATAAATAATTTGATCGCCCCTTTAACAAGGCTGTACGCCCAGTGTAACCCATGGCATCAATAATTGTCGGTAAGTCCCGGTGATACAGTTGATCTTGTAAGGCTTTTGACCCCGTAGAAACAATGACTTTTTTTCCACTACGCAATGCAGGAACTAAATAAGCATAAGTTTTTCCTGTTCCAGTACCGGCTTCCGCCACCAGCACATGCTGCTGCTCAATCGACCCAGTTACTGCGTTCGACATCGTAACTTGTGCTTCTCGAGGCTGAAAACCGGGAATTGTTCTGGCTAAAAAGCCATCCGCAGAAAAATCGTCGTGCACTACAAGACCTATTTATTAGTAATAATGAGCACACACTTTACCATGAGTTTATTAACCCTGCTGAGGTAATTATTATCCCCTTGAACAACTGATTTTCATCCAGCCTACAAACTGTTATTCTTGAGCCACATGTATAATAGGGAATAATTATGACTATCAAACGTATTGACCCGGATAATCGTTGGTCTGAAGCTGTTATTCACAATAATGTAATTTACTACACCAGTGTGCCTGAAAACCTTGACGCTGATATTGTTGCTCAAACAGCAAACACGCTCGCGGCAATTGATGTCATGCTTGAACGTGTTGGTTCAGACAAAAGTAAAATTCTTGATGCCACCATTTTTCTTGCTGATAAAGCCGATTTTGCTGGTATGAACCAAGCATGGGATGCTTGGGTTGTTGCTGGAAGTGCGCCTGTCCGCTGTACTGTCCAAGCATTGTTGATGAAGCCAGAATATAAAGTTGAAATTAAGATTGTTGCAGCAATTGATTGATTAGACAGGTTTTGCTTTGCATAAAAATGGGCGCCAATTATTAGCGCCCATCCATGCTCTAAATAGTTTGTGATGTCGCTAGGCGTCAAGTGAGTTAATCCCTTGGGGCATACAAAAGTATGTGACTAGGGTTAACGAATGCAGCCAACAACGCGACAACGCAAAATATGATGAGCATTATGACATCTTAATAAGTACCATCCCCAGCAACAGCAACACAATTCCCCCCCAGCCTTTATAATTTAGCCGTTGATTGAAAAGAATCCAACCTGCTGCTACTGTCGCGATAATACCGAATGCTCCCCATAATGCATAAGCAATTGAAAGTTCGATTCCTTTTACAGCTTGCGCTAATGCACTAAAGGCTCCGAGTACCGCAATTAGGGAGAGAATACCTATCCAATATCGTTTAAATCCATTCGACATTTTTAACAAAATGTTAGCTGCGATTTCTAATATTACGGCTAGGATCAAAAACGCAGCATGCCACCATTCAAAATGACTCGCCATATTACGCCTCCGACTTAGCTTCGCGTCCAACTAAAGCATTTGTTTTGGCAGCATTGACCGCGTTTTGTGTAACTTGTTTTACTTTCTGTGCAGATTGACGAACGGTGGCTTTTTTGGTGCCTGATTTAATCAACCCAATACCGGTGATCAGTAATACTAATCCACCTATTTTCATCGGTGATAGTGATTCTCCAAACCACATGACACTAAATGTTGTGATAAAAAGAATGCCAATACCTTCCCAGAGTGCATAGGCGACACCTAATGCCACTTTTTTAACTGCAATGGCAAGCAAAATGTATGATGTTGCTATCATGACATACATCACCACCATACCGGTGAAATCACCACTAACGCTGGCATGTTTCATTGATAATGTACCGATAACCTCGGCAACGATAGCTAATACTAAAAATATCCAGTAAATCATTATAATATCTCTCTATGTACAGCCACGTAATAGCCTGTTTTTTGTACAGAACAAATAGACAAATTACTATTGCGCGATTGTTGAAAATTCAAATAAATAACAAGGTGTTGCTGAGTTTATTCAGCGAAATGAATAATCGAGAGAGACGCTATAATGCACCACACCAGTAGTGTTCACTGGAAAGGATAGCTGAAAGGAAAAGCCTGTGTGTCGTTCTTTTTTGGGACTTGCTGATCTTGCCGCTAGTTGAGCTAAGCATGATATCTTATTCTTTTCATCAGGTAGACATCTACCCAATTTACTCCGAACCCTCATGTTGATAGTTAATTTCAGCTTATTTTTAGCATGCCAACTTTATTAAGTCAATGAATATAAACATTTTTTGCATTGAATAAAATATGAATAACTATTCATTTATATGCTAATCAACCCTTGAACTATCAACAATTATACGAATAAACAAGCGGCAACGATAAATTTTTCATTGGAATTATTTTATAAAAAAATCTCTTTATTCCACTTTTTATACTCTCATCACACCTAAAATATACTATTCGATTTTTAACATTGACAACCTGATTGAACAAGCTTCTTATAGTAGCCATATGATTGTAATATGCCGAAGAGAGTGCCATGAATACCTTTAGCCTTACCTCCAATAGTTTCCAAAATGCCGCAGATGCAACACCATTACCTTATGATGTCGTATCAATTCAGTCGCAAGTTATTTATGGCAGCGTTGGGAATAGCATTGCCGTTCCAGCGTTGACAAAACAAGGTTTACGAGTAGCTGCAGTCCCTACCGTAGTACTGAGTAATACTCCTCATTATACCACTTGCTATGGTGGGGAGTTACCTGGAGAGTGGTTTCGTGGTTATTTAAACGGTTTTGTTGAACGTGGTAGTTTAGATTCTGTAAGAGCTATTTTGACTGGTTATCTAGGCTCCCCAGAAAAAGCTCAAGACTTAGCTGACTGGTTAACCCTCGTCCGCAAAGAACGAGCCGCACTGCCGGTTATTGTTGACCCAGTCATGGGGGATGAGGACAGTGGTTTTTATATTCCCCCTGAAATTGCCGAGGTCTACCGTGATAAAGTCATACCTTTAGCAACAGGAATTATTCCAAACAAATTCGAGCTCATGACCTTAAGTGGCAAACAAGTTAATAATTTGGATGATGCAACAACTGCAGCCCGCAGCTTATTGAAAGGAAATACACAGTGGGTAATCATCACAAGTGCTTTCCAGCCTGATGATGATAATATCGAAGTGGTCTGTGTTACCAAAGATGACGTGGCCGTGATCCGCCACAAACGTTACCCTGTCACGCCAAAAGGAACGGGGGATTTATTTGGTGCAGAACTCACCGCACAATTATTAGCTGGGCTGTCCGTTCCTGATGCCGCTAAAATGGCGTGTTTACGCATCGAACAAGCGATTATTCACATGGCTGCTACAGGACGTAGTGAATTGATTCTTTAAACCACGATATAACACGATATAACAAGCATAGAGAAATGGCGGGATTATCCCGCCATTTTAGTCAATACACCGTCTAATATTTCAAGTATTGATAATTTTATTCGAACTCATTCCACGAACGACCATCACGAGCAATCATCGCTACAGATGCAATCGGCCCCCAAGTCCCTGCCTGGTATGGTTTAGGCGCTTCATTGTCCATTGCCCATGCATCTATAATAGAATCAACAAATTTCCATGCTTCTTCTACTTCATCACGGCGAACAAACAGTGCTTGAATGCCGCGCATTGCTTCAAGCAATAAACGTTCATAGGCGTCAGCAAGGTGAGTTTGGTTGAAAGTTTCGGAGAAACTTAAATCCAATTTAGTGGTTTGTAAACGGTGTTTATGATCAAGGCCTGGTGCCTTATTCATAATTTCAATATCAATCCCTTCGTCTGGCTGCAAACGAATAGTTAATTTATTCTGAGGTAGATCTTGATAACTTTCCGAGAAAATATTTAACGCGGGCTTTTTAAAATAAACCACAACTTCTGAACATTTAGCCGGTAGGCGTTTCCCTGTACGTAAATAGAAAGGCACGCCCGCCCAACGCCAGTCATCAATATCAACACGCAAAGCAACGAATGACTCAGTCATACTTTGCTTATTCGCCCCCTCTTCCTCTAGATATCCAGGGACTTTTTTGCCCTGAACAAAACCAGAGGTATATTGCCCACGTACTGCCTTTTCACGCACATTAGTATGGTCAATGCGACGTAAAGAACGTAAGACTTTCACTTTTTCATCACGAATACGGTCAGTAGTTAAATCTGCCGGTGGCGACATCGCAATCATCGTTAAGATTTGCAATAAGTGGTTTTGCACCATATCACGCATTTGGCCTGCTTGATCGAAATAACCCCAACGACCTTCGATTCCTACTTCTTCTGCAACTGTGATCTGGACATGATCGATAGTGCGGTTGTCCCAGTTATTGATAAATAACGAGTTTGCAAAACGCAGTGCGAGTAAATTTAAAACTGTTTCTTTACCAAGATAGTGGTCAATACGATAAACTTGGCTTTCATCAAAATACTTGGCCACTTCATTATTAATTTCTTGTGATGACGCTAAATCCGTTCCCAGTGGTTTTTCCATGACAACACGATTTGGCTTTTTATTTAATTTAGCATGACCCAGTCCTTGGCACATTGCACCAAAGGTGCTCGGTGGCATGGCAAAGTAATGGATAGCCGGTTGTGCATCTTGTTTTAACATTTCAGCTAAACGCACAAAACTTTCAGTCTGGTTAACGTCTAAGTTACAAAAATCCAAGCGAGAGCTCAATTTTTCCCACAATGCTGAATCGAGATCTTCTTTTAAGAACTTATCTAACGCTTCTTTGACAAAGTGGACATAATCATCTTGACTCCATTCAGCTCGACCGACACCAATAATACGCGTGTCTGGATGAATGTAACCTGCTTTCTCTAACTGATAAAGCGATGGCAACAGCTTACGACGAGCGAGGTCTCCCTTGGTGCCAAAAATAATTAAGTCACAAGCTTGAGCAGCATTATGTACCGCCATATTGGTTCTCCTCAATTTGCGGAATGTAAGACCTAACTAGGATAGGCCTTATTGTAATTTTGTTAAAATTAGCCCTAATTCCGCTAATGTACCCTGTTGCTAGTGCCCAGTAAATCTTCATGATACCGATCACAGTTTTTATGATGAAAAAAACAACATATTCCCTGTTTGCTCTTATGTTACACACTGAATAATTTTTAGTGTATTAAAAAGATGCGATTTAACTGAATGGAGACAGCTTCCGTAAAAAAATAACAAAATATGTAGGATGTTTACTAATCTGAAAATTAGATACGGGTCAAAGTTTCACAAAAAGCTGCTAGTTATCACCTGCATTCAGATAGCTTACATATCTTACATAGTATATTTTCACTCTCTATTACAGCATCACGACAAGAAATTAAAAATCAACAATAGGATAACGTGATGACTCACAAATTTCTCCTTTCGATGAAATAGGCGCTTTTGCTATATGAATATTTTAGAACAAATGAAAACAAGTCTCGATTTTTTAAGTAAATCAGAAAAAAAGGTGGCTGAGGTTATTTTAGGTATGCCACAAAATGCCATTCATCTTAGTATCGCCACTCTAGCGCAATTAGCAGATGTTAGCGAACCAACAGTAAACCGCTTTTGTCGGAAAATGGGCACGAAAGGATTCCCTGATTTTAAATTACGATTAGCACAAAACTTAGCCAATGGAACCCCTTACATCAATCGCCATATAGAAGAAACTGACACAGTAAATACCTATACTCACAAAATTTTCGAATCGGCTATGGCCGGGTTAGATAATGTGAAACACACGCTCGATATTAGTGCAATTAACCGTGCAGTTGATTTATTAACCCAAGCACGAAAAATCAGTTTTTTTGGCTTTGGTGCCTCTGCTGCCGTCGCCCACGACGCAATGAATAAATTTTTCCGCTTTAATATTCCTGTCATATACTTCGATGATATTGTCATGCAGCGTATGAGCTGTATCAATAGTACTGAAGGAGACGTTATTGTGCTCATTTCCCATACGGGAAGAACAAAAGCATTAGTTGATATGGCTCGTTTAGCAAGGGAAAACGATGCCACCGTCATAGCAATTACCTCAGAAAACTCTCCGCTATCCCAAGCCGCTACCCTACCTATCATTATTGATGTGCCTGAAGATACAGATATCTACATGCCGATGGTATCAAGAATGGCTCAGCTCGCAGTCATTGACGTATTAACAACGGGTTTTACGTTAAGAAGAGGTGAAAAATTTAGAGATAACTTGAAGCGCGTCAAAGAAGCATTACGTGATTCGCGGTTTGATAGCATCTAAAGGCAATAAACTGACAGTATAAATGCTTTTCTTTGCTTTTCAGGCTTTAATAGTTTTACAGACCTGATAGCATTAAGAAATTGGCTGTATATAATAGCTGTGCTCGTGTCAGCATCCCTATTTGCAGTAAACAGGTTTCGAAATGGGGTGAAATGGTTTCACTCTTTTATCAACACCATTACAGGTCAACGGAGTAATACATGTCTAGACGGCTTAGAAGAACTAAAATTGTTACAACTCTTGGTCCAGCTACCGATCGCGATAATAATCTTGAAAAAATTATCAATGCTGGCGCCAACGTTGTTCGCCTTAACTTCTCCCACGGAACTCCAGAAGACCATCTATTGCGTGCTAATAAAGTACGTGAGATTGCCGCTCGTTTAGGACGTCACGTTGCTATCCTCGGTGATTTACAAGGCCCTAAAATTCGTGTTTCTACGTTTAAAGATGGTAAAGTTTTCCTAAATATTGGTGATAAATTCATTCTTGATGCCAATTTAGGTAAAGGTGAAGGTTGCCAAGAAAAAGTGGGTATCGACTATAAAGGCTTACCTGCCGATGTCGTTCCAGGCGATATTTTACTTCTTGATGATGGGCGTGTTCAATTAAAAGTCCGAGAAGTCCAAGGATTACAAGTCTTTACAGAAGTTACTGTTGGTGGCCAATTATCTAACAATAAAGGTATTAATAAACTCGGTGGCGGTCTTTCTGCTGAAGCATTAACAGACAAAGACAAAGAAGATATAAAAACCGCAGCCAAAATTAATGTCGACTATTTAGCCGTTTCATTCCCTCGCTCTGGTGAAGATTTAGATTATGCGCGCCGATTAGCTCGTGATGCGGGTTGTGAATGTCAAATTGTTGCTAAAGTCGAGCGTGCTGAAGCCGTTGCCAATGATGAAGTCATGGATGAGGTTATTCTCGCTTCTGATGTCGTCATGGTTGCTCGTGGTGACCTCGGTGTAGAAATTGGCGATCCTGAGTTAGTTGCTGTTCAGAAAAAATTAATCCGTCGTTCACGTCAATTAAATCGCGTGGTTATCACTGCAACACAAATGATGGAATCGATGATCACTAACCCAATGCCAACGCGGGCCGAAGTCATGGACGTCGCGAATGCGGTGTTGGATGGTACCGATGCCGTTATGCTTTCCGCTGAAACTGCCGCAGGCCAGTACCCTGCAGAAACGGTAGCTGCAATGGCACAAGTTTGCTTTGGTGCAGAAAAAATGCCTGGCCTGAATGTATCTAAACACCGTTTAGATGCAGAATTTAGCAGCCCAGAAGAAGCAATTGCTATGTCAACAATGTATGCAGCTAACCACCTTAAAGGGGTTAAAGCTATCATTGCAATGACTGAGTCTGGTCGTACTGCTCGTATGATGTCTCGTATCAGTTCTGGCTTGCCTATTTTTGCAATGTCTCGTCATGAAAAAACACTCAACCAGTGTTCTCTATACCGTGGTGTTACCCCTGTTTTCTGTAGCACCCACACAGATGGTATTGCGGCTGCTAATGAAGCAGTGACACGTTTACGTGATAACGGCTATTTAATGAGTGGTGACGTGGTTCTTGTCACTCAGGGTGACTTAATGGGCACCGTAGGTAGCACGAATACTTGTCGTATTCTAGAGGTCGAATAATCTTTTAGCCCTCGCCTATAGGTGGGGGCTGTCTTTTATATTAGTGCTCTATCTAACCTTGAGCT
The DNA here is from genome assembly GCF_028477785.1 of Providencia sp. PROV269. NCBI lineage: Bacteria > Pseudomonadati > Pseudomonadota > Gammaproteobacteria > Enterobacterales > Morganellaceae > Providencia > Providencia sp. PROV269. Next base: position 470,457 of record NZ_JAMPLV010000002.1, on the reverse strand, counting down.
TGTTTCCATTTGGCATATGCTTCGCTAATTACAGGGGCAATTTTATCATAATTTTCCCATGAATTTTCTATATGGTAAGTTGTTGGTAAATGGCCTTTAAGGACACGTTCATAATCTTCAAAATAGCCCTTCTCTTCCGCTGCATAGTAAAACTGAGTAAAAGCATTACCTTCATCACTTAAATCTTCATCTATAAATTTTTCATCACACATTGTCATCAAAAATTCACGACCATCCAACTTTCGAGCTTTAACTAATGCGAGTTCTTCCCCTGATTCTTCAGTATGAAATTCTCCTACTAAATTATTATGAATAATCCATGTTAAATAAAAGCCAATATGGGTGCCTCCATTCTCATTTGGTAAGTCTGATGGATAATCACCACCGTAATGCCAATCCATACGATCAAATGCCATAGTCGTCCTCAACTTATTCATCAATAAAAGCTAACTATAACTTACTTCAGGTTAGTGATGAATTAAGATAAAGTGCAAAATGATGGCTAAATAATAAGTAATACAAAACAGTAAAACTCTGCAGTTCACTTCTGTTACGTGCAGAGCAAATAGAGCTTAGTGATATTGTAGATTAAATTGTAGCGTACCGTTTGCTTCCCCAGCAGTTGTTATAGATTGAGTTTGGATATAAGCAGCTTCCAACGGAATGTTATATTTGCCTACATTATTTTGTTCAACGATAGGCATTAACTGATTAAGCTTAATTGGTGCTCCGTTATATTTTACTTGGATTGCATAGCCCTTCGCTGTATTTTCATCAGTTAAATTATTGAGTGCAATTGCCCCCGGTGTTTGGCTTGTGTCTTGCGATCCAATAAACGTAATTTTTATCGGTGATATAGGGTCGCAGTCTAATTGAATTTGAAAGTTTCTTTTACTCACGGAGCTTGTTGAACCAACACCTGTAAACGACGATTTGCTGACTTTACCGAACGGCACATCTATTGACTTATTTTTAACTTCGCAACCACTCGAAATAATATTAATTGGCCCTATAGTCACTTTTGGTTCAATTCTTCCATATGAGTCTGAAGCAATAAAACTATTATTGAACAAAATTAACATCGCAGCATAAGTGGTTGGTAAAGTTTGGTTTTTAACATTATTACCAACTTTATAAAAATCTGCTCTTAACTTTACAGTATATCTTGCTGATGATGCATTAGAACCACAAATTAACCTATTACTAATATTTCCATCTTTCGTATTTACTCCATCAACATACGCAGAACCAGAGCAAGGGCTCATCACTGTTCCATGTAAAGCATAACCAACACCTGAACTATTAACTTCTCTCACATAGCCTACACCAGAAATGTACCTTGAATTCCCAGATACGTTTGGTAAATATATACCAACTTCTGTATTACCAGTTACATTCCACCACACCCAAGGGGAATGCGTACCTAAATCAACTGAACCAATAAAAGTACCTACCGGTAATGTGCGTGAGACATAAAGTGTTTTATTTGAATTAACAAGTTGGTTAGTAAATTCAGCCCTAAATTCTGCAACACCAAATTGTGAATATAAAAGTAACGGAATGCCGATTTTTAATCCTAAATTATTCATGACGACTCCTATTCACAAGTTCGTTCTATAAACTGAATTTTTTCATTTTCTAACGATAATGAAAGTGGAACTGTACATTGTTGATTATGACTATTACCCCATTTTACAATGACGATACTTTGCTCTGGAACACCACTTAAATACACTTCCCCATCATTTGCAACAATACCTCCAGTCACTTGCTCTTCATTTTCTATAACAGAAACTTGTGTGCCAAATGCAATTGGTTTGCCTGCATGCTGCAGTTTTAGTAATACTCTAGCGCCGCGTTTTGCTTGAAAATTAGCTAATACAATAGCTCCTTGAGTAGGAACGACAGTTGTTGTATTAATAGCAACATCATTATTACCACTTAATGTTGCAGTATCGACACTAATTTTATTTCGTTCATAGCGTGTAACCGTAGGAATTACAGCAAAGCCTGAAGAGTTAGTATAGAGCGACTGCGCATTATTCACTTTTAAATTATCAATATCTTCAGCTTTTACGAGCACTGCAGAATCATAAATAGTACGTGATGTCGTTAGCCCTCCAGAATGCAGTAATAATGCTCCTGTTGCACCTAGATAGACAGAATGATATTTAGGATCATAATTATAGCCTGCACTGTATTCCCCTGATGAAACTATATAGTTTGCACTAATGGAATTACTATATTCATCATGGCTATGGTGGTATCTTTGTGTGAGGTCATACTGCAAATTATTATCTTCTAATTGCGTACCATTAAAACTCAATGAGCTAATAGAGTCGCCTTTTTTACTGGTATTATAGCTATAATTGATCCAATTATTTCTCCACCCTAAATCAAAAGGAATACTTAAATTTAATGACAGCATTTGGTCATTGGTATTCGAATAATCTTGCTTTGTATAAGAATAAGCAACACTGTAATTCATCGAATTATAATTAGAACTAAAACTCATTGTTAGATTTTTATCTGAACCACTTTTATCCCAATAATATTGCTGGTAACCATTCACTGATAAATAACCTATTCCGTTAAGTGATTGGGATACTGATGCTTGAAACTGTTGTTTTTTCCGATCGATGTTATAAAAGTAATTATTCGAATCAGAGAAATCATAATAATTCTTTGTTGAATAGCGATATGATGCTAAAGAAAAAGAAGTGCCTGTATCTGGAATATATTTTGAATACTGAATTCGGTATGATTGCCCTTCTGCCTTCTTTTTATCAATCAATCGTGCCGATGCTTGTGTAATATCTGTCGATATCGCACCAATATTACCTAAGTTTACTCCAGTACCTATTGTGTAAGCTTGATAGCCTTGGGAAACTAAAAAACCTCCATAAGCGGATAAGTTATATGGTAACCCATAAATTGCTGATGCTTGCGCAAAATTTGGTTTACGCCGTGCACTATCAACATTATATTTACCAATATCTACACTATATTTTAATGCACCTGCCCTTTGCATCATTGGTACCGCTGAAAACGGCTGAATAAAAGATCGGATTGTTCCATTAGCTTCTTCAATGGAGACCTCAAGGTCACCACTGTATGAAGTTGGATATAAATCATTAATTGAAAACTCACCGGGGGGTACAGTTGTTTGATAAATCACATTACCATTTTGCCTAATAGTAACAATCGCATTTGATTGTGCAATTCCTGTGACTGTCGGTGCAAAACCTCTTTCACTTTGAGGCAACATACTTTCATCGGAAGCTAACCTTATCCCACGATAAGGGTTGCTTTCCATCACACCATTATCAGAGGATGTTTCACCAATCGTTAATCGACTTTTTAAACTTCTGATATCTCGCTCTATATAGGTTTGTAAGTTATTCCAATTTGTTTCATTGGTTGTATTACTATATGTGCTATAGCTACGCAAACGCCAAGCATTTATATTAATACCGCTTCTTAAACCTAAGAATGTATTATCTCTGTTATCTCTATTTTGGTACCAATGCTTATTAAATCTTGCAGTGTAATTAACAAATGCCACATTAATTCCATCGTCCCATTCTTTCGGTTCAACGTAACCTCGGCTAGTATTTTCTAAACCAATTTGAGGAATACTAACTTGTAGCTGTTGGATTTCGAATTTGTATTGATAATTAGCGCTAGGAATAATTTGAGCAATATCGTTCAAATATTCATCACTTTCAATTACTGAGAATTTTTCGCTTGCTGAGTTTTTTACCCCCCAATCTAGTAGCATTTTTTTTGTTATTTTAGGGAGTAGTTTTTTAGTTTTATCATCAAATAAAAATGTAATATTCTTATTGTCCACCCGTTGATCATTAATATAAATATCAACAAAATAGTCACCTGGTAATTGCCCACCTGTGGATGACAAGTAGCCCAAGCTATTCACATCGGCAACTTGACTTTCAATTCCAGTGTTGATGGCATTGATATCAAATATATCTTCAGCAATTGTATTATTGGCATACAATATCAAGCTGATCGTAGTAAAAACTTTAGAATACATAAGTCTATTTTTGGTATAGAGAATTGACATCTTAGATACTCTTACTTGGTTTTTTCTCTATGATAGCGCCATAATCATTAATAAACTGAACAACTATTGAATCACCATTATTTATTTTTTTCTTAAGAATGTAGTCATTTTTAAATGGGTATATTAAGCTAGCGCCATCAATAACCTTGTCATTGATAAGAATATTTTTGATTGATAAATGATATGGTGTTTGGTTATCAATCATAACTCCATCTGATTTTTCAACTAAATTAACCTTCTCAAAATCAAAAGGTTCAATATCTTTCGACCTTAAAAATAATTTAAATTGTGAGTTTATAATTATCTGTAGCTCATTTTCAATACTATTATTTTTCGGTGGTATTGATTTAATATTAAGCAAATAGATTTTTTCTTCATTTGAATTTATAGGTTCACCTATGTATGAAATTCTCGCTGAGCCATTTGTATCTGGTTCAATTCGGAATAATGGTGGCGTAGCAATAAATGGTGCTTTACCCTCACCATTAAATGGAGAAACCCAACTTTGGATTAAAAATGGTTTTTCTTTATCACTATTAAAAATCGGGATATCAATTTCACGTTTGTTTTCTTCATAGACAAAACGTGTTCCACCTACACTAATACCTGACGCTTGAGAGATGTTAGAAATAGAAAATAAACATATACAGATTGAAAAAAATATTTTTTTCATAAAACAGCCATGATATTGATGTGAGAAAGAGGGCAACCATTGTGCCCTCCAAATAATTAATGATATTGAATGCTATATACTGCACTACTATTAGCAGGACCTGCAGTTGCTGCGCCTGTAGCTTTATAACGAGCTACGTAATCTAAGTCTACAGTTGCACCATCGAATTCAATTTGTTTTGAGTCATCAAATAATTTGATTTGTGTTGTTGCGTCTTTTTCAAATAAAGCAATACCGACATTATTTGCAACACCTGCACCTTGGTTGATGGCAAGAATATCGCGGTCTGCAGTATCACGTGTACCACCAAAGCGTACAGTTACTTTCGAGTTTGCTGGACAATCAACAAGCTTAATCGTGAAGTCTTTCAATCCTGCAACTTCACCCTGTGCAGCTAAACTTTTAGCTGATACCTTTCCAAGATCAACATTTAAATTTTTTGAATTACTATCAACTGTACAAGCAATGTCAGTTATTTCCCCGGTAAAATTAATTGTACCTGAAGCAAAAACAGTTGGCGCAGATGTTACAGCTAAAGCAACCCCTATTACTGCTAGGGATTTTTTTAGAATACTCATAATAGTTCCTATAATAAAATTTTTAATTATTAATTACTATTATATGAATAAATAAATTACTCATATTAGATGTTCTAAAGGAATATACCATTTACCTTTAGTTAAGTTAACTAATGGATACATTGAATTTTTTAAAATGACATCTAAAATATTTATGTTTAATTTTGGTTATTCATTAATTGACTCATTAATTTAGCTTTTTCATTATCAATTAGGTAGTATCTTAAAATTTCATTAGCCATTGAATTTTTATTCAGATACATATAAAAATTATAGAATGATTTTTTATTTGCTGTTTTCAGCTCTTTTAATGAATTATTATTCAATTCCTTCTGGACTAAATTTTTTGGTAACCATAAATACCCAATCGAATTCTCTGTTAATTGAATTGCTAAATCCACATTAGGAACATGAATGGTTTGGATGCTTTTTATACTATCCATATCTGTAGTTCCCAAAGCAATCAATGTTGTTTTTTCCATTGATTTCAATACATTATCAGCCTGGCAATGTTGAAGCTTATGATTTGGATTGGATACAAACACCGCCTCAACTTGCTCAAGGAATATAGGGTTTAACGACTCAACGTAATGGTGAGTAATTAATAAATCATAATTTTTAACTTCAAAAACATCTGTTTTTTTTAATAAAACACGTTTCAAATCAATATCATAATCCTTTCTAGAGCGACTTAACCCCCCAATTTTCTTCAGTATTTCATCACTTTGATATAGTGAATCAATAACAATATTAATTTTATTATTTCCTTCATAATTTAATGATTTAGCAACCTCTTCTAATGAAATTGCTTTATTTGTTACCTCTCTCGATAGCGCTAATAGCTGCTCTCCTTGTTTAGTTAATACTGCACGACGTTTTTCTAAAGAAAATATTTCAATTTCCAATGTTTGCTCTAATTTACTAATGGTGTAGCTAATTGATGATTGTGTCCTATGCAAAATTTCAGCTGCTTGAGCAAAACCACCGTAGTCAACCACTGCCTGTAGAGTTATCCATTGATCTAACGTTGTTCGAGTTTTTTCCATAGAGTCTCCAAGTATTAATCTGGGAGTCATTTTTATTATATAATTAAAATATAGCAATATATTTTATATATCGTTAATAAGTGATTATACATAATGCTTAGTATTTACTCATATGTTTAAAATTATTTATTCTCTTTTTTTTAGTATGTAAGGAATAATTTTTAATATAAAGATTGATTTTATATTTTAAATATAGCCTTACACTTATCATATAATTAACATAAATAACCAATAAATAACCAATAAATAATTTCAATTTTAAATTAAAAAAATAATAATTTCATAAAGATGAAAAAAATAATTTTAGAAGAAAAAACCAATACTCAATCATAATTATTGTAAAGCATACAAATAATAACCATAACTGGCTAGTCATTTAATGATAATTTTATAATGTTATCTACTACATGGTTGGCTTTACATTAGATAAATAAAAAGGAATATCACAATACAAACATTGAAATAAAGCTGCTTCAGTATATATACTAAGATCTAATTTCATGATTAATGTTACACTGGCTAATTACTGCCAGTGATAATATCATCAGCATAATAATTACTTAAAACGATACGGTTTGATATTTATTAGTTCTAGTTTATCTGATGTTAGGCAAGTAATAATATGAACCCTCGTTCATTCTATAAATACACACTTTTAAATAAAAAAAGCCATTACTTAAAAAGTAATGGCTTAAACACTATTCTGTAAAACTAAACACTAACGGTAGAGATCTTTACGCTGATAAGGTTCTATCTCCCCCTCTTTACGCGTTTTTAATAGCTTTAATATCCATGTGTATTGTTCTAAATTCGGAGAAACCAAATATTCCAGTTCCTCATTCATTCTTCGTGCGATGTACTTATCATCCTTACCATCGATATCATCCATTGGTTCACGGATATAAATATGCAATTGGTGCGTTTTATGGTCATAAACGGGAAATAGCGGTACAACTTTCGCTTTGCAAACTTTCATTAGCCTACCAATAGCAGGTAATGTCGCCTTATATGTACCAAAAAAATCAACAAATTCACTATGCTCTTCACCATGATCTTGGTCAGGAAGATAAAAGCCCCAATAACCTTGCCTAACAGAAGCGATAAAAGGCTTAATCCCCGCCTCTCTTGAGTGCAAACGCCCCCCAAAATGGTATCTCGCTTTATTCCATAAGTAATCGGCAACAGGGTTCTTTTGGTGATGAAACATTGCAGCCATTTGTTGGCCTTTTGCTGCTAATAACATGGCTGGCGCATCAACAGCCCAGCCATGAGGAACCATAAAAATAACATTACTTTGCTGCTGTTTTAAGCGCTCTATAATTTCTTGATTATGCCAATGTGTCCTCGCTAGCGTTTTACTCGCACCACGAAGACATAACTCTGCCAACATGACAAAAGACTGTGGTGCGGTTTCAAACATGCGATCAACTAACTCTTCTCGTTGATGTTCGGTCAATTCCGGAAAACAATAAAGTAAGTTAATTTTGGCACGACGACGGCCACTTTTAGCAAGCCGCCCAACCCATTTTCCTATTTTAGCAAGTAAAGGGTCACGGATCTTAACAGGAATGAAAGCCAATCCCGCTAAAACACCAGCCCCTAGCCACACCCCCCAATATTTAGGTAATAGGTAAGAACGGTGAAAAGTTGGCACATAGCCTTTTTTACTATCAGTGTCTTGATCTTTATTCATGCTGTACTCAAGTGAATAATAGCCATCTTTCTATAGCTTATAATAATAGTTTACGGGAGCATTACAAAGAAAACTGGCAGATACAAGTACCTGCCAGTGATAAAAATAGAAACTTAAATTACTGTAGCTTGAGTTGTGGTTTCGTTTCTTTCACAAGCGCTAAATATTCTTTACGCTCTTTTCCTGTTAAACCACCAGAACTCGGTAATTTTGCGGTGAGTGGATTTACCGCTTGTTGATTTACCCACATTTCAAAATGTAGATGAGGACCAGTCGAACGCCCTGTATTGCCTGATAACGCAATACGATCACCGCGCTTAACTTTCTGGCCTGGCTTAACTAATAATTGACGTAAGTGCATATAACGAGTTGTATATTGGCGGCCATGACGGATTGCAATAAAGTTACCTGCAGCGCCGCTGTATTTTGAAACAATCACTTCGCCATCGCCAACAGCAAGTACTGGTGTGCCAACAGGCATTGCGAAATCCACACCTTTATGCGGTGCTACGCGCCCAGTAACTGGGTTAACTCGCCGAGGGTTGAATTGTGAAGAGACTCTAAACTGCTTAGCAGTTGGAAAACGTAAGAAACCACGTTCTAAACCATTCCCTTCACTGTCATAATAGCGCCCATCTTCAGCGCGAAAAGCATAATAGCTTTTTCCATTCGTTTGTAGGCGAACACCAATAAGTTGGCTCTGTTCACTGCGACCATTAAGCATTTCCCTGCTCATTAATACACTAAACTTATCGCCTTTTTTCAATTTTTTGAAATCAACCTGCCATTGTAAAGCTTTAATTACCTCACGGCCTTCATTACGCGTTAAGCCCGCTTTATTTGTACTTTGCGCAAATGTGCCGTCAACCGTACCGTTTAAAACACTGTTAGTCCATTCACCTTCGCGAATCTGCTTAGCTTCTTCAAATTTGTTTGTCGTCCCAACACGGGTAAATACACGGGTCTCACGGCGAGAAACTTCCCATGTTAATGACTCTAACTCACCCTGATCAGTTAACGACCAATTTAATGACTGGCCTATCTTCAGATTTCTCAGTGATTTATGTTGGTTAGATAGTGTTGCAACGTCACCAGCTTCAATACCGAATTGAGTTAAAATAGTCGTTAAGTTATCACCACTTGCAACAACATATTCATGGACGAGAGGCGCAGCCACTCCTCCCGTCTCTACGGCTTCTGCTTCAGTATCAGCGAGGCCTTCATCTGGTAGCTGTTCACTACTGTCTTGAATTATATCGTCGGTAGCATCACTTGCAGGTAATAATGAAAGCGGAATGATGGTATCCGGTGTACCATCATATTCAGCTGTTGTTGGTACATGAACTGGCCGCCAAATTGCGACGGCCATAGTCGCTACAGTGAGCGTACTTAATACAATTTTGTGTGTTCTAGACAGGCTACCGTATACCTGAGCCAGACTTTTGGCCATTTGCTGCACTTAAACAATTCCTTCTATTTTTAATCCAGGCAGCTGGCGTATTGCTCTGATAATTGAGTCAAAAACTGCATGTAGCTATCCGGCCCTATCGCCAGCCCAATTCCTAGTGGGTCGAGAGTTCCCATTTTCACCCCCGTATTACGTGCTACACTTTCAATCACAGCAGGCCTGAATTGAGGCTCAGCAAAAACACATTGCGCTTTATGCTCAACCAATTGTGTTCGTATTTGATGTAATTTCTGCGCGCCAGGTTGTATTTCTGGGTTTATCGTAAAGTGCCCCAATGGAGCTAATTGATAGTGTTTTTCAAAGTAGCCATAAGCGTCGTGAAAAACAAAATAACCCTTGTTTTTAGCTGGCTGCAAAATACTAGCAATTTTCTGATCATTTTGCGTCATATTTTCTTTGAATTTACGAAGGTTTACGTCTAGCTTATCTTTTTGTTCAGGATAAAGCTCTACTAAACGCTCATAAATGTCTTGCGCAGCAAAATTTGCAATTTCTGGAGACAACCAGATGTGCATATTATACTCACCGTGGTGATGATGTTCGTGATCCTTGTCATGATTAGCTTCATCTCCATGTTCATGGTCGTGTTCATCTTCATGGGACTCTGCCATAAGAAGTGGCTTAATGTTTTTCTGTTCAGCCAATGCTAGGCGTTTATTCTGTGGTAATGTATTGATTGGCTTCTGTAAAAACATCTCCATATCAGGACCAACCCATACGAATAAATCAGCCTGTTTAATTTTTTTCAAATCAGAAGGTTTAAGTGCATAATCATGGGGCGAAGCACCGTCTGGTAATAAAACTTGTGTCTCAGTGACACCATCTGCAATTCCCGCGGCAATAAAGGCCAGTGGGCGTATTGAGGCCACAACATCAGCATTCGCAGCTGATACCATTGTTGCACTTAATACGGAGCTCGCCACTGCTCCAAAAAGAAATTTGCAGGCAATGTTTTTCGATTTATGTATCATAGCAGTCTTTTTCCGTGATTTTGATTTTGAAATGTTATAATATAACACAACATGAATTCTGCAAGATGTTTTTCACATGCAACCATTACTGACTTTAAATAAGATTTCTGTTTCATTTGGCGAAAAACAGGTTCTCAATGATGTTACCTTTGAACTGAATAAAGGTGATATCGTAACCCTTTTAGGCCCGAATGGAGCTGGAAAATCAACAATTGTACGTGTTGTACTCGGGCTACTTGCCCCTACATCAGGTACTATTACGCGTCCTTCTTCTCTCGCTATTGGCTATGTTCCACAAAAACTTCATTTGGATACGACGCTACCCCTTACTGTTAAACGTTTTATGTTATTAAAACTTGGTGTTCGTAAAGAGCATTTGTTACCTGCACTCGAAAGAGTCAAAGCAACGCATTTACTTGAACAACCGATGCAAAAGTTATCAGGCGGTGAAACACAACGTGTTTTACTGGCTCGTGCCCTACTCAATAAACCGGATCTCCTCGTACTTGATGAGCCAGCTCAAGGTGTTGATATCACAGGTCAAGTTGCACTATATGACTTAATCAACCAATTAAGAACTGAGCTTAACTGCGCTGTATTAATGGTTTCCCATGACTTGCATCTCGTGATGGCAAAAACAGATAAAGTACTTTGCATTAACGGCCATATTTGCTGTTCTGGTGCGCCCGATGTTGTTTCAAACCACCCAGAATTTGTCGCTATGTTTGGTTATCGCGGTGCACAACAACTTGGTGTATACCGCCATCAACATAATCATCAACATGATTTAGAAGGCAATATTATTGTTGGTCACCAGCACAGCAAGGACTGCAAACATGATTGAGTTACTATTACCTGGCTGGATAGCAGGCATGCTACTTGCCATTGCGGCAGGTCCTCTAGGCTCTTTTGTTGTATGGCGCCGAATGTCCTATTTTGGCGATACGCTAGCTCATGCTTCATTGTTAGGGGTCGCATTTGGGCTTCTATTAAATATCAACCCATTCTATGCCGTTATTGCTGTCACTTTACTATTAGCCTTAATTTTGGTTTGGCTAGAAAAACGCCCACAACTTGCCGTTGATACTTTACTGGGTATTATGGCACATAGTTCACTGTCTTTAGGTTTAGTCGTTGTTAGCTTAATGGCTAATGTCCGCGTTGACCTAATGGCTTACTTATTTGGTGACTTACTCTCAGTAAGCTATGAAGATATTATAACGATTTTTATTGGCGTTATTGTCGTTTGTGGGTTGCTTTTTTATCGTTGGCGGGCACTTTTGTCCATAACGGTTAGCCCTGAGCTTGCTTTTGTTGATGGGATTAATATTCAAAGACTGCGTTTATTACTGATGTTAGTTACCGCACTAACAATTGGTATCGCTATGAAATTTGTTGGGGCGTTAATTATTACGTCTTTATTGATTATACCTGCAGCAACGGCTCGGCGTTTTGCTCGAACACCTGAGCAAATGGCTTTCATCGCTGTCTTAATTGGTATGATTGCTGTAACCGGGGGGCTAACTTTCTCTGCTTTCTACGATACCCCTGCTGGGCCGTCAGTCGTGTTGGTATCGGCTATTCTATTTGTACTAAGCTTAGCAATAAAAGCGAAAAATTAATTTAAGCTTTAAGCTACATAATTTCAGTCATTACATACTATTTTTAATGCAAATGGCCCCAACATTGAAAACAATGTTGGGGCCATATTTATTCATTTAATATAATTAAATTTCTTTAGGCGTTAAACCAAAGTGGTTATACGCATGAACCGTCGCCATTCGACCTCTAGGGGTACGCTGAATAAAACCTTGCTGGATAAGATAAGGCTCTAAAACATCCTCTATGGTTTCACGCTCCTCCCCAATGGCTGCTGCGAGGTTATCAACACCAACAGGACCACCCATAAATTTATCAATGATAGCAACTAGAAGCTTTCTATCTAAATAATCAAAACCTGCAGCATCGACATTTAACATGTCCAAAGCTTGGTTAGCAATTAGCCCATCAATCGAACCATCACCTTTCACTTGAGCAAAATCCCGCACACGACGTAACAAACGGTTAGTGATACGTGGAGTTCCCCTTGAACGCATCGCAACTTGTAGCGCACCTTCTTCGGTGATATCTAACCCCATATATTGGGCACTACGCTTGACAATATGTTGTAAATCATCAACTTGATAAAATTCTAGCCGTTGCACAATACCAAAGCGATCACGTAATGGTGATGTGAGCGACCCTGCCCGAGTCGTTGCACCAATTAATGTGAAAGGCGGGAGATCAATTTTAATCGAGCGCGCTGCAGGCCCTTCACCTATCATGATATCGAGTTGGTAATCTTCCATTGCGGGATAAAGTATTTCCTCAACAACTGGGGATAATCGATGGATTTCATCAATAAATAGGACATCATGGGGCTCTAAATTAGTTAGCATGGCAGCTAAATCGCCTGCTTTTTCTAATACGGGCCCTGAAGTTGTACGCAGATTAACACCGAGTTCATTTGCAACAATCCCTGCTAAAGTTGTTTTTCCTAACCCTGGAGGGCCAAAGATGAGCAGATGGTCAAGCGCATCGCCTCGCATTTTCGCTGCTTGAATAAATATTTCCATTTGGTCTTTAACCTGAGGCTGACCAATATACTCATTCAATAGCTTTGGCCTGATCGCACGGTCAATAGCTTCTTCATCTGACTGTAATACTTCAGCAGTTATTAGGCGATCAGCTTCAATCATATTAAAATTCTCTCAATCAAAGTGCGGCACGAAGGGCATCACGGATCAATGTTTCAGAATCGCTATCCGGTTTTGCAACTTTACTCACCATTCGACTTGCTTCTTGTGGTTTATACCCTAAAGCAATCAATGCGGCGGCAGCTTCTGCTTCGATATCCGCCATATTGGGAACTTTACTGTTTACATTTGGCAGATTAATGTCGCTATTTGGATTAAATAAATCCCCATTGAGGCCTTTGAAGCGGTCTTTCATTTCGACCACTAAACGTTCTGCGGTTTTCTTACCAATTCCAGGTAATTTAACCAGTGATGCAATAGCTTCTTGTTCGATAGCGGAAACAAATTGTTGAGCAGACATACCGGATAAAATCGCGAGGGCTAATTTGGGGCCAACACCATTTACTTTGATCAGCTCTTTAAATAATGCCCTTTCTTGCTTATCGTTAAAACCATAGAGTAACTGGGCATCTTCACGAACAACAAAGTGAGTAAAAACAATAGCTTCCTGACCAATATCGGGCAGTTCATAGAAACAAGTCATTGGCATATGAACTTCATAACCGACACCTTGTAGTTCTAATAATACGATTGGAGGTTGCTTTTCTAAAACAATACCACGTAAACGACCTATCACATTGAAGCCCTCTATTACTAACTAAACCTTGAGCAGGTTGGTTTATTATCATTAATACTGTTGTTTATACCACAAAAAATGCTGGATGCATATCCAGCTACACGCTATTTATTAATAAGCAATTCTGTTTAAGATAAACTCGCTATCTTAAACGTCCACGAGTTAAAACTAACCGTGGGTCGCCAACTTTTAAAAGATTTTGATTGAAATGGCAATGTGTAATCGCAATTGCCAAAGCATCTGCTGCGTCAGACTGTGGGCTCGCTGACAATTTTAGAATTGATTTAACCATATGCTGTACTTGGCTTTTTTCTGCGGCTCCCGTACCTACAACTGTTTGTTTGACCTGACGAGCTGCATACTCAAATACGGGTATATTCATGTTTGCAGCAGCAACAATGGCCACGCCTCTCGCTTGCCCAAGTTTTAATGCGGAGTCCGCATTCTTCGCCATAAAAACTTGTTCAATGGATAGTACATCCGGTTGATATTGTGTGATAATTTCCGAGACACCCGCGTAAATTCGTTGCAGACGACTTGGTAAATCATCAACTTGTGTACGAATACACCCACTACCTAAATACAGTAGTTGCCGGCCTTGCTGGCGAATAACACCGTATCCCGTAACACGAGAACCGGGGTCAATACCTAAAATAATCGCCATATAAATTTACTTATACCTCTTTATATTAATCATGTTGTTCTAATAAGCTTCATAATACTATCCATCTCATAATACTATCAATTTCAACTAAATAGCTATTTGAATAGCTGATAAAAACTAAAAGCGAGTTAGCTCGTTGATATAGAAGAAAGTATAGCGGATAAGGGAAAGGAAAGAGTAGAAGGCGTTAGAGAAAACAGGCTGCGCCAGCCCGCTTTCTCTACGCGGATTATGCTAAATGACTATGCCGCCATTTAGTGCCTCACAAATTACAGTGTGGCAGCGACTTCGTCAGAAATATCACCATTGTGGTAAACTTCCTGTACATCGTCTGAATCTTCTAACATATCAATAAGACGTAACAATTTAGGCGCCGTTTCAGCATCCAGCTCTGCTTTGGTCGACGGGATCATTGATACTTCTGCAGCTTCACTGGTAAAACCCGCAGCATCTAATGCGTCTTTCACTTCACCAAAAGTTTCTGGCGTTGTGTAAACATCGATTGCACCATCATCATAAGTTTCAACATCATCAGCACCCGCTTCTAATGCCGCTTCCATTATGGCATCTTCATCAACGCCCGGTGCATAAGTGATCACGCCGCGTTTAGTAAATAAGTAAGAAACGGAGCCGTCTGTACCCAAGTTACCACCTGTTTTAGTGAATGCATGGCGCACTTCTGAAACAGTACGGTTACGGTTATCACTTAAGCATTCAACCATAACTGCTGTCCCGCCCGGGCCATAACCTTCATAAATGATGGTTTCCATATTATCGTTATCATCATTACCAACACCACGTGCGATAGCACGGTTTAAGGTGTCACGAGTCATGTTGTTCGATAATGCTTTATCCACCGCTGCACGTAAACGTGGGTTTGTTGCGGGATCACCACCACCTAAGCGGGCTGCTGTGACTAATTCACGGATAATTTTAGTGAAAATTTTACCGCGCTTAGCATCTTGTGCCGCTTTACGGTGTTTGGTGTTGGCCCATTTACTATGACCTGCCATGAAATATCTCCAAAAAACGTCAATAAATAATTAAACAGCAAATTCTAAAATAGCCTGACTATTGCTCCAGGATTTCGTTAAGCTCGCCGCTTCATCAGGGGCTAGCCAACGATATTCGCTGTGTTCCGTCAGTAATGGCATTTTTTCTTCACTTTGCACCATTTTAAACCAATGTTCTTTGCAATGCGTAACATCAGGTGCATAACGATGCCTGAAATGTGGGAAAATTTCAAAGATGATACTGTGCGACAAATCTTGCAGCTGGTTTTGTTCAACCTCAAAACCCGTTTCTTCTTTAATTTCACGACACGCCGTTTCATACGGCGTTTCATCAGGCTCCAAACTTCCGGTCACTGATTGCCAGAAGTCTGGGTCGTCTTTACGTCGTAACATAAGCACCCGTCCACTACTTTGAGCCACAATAATGACTAATATCGATTCCGGGCGCTTATATTTTTTCATTGAACTTACTCTTCGTCTTTCGCAACCACGGCGATAGCGAGCTCCGTCAATGCATCAGGATTCGCATGGCTTGGAGCATTCGTCATTAAACATGCTGCCGCTGTTGTTTTCGGGAAAGCAATAACATCACGAATATTATCGGTTCCTGTTAACAGCATCACTAAACGGTCAAGACCAAAGGCTAATCCTGCGTGTGGTGGCGTGCCATATTTCAATGCATCTAATAAGAAGCCAAATTTTTCGCGTTGGTCTTCTTCATTAATGCCTAAAATACTAAATACCGTTTGTTGCATTTCATTGCGGTGAATACGTACTGAACCACCGCCAACTTCGTAACCATTGATGACCATATCATACGCATTAGCAACGGCTTCTTCGGGTTTACTGGCCAATTCTTCAGGTGAGAAATCTTTAGGAGAAGTAAATGGATGGTGCATCGCAGTTAACCCGCCCTCACCATTATCTTCAAACATTGGGAAATCAATCACCCACAGTGGCTGCCAGCTATTTAAATCGGTTAATTCAAAGTCACGACCGACTTTCAAACGTAGCGCGCCCATTGAATCGGTTACGACATTTTTTGCACCCGCACCGAATAACAAGATATCGCCATCAACTGCGCCTGTGCGGTCTAGTAACTGGTTAATCACATCTTCATTCAAGAATTTTGCGACTGGGCTTTGAATACCTTCAAGGCCTTGAGCTCGTTCGTTAACTTTCATCCAAGCCAAGCCTTTCGCACCATAAATACCGACAAATTGACCATATTCGTCGATTTGCTTACGCGTCATAGCAGCGCCACCTGGGACTTTCAGAGCCGCAACACGGCCTTTCGGGTCGTTTGCTGGACCTGAGAACACCGCAAATTCAACACCTTTTACGATATCCGCGACGTCCACTAACTCCATTGGGTTACGTAGGTCTGGTTTATCTGAGCCATAACGACGCATAGCTTCTGCAAAGGTCATGATTGGGAAGTTACCTAAATCAACCCCTTTTACCTCTAACCATAAATTACGGATCATACGTTCCATAATTTCACGCACTTGCTCTGCGGTCATAAACGAGGTTTCAACATCGATTTGGGTAAATTCAGGTTGACGATCTGCTCGTAAGTCTTCATCACGGAAGCATTTTACGATTTGGTAATAACGGTCAATACCAGACATCATCAGCAATTGTTTAAACAACTGAGGTGATTGC
This sequence comes from Providencia sp. PROV269, assembly GCF_028477785.1. Classification (NCBI taxonomy): domain Bacteria; kingdom Pseudomonadati; phylum Pseudomonadota; class Gammaproteobacteria; order Enterobacterales; family Morganellaceae; genus Providencia; species Providencia sp. PROV269. The sequence goes on along the minus strand of NZ_JAMPLV010000002.1, from coordinate 453,230 downwards.
GGTAATGCATAAAATTTACCTTTATGAACACGGCTTGGTACTAAATAGTCACGAGCACCTTCTGGTGTTGCTTTGGTTAACATTGGTGTCTCAACGTCCAAGAACCCTTCGTTATCCATAAAATTACGAACAAAGCTGGTGATTTTGGCGCGCGTGCGCAGACGCTCAGACATCTCTGGGCGGCGTAAATCTAAATAACGATATTTTAAACGACGCTCTTCTGTATTCGTTTGGTTGCTATCTAATGGCAACGGCTCTGACTTATTAAAAACATTCAGTTCTTCAGCAAATACTTCAATCTCGCCCGTTGCCATGTCTTTATTTTTTTGGCTATCTGGACGTGCGCGTACTGTCCCTGTGATTTGGATACAGAACTCATTACGCAGCTCTGACGCTTTTTCAAATATGTCTTTACGATCGGGATCGAAGAAAACTTGCACGATACCTTCACGGTCACGCATATCGATAAAAATCAAACCACCTAGATCGCGACGGCGGTTTACCCATCCACTAAGAGTGACCTTTTGGCCTTCGTGAGCGATGTTTAACTGCCCACAATAATTAGTACGCATACAATATCCTTTTACTCAGCTTGTTGTGCATTTGCTTGCTGCGGAAATTTGGCATTTTGCTGAACATTGAGCTGAAAATTCAGAATGTCAAAAAGGCAGACATTATACAGGAAATTCTGTTAGACAAATAGTTACGTATTCTACATAACACGTAAACCATTTTGTTTTTAATCATATTTTCATCAATTATTGTTGTGGCTAATCAACAATAACAAGATTGAATGGCGAGATAGACGCCTATCATGATGATCCTATCGATTTTAAGGGACTATCCGCACCATGTACATATTGCAGCAGAGGTTTATTTTGTTAGTTCGATGTCTTTTTGAGCAAAGTAACATCACTTAATGTTTTCCAATTCAACTATTGATTAATAAATACTTCTTTAATCATTAATCTTTCTATTTCAGAATCGTTACCTTTTTCAGTTTGCTATAATCACAACAGACAGATATAACGCTGAATTAATCACCATCTGCAGTTTAAGGATTGCCCATGAAAAAATTGTTACTTGCCACTTCCATGTTCGTACTACTCGCTGGATGCCAAAACATGAAACCCGCAGAGACTGATAATACAAAAACTTTTTACATCGATTCTTCACTTGCTGATTGTATGGGAGTTGCCCCAATGAAGTGCATGAAAGTGAAAGAAAATCCAAGTGATGATTGGCAACTTTTTTATAGTTCAATTCAAGGCTTCGAATACCAACCAGGCTTCTCTTATACCTTGCAAGTGAAGCAATTTGATGTGCCAAACCCACCCGCTGATGCGCCAAGTATCCGTTATGAATTGGTAAAAATCGTTGAGAAAAAATAATTTTTAAACAATATAATTTAAGTCATTAAGTAATTTTATCATTTTACTTAATGACTCACTTACAGCAATAATTCTCTTATCATCGTTAAATAACAGAGTGGCCATATTATGAGTGCTAAAATCATTGATAAGCTTGGGTTAATCACCTTATCAGATCACAAAATTGCGATGGTACGTTCCCATAATAAAAGTTTGTTTTACATCCCCGGCGGAAAACGCGAACAAGGCGAGACTGATGAACAAGCGCTCTGCCGTGAGATTAGCGAAGAATTAAAACTTGAGCTAGATGCCGCTTCTATCCGGTTTTATGGTGAGTTTATTGGCCCTGCTGATGGAAAAACAGATGGAACGCAAGTCCGTATTCGTTGCTACTTTGCAGACTATCAAGGCGAGCCACACCCTGCTGCTGAGATTGCTGAGCTAGATTGGTTCAGCATTGACGATTTACCGCGCTGCTCAACCACGGCGGTGACTATTTTAACTCGCTTAAAGAAAGAAGGTTTGATCAACTAGAGCATGAGGACTACCCAAAAAAAGTTGTGATTTCATTTGTCTAACGGCTTTTTAGGATTTACAATTCACAAAATATTGTTAATACCCATTACTATAACTTATATTTTTAGGTGTTTTCATAGTTTGATTCGTTTTATGGTGGAGTAAAAAATGGTCAGCTCTTTGTATGCTGTACTGGGTGCCTTACTGCTGCTTAGATTATCCTTAAATGTTGTGAAGCTGCGTAATCAATACCGTATAGCTTATGGTGATGGCGGTTTTTATGAGTTACAAACCGCAATCCGCGTTCATGGTAATGCCATCGAATACATTCCCATCTCATTAATTTTATTGCTTTTAATGGAAATGAATGGCGCACAAGTGTGGATGATTCATATTTGTGGCCTGATCTTAATTGCCGGTCGAATACTGCACTCTTATGGTTTGAAAAATCACGATTACTCATATCGCCGTTCAGGCATGGTAGCAACTTACCTTGCAATGGCACTGATGGTTATCGCCAATACTTATTACCTACCTTGGCTGCAAATCGTTTCATTTAATCTTTAGTTTTTACTCTCTGTAACGGCACAAGTTATTAATGTGCCGCTCATTATTTCATTGCTTATGGATTGATTTTCAGTAGACAGCCTTTCTGATACAATCCTTTACTACTTTTGTTTTTGCTTAATACAGAACTTATGTCAAACTCAGATCCAACCTCAAAAGATCGCCTTTTCTCTGCGCCTATCGCTAACCTTGGTGACTGGCAATTCGATGAAAAAGTGGCTGAAGTATTCCCTGATATGATTCAACGCTCCGTTCCAGGGTACTCTAATATTATTACGATGATTGGCATGCTTGCGGGTCGTTTTGTCAAACCCCACAGCCATGTTTACGATTTAGGCTGCTCTTTAGGTGCAGCAACCTTATCAATAAGGCGTAATATTACAGTAGAAAAAAGCAAAATTATTGCTGTTGATAACTCTCCGGCTATGGTTGAACGTTGCCGCCGCCATATTGATGCCTATCGAGCGGATACACCGGTTGACGTTATAGAAGGTGATATTCGTGATGTAAATATCGAAAATGCTTCCATGGTTGTGCTCAATTTTACTTTACAGTTTCTCAACCCAGAAGATCGCCAATTATTACTCAGTAAAATATATCAAGGGCTACAACCCGGCGGTATTTTAGTCCTTTCCGAGAAGTTTAACTTCGAAGACAAAGAAATCGGTGAGTTATTATTCAATATGCACCACGATTTCAAGCGGGCAAATGGCTATAGCGAATTAGAAATCAGCCAAAAACGTAGCATGCTAGAAAATGTGATGCTCACAGATTCTGTTGATGCACATAAAGCGCGTTTAAAAAATGCCGGTTTTACTCACTGTGAAGTTTGGTTCCAGTGCTTTAATTTTGGTTCACTGTTAGCCATCAAAGAGGTCTAGGCATGATTGATTTTGGTCGTTTTTACCAACAAATTGCCGTTGGCCCGCTAAGTCATTGGCTTGTAACGCTTCCAGCACAACTTTCAGAATGGAAAAAACAAGGGTTACACGGTGGTTTTTCTTCATGGGAAAAAATGCTAGATAACCTGCCAATCATGGTTCCTACTGATTTGGATTTACAGCATAGCGTGACAGCGACACGTGAACCCGAGCTCACTGCAGGCGAGACTCGCCGCCTAAATAATATTCTTCAACAATTAATGCCATGGCGCAAAGGCCCATTTTCTCTCTATGGTGTCAATATTGATACGGAATGGCGCTCCGATTGGAAATGGGATCGCGTATTACCCCATATTTCATCACTAAAAGACCGTTATGTCTTAGATGTCGGTTGCGGCAGCGGTTATCATATGTGGCGTATGTTAGGACAAGATGCCAAATTTGTCGTTGGGATTGACCCAACGGAATTATTTCTATGCCAATTTGAAGCAGTAAGAAAGCTATTAGGCGATGATCAACGCGCTCACTTGTTGCCTTTAGGTATTGAACAACTGCCTGAGTTGAAAGCATTTGATACTGTGTTCTCAATGGGTGTACTTTACCACCGCCGTTCACCACTCGACCATTTGTGGCAACTTAAGAATCAATTAGTCAGCGAAGGAGAGTTGGTTTTAGAGAGCCTGGTTATTGAGGGGGATGAGTTTCAGTGTTTAATCCCCGGTGAGCGCTATGCCCAAATGCGTAATGTCTATTTTATACCTTCCGCTAAAATGCTCAAAGTTTGGCTAGAGAAATGTGGTTTTGTCGATGTCCGAATTGTTGACCAAGAAGTAACCTCTTTGGAAGAGCAACGCCGCACACAATGGATGAAAACAGATTCACTGGCTGAATTTTTAGACCCCAATGATAAAACTAAAACTATCGAAGGTTACCCCGCACCACTACGTGCAATTTTAGTTGCCCGTAAGCCATAAAGATAAAATGCCTATGGCAATCAAGTCATAGGCATTTATTGTCATAGTGGTTAAGAAGCGATTACATTGTTATTTGCCATAGATTATAGAAGGCAATTCGGCCAGATAACTCTGCTAAAATAACCGCTAGCGCACATAGGCTTAATAGTACGGATGAATTTCTTCCGCGATATAACAGCGCCGGGTAAACAAATAACATCACCGCTAAGACGACTAACTGGAAGCTCCAAAAACCAGCTTGCTCGGCACTAATCTCTGGCCCTGTCTCGCCTAAAAATGACACATAAGCCGCGCGAGTAGCAAAAATAATAATTGAACCAATCAAAAATACCATCGCCCCTAACCGCTGAGCGCCAAATAGGATAGCTAACGCGCCACCAGCGACTAATAGTGTCATCCACATTTGTAATGTCGTGAAAACAGTAAACCAATTGGCTACTGTGGCAATATTATAAACTTGAGGAATTGACCATACGAATGCCAAACCAAAAATAACCGTGGCAATATTACACAGTTCACTTAGCGCTTTATTTTTAATCAATAAGGTGAATAATAAAGTTGCGGCCCCAAAAGCGACAAAAATACCACTGAGTAAAGCTTCATTACTCATTGGTGAGCGGCCTACGCCTAAAAGCATATTAAAGAAGCGTAGAGGCTGCCCAACGTGTAATCCTCCAATGACTAGCGCAATGATCATGATGACAAATGCCGCTATATTGGCATGACGTAATTGGTTTTCGCCCAACATCCCCAGTTTTCGGCTCGCATACGCCAATAAATATAAACCTGCTGCCGACTGCCCCAATACGGTGAAAAAAACGAGTGGAAGTTCGTGCATGTTATACCTCTGCTGGGTTTTGTAATTTCCCGCTTTTGTCACCACAAGGTTTAGCATCTTTATGCGGCTTAATGACAATATTAGGATTAGTAAGAGATGGGTTTGGCATGGGGGCTACCCCACTAATATTGCCATGTCGCTCGCGAAGGATGTTGATATCATCAAAGTCCAATGCGCGTTGTGGGCAAGATTCAACACAAACAGGCTTCATCCCTTTTTCGACGCGTTCATAGCATCCATCGCATTTACTCATCAATTTTTTCTTTTCATCATACTGTGGTGCGCCGTATGGGCAACGTAACTCGCAGTAGCGACATCCAACACAAATTGTTTGGTCGACCACCACTAGTCCGTCTTGCTCACGTTTGTGCATAGCGCCAGTTGGACATCCTGCAACACAGGTTGGGTTAGAACAATGATTACAGGATATTGATAGATAGTAGCTATAAACATTCTGTTGCCATATCCCCTCTTGTTGCTGCCATGTTCCACCACCAAACTCGTATACCCGACGAAATTTAGGCCCTAAATCAAGGTCTTTTTCATCCTTACAACTCACCTGACACGTTTTACACCCAGTGCATTTTGTTGAGTCAAAATAAAAACCATACTGTTTCATTCATCGCTCCTTATGCACGTTTCACGTCAACTAAGTTAGTATGTTGTGGATTCCCTTTAACAAGGGCGGAAGGTTGTTGTGTCGTTAGTGTATTGATACAACCGCCAATATCGACCCCCTCCTCATTGACTTCTCGCCAAGCACCTTGCGGGACTGCAATCACACCGGGTAATACGCGCTCCGTCACTTTTGCTTTAATATGCATACGTCCACGGTCATTGAAAATTTCAGTAATATCACCATCCTGAATACCACGAGCTGATGCATCAATTGGGTTAATCCAATACTGGTGAGGAACGGCTTCGCGTAACATCGCAATATTAAAATATGAAGAATGCGCATGGCCTTTATCGTGATAGCCTGTCATTTGCAGCGGATATTTTTGTTTAGCTTGCTTGTTTTCAACGCCTTCAGCATTTACACAATATTCAGGTACAGCAGGTATTCGCTGGTCAGTTGGGTATTCCCACTCTTTCGCTATCTTAGCGAGCCTTTCTGAATAAATTTCAATTTTACCCGATGGTGTAGGTAATGGCGCGGTTTCAGGTGAGTCTCTGAATGGTTTTAATGCAATATAATCTGCACTGTTTGCCAATTTTCTATCCACGATCCCCATATCATTCGTTTCTTCGAACGTTGGCAAGTGTGGATTTTTTTCTCGCATCAGGTTATAGCAATGTTCTATCCACTGCTCATGAGTACGACCTTCAGTAAATTGGTCTTTAATACCCAGTTTTTCAGCAATATCAGTTAAAACATCATAAGATTGGCGACACTCCCATAATGGGGTAATCGCATTTTGTAGGCGAATAGCGTAGTGATAAGCACCGCTGGCATACGAGTTATTAATTAAATCATTTGATTCAACGCTGGTCACATCGGGTAAAATTAAATCCGCATATTTAGTCGATGGCGTCATATGCGTATCCCACACCAAAATAAATTCGCATAAAGACTCATCTGTTAGAATTTTGTGGGTTTTGTTTAAGTCAGAATGTTGATTACCCGTGACATTACTCGCATAGTGCCATAAAAATTTCACATTCGTTTCAAGACGCTCTTTACCAAGCAGTGTTGAATTTGTCGCCGTCATTTCGGTTCCGCGCGCAATCGCATCTGTCCACATAAAACACGGGATCTTGGTTTTAACTGGATTTGGGATAGCAAAACCTGGCACCGAATACGCCACGTTTCCTCCCCATCCTCCGGCATTCGTTCCTGGACGCCCAATATGCCCCGTGACAATCGGTAACATCATCACAGCCCGTGCTGCTTGTTCACCCGATGCCGTTCTTTGCAATCCCCAGCCTTGAGAAATCCACGCGGCTTTCGCATTACCTAACTCACGAGCCAGTTGAATAATACGAACCGGTGAGACGCCTGTAATTTGGCTAGCCCACTGCGGTGTTTTTTCAATACCATCATCACCGAGCCCTAAAATATAATCCTTATATGAGCCATTTTGGGGTGCAGACTCAGGAAGTGTCTGGCTATCCCAACCCACACAATATTTCGCTAGAAAGTCTTCATCCGTTAATTGTTCTTTAATCAATGTATGGATAATCGCAGCCACAAGTGCACCATCTGTCCCCGGATAAATTGGGATCCATTCAGCGCCTAGCGTTGTCACGCTATCGGTACGGCGCGGGTCAATAATAATGACTTTAGCTTGGCTTTTTTCTAATGCTTTTAGGGTTTCGTAGAATTGGCCGCCACCGGACATCCGTGTTTCCGCAATATTATGACCAAACATCACAACTAAATCGCTATTGGCTATTTCAGACAACAGTGAATCATCCAACTTGCCATAAACATACGGAATAACGCCGTTTATTTGTGCAGTTGAGTAGGTTCCATGTTGATCAAGAAACCCACCGAGTTGGCTTAGTAACCGCTTACAGGCATTACGCCCTTGTAAATTAGCACCAGTAGATCCTGAACCATACTGATAGTAAATCGCTTCATTGCCATATGTATCAATGGTTGAGCGCAATTTTTGCGACACAATCGTCGTTGCTTCATCCCAACTGATCCGTTTAAATTTTCCTTCTCCCCGTTTACCTGTACGCAATAACGGGTATTTCAAGCGGTCTGGGTTATAGGTTTTCCAGCGAACAGAACGCCCTCTCAAGCAAGGACGTATTTGATGTAAACCAAATTGCATGTCGTCATACATGGTTTCATTCGATATACGAGTAATGACGTCATCTTTTACATGTACTTTGAGTGGGCAGCGACTGCCACAATTGACTAAGCATGCGCTGTATTTGATTTTTTCGCTGACTTCATCGGGTTGGATTGTGATGGTTGGTGTTGCTTGAGCGGAAAAAGGGAGAGAGATGGAGCTGATAATAGACGTTGTCGTAGCGACAGAGGCAGAGGCTTGAATAAACTGTCGCCGGCTCAGCGCTTTTTCCCTGATTTTATTGATCATTACATTGCTACCTTATTAATTATTATAAATTGAATTACTTAGTATTCTTATAGTAATTAGATAGTAGCCTTATAAAAATAAGGGTTAATTGACATGCATCAACACAAGCAATAATTAAACCATTAATGATAAATAAATCATATTTTTAGTCTTCTTATTGACTATTTTAATGACATTAAACTAGTTGATGACTAAATAACAATAAGGAAAACCAACGAATTGATTTTCCTTAAAGAATAACAAGCTATGTAAAATTTCTATATCAAAGCTGTGTATTGAGTCCGGCAGCAATTAAACAGAAACTTTTTCTGTAATAGAAATAAAGTCCTTCATCGCTTCGACCGTAGGACCATCCACACAATAATGAGTAAATTCATCTGATTCACTATTAGAGGCCATTGTCACGCCCACTTTGCGGTAACTCATGGTTGATGGTACCGTTTTCCCCGCGGAACTGTGCACCTCAGATAAGCCGATTTCCATAAATTTACTTAAATTGGCCAAACGTACGCCCGCACCTGCCATTATTTGTGGGCCATTAATTTGCTGGCTTTTTTCATGTAACTCTTTCAATAGCGGTAAACCTAGCTCCGCGCTTTGTTGCTGCCCAGAGGTTAAAATGCGAGCTACGCCGAGTTCCTTTAATTGTTCTAAAGCTAACAATGGGTTAATACACATATCAAATGCACGGTGGAAGGTAATATTCATCCCCTGTGCTATTTCCATCAACGTGTGCATCCTGTTGATATCAATGCGCCCTTCGCTATCCAATATACCAATAACAGCGCCTGAAAAACCCATTTCCTTAATCATAATTAAATCTTCACGGATCACGTCAAATTCACTGATGTTATAGCAAAAATCACCACCACGAGGACGAATAATAGGATGAACTGGAATATGCAATTTTTCTTTTGCCAGTTTCAGGTAGCCATAACTGGGTGTTAAGCCACCATCAGCGGCGCCAGAGCAAAGCTCGATACGATCTGCACCATACTCTTGAGCCACTTGGGCGCATTCAATTCCAAAACAACAGATTTCCAGTTTTGCCATCACAACCTCCGAAATAGAGCAATAAAACACCTGCTTTATGTGCCCCAAAAATAATGAAAAGATTTAATGTTAAACGTTAACAATTCGGCTAATAATGCCATTTATTAAAAAATGTTATCGGATGGATATCACACCGCCAAAAGTTAATGAGAATTATTGATCAATAACGTTAATTACATCACTTATTTTTCACTTTCAATTATCTTTTTTAGCGGAAATGGATGGTATTTAACGGTTACTTCACCATTTGACACTGCTAATGTTGGATTTGGCAACCTTTCTTGCTGCCCTTTAGGCTGGCTCATCTTCATTCGGTACCCTTGGGGCAAAGGGTCAGGTAGCAACTGGAATGCCGAAGTTTCTAGCTCACTTGGCTCAACATCAATTACCATTTCAATATGTTCCCAGCTTTCTTTCGGGTAAATTTTGTCTTTTGGGAAAGGTAATTCAATCATAAATACATCTTGGCCTACGATGTTTAATGGCTCGCTTAGCTCATATAAACGAATCGGCCGACCATTAATTACATTGTCAGATAAAAGTTGCGCACATTGCAGTAACCCTTGGTGCCAACGTTCTGCAGTTGCAAGATGATGACAACGCACTGAAATGTGGTCTATCGGAAAGGATGACAATGATAGGTTTATCTCCTGCGCCATCTGTTGTAATTTACTAATAAATACAGGTAGGTCATCCCATAAATCTTGTAATTGCGAAATTTTGCTAAACTGTGGCACTTAAAGCCCCCCTTTACAAAAACTTATCTGCTAAACAATGGCGCAGACTGTAGCATGAGAGCCCCAAAATGTGGTATAAAACCTGCCGATTTTTCTCTTCCACCTTTTAGTTATGCGCATGTGATGGCACAATGCGGTAACTATGTTCGTAATTTAAGGTAATTCGGTGAATATTCAGGCGATTCTTTCAGATAAAATTAGTGCTGCGATGTTAGCAGCGGGTGCTCCAGAAGGCAGTGATGCACTTGTGCGTCAGTCCGCTAAAGCTCAGTTTGGTGACTACCAAGCTAATGGAGTGATGGGCGCGGCTAAAAAGATGGGGATGGCTCCGCGACAACTGGCTGAACAGCTTGTTAATCACTTAGATTTGGAAGGGATTGCCAGCAAAGTTGAAATTGCAGGTCCTGGCTTTATTAATATCTTCCTTGAGCCAACTTGGGTTGAAAAGCATGTTGAAGAAGCATTAGCTTCACAGCGCTTAGGTATCGCACCAGTCAAGTCTGAAACGATTGTTATTGACTATTCAGCGCCTAATGTCGCAAAACAGATGCACGTGGGTCACTTGCGTTCAACCATCATTGGTGATGCTGCGGCACGTACCCAGGAATTTATTGGTCATAAAGTCATTCGAGCCAATCACGTCGGTGATTGGGGTACGCAATTTGGTATGTTAATTGCCTATCTTGAAAAAGTACAAAATGAAGATGCCACGGATATGGCACTTGCAGACCTCGAAGAATTTTACCGTGAAGCCAAAAAGCACTACGACGAAGATGAAGAGTTCGCGGTACGCGCACGTGGTTATGTTGTGAAATTGCAATCCGGTGATGAGTATTGCCGCCAAATGTGGCGTAAATTGGTTGATATCACCATGCAACAAAACCAAGAAACCTACCGCCGCTTAAACGTCACCTTAACTGAAGATGACGTGATGGGTGAAAGCTTATATAACAGCATGCTACCGGGTATTGTTGCAGATTTAAAAGCTAAAGGTTTAGCGGTTGAGAGTGAAGGTGCGACGGTTGTTTTTCTTGACGAATTTAAAAATAAAGAAGGCGAACCTATGGGCGTGATCGTCCAGAAAAAAGATGGTGGCTTCTTGTATACAACAACCGATATTGCCTGTGCTAAATACCGTTATGAAACCCTGCATGCTGACCGCTCACTTTACTATATTGACTCACGCCAACATCAACATTTGATGCAAGCATGGACCATCGTCCGTAAAGCAGGTTATATCCCTGAATCAATGGCGCTTGAGCACCATATGTTCGGTATGATGCTAGGTAAAGATGGCAAACCGTTTAAGACTCGTACCGGTGGTACTGTTCGTTTATCAGACTTGCTTGATGAAGCGGTTGAACGCGCTCAAGCATTGATCCGTGAGAAAAACCCGGATATGCCTGAAGATGAATTACTTAACGTCGCAAATGTGGTCGGTATTGGTGCGGTTAAGTACGCTGATTTATCCAAAAACAGAACGACGGATTATATTTTTGATTGGGACAACATGTTAGCTTTCGAAGGAAATACCGCTCCGTATATGCAATATGCGTATACTCGTGTGGCTTCTATTTTCAAGAAAGCCAATTTAACCCATGCAGACTTAACTCTGCCTATTTCATTACAAGACCCTCGTGAAATTGCACTTGCGACACGTTTATTACAGTTTGAAGAAACCATTCTAACTGTCGCTCGTGATGGTACACCTCATGTTATGTGTGCTTATTTATATGAATTAGCAGGTTTGTTCTCTGGTTTCTATGAGCACTGCCCTATCTTGTCAGCTGATGACGAAGCCCAGCGCCAAAGCCGCTTGAAATTGGCTGCATTAACCCAAAGAACGTTAAAAACCGGCTTAGACACACTGGGTATTGAAACCGTTGAAAGAATGTAATTCAAATCTATAGGTTGTCTATTAACGGTTCACTTCGGTGAGCCGTTTTTGTTTGCGTTGTTTCGCTAGCTTTGTTGTTAGTTTTTGCAATTCATCGATATATTCATTCGCGCAATTACGGAGTACTAAGTTCCATTTACAAAGTATTTTTGCTTGTTCATAAAGTTCAGGGTTATGCGACAACCGGTTATTCTGTTGTAGCCAATCAGCAACACTCGCCCAGTCCCATAACGGAGATGCCCCTCTCAAACGTTGTACGGGCGCAGGGAAATGACCTTTACCTCGAGCCCCATCTTTCAGCAAAGCCACTGCTTGACGGGTTAGTCCTGTCAATTCTGCAATATCACTTAGCCCAACCAAAGCGGAATCAATAGATTCCACTTTTATACTCATTGATGTACTTTCAATATCTGTAATCGCAGTTTCAATTGCACGATCAAAAGATTCCGCTTCCCTATCAAATTCTAAATAAACCGATTTACCATAGAAGCACACCAATGCATCGCCACAGCCTGCGGCAAATATGGTATCAACTAAGCCTTCCGTATCAGCAGTCACACCCGATAGTGTTAATGTGAAAGTAAATACCGCCATAATTTCCCCATCTTACATAAATAAGCGGCCTAAGCCGCTTGGATTAACCTAAAAGAGCAATACAGTGGTTCACTTTACGTATTATCTGTTTAGCATGCACTTCCATAACTTTTGGCGTTGACCAGACACTCATCATATGTGTTTTGTGTTCACCCACTGCGTTACCACAACGTAACTTGCAAAAAGTATGTGATGAGTTTCCTGCTGTAACCCAGACCCAGCCATTTTCTATCGCATATTCAATAGCAGCCTGAACATGCTTATTTGGGTGTTTTTTCATCGACCTCCGTGATACATAACATAGCCATTGCGTTGACAATAGTCAACAAACAATATCCAATAAATTGAATATTTCCCTGAAATTAATTGTTGTCACAACAACCCAGTAAATATACTCCAAAAATAGAGTTGGCTATTGCTTTTATCAATGAAAACAATTAATTGAAATTTCATGAAATGATTTTGAAATTAATAATTCAGTTATAAAGAGAATAAATTTGCGTAGATAATTAGAAATTGAAGGGAAAGAATCTATGCCTGCTGGCACCTTAACTACATAGATTGCAGAGATAAAAAAGCCCAATTTTATGAGATTTCCTCATTAAAATTGGGCTTTTAAGGTCATTGACCTTCTTATTAATTAGGCAATACTACGTTTCATAAAGTCACGAGGGCGGAACCCAAGCACGTATAAAGCAACGAAATAACTTCCCGCTCCAACAATTACGACGCCTATCAAACGTAGCATACGCATCAGCATATTACCTTCTTGCCAAGATGGCATGAAATGTAAGACACTAAATAGCACGGCTCCCATTACAATTAAGGCTATCAATAATTTAAATATAAACCCTTTCCAACCCGCTAAAGGCTGAAAAATATCTTGCTTGCGCAATTGCCAATAGAGAACCCCTGCATTAAAACAAGCTGCTAACCCAATGGATAAGGCTAAGCCTGCATGTTGCAATGGGCCAATAAAGGCTAAGTTCATCAATTGTGTTAATATTAAAGTGACAATCGCAATTTTTACTGGCGTACGAATATCTTGGCGTGAATAAAAGCCCGGTGCCAAAATTTTCACCAAAATCATCCCCGTTAAACCGACACAATAGGCAATTAAAGCATATTGCGTCATTAATGAGTCATGCGCGGTAAAATTACCGTATTGGAATAAAGACACCGTTAATGCTTCAGAGAGTATTGCCAACCCTAACGCACATGGCAAGGCTAATAACAAACAAAGGCGCAACCCCCAGTCCATCAATTGGCGATACTCATTTTGATTACCGCTCGTGAAGCTTTTCGCGAGAGAAGGCAATAAAATCGTTCCGAGAGCCACACCAAGTACTCCAGATGGCAATTCCATTAGCCTATCGGCGTAATACATCCATGACACTGAACCAGATTGCAAAAAAGAGGCGAATATCGTATTGATAATTAAAGAAATTTGAGCGACAGACACCCCAATAATGGCGGGTCCCATCATTTTCATTACACGCCAAACCCCGCTATCACGAAATGACAAGCGTGGTAACACTAACATGCCCACCTTTTTAAGATATGGGAGCTGATAGACTAGCTGTAAGACACCACCAACCAGCACCGCCCATGCCAATGACATAATGGGTGGATTAAAGTATGGGGCTGCGAAAGCGGCAAAAATGATCATACTGACATTGAGCAATGTCGGCGCGAATGCCGGAACCGAAAAACGGTTCCAAGTATTGAGAATTGCCCCAGCGAGGGAGACCAGTGAAATCAGAAAAATATAAGGGAATGTGACCCGTAAAAGGTCAGTAGTCAGCGCAAATTTATCAGCGTCGTCGGTAAATCCAGGAGCGGTGACATAAATGATCCAAGGAGCAGCTATCATGCCAAGGATAGTCACAATCGCCAAAGCAAGGGTTAGCATCCCTGCAATATAGGCGACAAATGTACGGGTGGCTTCCTCTCCCTGTTGGTTCTTGTATTCCGCCAGTATGGGGACAAACGCTTGTGAAAATGCCCCCTCGGCAAAAATTCGGCGTAAAAGATTCGGTAATTTAAATGCGACAAAAAAGGCGTCTGCAGCCGCTCCTGCACCAAAAACTCGAGCGATAATGGCGTCACGAATAAAGCCAAGCACACGAGACATCATGGTCATGGAGCTTACTGCCGCCAATGATTTTAATAAATTCATGATTGATAGACTAAAAGAATACAATCGCATCAGTTTAACAGTGTGCACTGCAACTGACTACGATTGAAAAGTAAATTAGGAATTTAGGCTTTATTCAGCGCCCAAGTGTTATCGGTCAGTGCCGTTAATACATGGTCACGCCACTCACCGTTGATTTGTAAGTATTGCTTTGCATAACCTTCCCGTTCAAAGCCAAGCTTAGTCAATAAATTACCACTACGCATATTATGAGGCATATAATTTGCCATAATTCGGTGCATTTTTTGGTGTTGCTGCATATAACGGATTGCTTGGGTTAACGCCTCATGCATTAGGCCTTGGCCTTGCCATTTTTGACCCAATGAATAACCTAGATAGCATGCATGAAATGAGCCACGTAATACATTACTAAAGTTCGCTACCCCCATGACTTCATTTTCTTCTTTGTCTAATAGTAAGAAATGGAAAGCGCTTCCTTCTCGATGCATTTCATTCATGACTTGTAACCGATTCTGCCAACCCGCAGGCTGGTAATGTGGGTTATCCCTGATGGGTTCCCACGGAATTAAAAAGTCTTTATTCAGGCTGTAATAATCAGCTAGTCGATAATTATCACGCTCATAAGTCAAACGAATAACCATTCTATCAGTGACAAGGCGCACTTTCGGTACATTTGAACGATAACCAAACATCGTTAACCCTTAATTAATAAAAAGCCAGATATTTTCTCTAGTTCCAAGCCAATAACTTAGAAAGTTAAAGTGTAGCTTACAATGCGCTGACGAAAAATATGTTCTGAAAATTAAAATACATCGTTAAGGCCAGCAAGCACAATCAACACCGTCACAGAGTGAAGTATGACCTCTACCAATTATCAATATTCTAAATAATTCGCGCCGTGACTAGGCGACCAGCGAGGATAGCTTGGGGAGCATACACTCGTATGTGACCCAATTAGCCGAACGCAGTCAACACCGTCACAGAGTGAAGTATGACGAATATTTATTGATAAAAATAAATCATCGATACCTCACGTTACTATGATAAAAAAATATCATCTATTGAACCCTATTATACTGATATTATTGATAACTGATTTTAAGAAACTTTCCCCCTTTGCTATTTTTCTAATGGTGTCTCTCATGGCGCAAGTGTCACGGGCAAGAAGCCTTGGCAAGTATTTCCTTTTGCTTGACAACATGTTGGTTGTCCTAGGCTTTTTTGTCGTTTTTCCGCTTATTTCTATTCGTTTTGTTGATCAACTGGGCTGGGCCGCCGTGGTGGTTGGTTTTGCCTTAGGGCTTCGTCAGTTTGTTCAACAAGGTTTAGGTATCTTTGGCGGTGCTATCGCTGACCGGTTTGGCGCGAAGCCCATGATTGTCATTGGAATGCTATTACGTGCCAGTGGTTTTGCAGTCATGGCGGTGGCCCATGACCCTTGGGTTTTATGGCTATCTTGCATACTTTCTGCTCTGGGTGGAACCTTGTTTGATCCCCCACGAACCGCATTAGTTATTAAATTAACTCGCCCATATGAACGTGGCCGTTTTTATTCTTTGCTGTTAATGCAGGACAGTGCTGGTGCAGTTATCGGTGCTTTGATTGGTAGTTGGCTACTACAGTATGACTTCCATTATGTCTGCTGGGTTGGCGCTGCTGTGTTTATTATTGCTGCTATCTGCAATGCTTGGTTATTACCTGCTTATCGAATCTCAACCGTCAGAACCCCCATTAAAGAAGGCATGGGACGCGTACTGAAAGATAAACGCTTTGTAACTTATGTGGTCACATTGGCAGGTTATTTTATGTTGTCAGTACAAGTAATGCTTATGTTTCCTATTGTTGTCAATGAATTAGCTGGCACACCCACTGCCGTCAAATGGATGTATGCGATTGAAGCAGCGATATCTTTAACATTGCTTTATCCCATTGCGCGTTGGAGCGAAAAACATTTTCGCCTTGAACAACGGCTCATGGCCGGGCTATTTTTAATGAGTCTCAGCATGTTTCCGATTGGCATGACAACCTCACTCAATACGCTATTCGCCCTTATTTGCCTATTTTATTTAGGTACGGTAACTGCAGACCCAGCGAGAGAAACATTAAGTGCATCTCTTGCTGACCCTCGAGCACGAGGCAGCTATATGGGTTTTAGTCGCTTAGGCCTTGCTTTAGGTGGAGCAGTCGGTTATACCGGTGGCGGCTGGATGTACGATATTGGTCACCAATGGAACCTGCCTCAACTTCCTTGGTTCTTATTAGGACTCATCGGTTTTATCACTTTATGGGCGCTGCATAAGCAATTTAACCGTAAAAAAATTGAAACAGTCATGTTGAGTGGGCAGTAATGCGCTAAACTAGCGGTATTACTGTAAAAGGAGTCTCTATGAAGAAGTTTTTAATCGCCGCTATGGTAGGCTTTCTCACTCTCTTATCGGGTTGTAATCAATTATCTGAGTTTAGTATTAGTGAGTCACAAATTAATAATTACCTTGCTAATAAAGTAAAATATGACCATAAGGTCGGTATTACGGGTTTTGCTGATGCGGATATTCAGCTCGCTAATTTAAAATCAGAAATTGGCCGCAGTGAACCAGGAAAAGTTGCTTTAACGGGGGATGCAACCGTTAAATTAGACTCGTTGATTGGTAAAGCAGAAGCGCAAATTAACCTGACACTCACTGCTCGCCCTTATTTTGATGCCAAAACAGGTTCAATTTACTTAAAAGAATTGAATATTAGCAGTTACAAAGTGATGCCAGAAAATATGGATACAGCGATGTCAGCGGTTATTCCTTACTTGAATAGTTCCCTTGAAACTTTCTTTGAAACCCAACCTGTTTATGTGTTAAATCCTGATAATGGCGCGGCTGAAGCAACCGCGAAAAAACTCGCTAAAGGGCTTGAAATCAAACCGGGTAAACTGGTCATTCCATTAGTTGATTAATTTTAACCATAAATAATTTCGATTGATAAAAGCATTAAAGGCAACAAGAAAATCTGTTGCCTTTTTTATTCAATCAAAATTATTAATCAATACCGCTAACTAAAACATCAGTAACATCGCCACAAAAAAGTGACAACGTCACAATTATTCAGTTTCTGAGTCAAGTTCATCACGCAGAGCAATGACTGCATCACGCGTAATTTGGGCTAAAGTCCGGTAAAAGGTGGTGGTTGCATGCGCTTCAACTTTACCTAAAAAGCTGCCATACCAACTAAGGATATAGCTATCAAATAATTCTTCTTGAGCGGCAGTTTCATCTTCTGCCGCTTGGTCTTCTAACCAAGAAGCCGCGAGTAGCAATGCGCCAAAAGCGTCAGCAGACGCATTCGTCAGGGTCATTCCTCTAACGGTTAAAAATTCGCGAACTTCTGCTTCTGTAATTTCAGAATCGTAATCATTCGCTAACATTGAAACTGAAGGAGATTCCCCTGCAAATAGGGCTTGGTAATCCGCATTAACTGCATTGACGTCGAGGTCTTTTGCCATGCGTGACCACAACTCATCTTGTTCTAATGGCCATGATGCTTTTAATTTATCTTGAGCAATCATATCAATAAGCGGTTTTACGAGGCTATCAGAGGGACTACGTTGAAATAGTGTCCCTAAAATACGGCAGACGATTGAAAATTCGTTCATATATTATCCTATTTTACAGATTCAGTAGTCACACCTCGTGACTGAAGCAGTTACTATCAGTATATCGAAAAAATAGGAAAGATATTAGGGGGAGATAATTACAAGTGGTCATAAAGACCACTTGCAACAAAGAAGTGACTAATAACCGCGTTGCATATCAACGACACCAACAGGCGCTTGCCCTGCTTCGATGCGTTGGATATTACTGACAATCATATCCATCGCCTCTTTCGGTTTTGTAAAGGCGGCAACATGAGGTGTGATAGCGATGCGGGGATGCGTCCAGAACGGGTGCATTTGCGACAACGGCTCACTCGCAAATACATCAAGTGCAGCACCTGTAACTTGTCCTGATTCAAGGGCTAAAAGCAAATCCTGTTCAATCAGATGGGCGCCACGTGCTAAGTTGATAACATATGCCCCTTGCTCTAACTGGCTAAATAGTTGCTGGTTTAAAATTCCCACCGTTTCTGGAGTACTTGGTAACAGATTAATAATTACACGAGTACCAGAAAGGAAATTAGCTAGTTGGTCATGGCCAAAATAACTTTTTACGTTATCAAGTTGTTTTTCAGAGCGACTCCATGTTCTTACATGAAAACCGAAACTTACTAAGCGCTTTGCAACTGCTTGTCCTAATGCCCCTGCGCCCATCACACCAATGACAAAATCTTCGTGTTGGTAGGCCGGTAACTGTTTCCATTGGCGCTGTGATTGTAATTGGCGATATTCATCCATACGACGAAAGTAACTTAACACTTTTGCACAAGCGTATTCTTCCATTTGAATCGCCATGCCCGTGTCTTCCAGACGCATTACGGGAACCCCTGCAGGCAGGGTCCCAGGTTTATCTTGTTCCTGTTTTAAAATAGCATCCACACCTGCGCCTAAAGCGAAAATTCCCTTTAAATCACTGCGACCAGCGAGACATTCATAAGGAGGTAACCAAACCATGGCGTAATCCGCACTTTGGTTATCCCCTTTTTCCCATTGGCGAATATTCACTTGTGGTAAGCGTGCTTTCATGCCGTCAATCCACTGTTTCGAATCAAAAAATGGATGGTAAAATAAAATATTCATGGCAACTCCTCTTTGGTTTCTAACAGAGTGTGCCGAATGGGATTTCTTTTCAAGTTAATCAAGCCGATACACTGTAAACAATCAGAATTTTGTTAACTAGCTAACGGTTTTTACTTCTGTTACTTGCCGTTTTAAATTAACATTAAAAGTATTATTTATCTTAGCCGATAACATTTGAGATTAGATAATAATCAAATTGTTTTTTATTTAGCTAAACAGCAACAAAAGTCGGAAAAAGGATAAATAGGGAGTTGACGTAAGACGCTATTTTCCCTATAGTAGCGCCCCGTTGCAGAGCAGGTTTTTATTCCCTACTCCACAACAGATTTAGAAAAACGGTGAGGTGTCCGAGAGGCTGAAGGAGCACGCCTGGAAAGTGTGTATACGGCAACGTATCGAGGGTTCGAATCCCTCCCTCACCGCCATTTTTCTTCTAGTTTTTACCTTCTTCTTCTTGATATACCATCCCTTTATTTTGTTTCTCTTTCGGTTCTATACCTATTCCTTGCGCATGGTATTCACGGCTAATATCTTCCCAAAGTTCTGCATTTTCTATTCCAGCCACTTTCGGGTCAAACACTGGATCAACACCTAATTTTTCCTGCCGTTCAAAGTCACGAAGTGCCCGTAGCGCCGGTTTTGATAAGAAGACAATGGCGATAAGATTAAGATAACTCATACTACCGAACCCAATATCGCCAAGGCTCCACATTAAACTGACAGACTGAACACTTCCCATAAAAACAATAATCAAAAATACAAACTTTAGTATCAGTTTTAGAATGGGGTAACGTAATTTTCTATCAAGGTAAACAATTGTGGTTTCTGCAATATAGTAATAGGCCATCAATGTTGTGAATGCGAATAAAAATACGGCGATTGAGACGAATCCCGACCCTGCGGAAGTAAAGACTGTTGATACCGCCATTTGTGTCCATGCGGTTCCCGCAGCAACCCCTGGAACGTACTCAACTAAGGCCGTTGCCGAACCGTCTGGAAAAACGTTATACATATTCGTGACAAGGATCATTAGACCTGATGCTGTACACACAACAACAGTATCAATGTAAATTGAAAATGCTTGAATTAACCCTTGTTTTACAGGATGGCTTACCTCGGCTGCCGCAGAGCTAAATGTAGCTTCACCCGCCCCTGCTACGTTGGAAAAAACCGCACGGCGTACACCCCATGAAACAGCCGTACCAACAATACCGCCGAATACGGCATCCATTCCCATCGCGCTGCGGAAAATTAAACTGAACATTCCCGGCACTTGTTCGTAATGGCTACCTAAGATGATCACCATCATGACGATATACGCTAACGCCATAATTGGCACGATTTTATCCGCAGCACTCGCAATACGTTTTACACCGCCAAAGATTAGCCATGCCATCAGCACTGTCACAATGCCGCCTGTCGCAATTGGGGGTAAGTTGAATGAAGTTTGAAAGGAGTCAGCTATGGTATTGGCTTGAATACCCGGAACTAGTACACCATAAGATAGGCAAATAACAGCAGCTACCATAATGGCAAATGGCTTCAATTTTAACCCTTTCTCGATATAGTAAGGCGAACCGCCACGGTATTGACCATCAGAGCGCTGCTTGTATATTTGAGCGAGTGTTGATTCGATAAACGCACTTGCTCCGCCTAATAACCCCATGACAACCATCCAGAAAATCGCCCCAGGACCACCCGCAGCAATGGCCGTCGCTACACCGGCGATATTACCCACCCCAACTCGCCCTGATAATGCTAAACAGAATGCTTGGAAGGAGGAAATTCCTTCTTTTGACGCTTTATTTTCCTTTAACAAACAGACCATTTTAATAAGATAGCGAAACTGCACACCACGAGTTGCTAATGTAAAATAGAGCCCAACACCTAGCGATAATACTACTAATGCATTACCCCAGATGTAACCAACGATTGTATTAACGATGGCTTCCATTTTGTACTCCTTCGTTATTGTAATTGTTTATTTGTATTTGCAGGGTAAAAAAAAACCTGAGTCCACTAGGGGGCTCAGGCCAACGTTTTACTGATGGATAAACCAGATAACCTTCGTTTGAGTATATTGTTCAAATGCCTCTAACCCGTTGTCTTTACCGCCAAAACCTGATTGACGAAAACCACCAAACGGCGTTGTAATATTGCCCTCACTAAAGCCATTGACTGAAACAGTACCCGCATTAATACGCTGTGCAATTTGCATGGCTCGGTGAATATTTTGGCTATAAAATGAAGCCGCTAAGCCATATTGAGTGTCATTAGCTAAAGCAACAGCTTCATCATCAGTTTTAAACGATGTGACGGCTAAAATAGGGCCAAAAACTTCATGCTTAAATAGCGACATTTCAGGCGTGACTTCATCAAAAATTGTCGGTTCGATATACCATCCCGCCCCCAATTCATGATGAATTTTTCCACCCGCAACTAATTTTCCTCCCTCTTTTAACGTGATATCTAAAAAGGATTTTACTTTCTCAAAATGAGCCTGTTCGACCATTGGCCCAATTGAAATATCTGCTTGCCTTGGGTCTCCGACTTTCCATTCTTTAACGGCGACGGCAAGCTTCTCTAATAGTATTTTTTTGATGCTTTCGTGCACAATTAAGCGAGAACCACAGCTGCAGTTTTCACTCATATTCCAGAAAGCCGCCGCCATAATATGTGGAATTGCGGCTTCAATATTCGCATCTTCAAACACCACTTGCGGGCTTTTACCGCCACATTCGAGTACAATTTCTTTTAAGTTACTTTCGGCGGAATATTTTAAAAATAAGCGTCCCACATCTGTTGAACCGGTAAATGACACCATATCAACATCATGATGGCGGCCAAGCGCTTCCCCGACTTTTTCACCTAATCCACAAACTAGACTTAATGCACCTTTAGGAATACCCGCCTCATAGGCCAGTTCCACCATACGATGCGCGCTTAATGAGGTTAGTTCGGCAGGTTTCACAATCACCGAATTGCCGACAGCAAGAGCTGGAGCTACTTTCCACGCAAACATTTGAGCAGGGAAATTCCACGGTAATACCGCCCCCACCACACCAATAGGCTCATGCACTATTAACCCCAACTCTTGATGACTGGTTGGTGCAATTTTGCCAAACAGTTTATCAATCGCTTCGGCATACCAATAAAAGGTGTCAATCGTTGCGGGCAAATCGGTATTTAAGCATTCGGTGATAGGCTTACCTGCATCAATACAGTCTAGCGCCGCAAGTTCTTCACTGTGTTTTTCAATCAGATTAGCCCATTTAAGCATGATAGCTTTACGTTCTTGCGGCGATAACCCGCGCCATTCACCTTGATTAAACGTGTCACGCGCCACCTGTACCGCGGCATTAATATCGCTCTCATCACCATCTGCAATAAAACCAATAATGCTGTTGTCGATTGGGGTCCGGTTTTCTAGTCTATTTTGCTGTTCTGGGTGCCCTGCAATTAAATTGCCCGCCCACAGTTTTCCTTGTTTTGCGCGTTCAAATACCTGCTGCTGGGTAAGAGTCATATTCCCCCCTAGCGCTTAATTAATTTAATAAAATCATCGCGTTCTTGAGACGCTAGATTTGACAGAGGCAAACGAACCGGGCCGACATTGAATGTGCCATTCAAGCAACCCGCCTTGGCTTTTTGGTTATAATCACCTGATTCCATTGAGTAAATCGCAGGGTAAATTTCATTCATAATCTGCTTGGCTTGTTGCCAGTCACCCGCTTGCGCGGCATTAAAAATAGCAACTTGCTCTGCTGGGTATACATTACCAGCTCCCGCAATCCAACTTTTGGAACCCCAAAAGAAGAAATCCACTGGTTGGTCATCACAACCACAAATGACCTCAAAATTTTTGAATGGTGTTTGTAATAAGTGCAGTGCTCGGCTAAAGTTTCCACTGCTTTCTTTGATAGCGACAATATTGTCAATTTCGGCTAGCTTAATGACCGTTTCAATGTCAATTTCAATACCAATCCGAGCTGGAAAATTGTACATAATTATGGGTAATGGTGTTGATTTTGCGACTTTTTCATAGTGGGCAAATACACCTTGCTGGTCCGGCAAACTATATGGCGGTGGAGACAGCATTAACCCTTCATAACCGAGTTCTTGAGCTTGTTTCGCACGTGCAATAGCCCCCTCAGTTGATAAATCATTAATACCCGCAATTAATGTCACTCGCCCTTTGGCAATTTTGCAAACGGTTGACAGCACGGTCTTACGTTCATCTTCGTTTAATGCGTAATACTCCCCAGTTGTCCCACAAACCACTAAACCCGTCACACCCCGCTCAATAAGTTTTTCAGTTAATTCAGCAAGCGCACTGACATTTAATGTTAAATCATCATGAAATGGGGTCACTAATGGAACAAGAATGCCATGGAAATTCATTTTGAATTCTCCTCAAAATTAAAGAAATCGTTCAATGGAAAAAGGGGTACAGTCGATACTTGTCGGCTGATGATGGATAAAACTATTCACAATATCTGCGGTGATCGCCGCTTGGGTTAGCCCCAAGTGTTGGTGACCGAATGCAAAAATATAGGGGCCTTTATGGTCTAAAATTGGTAATGAATCAGACGTAGATGGGCGAAACCCCATCCATGATGTAGATTGTTGGCTATTTAATGTTTCCTTTAGCATAGGTTGTGCTAACGGGAGAAAATGTTGAGCTCGCTGCATATTCGCAGGACGTTTTAACCCTGCGTATTCTACGGTTCCTGCGAGGCGTAGCCCTTGAGACATTGGCGTCATTATAAAACGCCTATCCATACTTGATACTGGTATCGATAATCGACCTAATTCATGGGGCAACATCAAATGATAACCACGCTCAGTTTCAAGTGGCACTTTGATACGACTCACCATTTTGACTAGCGATTTAGAGAATGCGCCCCCTGCAATCACTATTTTTTGTCCTGTAAACTGCCCTTGAGTGGTTGTCAATATCGCTTGTTGATTCGACGTTGATGTGATTTCTGTTACTTCACAGTGGGTTAATATCTGCCCACCCGCAGCGATAAAAGCTTCTGTCAGTTTTTGGTGTAATGCACATAAATTCACAACATGGCCTGTATCGGGATAAAAAATGCCACCGATTTGGCTTTCAGATAAAGCAGGTTCGCGCGTTAATAGCGTATCTTGATCAATCAATTGATTAGCCACACCAATACTTTGCAGGTACTCACTGTGCTGGCTTAGCTTATCGAGCGTCTCTTTTTTTTCTGCCACCAATAGTGAACCCTTCATTTTGACAAGGTCATTTAATTGCCATTTCTGAATAAATGCTTGCCATGAATCGAAAGCGGCACTATTTAGTGTCATCAATGTGTGATGAATATGGGTAAAAGGCTTATGGCGCATGTTACCCAACAATTTTATTAACCAAGGTGTTAACGGTAATAAATAGCGCCAATCCAGACGCAAAGGGCCTAGTGGATCAAATAACATTTTCGGAATTGATTTTAAAACGCTCGGATCCGCAATCGGAAAAACTTGTTCTGTCGCAATATGCCCTGCGTTACCAAATGAAGCACCTTGGCCAATTTCATGTTTATCAAGCAACAGCACTTGTGACCCATTAGCTTGCACTGTCAGTGCAATACTCAGACCAATAATGCCGCCACCCACTACAATCACTGGATATTTGCGTTCCATTTCATTCCCCTATGCCACTGAAATTCCAAAACGAAATGGATCTTGTTCATCTATCAATAAGGTATTTTTCCCACTGATATAGGCATGCCCGCGAATAGTCGGAATAATGCCTTTTTCATCAGCCTGTTGAAAACTGGCCTGAAATTGGCTGCCAATCACACTGGCTTGATGCCATATTTCACCAGCCGCCAGCTTTTTATCCGCGGCTAAACAGGCAAGTTTGGCACTTGTTCCTGTTCCACAAGGGGAGCGGTCATAAGCGCCACCTGGGCATAAAACAAAACTTTGGCTATTGGCTTCGGGGTGTGTACCGAATAATTCGATATGGTCAATTTCTTGGCCATCTTTACCGTAAATACCTTGATCGGATAAGGCTTGTTTAATCTTTAAACTGACTTCTGTCAGTAATTTAATGTTTTCGTAATCAATAGCGACTGGTGACTTATCAACAAGAAAGAACCAATTTCCGCCCCAAGCAATATCCCCGGCAATGGTACCGAGTTCTGGAACATTAACTTGTACCGCTTTGCGATAACGATATGAATAAACATTCTGAATACTCACACTGCCATCTTGATGCAAATGAGCCGTAACATCCCCTACCGGGGTTTCGATAAGATGTTTACCGAAAGTGATATGACCGAGAAAATGCAATGAAGCCACTAAACCGATAGTGCCATGGCCACACATTCCCAAGTAACCTTGATTGTTAAAAAAAATCACACCGGCTGCTGCTGCTGGGTTTTGTGGTTTACACAATAGTGCCCCCACTAAAATATCATTACCTCGTGGCTCTAAAATGGTGGTTTTACGCCATACATCATGTTGATGGCGTAATATCTCTAGTCTTGATGCGATGCTTTGCTGCCCTAAATCAGGGAATCCATCGATAACGAGCCGAGTTGGCTCACCTGCAGTATGGGAGTCGATAACTTCAATTTTGGTATATTGATATTGCATTGGTTAGCATCCTATCTATTATCGTTGTTAATAGAATGCTTGATTTTTGTTAACAACTCTTGATATCTTTCTAACAAACTTATGCGCTTTTCTGCACAATCTAAAAATATTTAACAGAACTAGTAAAATTAATTTAATATTTCGGAGCGCAGCATGATCAATCTAAATAAATTGTTATTGATTAGTCAGGAGAACATGCTGTTTCCTGTTGATAATATTGATGTTCTATTAAATCATTTAGGCTTAGTGATGCCCCTCATTAATACCTTGCCGAATGTGACTTTCTTTGTGAAAGACCATAATGCAAAGTATGTTTTGGCCAATGATAATTTAGCCACCCGTTGTAAAATCGATAGCGTTAATCATCTGGTTGGTAAATGTGCTGAGGATATTTTTCATTCGGAACTAGGCCAAAGCTATAGTTCTCAAGATTATTTAGTGATGGAGAAAAAAATTAGCGTCATTAATAAACTTGAACTTCACCTGTATAAAGCGGGTTTGTTGGGATGGTGTTTAACAACTAAGGTTCCTATTTTTAATACACGTAACCAAGTTATTGGAGTTGCAGGTATTTCAGTAGATTTACAAGATGTGAAATCGGTCAGCCCTAAGCTAAACAACCAACTTAGCCGTGTTGAACGCTATATTAGTGAGCATTTCGATACCGCAATAAAAATGACAACACTTGCTGACATATCTGGCCTCTCGCTTTCTCAATTAAACCGCCAGTTTAAAGCTATTTTTTTGATAACCCCTCAACAATATATTCAAAAAATGCGCCTTGAACATGCGATTGAACTGCTCGAAGATGATTTTTCAATTACTGAAATTTCCAGTAAGTGTGCTTATGCTGATCACAGCGCTTTCTGCCGAAAATTCAAAGAAATGACCACCATGACACCTAGCCAATTTAAACGAATGCGTTCAAAAATCGATAAACAAAGGATATTGGCCTGACTGAGTATCATATTGGTTAACCCGTTTTTCCTTAATACCGATAAATTCATTCTCTTTAGATTTTATGAAGTGCTTTTTGGCCGTTTATTCAAATAATTACCGCAGTACCTTAGATATAATTACTAAATAACTTCCCTTGGTTATTTCCTAACTTAAGATAGCTCTTATTGCAGACATCCATCAATCGGGTATTGATATATCCCAATGCTGCATCTAAGTGCGGTGACGAGAAAGGAATACTCAATGACCATTTACGATCTGAAACCTAAATTTCAAGATCTTCTTCGTCCAATTGTTCGTAAGCTATTTAGTGCGGGTGTGACGGCTAATCAAGTCACTTTGGCAGCTTTACTTTTGTCTGTGATCTGCGGAATGCTATTACTGTTCATTCCAAACCCACACCTGTTTATTTTATTACCTTTCGTACTGTTTATTCGTATGGCACTCAATGCGATTGATGGCATGTTAGCAAGGGAGCACAACCAAAAAAGCCACCTTGGTGCAATCCTGAATGAGCTTGGTGATGTTATTTCAGATATCGCACTATACCTACCATTTGCGGTTATTTTCCCTCAAGTATTTTGGCTTATTTTATTCATTCTATTTCTTACGCTACTTACTGAATTTATTGGTGTTATCACTCAAGCAATTGGTGCGTCTCGTCGCTATGACGGCCCTATTGGTAAAAGTGATCGAGCCTTTATTTTCGGTGCGTTAGGGCTGCTTGTCAGTATTTTCCCGCAAATCATATTTTCTAGTTGGATAAGTTATCTGTTTATCCTTTTAACTTTGTTGCTGTTTTATACTTGCTATAACCGTATTCGTCGTGCACTTTGTGAATTATCTACATCGGCGAATAATAATTAAGGAAGAATTATGAACGCTCAGACAGATTATCTGACGCAACGTCCCGTTATTGAGTCCCAATTTACCACCAGTGACCATACTTCTCTTTTTTATCGACATTGGCCAACAGAGACTTCGACCAACAAAGCGATTATTTTATTTCATCGTGGCCATGAACATTCTGGCCGTGTCGCCCATTTAGTCGATGAACTCAATTTACCTGACTATGCGATGTTTGCATGGGATGCCCGTGGTCATGGTAAAAATGATGGCCCGCGAGGTTATAGCCCTTCACTAAGCACATCTGTCAATGATGTCGATGAATTCGTACGTCACATTTCCTCCCAATATAATATTCCCTTAGAAAATATCATTGTTATCGGACAAAGTGTTGGTGCCGTCCTTGTCTCCGCTTGGGTTCATGATTACGCCCCCAAAATTCGTGGGATGGTACTCGCCTCTCCTGCATTTAAGGTTAAATTGTATGTCCCATTTGCCCGGACAGGGCTTGCTTTAATGCAAAATGCTCGCGGTTTGTTCTATGTGAATTCCTATGTCAAAGCTAAATTTCTGACTCATGATGAACAACGAATTGATTCGTTTAATCGCGATCCATTGATCACTCGCCCTATTGCCGTCAATATTTTACTTGAATTATATAAAACAGCTGAACGTGTAGTGGCTGATGCAGGTGCAATTACCTTACCAACTCAATTATTTATTTCAGGTAGTGACCACTTTGTCCACCATCGACCTCAACATCAGTTTTTTGAAAGATTAAATACCCCAATAAAAGAAAAACATATATTACCCGGTTTTTACCACGACACATTAGGTGAAAAAGAACGCCATATCCCAATTGAAAAAATTCGTGATTTTATTGGAAAATTATTCGCCTTACCGCGCTACCAACATAATTATCAATATGAAGATATCTGGAGTGGCAGTGCTGAAAAATATCGTTCGCTCATGACTCCTTTGCCTAAATGGTGCCCTAAAAATCTTGCTTATAAAATTATGAGCAAATCAATGAGTACACTAGGTAAAGCTTCTGAAGGTATTTGCATTGGTTATGACAAAGGGTTTGATTCAGGTTCAACTCTCGATTACGTATACCGCGACAAAGCCCAAGGTAAAGGCTTATTTGGCCGTGTGATTGATAGGCAGTATCTCAACAGCATAGGCTGGCAAGGAATACGCCAACGCAAAGTGAATATTGAAAATATTATTCGGCAAGCGATACGTGACCTCACGGAGACAGGTATCCCGGTTCGAATTATGGATATTGCCGCAGGCCAAGGCCGTTATATCTTTGATGCAATTAATGATTATAGCAAAGTTGAGTCTGTCCTATTAAGAGACTATAGCCCTATCAATGTTGAGCAAGGACAATTACATATTAAGGAACGTTACCTTGAAGATAAAATTCAATTTACTGAAGGTAATGCTTTTGACGCCGATGATTTAGCCGCGGTTTCACCCTCTCCAACAATTGGCATTGTCAGTGGTTTGTATGAACTGTTCCCCAGTAATGAAATGATAAACGCTTCATTAAATGGACTTTCTCGAGCTATCCCTCCTGGCGGGCTATTAATTTATACTTGCCAGCCATGGCACCCTCAAGTTGAAATGATTGCTCGGGTACTACCAAGCCACCAAGGTGGCCAAGCATGGGTTATGCGTTGTCGTAGCCAAGGCGAAATGGATACATTAGTTGAAGACGCGGGCTTTGAAAAACTAAACCAATTAATTGATAACTGGGGAATATTCAGCGTATCCATAGCTAGACGACGTTAGTCTATTTATCTCGCATTGTGATTGATGCCACATTGTTGGCATCAATCACTAACTTCAACTTTAGGTGATAGCCATTGTTTATTGCCCGCAAAGCACCTATGCTGCTTAGCGTTATTTGTTTCCCTAATCATTTACTGATATCACCGCCAGTTCGTTGCCATTTAAAGGAATAGGATAAAGGATGATAACCGCAACTCGCAAACCTCAACAGGCTGTATCTCGACGCCAAATAATACGCTCTGGTTTGCTATGGCTAGTTTTTCTAGCACCTTTTTTCTTCCTAACTTATGGCCAAGTCAATACGTATACCGCAACGTTAGACCAGGTTCCTTCTATCGTTTTTTCTTGGGAAACCCATATTCCATTTCTCCCTTGGTCTATCATTCCCTATTGGAGCATTGACCTTTTTTATGGGTTATCTTTATTTATTTGCACAACCCGTAAAGAACAATCGATCCATGGCTTACGGCTCATCACGGCTTCTATTATCGCTTGTATTGGTTTTTTACTATTTCCACTTAAGTTTAGTTTCCCTCGACCAAGCACTGATGGCCTATTTGGCTGGATGTTTGACAGCCTAGAATTATTTGATCTTCCCTTTAACCAAGCTCCTTCATTACATATTATTTTATTGTGGATCTTATGGTTACGTTTTCGAGCGCATACACCAACAAAATGGCGCTGGTTGCTTCATAGTTGGTCGATACTCATTCTCCTGTCCGTATTGACGACTTGGCAGCACCACTTTATTGATGTCGTCACCGGCTTTGCCGTTGGCATATTAATTAGTTATTTACTTCCTATACAAACTCACTGGCAATGGCATTACACTGGCTCACCTCGCAGTTTTAAAATGAGCAAAAACTATGGCATAGGCTCTCTTGCTTGCTTTATTCTTGCGTTTATCTTCCAAGGATTCGCTTGGTTACTATTATGGCCCGCTGTCGCCCTCTTTTTTATTACCCTTGGCTATTTAGGTGCTGGTGCTAGCGTTTTCCAAAAAACACCTGAAGGGAATATTTCCCCTTCTGCCGCTATTTTGTTACTACCATACCGGCTGATTGCTTGGGGAACCTATCATTACTTCGCTAAGCACTGCGCACAACCCAGTATTGTTAATAAACACATTGTTTTGGGAGGGCGCCCACTTTACGCTTTGCAAACTCAAGCTGTGTTAGATATGACTTGCGAATGGCCTCGCAATTCTTACAGCAAAGAGCTGAAATATTGTAGCCAACCGCAAATTGATTTGTTACCACTAAGCGCGGAAGATATCGAAAAGTCAGTCCATACTATGGATACACTGGTAAAACATGGGGCGGTATACATTCATTGCAAATTAGGTTATTCACGAAGTGCAACTGTTGCTGTTGCATGGTTGGTACATCATGGCGATGCAAAAAACATAGAAGAAGCCGTAGCATTAGTTGAACATGCTCGCCCACAAGTAATTTTAAATGCAGCAACGATACAACAACTGAATAATTGGTATGCCGATTACCATATAAGTCGAGTGAATAATGAATACATTGATGAATAAACAACAAGGTGACGTTATCACTATTTTAACGCATAGTTGGCGTTATTTTGCTACTGGGTCTGTATTGGCATTATTTTGTCAATTTGCTTTGTATTTCTATTCTAATTACCCTAAATATATTTTATTCACCAATATAATTATATTTATAGTTTGCCAGTATTATATATATCGCCTGTGGCTAGATAACCATTTTTTTAAAATTATCTACACACATAATGAAACAGAACATTTTGATAATGCATTAAATTTTTTATTTCCGAACAAAATCAAACACCGCACGATGCAGCAAAGGTGGTTTGGGACTAAACGTCTTTTCACCCATGCACTTGGGTTAGTACTACTGCAATGGATAGGCTTATTGGTCGCAATAATAACTAGTTAATTAATTAAGCATTAACCAGTACTATTATTTATATTTACAGTTCAAAAAATAAGATTACTATTGCATATATGTATACCTAAAACTAAAAAGTAGCCATATAAAATGTATTCTAACTGTTTTTCTTTATAATATAACGGTTTTTTACTTTTGTTACTGAAAACGTTATGATAATTGCAGATTCATTGATACATAACAGATTTTTTTCAAGTTACTAAGCGTATCCTTATAGGTACATATTTCGTTTATTTTTCACCCTGTTATTTGGTAGGGTATAATGAGTACAAAAAAAATTAATAGGTTGCGCCCTTTTAGTGCGCTAATAGATTCTTGTTGGAAAGAAAAATATACGGCTACTCGCTTTATTAAGGATTTAATCGCGGGTATTACCGTGGGTATTATCGCTATTCCGCTCGCAATGGCTTTAGCTATTGCAAGTGGCGTTCCCCCCCAATATGGGCTATATACCGCGGCTATTGCAGGTATCGTCATTGCGATAACAGGTGGGTCTCGTTATAGCGTTTCTGGCCCCACCGCAGCTTTTGTGGTGATCCTCTACCCTGTTTCACAGCAATTTGGGTTGAGTGGGTTATTAGTCGCTACCCTAATGTCCGGTGTCATACTCCTTGCCATGGGGTTTGCCCGCTTTGGTAAGTTTATTGAATATATCCCTGTTTCAGTCACATTAGGCTTTACTTCGGGGATAGCTATTACCATTGCCACAATGCAAATTAAAGATTTTTTTGGCTTGCAAATGGTGCATGTCCCAGAAAACTATGTTGATAAGCTAATTGCTATTGGTAATACATTCCCCACGTTTCAATACAGCGACACACTAATTGGGCTTTCAACTCTTTTGGTGCTTATCTTCTGGCCTAAATTAAAATTAAGATTTCCCGGCCATTTACCAGCCCTTATTGTCGGGACTTTCGTCATGTGGGTGCTTTCATTATTTGGCATGGAAGTCGCGACTATTGGTTCTGAATTTAGCTATTTATTGCCTGATGGTACTGAAGGTAATGGTATTCCCCCTATCCTACCGCAGTTTATTTTACCATGGGAACTCCCTGGAAGTGCGCCAATTAATTGGGCGATGATCACCGCATTAATGCCCGCTGCATTTTCTATGGCAGTGCTTGGTGCGATTGAATCACTACTATGTGCCGTAGTATTGGACAACATGACAGGAACCAAACACCATTCCAATAGTGAACTTATTGGCCAAGGTGTGGGGAACATTGCGGCGCCTTTTTTTGGTGGGATCACAGCAACCGCTGCAATAGCCCGCTCTGCAGCTAACGTTCGCGCAGGTGCAACATCCCCCATTTCTGCGATTATTCACTCAATATTGGTGATACTTACATTATTAGTTCTTGCTCCAATGCTCTCTTATTTGCCATTAGCCGCCATGTCTGCATTATTATTGATTGTAGCTTGGAACATGAGTGCGGCGGGTAAAGTCGTTTACCTGATTAAACGCGCGCCAAAAGATGACATTATTGTATTAGTGCTATGTATGTCTCTAACTGTTCTATTTGATATGGTTATTGCTATTACTGTCGGGATTGTTCTCGCGTCATTATTGTTTATGCGACGTATTGCCAATATGACCCGTTCAACACAATTAGCAGAAACAGATGAAGAGCGAAGCCGTTTAGTCGTAAGAATAAACGGCCCATTATTTTTCGCTGCTGCCGAGCGTATTTTTGATGAATTACGTGTCAAAAGCGCAGGTTATGAAACCATCATTATGCAATGGGACGCTGTACCGGTCTTAGATGCAGGTGGCTTAGAAGCTTTCGAAAAATTCATCGATGCCGTACGCAAAGATACCCATGTCTTAGTTTGTGACATTCCGTTCCAGCCATTAAAAACTTTGGCAAGAGCGAAAGTGACACCGATTGAAGGCGTGTTAAGTTTTTATAATTCAATAGATCATGCACTTGAAGCTGTTAAGGCTATCGAACAGGCGAGTTCTATCGACACAGAAAAGGCAACAACAGCGTCTTAATTTAAGTCCCTTAACTAAACCGCCATGTTATTTTACATGGCGGTTTAACTGTTACTCATTGAAGCAAAACATTTCATTCCCTGCTTCTTTCCCTTTTTCGCAAGCTATTGCCCTTAATTTTTTTGCTTTTGCTGGGTCGATAGCCACCGTTCCTGTGTTATCTTCAGAAAATCTAAATGCTGCCATCCATTCTGCATACCCAGGATAAGTCATCTCATTTACCTTATCAAACCATTGTTGTGCTTGCTTTTCATCTTTTGCGACGCCTTGGCCATCTAGGTAGATAACGCCAAGCAAAATTGGAGCAATAAAATAGTCTGGGTTATTTAGCGCGTTAACTTCATTGAGAAGTTCTATAGACTGTTGATAGTCCGTTTTACCTGCAATTGGGTTTATCAATGACTCTGCTAAACTGATTTTTCCACGTGTACTACCCATTTCAACCGCTTTAATCGCGTATTTACGTGCATCAACTAATTCCTGTGAAAAGTAACTATCACTTAATAGATTAATATCCGCTAATAACGCATAAGCATCTGCATTACCATTTTTTGCGGCTTCGTTTGCCCATAAACGCGCACTATTAAGATTTTGTAGAACACCTAAACCGGAAAAATACATTTGAGCCAGCTGATACTGAGCAAGGGTATCTTTCTTCGTTGCTTTTTGATGAGTTTGTACAAATTTTTGTTTATCTTCAGGGGTAATATCAAGTTGAGCGGTAGCTTGAAAAGAAAACGTAATGAGGGATGAAACGATAATAGCTTTATAAGAGTTTGATTTCATAATTATTCTCATGAAAGAAGTCAAAGCGCAGAGCCTTGGCCACCCCATTTTAAGAAGTATTGATATAAGTTATTCATTCCTACCCAATGGTTTTCACACCAGCTCGGGGCGAGTAACGTAGGTTTTCTTGCACTGGCACTAATACGGTGGTAGACAATGTCAGTCGGTGTATGACGCACCATTTCACCGGCAATTTGGGTATATTCATCAAGAGAAAGTGTTGCCAAGCGCCCTGCTCGCCAACTTTTTGCCATTACACTACCTTCAACAATATGTAACGGGTGAAGTTTGATGCCATCCGTTCCACACTCAAGTACTTTATCCAATGTTTGCATATTCATTTGGGCATTTTCACCGGGTAGCCCACAAATCAAATGCGTACAAACTTTTAATCCAAGACTACGCGCTTTTTGCGTTGTTTGTTGGTATGCATCAAAACCATGGCCGCGATTAATACGATGTAGCGTTTTATCATGAGCACTTTGTAAACCTAGCTCAAGCCATATTTCATAACCTTGTTGCTGATAACAACTCAATAAAGATAATACCGCGTCAGGAACACAATCAGGGCGCGTTCCAACACATAAACCAATAATATCAGCCTGTTGTAAAGCATCTTCATAGAGCTGTTTTAGCAGACTCACTTCTGCGTAAGTACTGGTATAGGCTTGGAAATAAGCTAAATAACGTTTTGCGCGGGAAATTCGGGTAATCTGTTGGTGAATTTGTTCACTGATGGTTTTAGAAGATTGGCTTTCATCGGCAAAAGAGGCCACATTACAAAAGGTGCAGCCGCCTCGCCCAAGGGTGCCATCACGGTTTGGGCAATTAAAACCACCATGTAAGGTAATTTTATAAATTTTTTCACCATATCGGCGCTGTAAATCAGCGCCGAACATAGAAACGACTTCGGTGAGCTGCATAAACCGTCTAACTTAGCGACTTGTATCTAACTCAGGGAAGCTTTTTACTACCTCGTCGATTGCTTTCATTTGCTTTAAGAATGGTTCTAGCTTATCTAATGGTAATGCTGATGGGCCATCGCAACGCGCGTTGTCTGGGTCTGGATGGGCTTCAAGAAATAACCCTGCGATCCCAACCGCCATTCCCGCTCTTGCCAGCTCAGCAACTTGACCACGACGGCCACCAGATGCGGCACCAAATGGGTCGCGGCATTGCAATGCGTGGGTTACGTCGAAAATGACAGGACAGCCTTTTGATGCTTGAACCATGACATTAAAGCCAAGCATATCAACAACTAGGTTGTCATAACCAAAGTTTGCGCCACGGTCGCAAAGAATAATTTTATCGTTACCACCTTCGATAAATTTCTCAACGATATTTCCCATTTGTCCTGGGCTGATAAACTGAGGTTTTTTGATATTAATTACCGCATCTGTTTTAGCCATTGCTGCAACTAAGTCCGTTTGACGGGCTAAGAACGCTGGTAATTGAATGACATCAACGACTTCGGCAACAGGGGCTGCTTGTGCTGGCTCATGAACATCCGTAATGATTTTTACGCCAAATGTTTGTTTCAACTCTTGGAATATTTTCATTCCTTCTTCAAGACCTGGACCACGG
Source organism: Providencia sp. PROV269 (assembly GCF_028477785.1). Classification (NCBI taxonomy): domain Bacteria; kingdom Pseudomonadati; phylum Pseudomonadota; class Gammaproteobacteria; order Enterobacterales; family Morganellaceae; genus Providencia; species Providencia sp. PROV269. The sequence goes on along the minus strand of NZ_JAMPLV010000002.1, from coordinate 417,342 downwards.
TAAGAGTGAATTGATGAGCGGTTAGCTTTATCAAATGACGCTTTAAATACGTAAGGAATCCCCAACTTTTGTGTCACTGTGACATAATGCTCACACACTTTCATCGCCATATCGCGAGATTCTAATACATTCATCCCACCAAATAACACAAACGGCAAGTCGTTCGCGACATTGATATCACCAATATTGACTACTTTCTGTTGCATACTCTTACCTTTAATATTGAAACAGGAAAATCGGCCTGTATGTTAATTAATGTAATACGACTGGATGGTTATCCAGCGAATAAATTTGTATTTTAATCATTTCAGAGACAGGGTCTTCTGGGCAATGTTCAATAAAATAATTGAGATCGCTCAATGCCACATGATTACAATCTAAGTGTGCAAGAATTAACCCTCTGTCACGAATTTCGTAAGGGTCTTCAGGATCAAGAGTCAAAAGCGTTTCACAAACCCGTAACGCTAACTCCATCTTTTTTTCTTCCATTAATGCAGCTTTGAGTGTGTCAAAAATTTTACGAATAACAATGCTGTTTTCTGCTGTCTCAAGTTGGTCGTAGTAAAATTCAGAAAAAGGATCAACGGTTCCTTTGAGCCACAAATTTAACGTGTGTAATGATAAAGACTCGCCATTTACAGGGTTAATAACCCATTGGCTGCCATCATTTCTTTCACTAATAAATAATAATTGAGTAGGGAAAATAGCGGGATAAATCGCAATATCAAGGCGTTCGGCAATATATAAAAAAATAGCACCGAGTGTCACTGGCGTACCTTGCTTAGATGACAATACTTTGTCTAGCCACAGCATATCCGATAACAAATAGATCCCTTCAGCTGGGCCAAATGACCACTCTTGGTAAAAAAGTGAGGCCAATTGCTGAATTTTTGTTTCGTTATCAGCGGTTAAATCGATACGAGACTTGGCCGATGAGACTAAGCTATCTAACTGAGCTTGCACTTTCATCAGCGGGAAATCATGACGGATACATTGTGAAACAGTCATGATCCCTTCACTTAAAGGGAGTTGATTAAATTCTATATTCGCTATGGTTTTCATTACATTCCCACTGCTATGCCACTTAACCATTCCATTGACCGAGTGAAATTCGCTCTCTTCCACCATAATCAAGACAGGTCTCAATTTTGGTGTACCCATGTACTTCAAATAAATCACGCACTGCAAGACCTTGTGTCCAGCCATGCTCAAGAAGCAACCACCCTTGATTTTTAAGATATTTTTTAGATTCTTGAATGATATGCATTAAATCAGCTAAGCCTTCATTCTTAGCCACTAGAGCGGTTAATGGCTCAAATCGCACATCACCTTCGCTGAGATGCGTATCATTTTCATCAATATAGGGTGGATTACTGATAATCATATCAAATTGTTGAATTGATAGTGAAGCAAACCAATTACTTTGTATAAAATTGACATTTGAAATATTCAAGCGCTGCTGATTTCGTTGTGCTAAAACAACTGCATCAGGGTTAAAATCAACACCGATAACCTGGCTTTGCGGCATTTCAGATGCCAAGGCTAGTGCAATTGCCCCAGTCCCAGTACCTAAATCTAAAATTTGATTTTTTTGCTCTGTTAACCTGGATAAGGCTTGTTCAACAATGCATTCGGTATCTGGCCGAGGTATTAATGTCGCAGGAGAGACGTAAAGAGGAAGGGACCAGAACTCACGTTCACCGATAATATAGGCAATAGGCTCACCTTTCTCACGGCGTTGCAAAAGACATTCAGCTTGTTGGCATTCTTCAGCGTTGAGTTCTGTCTCACCAAATGCAAAAAGATAGGTACGGCTGCGACCTGTGACATGCTCCAGTAAAATTTCAGCATCTCGCTTCGCGCTGTCACTTGCAGACAGCCGATTGACTGCCTGCTTGACCCATTCGATATACTGCATTATTCCTGCTCAGACAACGCAGAAAGTTGGTCTGCCTGGTATTCATTGATGATAGGTTGGATAAGTGAATCCAATTTTCCTTCCATCACTTCATCCAAACGGTATAACGTTAAGTTAATACGGTGGTCAGTTACTCGACCTTGCGGAAAATTATAGGTACGAATACGGTCAGAACGGTCACCAGAACCTAGCAGATTACGACGTTCAGATGCTTCTGCAGCTTGGCGTTTATCCATTTCGGCTTGGCGAATACGCGCACCTAATACAGACATCGCTTTCGCTTTGTTTTTATGCTGTGAACGTTCATCTTGGCACTCAACAACAATGCCTGTCGGAATATGGGTAATACGTATTGCGGAATCGGTGGTGTTAACGTGCTGCCCACCCGCACCCGATGAGCGGAAAGTATCAATACGTAAATCCGCAGGGCTGATTTCAGGTAATTCAGCTTCTGGCAGCTCAGGTAAAATCGCTACAGTACAAGCGGATGTATGAATACGGCCTTGAGATTCCGTTTCGGGAACACGTTGAACACGATGACCACCTGACTCAAATTTTAAGCGACCATAAACGCTATCACCGGAAATTTTCGCGATGACTTCTTTAAAACCGCCATGTTCGCCATCGCTCGTGCTCATTAATTCAACGCGCCAGCGGTTGTTTTCTGCATAACGGCTATACATACGGAATAAATCACCCGCAAAAATTGCCGCTTCGTCTCCCCCGGCACCCGCACGGATTTCAACGAAACAGTTATATTCATCATCAGGATCTTTTGGAAGCAGCAACAATTGTAATTGCTGTTCGAGCTCTTCATTGCGCGCTTTGGCTTCTTTAAGCTCTTCTTGAGCCATTTCTTTCATTTCAGGATCGTCTAACAACATTTCAGCTGTTTCGATGTCATCCTGTACTGTGCGCCATGCGCTAAAGCATTTAGCGACATCAGATAATTGGGCATATTCTTTTGATAAAGCACGAAAACGGTCTTGATCGGCAATTACACCTGCATCAGCAAGGTGCGCTTCAATTTCTTCGTAGCGTTCTTGTAATGCTTCTAGTTTTGCGACAATAGAAGGCTTCATTCGTTATATAAGACCTATGATTAAAATGTGGTTATTGATGGTCCAGCCCTAGGCTGTCCCTAAGTAGATTTAGACGCTCGACATCCCCATTACCTGCAGCTTGCTGCAAAGATTTGGTTGGAGCGTGAATAAGGCGGTTGGTTAATTGTTGCGATAATTGCATGATCACTTGCTCAGGGTCTGCACCTTGACGGATAGCGGTTAACGCTTTTTCAGTCATATTTGCCCGAATGGCCTCAGCTTGTTCTCTATAATCGCGAATTGTAGACACTGCCGCTTGTGAGCGCAACCAATCCATAAAGTGGCTACTTTCTTGCTCAACAATATATTCAGCTTCAACGGCTGCAGCTTTTCGCTGAGCAAGGTTCTGTGCAATGATAGATTCCAAATCATCCACAGTATAGAGATAAACATCTCTTAATTTTTCAACATCTTGTTCGATATCTCGAGGAACGGCAATATCAATTAATAACATCGGCTTACTACGACGTATTTTCATTGCACGTTCGACCATCCCTTTCCCTATAATAGGTAAAGGACTCGCCGTTGAACTAATGACAATATCAGCTTCCGCTAAACGGTTATCAATATCTGATAACGAAATGACTTGTGCATTGACCTCATTGGCCAATAACTCCGCCCGTTCACGTGTTCGGTTAGCTATCATCATTTTTTGTACGCCATGTTCACGTAAATGACGCGCCACAAGTTCAATTGTTTCCCCTGCACCCACTAACAAGATATTTAAATGTTTGAGTGATTCAAATATTTGGCGGGCAAGTGTACAAGCCGCAAATGCGACAGAAACTGCATTCGCGCCAATATCGGTTTCTGTGCGCACACGTTTTGCAACAGAAAACGATTTCTGGAAAAGACGCTCAAGTTCGCTCGATAACGAGTGGTTACCTTGTGAAAGCGCAAACGCCTTTTTGACTTGCCCTAATATTTGTGGTTCACCCAAAACAAGTGAGTCCAAGCCACTAGCGACACGCATTAGGTGACTCACCGCGCGGTCGTCTTGGTGCCAATAGAGACTCGGTTGTAAATCTTTTTGGGTTATACCATGAAAATCACACAGCCATTTTACTAGCTGTTCTTGAGCTTGTTCTTGCGATTCAAGGCTCAAATAAAGCTCAGTTCTATTACAGGTAGACAGCACAACACCACCATTCACTTGAGGCTGTTTGAGAAGTTCCTCAAGTGCATGGTCAATTTTTTCAGGACCAAACGTTACCCGCTCACGCAGGGCTACTGGTGCTGTTTTATGGTTGATACCTAAGGCTAATAAGGTCATTGTGCTTTACGACTTGCTCACATTGCTTACAGTGCTAATTATTTTCAGTTATGCTCGATGGGTATTTCCTACCAATTTAGCAATACTGTTATTTATATTGTTCTATTGTAGATGATCCGCGTCTCTCTTTCTACGGTTTGCATAAGCCTATCCTTCAGAAAGATGACCCACGCCAAAAAATAAACCGAAATAACAGACGTAATAGCGATTTTATCAGTCAAAACTGATCGTAATTTTATCGTTTATTTATACTATATAAAACTGATTATCAGCCATATCATTATAAACAATGATAAATTAACTGCGATAAGATGCATAGAGGATGCAATTATTTCGCACAGAAAGCAAATGGTGACGAGCTTGGATTGGTTTAATAGCCACTTTAGAAAACCATTCCCGCTGTCAATGCACTATGTTATTTGTATACAAACAGTAAATCACTTACAGATTTTTATCGGTTAGGTATATCATCGAGTGCAATAGATGACTCAGATAGCCATATCGCGCTAAACTAAACCTCTTTAAATGCAAGTAACTCAATAGAGACTGCTATCAGCGCCCAATACAACTTTGAGATTTGATATGCAATTAACTCAAGCTTTACCGTTTATGCACATAAATAAGCACTTTTTTCGCCTCTTACCACTTTCATGCGTCTTGCTAACTGCTTGCGTGACAACGTCACAAACAACCACGAAAGGAACCAGCTCCGCATCGGATGCTAAGTGGAAAGCACATCAACAAGAATTAAGTCAGTTACGTGACTACCAAACACGTGGCTCCTTTGCCTATAACGGAGGAGAAACAAAAACGTACGCTAAGTTTTTCTGGCAACAATATACACCGGAAAAATACCGTTTATTGTTAACCAACCCATTAGGTAGCCGCGAACTTGAACTTACCGTTGAACCTGATTTAGCTCGATTAACTACCAAAGATGGTCAAACCCATATGAGTGACGTGCCGAGCGAGTTAATTTATCAGCTCACTGGTATGGAAATCCCAATTGATGACCTAACCGCTTGGTTAACTGGCTCGCCCGGACGTGCAACAGATTTCACCTTAGATGAAAACCACTTGCTAAAAAGTGTTACGTTTAAAAGCAATGGTGAAACATGGCAGCTCAACTATATTTCCTATGACAGCAAAACAACACCAATGCTGCCAAACTATCTCGAGTTACGCCAAGGGGATAGACTTATCAAATTGAAAATGGATAGTTGGACACTGAAAAAATGACGTTAACATGGCCTTCTCCGGCAAAATTAAATCTTTTTTTGTACATCACCGGCCAACGCCCTGATGGCTACCACGAGTTACAAACTCTATTTCAATTTGTCGAATATGGCGATGAAATCACTATCACAACACGTGATGACGACCAGTTGAATTTATTGACGGATATGCAAGGGGTTCCCCCCGAAAAAAACCTAATTTTACGGGCTGCTAGATTATTACAATCCTATTGCCGCGATACGTTGCAACACAGTGGCCCACTAGGTGCCGATGTCCGTATTCATAAAATATTACCAATGGGCGGTGGTATTGGTGGAGGCTCATCAAACGCAGCAACTACCTTAATTGCGCTTAACGAACACTGGAAAACACAGATTTCTGATGAAGTCCTTGCGCAATTAGGCGCATCATTAGGAGCAGATGTTCCTGTGTTTGTTCGTGGGCATGCAGCTTTTGCCGAAGGGGTTGGTGATATTTTAACCAAAGCTTCCCCTAAAGAGAAATGGTATTTGGTGGCTCATCCCGGAATTGAAATATCAACCCCGATGATCTTCACAGATCCACAATTAAATCGAAATTCTCCAAAACGCTCCCTAGCCGCATTATTACTGGCTCCGTACGCAAATGACTGCGAACCAATCGCAAGAAAACGTTTTCGTGAGGTTGAACAGCTTGTTTCTTGGCTGTTAGAATATGCTCCGTCTCGCCTTACAGGAACAGGCGCATGTGTTTTTTCTGAATTTGAAACACAAGCGGATGCCCTGCAGGTGTTAAATAAAGCCCCATCGTGGGTGCAAGGGTTCGTCGCTCAAGGCGTTAACGTTTCCCCACTGCACAAGTTCCGCGCTGGGATAACCCGTGTATTGCACCAATAAGCCTTGTCGCTGTTGGTCAACAATATCTCTCTGGACGCAAGCCTGAGGTTTTTCTCGTGCCCGATATGAAGCTTTTTGCTGGTAACGCTACACCGGAACTAGCACAACGTGTTGCTAACCGCCTTTACACTAATCTTGGAGACGCGGCTGTTGGTCGTTTTAGCGACGGCGAAGTCAGTGTTCAAATTAATGAAAATGTTCGCGGTGGTGATATTTTTATCATCCAGTCAACTTGTGCACCAACCAACGATAACCTGATGGAACTGGTTGTTATGGTCGATGCCCTACGCCGTGCATCTGCTGGTCGTATTACCGCTGTTATCCCTTACTTCGGTTATGCAAGACAGGATCGTCGCGTACGTTCTGCCCGTGTACCAATCACCGCTAAAGTTGTTGCCGATTTTCTGTCAAGTGTAGGTGTAGACCGTGTGCTCACTGTCGATTTACACGCAGAGCAGATCCAGGGCTTCTTTGATGTTCCTGTGGATAATGTATTTGGTAGCCCTATTCTTCTGGAAGATATGTTACAGAAGAATTTGGAAAACCCAATCGTTGTATCTCCAGACATCGGCGGCGTGGTACGTGCTAGAGCTATCGCAAAACTCCTGAATGACACCGATATGGCCATTATTGACAAACGCCGCCCACGTGCGAACGTTTCTCAAGTCATGCATATCATTGGTGATGTTTCAGGTCGTGATTGCATCTTAGTGGACGATATGATTGATACCGGTGGTACGCTGTGTAAAGCAGCAGAAGCACTGAAAGAACGTGGTGCGAAGCGTGTATTTGCATACGCTACACACCCGATTTTCTCAGGTAATGCTGTAGACAACATCAAAAATTCAGTCATTGATGAAGTCATTGTTTGTGACACTATTCCTCTTTCTCCTGAAATCAAAGCGCTGAGCAATGTTCGCACCTTAACGCTTTCAGGTATGTTAGCTGAAGCTATCCGTCGTATTAGCAACGAAGAGTCAATTTCAGCAATGTTTGAACACTAATTCTCCAATATTGGATTTTAGCGTTCAACCGTGATGAAAAAGTCACAAAAAAATATAAGCCCCTGCAATGTCATTTGCAGGGGCTTTATGATTTTGGCAGAAAAAGCCACTGGGGCTCATTTTTATATTTTATCACCGATCATAGTGGTGATTTCACATTATGAAACGACAAAAATAGCCATCTAAAATAACTAACAATATTCACGACAAAAGAGCAAAATTCTTTGGGATTTCACTCTTCTTAATGCCTAATTATCAAACTCGTTCACCATTATCAGCAATTAATTGCTCTAGACTATTTATGTTATGGATAGCGGTGATTATCTCTGCGTGAATGATATTGTTGTTTCAATTGCCAGTAACGGTCTGCAACTTTTTCACGGCCGCCGATCCTAGCACCGACTAACCATACCATCGCACCGATAAAAATGCCGAATAAGGAACCGTTCGTGATAAGTTCTGAAAGGCCTAAGTTAACGATATGAGAGAATAAGTTGACACCGATACTCCCGATCATCAACACCATTCCGATTCCCATGAAGACATTACCAAGAAGATGAGCGCTTTTCCGTTTCATATATACCTCCAGTACCAGTAAACTGATAAGCAAGCATGTGTAAATAAATTCGGTCATACTTTATATTTATGTAATGATTATAGTGCATTAAGTAAAATTTTTTGCGATAGACATCACAAGGAAGGAAGTTAGCAAGAATATCTGTACAAAAAATGCTTTTCATCAAAAAATCAGAAAACCCGAATAGTTTATTAAGCAATTATAATCATAGTTACTTTATCCATCACAATTTTGTACATCCTGCATTTCACAAGGTAAACTAGGGCATTATTTTCATAACTGATAGTGAAATCACCACCGTGAGCAAAATTAAGTTAATTGTTGGACTTGCCAATCCGGGTGCTGAATATGCACAAACGCGCCATAATGCAGGTGCATGGTATGTTGATTTACTGGCTGAGCGCCATAATCAGCCATTGAAAGAAGAAGCAAAGTTTTTTGGTTATACCGCACGTATTAATATGGGCGGTAATGACATCCGTCTGCTGGTTCCAACCACATTTATGAACCTAAGTGGTAAGTCGGTTGCCGCTATAGCCAATTTTTATCGCATCAATCTCGATGAAATTTTAGTCGCCCATGATGAACTCGATTTACCCCCCGGTGTAGCTAAAATGAAATTAGGGGGCAGCAATGGCGGCCACAATGGGTTGAAAGATATTCAAAGTAAATTCGCCAATAACCCGAATTTTTATCGTTTACGCATAGGTATTGGCCACCCGGGTGATAAAAACAAAGTGGTTGGCTTTGTTTTGGGTAAGCCACCGTTATCTGAGCAAAAACTCATTGATGATGCAATTGATGAAGCGGCTAGGTGTACAGATATTCTGCTAGCAGACGGAATGGACAAAGCCATCAATCGTCTACATGGCTTCAAAGCAACTGCATAAGAGTTCATTTCATCCGAATCGACTTTTTGTGTATAATCAGCGCCAATTTCTAAACATTGGGTGCAGCGTATGTCTGCCCCTCGCTATTAAGGTGAGAAACATATGGGTTTTAAATGCGGTATCGTTGGTCTGCCTAACGTGGGTAAATCCACTCTGTTTAATGCATTGACCAAAGCCGGCATCGAAGCAGCCAACTTCCCTTTCTGTACAATTGAACCAAACACGGGTGTTGTGCCAATGCCAGACCCACGTCTTGATCAATTAGCTGAAATTGTGAAGCCACAGCGTATTTTACCAACTACGATGGAGTTCGTGGATATCGCGGGCTTAGTCAAAGGGGCATCTAAAGGTGAAGGCCTAGGTAACCAATTTTTAACGAATATCCGTGAAACCGAAGCCATTGGTCACGTTGTTCGTTGTTTTGAAAATGACAATATCATCCACGTTGCAGGCCAAGTTGACCCTGCCGCAGATATTGAAGTCATTAATACTGAATTAGCACTTGCTGACCTTGATACCTGTGAGCGCGCTATCCATCGTGTCCAAAAACGCGCAAAAGGTGGCGATAAAGACGCAAAAGCAGAATTAGAAGCATTAGAAAAATGTTTGCCGCACCTAGAGCAAGCAGGTATGTTGCGTACATTAGAGTTATCTAATGAAGATAAAGCCGCTATCCGCTACTTGAGCTTCTTAACATTAAAGCCAACGATGTACATTGCTAACGTTAATGAAGATGGTTTTGAAAATAATCCCTTCTTAGATGTGGTGTATAAAATTGCAGAAGCCGAAGGCTCTGTAGTTGTTCCCGTCTGTGCAGCGATTGAGTCTGATATTGCAGAACTTGAAGACGAAGAGCGCGATGAGTTTATGGCTGATTTAGGTATTGAAGAACCGGGTCTTAACCGTGTTATTCGTGCCGGCTATCAGTTATTAAACCTGCAAACTTATTTTACTGCTGGGGTGAAAGAAGTGCGTGCATGGACTATCCCTGTCGGTGCAACGGCACCACAAGCCGCAGGTAAAATCCATACTGACTTTGAAAAAGGCTTTATCCGTGCTCAAACTATCGCATTTGATGATTTTATCCAGTACCGTGGTGAGCAAGGCGCAAAAGAAGCCGGTAAAATGCGCGCAGAAGGTAAAGACTATATCGTTAAAGACGGCGATGTGCTGAACTTCTTGTTTAATGTGTAAGCCTACACTCTAGTCTCATACTGTTTCACAAAGTATCACTTAATAAGAAAATAGCATAAAATTCATGATATTAACTGGATTTTATGCTTTTTTATGTCTCATTAAGTTTCATAAAAGCTCGCGATTAAATGAGTACGTAACTGAGTACAATTTATTTATCTTCCCTTTTTAAGTGAGTATAATAATATCAACTTACATAACTCGTTGAACTCATTATGCTTACTGATACAAAATGCCGAACTGCAAAACCTAAAGAAAAACTTTATCGTATCAATGACTTCAACGGTTTGTACCTTGAAGTGAAACCTAATGGTAAAAAAGCATGGCGATTCCGTTTTCAAATAAATGGAAAATCAAGCATGCTTGCATTGGGCAACTACCCATTGGTAACACTAGCTGAAGCCAGATCTAAATGTGATGATGCCAGAAAACTCGTATCAGAAGGTATTAATCCAACACAAGCTAAGCAACTAGATAAGATTAGAAAAGCGAACGAATCTGCAAATACATTTCAAATCATCGCAAAAGAATGGTTGCAAATGAAAGATTGGGCTGATGTGACCAAATACCGTCGCCTTGATATGTTGGAGCGCATTGTATTTCCTTCTATCGGCACATTACCAATAAGAGAAATTACATCTCACCATATTCTCAAAATATTGCAACGTGAGGTTCAAAGAGGTGCTCCAACAGTTGCTGCTGAAGCTAAACGGACTATATCCTCGATTTTTGAATTTGCAGTTGCCACATTAAGAGCTGATAGTGATCCAGTATGGGCAATAAGAAAAGCTCTCCCAGCAAACAAAACACAACATAAAAAAGCCCTCACTACGGATCAAATAGGTCAACTACTCAATAACTTTGATAATAGCCGTGGCACCTTTCAACTGAACTATTGTATGTGGTTAATGTGGTGGACGCTTTCTCGTCCATCTGAAGTCGCTGAGGCTGAATGGTCTGAATTCGATCTTGATAATGCACTTTGGACTATCCCAGCTGAGCGTATGAAAGCACGAAGAGAACATATTGTTCCTCTGCCTACACAAGCTATTACGATTCTAAGATCTCTTTATGGTTTTACTGGTAACCGCAAACATTTATTTCCCGGTCGTGATTCTTGCCATAAACCAATGTCTACTAACTCGCTAAGGCAATTTCTTAAAACGAGAGGTTGGAGTGGTATATATAGCCCTCATGCAACACGTACAACAGGCAGCACACGATTAAATGAGTTAGGATATCGACCTGATGCTATCGAAGCACAATTAGCCCATATGGACTCAAATAGCGTTAGACGTTCATATAATCATGCAACTTATCTTGAAGATCGCAAAATCATGATGCAAGATTGGGCTGATAAACTCGATATTTGGGTAAAACGGGCCAACCTTGAATCAAATTCATGATGCATGGGTGTGTTAGCGTTGAAATATAACGATATTTATTAATTTTCCAGAAAAACCTATAATTTAACCTACACTTAATTAATCCGTTGATTTATAGGTAGTTATTATTTATTTGATGTTTTTAGCATTATAACGTACAAAATTCATACCCACACCATAAGAACACGCTTATATGAATAAATACGATGTGTTTAGCAGCGAAGGAAAATTTGCTGACGGATCTGATGAAGAGGTACTGGCTAACAAGCTGGGGCTTTCAAACGTTGATGATATCAATGATGCTGAGCTTGTCCTGTTAGAAAAACTGTATCAAGTCATTTTTGAAGAACAATTTCCCACTGAGCAAATTACCGTATCACTTATTCAGCGTTGGCACCGCCAATGGTTAGGGAATGTTTACGAGTGGGCTGGTCAGTTACGCACGGTGAATATTAGCAAGGGCGGCTTTATGTTTGCCCCTGCGGGTCGTGTTGCAAAGTTACTTGCTCAATTTGAAAAAGAGTTTCTAGCGAAGTACACACCCTGCACCAGTATGAGCCGAGAACAAGTCATAGAAGCTATTGCAACAGTACATGTGGAATTAATTCTGATACATCCGTTTAGGGAGGGTAATGGGCGCTTATCGCGTTTACTCGCGGATGTGATGGCAGTACAAGCAGGTTTCCAGCCACTAGACTATGAAAGTTGGACTCAACACCCCGAGCAGTACATCGCAGCAATCCACGCAGGGTTAAACCTTAACTATGAACCCATGAAATATTGGGTTAATGAAGCCTTAAAAGAAAACTAAATCGCCAGTTTCAAATGTCCAAACTTCTCACGTTTCGCTTTCATTTCTTCTTCAAGGCGACGGGACTCCTGCCCTGTTTCAATCGCTGTAGAGGTTGCTACCGAGCGAATAAGTTGAGTACGAGTTGGTTTTGTTGCTTGAATTAATTCATTCTTTTTCATGGTAGTCTCACTTCAAACTGGCGATAGTTCATTTTATCATCGTTAGTTTATATGACAACATAGAACACTTTTCTAATCAAAAATCTTACAGCACAACGTTATTTCGTTTCCGTCTGCTCTGAGCGAAGAGCAGACATTAACGCCGCGCTCTCCGGAATTCAGGGAGCGAAGCGAGTTAAATTTCCGAGTGAGGTGTTTTATGTTACGTATAATTAGCTAGTGGTATTTCATTTTTCTGTTGTCGAAAGCAGGCATTGTGCCCTCAAGCACATCGACTACCTTTCTATTTATTACACTACATTCGATAGCCCCAGATGTATAAGTAATTTTTTGTGCATTTTTCCTGTCGATTTCACAGTGAACGATTTGCTCCGCATCACAGACTACAGCTAAATTTGGATTATGAGTAACCATTATAATTTGTCGTTTTTGCTTAGCTTCGTTCAGTACTGGCACCAACAAACTAACAATCGTTTCGTTATCTAGGTTTTCTTCCGGTTGATCCAAGATAATAGGATTATTACCTTTATCTACCAGAAGATAGAAAATTAAAAGTAAAGAGCCTCTTTGTCCTGGGGAAAGCTGTTCTATATGAGCATCTTGAAACATCAGAGTGTATCTGGGTTTCAGATACTCCAAGTCGTATAAAAAGTCATAAACTTCACTTGCTGAACGTCCTTTACGTAATATCGACTCGATACCGACGGATCCACTCGAGGACTTTTCCAGCTTATCATGTAATTCGGATAGAAAATTAAGCAAAGACTTTTTATTGTTCAGGTCATACTTGTCTTTTAAATCTTTTATGACCGCTAAACTCTCAGATTCACCTCTAAATTCACCAGATGCTTGTTTGACAATCGAAAATAATTTATCAGCAATTAATTCTGTAGTAGTACTTAGTTCGGCTTTAAACTGTAACTTGTAATCATCCCTAATTAGCTTATTGTTATGAATAAGTTTCTGAACAGGGTGAAATAACTTTTCTCTATTAACTCTTTGCTCGTCTAGCAGCTCAAATATTTGAGCTGATTTAGCCAGTCTTTCATTTTGCAAGCTCTTTCTTTGCTCAGGCAACTTGTCTAACTGCTCTTTTCGGTTTTGCAGTCCATTTAGGCTATCTGGTAAGCCTCTATCCCCGAGCAAACCAATTCTCTTTTCTTCCCATTCTTTTAGTTTTTCTAGGTAATTTTGATAAGCTTGTTGAGGAGCATTTAATTTCAAGTTCAGAGGTTCACGATCCGATAAGAGTACCTGCTCACGTTCTTCAATGGCTTGATTTTCAGCTCTGATTTTAGCTTCTTGAGCGATCATAACATTATCAATATCTGCTATCCTTTGCTCATGTATTTTCAGAGTAATTATTTCCCTTATATCTAGCCCTAATAATTCAGCATCGTCATTAAATGTCGTGATGAATTGTTGTATTGACTTATTAACTACATCTATACCTTCACGAATATTTTTGCCAGCTTTTTTCTTGGCTGCTAACTTTGTTAACTCATTATGATTTTTCTCTTTTTTTGCTTTTATGTCGTTTAATTCATCCGCTATTTTAGCAAGACTATCAGAAGCAGATTTCTGCTCTTCTGACAATTCACTTCTTGGCTGGGATACCTCTTTAGGCTTTGTCTTGTTGTGTTCTTCCAGAAGCCTATTTTTCTGTAAAAGTAGCTCTTCTATTGCGCGCCTTGTTTCGGGCAGCATTTGCTTTTCAATAGAATATATTTGCTGATTAATACTATGTAATTCGCTTCTTAATGCCTCAATACGACTTCTTAGCGAGCGCTCTTGCTGCTCTATTAACTGATCAAAATCAAGCGCCCCCAAACGAACAGTATCATCAGCGTGAGAAAATATTACAGCACGAAGCTCTTTTTCAAACGCGTCCGATTTCCCAGATACATGAGCATTACAAAGCTCTTCAAAATGCCCTTGGGGGATATATTTAACTAGCTCTACACTTTCGATTGTTGGGTTATCATTTAGGTTTTTTTCCATCTTCTGACCATCAGCCCATGTAGACTCAGCCATGAAATGTTTAGCTGGCTCACCAGTTTTTCCTCTAAAACGATTCTCTTTCAAGAATGAAAAATGGTGGTTTTGCTTTGAGTTTCCTAGCAAAGCGGTGATATCCGCCAACGCGCTTTTACCACTTCCTTTATTTCCAATAATTGCTACTAAATCAGGATTTAAACTCAGCTCAGTTTTATTAAGCCACTCGTCAACAAGAACAGATCCTACAACTTTGTTTATTTCTATTTTATCAATAAACAGGCTTCTATTAGAATTGAGAAGTTTAATTTTAGGAGGTTGCTCTCCAATATACGAGCGCTTGGCAGGCTCTTTAATTGTTTGCAGTAGACCTTCGAAAGTTGGGTTGGCTTTAATCCAAGTGACTTTTCCAGATGGGTAATCTCCATAACCTCGTTTATCATTATTACCAAGCTCACCTACAAAACAGTGTGCATCACTTCCAGATACTGCCAGTCTCGGGATGTTGTTAAGAGCAGTTTGAAATTCATTAATCCAACCAGAGTTTTTATCTGTCTTTATTCCAGAAAATGCTTCCCATAGACTAATATTTCGCGTTTCGAAAATAGGAGATGATTTAAAGAGACCTAATACATATGCGTAGTGCTCATTTCTCTCTATTTCAGTGAGTCCATCACTGGTATCAAAAGGCATAAAACCAATTGCCCGATTATCTTTGACTTTAGAAATAGCTTGCTTATAGCTATCACAATTTAGCTCAGCCATTATTGAGCCTGCCGCCAAAGCATAAGAATCATCTTCTACGATTTTATCTTTATCCAAGGAGTGATGCTTCAGTTTATCGGCAGGAACAGAGCGAGCGTATTCTCTCAATGCGTTATTTGAAAGTTTTCTAGCAGGTTGACCGGGAAACTCTATTAGAAGGTCTGACATAAAGTCCATTAATTCTTGGTCATCAATTTTGTCAGAAAACAAAACGTGAGCATTCAGTCGCCCTTTCATTGGAGCCATTAACCGTAACTCAATGCCAGGGAAAACTGTCTTTTCTAACTTAGGTGCACCTGTTTGGGTGAGTCTACGCTTAAGAGCAAACCAACCATCAAATGTCCAATAATCCATAATCGCAAATACAGCTGGTTCCGCAGCATTTAAGGCATGAATCATTTCATCGACAAGAGCTATATTCTCAGGACAGTCGCGGTCAGCCTTAAATCGTTGTCCATTCCAGTGAAACGATGCAGGGGTATGTATATGAAGATCCCACTTCCGCCACTCAGAACCACGATTATATTTTAGAACCGTCATATAAAATCCTTATCATTCAACTAATGCTAAAAATAGATGTGCACGCATTGAGTATGCGTAAATTAATGTATGAGACACTACATCGCTTTTTCTAAACTTACAACATGTTATAGGCACAATTAATATTTGCATTTAGAATTAATGTGGGTGTATCTGTGTAACAGGCACCGGCGGTATTCTGGACAGGATTGGATATTTTCAGGGCTTAAGATTTGGTGATTAATTGAACTCACAGCACAGAACTGCCACTTAATTAAGTATGATTCTGTGCCATGGAGATAGTACCAGCCAATCCCCCAAATTAATTTTAATTCCGATTTACTACTAGCAGCTATGCTTGCAGTCAATCTCCAAATACTCGTGTTTCCAATCACCATCAAGCTCATGTAAGCTCACAAATCCATCGTGTTCTAGTGCACAGACACCGTTGTGCGAGCTTACATAATCATAAACTGCCCTGCTCTCTAAGCCTTGAATCATATGGGCGAGTAGCTTACGTCGCATCACATCACGACGCCACGCCTTCCACTCCCCATTTTTTGTTTTTCGCTTTGTGGTATTGAATGGCTGCCCAACCGCATTCACGACAGAAAGCCCATACCTATTCCCCTTTCCTATTTTTAGATACTCGTCAAGGAGCTGATTTATGCTTTCCCATAGCTCTGTTGTCTCTAATTTCCAATGTTCCAGTATTTCTGATACATAATCGTTGGAATAGAGCTTTTGTAGCTTTTTCACCATACTTCCCTTCGCTGACAAACTGACAGAGCCTGCGTTAAATATAGTACCGTAGCGGATAGTTTTAACGAGATTATCATCTACCCCTAGCGTGTCTTTGATAAAGTCGGTTTCTAATACTGATAGCGAATCGGTGCTAATACCGTATTTCTTGAACTGTTGCTCTAGAATAGCCAATTGGCACCCTTTAATATCATAATTGTACCCGTTGGCTAAACATGCCCATTTCATCTTGCTGGGTAAATATTGAAAACCTGTACCTATCTCAAAAGAACGGCTACCCACTTTGGCTGTTTTATACGCTTGTCGATACTCAACGATTAGCGGCATTTCACTCATCACCTTGACGCCCACATCCATCAAATGAGAGATAAAATTAAAATAAAAGCTCTTATTCTTTGCAGTAGGATGGTCATTACAATATTCTTGTAGTTTATCAAGGTTGATCGGTAATGCTTCGAGTTGTTGATACACACCGATAATACGCTGTCTAAAATTGGCATTTTCGATGGCTCGTTTCGATGTTTTATGCTTAGGAGGCTTTACATTATAAGAGCTTTTTAACATCAATTCATACAGTGTTTCGGGTTTCTTACGCTTATCAAAAATATTCGTCAAATAGGTATAGCGATCTGTACGTTTAAGATAATCCTTTCGTTTACCGGGAAATAAGGCTTTAAGGACACTTTTAGATAAAGCAAATTCTCGGCACTTATGGATTCCATAGCTATGTTGGATAATCTTAATAATTTTAGCTTGTTCTAAGCACTCTAAGCCGCGTTCTATGCCTAAATCGCGACTTTGCTTAAAAATCATAGGGAATTTCTCTTTCCCCAGTTCAGCGGAAAATGGCACAGAGTACGTCCACTTTTTATCTCCTTTAAACCTCGCTTTTTTCTTCGTATTTTTGCTAACCGTCGCACTACAGATAATATGCTGTAAGAATAAGGCAATTTCACTGTAATATTGAGGTTTATGACGTTGATCGACGGTATTATCAAAAGGAACGCTCAAAACAATCGCTTTATAGGCTTCAACTGTAGCTTCTGTGACAAGAATGTTATCTTTGGTGATATATGCTGCTGTCATTTCAATTTACCATGTTGTTAATAGTAAATTGAATTACGCAAATGCATTTTTAATGGGGTTACCGCTACCCCCATTTTTTAGTAGATGATTAGAAAAACCGAGAAAGCGTCAAATACCCGTGCCAGCTACTCAAAGCGATCAGTTAAGACCAACAACTCGCGGTCTAGGCGAAAATAGCTAATCCCAATATCCCCATACTATAGCCATATATAGATAGCGTTATTATTCATACACATTATGCTTATGATGCTTGCTAAACTTGCTGTTATGCTGGTAACCAGCATTGATATATATTCATAATATTGTTATATGTTGAGCCGCCACACTATACTGCCGCAGCGACCCAACACCATCACCCTAAATGCGGGTTATTAATACCCGTGTTTGAGAGCCCACTTTTCACGTAAACTCTTCTGCCAAAGAGCTGGAACTCCGAGAATGCCGAGCTTCTCAACCAATAAATGAAAGTCGCACCAAATTTCATCTTTATCGAAAAGATCAAATTGATTGCTTTTCAATCTATTGTCTAGACGTTTAAAGATTTTTTTAACCTCATTTGGGTAGGTTTCCTTCACATAATCGCGTAACTCAGGTAATGTCTTGTTCGACAGTAGCGACTCCCAATCTAAATCCCCTTCTTTGGTGCGCAATGGCTTTTTATAGAAACCAATACGTTCCAACAAATTGTGAAGATTGCGAATATCTCGTAATAATAACGCTTTACTTCTCGGTTTATAACGAACTTCTAAGCGCAGGAAACGACGGTAATTCTGTATTTCGCGCCAATTAGCGGTTATCAGTTGTATGTCGCCATCACTAAGAGAGTCTAAATCATCACCAACATCCAGCTTCTCATAGCACGCGGCATGATACTCTGATTTATTGCTACCAAGCCGTTGCCCTTGAAACTCGTCTTCACTTGAGTAACGTTCGCCACAACATGCCCCCTTAAAACCAATATGATAGTCTGAGAGACGCATATCATATATGTCTAAAGCATAATCAATGCGAGTCACCCATGCGCTTTTCAATATTTTATATAGATACTTACCTAGGCGCTTCTTCTTTCCTAAATAAAGAACTAATTTATTAATATCATCAAAAGAAAAATGTTGAGGACTGAATTCAAATCTAACAGCACCTCTTCCTTGATATTTATCTGTTTTCTTGAAATCGATTTCAGTCGGCATATAATAAATCATAAATGCTTGCTTCGGATTATATTTGTTTTTTATTTTAATTTGATAGCGATACAATTTCTTAATATATTTACTTTTCGTTTTTCGTCTTTTCATTGAATAAATAGGATTACCTTTCATCTTATTTAGCCTATCGAACAATTCATCGGTATCATCAATTTCAAGATCACCTACAATGCTAAGTTTATCTATCCTTTGCATCATTTCGTAATGACCTAATTCATGAGGAATAGCAATTGATTTCTTCAAATTATCAAGCTTCTCTTTAGAGATAGACATAGCTACCTCCATTACTCACTTGTTCACTATTACTCTGTATATCATAATATAAAGGGGCTAACGCAGGCTTACAGAGCAGCATAGTTATTGCCCCCCTTTTTTTACGCATTTTTCATACCACTGATTTATTTGACTAGCTTTCCAACGAACCGAGCGCCCAGATGCAGTCAATGAATATTGCGCAGGAAAATCCCCCGCCTTAATCCAACGGTATAAGGTCGCGCGTGAAACCTGAGTGATTTCTAAAACTTGTTTGAGAGTCAAAAATGTATCTTGTTGCATAACTAATCCTTAATCGTAATGCATCACGACGATGCGATTAGTTTTTACAACCTCTCAGGCCAAGGACTTTGTGACGGTCACAAAAATCAAAAAGTTAAATTAAGTGACGGTCACAGTGATCTTCTGAAATAAATCTGCTAAAATTTTTTAAAACTTTAGTGACTGTCACAAGAAATCAAGTCTTCTATAAATTATGACAGTCACAATTACTGGTGTACTTTTAGTAAGTCACTGAAACATTGAATGACAGTCACAAAGGAAATTCGTTATGGCAAACCCAAGAAAAGGCAAAAAGAAAGATGATCGCGAAAGAGCGGAAGAAAGCAGAAATAACAGGAAGGAGGATTTAGGTCCACCATTTACCATTAATATGCAAGATAAAAATAAAACAAGATTAAGGGAAATCTGTGTTTATTTTGGACATAATGGAATGATGGAAAGAGAAAAAGCCACAGGACGAATTTTCAGTCAAACAATTATGAATGTTGTCGACTACTATTATATTACCTCAATCATTAACCCTAAAAATGAAAACAAAAAATTATTAATAAAAACATTTAAAATTATCTGGAAGCTTGCTACTTTTAAAAATAACAATTTAGTTCTTAAATATAAACACTTACTTATTATTAAGAATAAAAATCTTGATGAGAAAATCAGTCTCATAAAAAATGAAAAAGAGAGAAAAAAAGTTGAAGAAATACTGAAATTAATCGCAAAAAAAATGACTGAAAAAGGATATTATATCCCTCCATATTTATTTAATAATAAGTTTAATGGAAGAGGTAAAAACGAATGGGAACCTAAGGATGTTTTATATTTATTAGATACTCAAGATGTTATCAGTAAAATACAAAAAATGTAAAAGCTATCTACTTATAAAGGTGATATTTCAACCCAATATAATGATTCACTATACAACCGCCGTACCTTGTTACCCCTTAATCCATAACGGGCGCGGCTCACTCTTTCTTGCTGGTGGCTATCAAAGAAATAGAGATATTCACTATCCATACGCTCCACCAGCGACCAATGCCACTGATCACCCAGAAGGATAAGCCGACGTGACGTTGTATGAGCGTCTAAGAATACCTGACAAGCAGACAGTATTTTTTGTGTGGTCAATCCATCTTTGTAACGAAATGGCGTGGTGACGTGTAGAGGGGCTTGTGATGGGTATTTTGAGGTTAGGCGCTTAATCAAGTAATCCATTTCAGGAATATCAATACCTTGGGTTAAACACTTGTACAGTGACCAGTATTCGCTGTATTCACGCAAAAGATAATTAAATAACGGGCGGGGCTTAATGCGGTCGCCATAGAACCATGTACTCATATTCACCAGACTGTAAATCCCACAGAGGCAATCTAAATCCCCTTGCTTGGACGGTATCAACATCAACTCAAACCTTCTATTGATTGTACTGTACTTAATGGAATCACCAGCGCTGGTATTATTTTTTAATTAATTAGTGGGTTTCCCACTGAATACTGACTTCATAACATTTCATTTTGTGGTATTGAATAAAATTACGTTGCCACAGTTCAAACAGTGCTCCGCCCTCTTCTTCATCAATATCCCCCATCATAAAATGATAAACATAACCTTGCGACCAACAAATATCGAGTTCCTTTTCAAGCTCAGGATAATAGTTCCCCATGAATGAAAAATCAGTCACATAATCAAACTGCCATTGCTCATGCTGCCGCAACAAACGTATTTCGACAGGATGGAAGCCGCCTGTTTCAGCACTATACAATGGGTCTCGAAAATTTAAGGTAACCGCCCGAATAAGAGTTAAATCAATCGCTGAGTTAATGACTGAATTATCCAGTTCATTTAATAACAATTGGCTAAATACTTGTGCGATAGGCAAGCGTAGCCCTGACTGATGAATAGTCATATAAAGCTGCCTTTAAATAAAAAAGTGGAAATAAACTGTTAAGCACAGCCCAATCATATTTGGGTGTAGTGCCATGCTTATATTTTACCATAACCACTAGCAAAGTAAAGTTTTTTATTGTTTATAATCAGATGGTTACATGCATTTGGCCATCATTGCTATTTTGATGTACCTATCGTGATTTTTATTTATGGCGGGGAATATTGATGTAGAAAGTGAATGAAAGAATAGAAACGTCAAAAGGTAAAATGCCAACCTAATAATAGGCTGGCATAACGATTAACCGTTGAGTAACGTCACAACAAAACTTTTTTTATCATCCGTGACCTGCACGGAATAAATTACCGTGACAGCGCCTGCTTTTCCCGTTGCTTCGGCAGCACAGAGATAAACGCCTCGTTGTGTATTTTGACGTTGCGTTCGCACATTCTCAAGCTGCTCATACATTGCCCAACCGACATGTTGATTGACCACTTGTAACGCTAATGCTTTTGCACCATCACTATTACAATTAACAGTGCTCTCATTACATCCCGTTAAACCAACCATCGCAGTTAATATGCTAAATTTCATCCACTGGTTAAGTTTCATTTTCACATTGTCACCTTACAGCAGAAAATTTACGGTTATTCCTGCTAATATATCGAGTGCAATCACCACCAACGCCACGTAATACCACGCTCGACGATTCGGTATTTTCACGATAAAGTAAAAACAGCAAACATCCCAAATGAGAATCAATGCTTCCACTTTATTTAATGTCACCTTTTTAGTAATAAAAAATTCAACGATATTTAAGAATAAAATCGGTAAAAACCAAAATAGCCAAAAGGTTTTTGCTAATCCAAAGCCACCACTTAACAAACGCTGTTTAAATAAAGCCGGATCATTTAATCCTTTCGCATCGTTTTCTTCTCGGATTTTTTGCAATTTATTTTTGATAGACATGAGTGTTCCTTCAATTAAATGAATTAAGGTTTTTTTTTCCATGATGTTGACGCCAGAATGGGTGTAATGCCTTACCGATAGGCAAAGGTAAATATTTAGGCTATTTCAATGACCTTCTATGATTATTAGATGGTGATTTACTGGCGTAACGACTCGGCCATATTGTTTCAGGAGCCGTGCCAATCACATCCGCAATGATCTGTTCAGCTCTTGGGTACGCTCTCTCTAGCGCATTATTTAACGTCCGAGAAGAAAGACCGTGCTCACGAGATAATTGCGCTAGTGTGACCCCTTTTTTATGCAAAGCCGCCACAATATCCGCACGGTGCCAATCCGCAGCGCTTCCTTTTCGGGGCTTTTTTTGAGATGCTACAGGGTTAGACATAGTAATAACTCCACTGTTTAATTCCTCGTCTATTAAAAACCAATTAAAGGGAATTATCAATAGATATCTTTATGATTTTAACATCTTTCTAGTGCGGTTATTTTATCCTTTTGATATGTATGGAATTTATAAAAATCATGACTGATAAAAAACAACTAACTGAAATGGATAATGCGCCCAAGCTCTGGTTTACCAGTGGGGAGCTAGCTGCTATAGGAAAAGAAAAAGCTGACGATCCAACACGTTACCCTGAATATAAAGATATGGATATCCCTACCACCGCGAAAGGCGTTAGAGTACGCCTAGAGTCAATCACAGCTCTTCATCCCCACTTTCGCAAGAAGAACCCTAATAAGCGTGGCGATCTCTATCATATTGATGCATTTAAGGTGATCCTAAACACGGATGAAAAAGAGCTCATCAAGCAAAACACGCTATCTTCTGAAAGTGCAGATCTTAACCTTTTACTTGAAATCTACAAATCACTGTCAGTTGAGAAAAGAAAAGCGTTATTAAAGAATGCGCTCACAATGAAACAGGAAGATTTGGATTAGTATCTTTTGATACCTTTTGCTATTTTAATAACTGTATTTTCGTCACTGACTCAGAGGCATTATGCAGTTATCTCACCACAACACGTTAGACAGCAGCTATGACCCATTGACAGCTAAAGCCATTGATTATGTCATTCTCATTAGCAGAGCGTCACCGAGACGTTTACAGCGCCATTTTCGGATAGGATTTCACCGTGCTGAACGCATTATTTATCAACTTGAATATTTGGGTGTGGTTACGCCTTTGAATCAGTATGATTATCGTGAAGTGCAGGGATACCCAACTCACTACCGATCTTTTGATGCATCAGCCTTTGCAGCACCTATTGAGACAGCACAGACACCATTATTCACTGATTCACCACTAGATCCGCAATCCCTAGAATACCGTTGCTTGATTCAAGCTATCGTCTGGCAGCGTATTGTGGTCTGGGTCGAAGAAATCGAGATTGAGGGCGGTACAGCCAATATCTTGAAATCTGTTTCGCCGTTTGAATACCTGATTGATACCCACAGCGATGACATTTATCAGGATACACTCCGCAACAACGCCAGTTCTTACCGTTTCCTTGCCACGCTGCGTCCTGAAACTCCATTGGACGTGTTACGACAACATGGACGAATTAGTTATCAGCCCTGTTGGAAACTTCCTCGTATAGCACAGGAAGAGTGGCAAGGTTTATGGGTGCTGAATGAGGCTGGCTGGGAAAGCCTAAGTGAGGAAAATATTCATCAAACAAGAGGAATTGGTGAGTGGCCTGATTTACCCCATAAAAGCATGAAACCTTTGGTGAATGGGCTGCAAGAAGATGGAGGGGATTATTTGCGATATTTGATTTATTGGAAAAGCCAAATTTAGCCTCACAATTAAATCTGACAGTCTGGTTTGAGCGATAAGCGGACATTAACGCCTTGCTCACCGGAAAATTGGGAGCGCAGCGAGTAATTTTTTCTGGGGGCAGCCACTTCTTATAAGCGGCGATAAAACCTTAAACAGGAACTAAAATGGAGTTTTCGTTCTTATATCCTTTAATTTCACTACCTTGAGCATCCGATATGGGGCCATCAGGTTTTGAATAGCCACGATACCAATCAGACACATATTCGCTGTAATCATCAATCCACGGCTGTCTAATAGAAAGCTGTTCTGGGCAGTAAATCCTGCTCTCTAGATAAACTCTTTGATTACGATCAATCAGACTTCTTGAATACATGTCCCTAATCAAACGCATGCATTTGTTATAGCTATGAATCCCATCGTTATGTCGCAAGCAAGTCAAAACATGAGCATAAGTGTTATTTAATATCTTATCTATAATTTCACTTTGCTCATTACATGTAATTGCTTTGACTTGTATACCTGCCTCAATTCTTGTATTAACAATAGTTTCCACCTCTGGCTCAGAATGCTGTTCATTCATATAATAGAATTGGATATCGAACCTGTGTGTAATGTTATATAGCTGGGGCAAGCTTTGCCTTGTAGTGATAAATCCTCTTCCAAAGGCTTTGATTTTATTTAACGAATCACTTCGTACTCTTTGCCTCTCCGTACACCATTGATAAGCGGCCTTACCTATTGTTTCCATATTGTCATTACAAAGTCTTACCAACAAGGCTTCAAATACAAAGCCTTTAAACACTGACTCACTCTGCCTTGAACGATAGATCAATTCCCCATTGCGATTAAGTTCTAAGAGTCCGGTTTCCAGTCCATCGGAAATCAATTTATTATGGTACTTTTCTTTTAAGACTCGCTTTCTCTGCTCTTTTGTCAGGCTAGGGTGAGCAGCATCTAGAAAAGTGTATGGAACTGTTAATAAATTCTTTAGCTCATCATCATTTCTGTAATCATTTCTTGATAAGAGTATTATGTCGCTCATCTACACCTCATAAGTTTATAACGTTGAGCACGAGCGAGCGAAACGCAGTGAGCGTCGCTGCGTCCGCAGTCCGCAAGTGCCGCGATGTGTTAGCCAAAAGCCTGAACAAAGCCATCTACCCTAGTGTTGGCTGCCAAACCTACCGAAAACTTTAAAAGCGATTTATGGCTAACATTTGTATATTGTGCTGGCACATTATTTTTTCTTTGGCCTGTTATTTTTAGGTTAAATCACTCTAACCATCTAAATTATATTGCTTTTCCTTCTACAATAACAAATAAAAATGTCTGATGATTTGCTCAAAGCATGCCTGTTTTATGCTTTACGTAGATAACACTGTGTATTCGTCCACATATACAATCAATGTCGACTTCTGACACGGAACGATCAAACAGAGGGGCTGGAGGTCCGTTAGGAGCGAAAAGTAGACCTGCGAAATCATTGATTCCAGCTCATTCTGAAAGTAAACCTAGTGTTGCATCGACCCGTTGAACTCACAGCGAGAAGCGGAAGTTAAATGGTTAGACGTTAGCATCGACTTACACAAGCCCAACCCTATGCTGTAGCTTTATATTTTTAAGATGTTCCTTCTCAACAACAAACATCAAGCTGTAACGAGCTCGGGTATGACTCTGGTCCAAAATCAGCACAGTGCTAAATCAGAGATCTTCATCTTTCTGGAGACTTCTCCGACAAGAGTACCGGTTTCGGACTATTTCAACGCCAATGCGATCTATTTTTCAGTATAACGGATCTTTTTCATGGCGATCTGCTTCTTTGTGAGATGGAAGAAAGACTGGAGACTTCAGTTTAGACTGGTACTGTTTTCAGGGCGAAGATCACTAATTGCATACACTTGATTGGAAGTTCCCAAAATTTGTTAGATAATAACCTATAGGTTTATCCACCAATTACGGTGGTTACTATTAACATTATCAGGTGACTAGCCGCATGCCAAATAGTTTATTTTATAATCATATAGAAAAGAGTGAATTGAATACAAATGTTATTCAAAATATCGAGGAGTATGCTGAACAAAACCCAACTGAACAGTTATACTTAATAACAGCCCCATTAGGTGAAAACAAATATAGCTACTCTTATTCAGAAAACACTATAGTAATACTTTCGCCAAAGCACAAAATAATATTCATTGATTTAAAAAATGATGAAGATGAATTTGATGAATATTACGAAGATTTTATGGAAGATGTTAATTCTATATCTGATAAATATAGGTATCAAAAACATATAGGAAGAGCTCGAAAATTAAAAGAAGGTTTCACGAGCAAGGTTACGCTAGATAACGACTTTGATTGCTCAGAAATTTTGAAAAAGAATCAACTTAATGAAGCTGATTATAGAAAGTGTGAGCTTTTGATATCATTAATTACGGGTAGTATAAATAATATAGATATGATTGGAGTTGAAACTCCAAAAACACTTCTTGAAAAAGTAAAACATAATATAATTTTATTTGATGGTGAGCAAACTCGATTTATATACAAGCAACTACCAAATAAAAGAATATCAATCCAAGGTTTGTCTGGCACGGGTAAAACCGAACTATTAATGCATAAGCTAAAAGAAATATATGCATCGGAAGATAAGATTAAAATTTTCTTTACGTGTCATAATAAAGCATTATCTCATACACTGAAAGATAGGATTCCAACGTTTTTTGACTTTATGAAAGTCGAAAAACAAATCAAATGGAATAATCAGTTGTGGGTTGATAGAGCATGGGGTTCTAAGCAAGATAAAGATTCTGGGTTATATAGTTATATCTGTGATTTTTATGGCATTCCTTTTTCAAGGTGGAGCAGAAACACTAGTTACCATGAGATCTTTTCTAAGGCATTAATTGAAATTAATAAAATTGAAGACTTGGAATATGCATTTGATTATATTTTAATTGATGAAAAACAAGACTTCCCTGAAGTATTTTTTGAGTTGTGTGAAAAGATTACTAGACATAAGGTATACGTAGCTGGTGATATTTTTCAGGATATTTTTGAAAATAACATCAAGAAAGAAGTTGAAAATGTCGACTATGTACTTAACAAATGTTACCGAACGGCACCTCGGATTTTAATGTTTGCACATGCTATTGGAATGGGACTTTTTGAGGAAAATAAACTCAATTGGTTAGAAGATAGTGAGTGGGAAAGTAGTGGTTATACTATCAATAAAAAAAACAACGAAGTGACACTCTCTCGTGATTCTATTCGGAGGTTTGAGGATTTAGAAGAAACAAAAATATCGAACATGAATATCATGAAACATGTAAATGAGTCACAAGTTATTGATATTTTAAAGTGTATTAAACAAGATAATCCAACAGTAGAATCAAATGATATTGCTATAATCATGTTAGATAAAGATAATTACATCTATGATTATATGAATCGTTTAGAGTTTAAAGTTAAAACTGAGCTTAAATGGGATGTTAATAAAGCAGTAGAGACTAAGAAAAAAATACCAAATCAATTGTTTATTTCAAACGTTAATAATGTCAAAGGATTGGAATTCCCTTTTGTTATTTGTGTAACAAAGGAAATTAAAGATAATTATACATATAGGAATAGTCTTTATACAATGTTAACCCGTTCATTTCTTCAGTCTTACTTGTTGGTTGAAAACTATGAAAAAATCCAATGCCAACTTGATGGTTTAGATATAATTAATAAACAAGATGTAATTAAAACAAAAGAGCCAAGTAAAAAAGAAAAAGAAAGAATACAGAAGCGTATTATTAAAGTTAAAAGTCAATCTAACGTCTCCTTCTATGATTTTATTAATGATATTTTAACAAGAGAAGGAATTGAAAAGAAATATTGGAAGAAGTTCATCCAATCTTTACCTGAAAGTTATAAAGAAGATTTTGATGAGGATGGGATTGTTGAATTTATTAACGATAACAAAAAGTACTACTGCAGATGATTGAGTACACATTTGATATAGATGAATCTTATATGGATAGATTTTTTAATCCGATTAAAAATAAAATCCAGATAATAGAACTATTGATGAATAGTATTAAGTATATGCTTATCAATCCGACAATTAAAGAAAGCAACGCTAAGGGTAAGATTATAGTTAGAATTGATAAAATGAGTAGAATATTTTATGTGAAATCTGATAAATATTTCTCAATTATGTTCCCATTTAACATTAAGAAAAATGAAGGCTACTCATTCAAATTTAGAAACAAGATGGAAGTTGATAGTCGAATTATATCTGAGGTTATATCATTAATAAATGAGCCGAGTTTTCATAGTGGCTGTAGCTTGGAATTTATTGAGAAAATATACTCATATCAAGAGGATAGTTATAATGAAAATTATTGGAATTTTTTGAAAGAGTTACTCATGATGGAAGATGGATATTTAAGGTATGACTATGATAAGGTTAACTATGAAAAACATGGTAAAAAAGACATACATCCCTTGCATCACTACGACTTGTTTTATGATAGCAATTCTACTTTTAAAATTGGATTGAGACAAAAAATATCAGAGGAAGATTTTTTAGACTTGCTGAACATAAAAACCGATTGTAAGTTTATTAATTGTTAGAAAATACAGAGGGAGGGACATTATCCTGTCACCGATTGAATTAGCTATATTTGTTAATTTTCTGCTGCAGGGTACCCCTCCCCGAAAAAACAATGTAGGTATAAGTAGAATATTACTCTAACCTGAATCCAACGGGGTTTCTATGAAATGATCACGTTCACCGGCAGCAAGATAATTTTCATTTACACCGATAAGTAACTTAAACTTGATCATCAATTTCCGCTATTGGCACCAAGCTGCCTGTCAGATTATGTTATACTCTATGCAATAGATTAGTGTTTTATACTGATGTAATTTTACTTTGATAATCTTATAATTACTATTTTAGCAGACACCTTGTTCTAAATGAGTACACCGCTGAGTACAAAATAAATAACTTAAAATTAAATCATTATAAATCAAAATTATACAACATAAATTTAGGTTTAATGTGTAGTACCACAATTGGTCTATAACGTACCTTAAGTTTATTGAAACAGCATAAAGCTCAGGTGTTACCTTGGTTTTATGCTATTTTTTCTATATCAGCCTATCACAAGGTTAATTTGCGTTCCTATCTTCTATAATCATCGCTGCGGCGCGTTCTGCAATCATTATCGTTGGTGCGTTGGTATTGCCACTTGGAATTTCAGGCATCACAGAACAGTCCACGACACGTAAGTTTTCAATACCATGTACACGTAACCGCAAATCAGTCACTGATGTTGTGGTATCCGTTCCCATACGACAAGTTCCCACAGGATGGTAAACCGTTTTACAAAAATTTCGGACAAACTCTTCAAGTTGAGCGTCATCATGACGTACAGAAGCAGGTGGCATTAGAACCTCTTTGCTTAGCACTTGTAATGAAGGGGAGTCCAATACATCTAAGCCAAACTTAACCGCACGTTTGCAACCTTCCATATCTTCGGGTGAGGCAAGATAATTAGCGTGAATTTTTAGTGGGGCTTGTGGGTCTGTGCTGCGCAATAAAACTTCACCACGGGACTTAGGTTGTAAGTACCCGACCTTTAATGAAAAGCCGTGGGCTGCGGGCAGAGGCTCACCAGGAACATCATCCCAGCTATCTAAAATAGGTAAAAAGTGAATTTGTACATCAGGACGGCCTTGGTTGCAGCTGTCTTTAAATGCAGCGCCTTCTAAAACGTTAGAGGTGAGCAGTCCACTGCGAAATACCATCCACTCGACCCCGTGTTTAATCGCATTTAAACCTTGGTCTGCGCCGAATAAACTTATTGGCTGCTTAGTCGTGACGTTAATTGACATATGTAGGTGGTCATGAAAATTTTTACCAACAGGTAGATTCGCATGAGTATGGATCCCCAACGAAGACAAGTGCTCCTCTGGCCCGATACCTGATAGCATCAATAATTTTGCAGAGCCCATCGCACCCGAACAGACCAATACTTCGCAACTGGCAAATGTCTCAACTTCATGACCATTTTTCCCTTGATAGGCAACACCAATCGCGCGGCCATCGCGAATGATGATACGGTTCACTTGAGTGCCAAGCTTTAATGTCAACTTATCACTCTTTTCCACTGATTTTAAATAGGTTCTTGATGTACTGGCTCTTTCTCCATTATGCGTTGTCGTCTGGTAAAAGCTTGTTCCTTGCTGGCTTTCCCCATTAAGGTCATTGACATAAGGAAGACCATGCTCTTGCGCTGCACGAATAAATGCCATTGATAATGGGTGCCGGTATCTATTTTCACTGACAGGAAGTGGGCCTTCTGTTCCATGGTATTCTCCTGTCAGGCTTTCATTACTCTCTGCCTTTTTAAACCATGGCAATACATCCGAGTATCCCCAGCCTTCACAGCCGTAATTTAGAGCCCAATTATCATAATCTTGTTTCTGGCCTCGGATATAAATCATTCCATTGACAGAACTACTTCCCCCCAACACTTTCCCTTGGGCAATTTGCATTTTACGGTTATTCGCGTGAGGCTCTGGCTCAGTTTCATAAGGCCAACTTTTTTGGGCAATAATTTTCGCCACGCCAGCTGGCATACGAATAAACAAGTGGTTATCGCTACCACCCGCTTCAATAAGTAATACTTTGGATTGCGTCTCTTGGATCAACCGAGCAGCAAGAACACAACCGGCAGAACCCGCACCTACAATAATATAATCATATTTTACTGCGCTCATTTGTCACCCCGTCAAATAAAACAAACAATCTATTTTCATTTTTTTAACAATAGCGCTTTTAATTCATTAATGTATGAACAATATTCCACATATGTGATTAAAATCAAAAATAATTTCTTATGTAATTATTATTGGCTCTTAATAAACATTGTTTATTCAAGAAAAATTTTAAGCAAAGTCAATAATTAAACCTAATCCAATCTTTATTAATAAATGAATGTTTATAGCTAGCTAATAAGTAATCTGTCATATAGAAATATCTTATTTTATCGTGTTTAAGCGAGTCACAATCCCCTTCGATGTTATCAGCGCGACTATAAAGCTTATTTCCATGCAGGAGTTGCAAGATAATAGATGAATGCTATAGTAATGACCGATTAATATTCTTTCGGCTTGAGGACGACCTCAAGTGCGTATCAGCAACAGGGACGGCCCTTTCTTCTAAAGGAAAACAATATGGGGCGCTTCTGTTTCAATAGTCCACTCATCCCGTTAACAACTTGGAGCCGGTTAATCGGCTCTTGGTTAGTCGTCATTTTCTTTATTTTAAGTGGCGAAACATTACTTAATGACAGTCTTTCTGCATTTAGTGCAACTTGGATTTTTTTACTGCTGTTCATTACAATTCTCACCGCTTCCTTTGGTGTCGTTAAAGAGGCTGACCATCTTGCTGAACAATTGGGTGAGCCATACGGAACGCTGATCCTGACTTTATCTATTGTCTTAATTGAAGTCATTCTTATTGCCTCGGTTCTACTAGGTCCCGGTGATTTTCCAACTATTGGGCGTGATTCCATATTCGCCGTGATGATGATTATCATGAACCTCGTCGTAGGTATCTGCTTACTCGCAGGTTCAGCTAGAAATGGTGAACAAGAATATAATACGCAAGGAACCAACAGTTATCTTTCAATGATCGTATTACTGACTGGTTTAGCGTTAATCCTACCAAATTATACCTCTAGCCAAGGGGAGTATTCCCATACGCAAGCCATTGGTATTTCAGGTATTACTATACTTATCTATGGTGCTTTCTTGTGGATGCAGATGCGAGGTCACCGACGATTTTTTATCCAGCCGCCTAAAGGGCTGATGAATGTCCCAGAACAATACATTTCAGCTAGCGATGCTTTGGCAGACAATAATGTCGAAAAGAAAGATAACCACGCTGAGTCAAACAAAAAAACGATTATTATTCGTTCTTGTGTGTTAATTGGGCTGATACTCCCTATTGTGTTACTTGCGCATTATTTAGCCATCGTGACTGATTACGGAATTGAAGCCTTAGGAGCACCAGCAGCAGTCGGTGGTGTCCTGATCGCCATTATCGTATTTACACCTGAATCAATCACAGCAGTAAAAGCGGCAATGAATAATGAAATGCAACGAGCGATAAACCTTTGCCAAGGCGCATTTGTCTCAACGGTAGGTTTAACTGTGCCAGCAGTATTAATTATCGGCATTATTACCGGTAAACAAGTCATTATGGGGATTTCTAACGCGGAAATTGTTTTATTCGCAATCACCATGTTACTGACTATGCTTTCATTTAATGGTCAGAAAACATCTCCCATTCAAGGCTGGATACACCTTGCCATCTTTGCTGTATTTGGGCTTATTCTATTTTATCCGTAGTGGCTGACAAAACGTGAAGGCTGCATAAGAAAATACTCGATTGGGTATCAAATTTTATGTTAGCCTCGCTCACACTTTCCTTATTCTTAACATATCCAAAGCCAAATCATGCCATGCTTGTGCACGACGGCTTTGATGGTGGTTTTTTACTGTCGCTAAAGCAATGTCGTAAGCCAATATTGGCTCAATAACTGGAATAACAGATACCCCCACTGAACTGGTGTTCTGCCACATACTGTCCGGAAGTAGCGTTATCCCTACCCCAGCTCTTACCATGGCTGTCACCAAATCTAAATGACTACTACGCCCAGAAATAGTGGGTTTTTTACCATAAACACCGCAAGCACTAACAACAAGTTCATTAATTAGAAAATCATCAGAAAAGAAAATAAAAGGCTCATCGGCTATTTCACTAAATTTAACAAATTCACGTATTGCAAGTGGATGTTGGTTGCTAACCAATAGCATTAATCGGTCGGTTGAAAAAGGGTGTACTTCAAAGCGGTCATCAGCAAAAGGTAACATCACGGCGGCAGTTTCAACTTCACCATTTAGCATTGCCTCTCGCATTTTGCGTGTACCCAACTCAAGAATTTTCAGTTCCACCTGTGGATAACGTCGGCTAAAAGCCATAATAATATCAGCAAAATAGGTCGATGCTATCACGGGTGGTAGCCCCACGGGTAGTACTCCAGATATAGGGCCTGACCTTTCCAGTAACGCTTTTTTCATACTGCCAAATTGTGAAAGAATTTGTCTAGCATGAGCCAATAAAATATCCCCTTCCTCCGTTAATTTAACGCCATCGACTTCCCTAATCAGCAAAGTATAACCAAGTTCATCTTCTAATTTTTTAATACTACGGCTAACCGCTGGTTGCGTTACAAATAAACTTTCTGCCGCGCGGCTAAAACCATTGAGCTGCACAACTTCAACAAAATAACGTAATGAACGAATGTCCATTTCGCCCCCTATAATTTTTAGTTATAGATAGAATGAGTTTAAGTGATTTCCTTTAAAGCATAATAAACGATAAAAATAATTCAACTTAGAACTATAAGCTAGACGATTAATGGAGATCAGCATGATGAATAAGACGGTTATCGAATACGTATTAGATAGACTTTACCAAATCGGTATTCACGATATTTTTGGTGTTGCTGGTGACTACGCATTCCCTATTGAAGATGCAGTATGTGAAAGTGAAAATATGCGCTGGATTGGCAACTGCAATGAACTCAATGCCTCATATGCTGCGGATGGTTATGCCCGTGTGAAAGGTGCCGCAGCGTTATCAACCACTTTTGGTGTCGGCGAACTCAGTGCCTTAAATGGTATTGCTGGCGCTTATGCCGAACATCTTCCCGTTTTTCATCTTGTTGGTATGCCAGCAAGCGGAGTTCAAAAAAAACACCGTTTAGTTCACCATACCCTAGGAAATGGTGATTTCGATGTGTTTTATCAAATGAGCCAACATTTAAGCTGTGCTCACGCTATTTTAACGCCTGAAAATTGTATTGCCGAAACAGAACGTTTAATTACAACCGCTTTACAAGAATCTCGACCCGTTTATTTAGGTTTCCCTTCTGACTATGCTGTTATGCCAATTAAAGCAGATGAAACACCTGAAACTATCACTATAAATAAAAGTCA
Organism: Providencia sp. PROV269; assembly: GCF_028477785.1. Taxonomy (NCBI): domain Bacteria; kingdom Pseudomonadati; phylum Pseudomonadota; class Gammaproteobacteria; order Enterobacterales; family Morganellaceae; genus Providencia; species Providencia sp. PROV269. The sequence continues at coordinate 383,335 of NZ_JAMPLV010000002.1, read as the reverse complement.
TAGCAAGTCATTATCAGCTGCGGTTACCGCTATTGTTGAAAAACTCACATCGAGTACAAAAGCCTGTATTATTCCTGGGATTTTAACGGCTCGTTTCGGCTTAACGACTGATGTTGAGGCTATTATTCAGAAAACTGGCCTACCTTATGCCACCATGTTTATGGATAAAGGGGTATTAAGCGAATCTAACTCTCAATATATGGGGATTTATAATGGAAAACTAATGAACCCTGATGTGCGAGAATTCGTCGAGAGCTGTGACTGTGTTATGGGGATCGGTGCAGTATTAACGGACTTCAACACCGGCAGCTTTACCGCAACGATTGCCCCTGAAAGCTGTATTAACATTCTTTCTGACCATGTGAAAGTGGGTTCCGCTATCTACCCGAATGTATTGATGAAAGATGTGTTAGATAAATTAAAAGAACTTGCGCCCTCACTTAACCATGCCGGGCTCAAAGCTCAAGGATTAGGATCACCGCAGCAAGGTGAAAATGGCCAAATTACCGCCTCATATTTGTACCCTCGCCTAGAAAAAATGTTCCGTAAGGACGACATTATTATTGCAGAAACGGGAACAGCATCTATGGGGTTAGGTTTTGCTTTATTACCTGAAAATGCACAATTTCACAACCAAACATTATGGGGATCTATCGGCTGGGCCACTCCCGCAGCCTTTGGTGCAGCAATTGCAGAGCCACAGAAGCGAGTTATTTTAGTGACTGGGGAAGGTTCTCACCAACTCACGGCCCAAGAGATTAGCCAGTTTGCCCGCTTTGGTTTAAAACCGATTATTTTCGTCCTAAATAATGATGGCTATTTAATTGAACGACTTCTGTGTAAAAATCCTGAAGCCTATTACAACGACTTACCCCAATGGAATTATGCACAGCTCCCCGCCGCATTAGGTTGTAATGATTGGTATTGTCAGCGTGTAACCAACTGCAATGAATTAGACAATGCGATTAAGCAGGCCGAACTATCGAACCATGCGGCCTATATTGAGGTAGTTATGGATAGATATGCCGCATCTGAGCTTGCAGAAAAACTTGGTAAATCAGTAGCATCTTTATATTCATTTTAAATTGACAAATTATGGCAGCCATTGCGCTGCCAATGTCTTTATGATGTAAATACCAGCCCTACATCGTTTCGTGATTGGTGCAATATTTTTGAGACAATTAATGCTAATTCAAGCAATTCATCGCATTTAGCATGGTTTTTACTAGCAATTTGCTCACGAAAGAATGCAAACTCATAGACCATATGATTGATTGTTGCATCCCGAGATACGTTGGATATTTCCCCATCAATACAAACCTCGACTGACTGGCAAAGGCTTGGGGCTCCAGTGATACGAATATGCCCTTTGGTGCCTTGAATAATAAAGTAACCGGGGCTCGCCGAATCTTTCGCTCCCACACAAGATGCAACTAAACGCTCAAAATGGGCCGTTAGTACCCCTGATGTATCAATTCCATTAAATCCTTTATTACAAATATAGTGGCTACTATCGGGTGCTCCCATCAAGGCTGATAACAAATAAATGTTATATAAATTAATATCATAGAGCGCACCGCCTGCTTGCTGTGGGTCAAAAGCAGCATGAATACGGCCTTGCAAATAGTCATTGTATCGACTTGAATATTGGGAATAATTACCGTGAATCACTTTGATTTCACCTATTTTATCAATGTGTTGCTTGATAAAGTGAAATTCAGGGGTATGAATAGACGTAATGGCTTCAAACAAAAAAAGCCCCCTAGTCTGTGAAATGGAAATTAACGCCTGTAACTGTTGCCAATTTGGTGTAAACGGTTTTTCGCATACCACATGTTTGTCAGCCATCAATGCATCAAAGGTATACTGATAATGTAAATGATTTGGCAAACCTATGTATATCACCTCAACATCAGGGTCTTGTAACAACTTTTGATAATCAGTATACAACTTTGCTATACCGAATTGTTGGCAAATAACCTGTCCCTTTTCAATACTTTCCGCCCGAACACACAGTGCGACTAGCTCTATCCCTTGCACCTGTATTAAAGCATCAAGAGCCGACATGATTATTTTTCCAGAACCAACCAGCGCTAGTTTCATCTCTATTATCCATTAAGAAAAGTGAATTTCATTTTGCCATAAGGCTCATTATTTAAGAAATATCTTCGATGCTTTTTGATAATCTCTGCCATTCCCGTATTTTCTCCTTAAAAATTCAATAAAAATGACACATTTTTTCACTGGAGGTTCTTTTATTTATTACTGATGTACGAGCCAATTTCACTAGGTGAACCAAATAACCGCCATAAATGACGATTAGCTTCCCATTTACAATAATTTCTATTCACGTTGTCAGCAAAACTCTCTCATTTTACGTTTTATATAACCAATTGTTTTATCTTATAAATATTTCATTTTTCTTTTTTTCACTGACATAAACCTTTTTAAAACCCTAACTCACATCACAATTTATTAACAACTCTCTTGAATCATTTTTTATTATTCTCCATGCTAATTTTATCAAATAAACCAATGGTTTACTGTATAAACCAACCGAGGTTAAGATGAAAGAGAATATTGTCACTGCCGTTGATGATGCTTTATTGTTATTGATGCTATTAGGTGAAAAAAACAATCTTGGATTAAGTGAACTTGCACGCTTATCTGGCATGAATAAATCCAAGGTATACCGTTTATTATGCACGTTAGAAAACCGTCATTTCGTGCAAAAAAATGAAAACCCAGTGACCTATCATTTAGGCCATCAATTATTAAGCTTGGGGAATTGCGCTCGCCAGCAAATAAACTATATCCAAGTCGCAGAAGTTGAAGCAGAGCAACTCCGTCAACGTTTTGATGAAAACATTCAAATGCGTATACGTGACAACGGTGAAATTTTACAAGTTCTTCATAAGCCATCAGGGCAATCACTTCAAGTACGCAGTGAAGCTGGCAATCGCCGGCCGTTAGGATCTGGAGCGTCAGGTAGAGTACTATTGGCTTACTCCCCTAAAGATGTTCAAGCACATTTTATTGAAAAGAATCCCTCAATTGAAAAATCAATTGCCACCATACGCTCACAAGGTTTTGCCATTACCCGAGGCGAATTAACCGCAGGTATCGGTGCTATTGCCGCACCTATCTTTTCACAACACGGGGAATGCATTGCTTCACTGAGCATTAGCTTACCACTAAGCCGTTTTTCTGATGAAAAAGAACAAGATATGACTGAACAACTGCTTCTGTCTGCTTTACGCATATCAAGGCAGCTCGGTTACGACTCATAATTAATACAATAAAAGAGACAACACCATGCAACCAACAAACAACACTATACAAACTCCATCGTCACCACCAGGCTGGCAAATGAATCCAGTTTTAGTAATGTTAACTATTGTTATCATTGCCTTTTTAATGACTTATTTTGTTAATTCAGGCCAATATGAGCGCGATGGTAAAAAAGTCATTCCGGACTCTTACCAAACTATCACTAAAGACATTACGTTAGAGCAATTATTAGGTACTGAAAAATCAGCAGAAGGTACTGCCGCTCCCGTCAGTTTACCTCAACTGTTTAAAGCGATCCCCGAAGGAATTGTTAAACAATCACCGCTTATTTATATGGTTCTATTCATCGGAGGAATGTTTGGAATTCTCAATAAAACAGGGGCAATAGAATCAGGGTTAGAACGGTTGCTTCACGTCACCCGAGGCAATATCTATTTGTTGATCCCTTTCTTAATGATTGTATTTTCCATGGGAAGTACCTTTATGGGGTTAGCCAAAGAGTATCTTTTGGTTATTCCCATGGTTATTGCCTTAGTGAAACGCGTTGGGTTGAATGAACTTATTGGGCTTGCCATTGTAGCGATTGCGGTTAAGGTAGGATACCTCGCCTCCATCACCAATCCATATGCACTTTCTATCGCACAACCGCTTGTTGGTCTACCGGTTTTTAGTGGTTTAAGTATGCGGATTGCAGCGTACCTTATTTTTATTACACTCGGTATTTTATTTATTTTCTATAGTATTCGTAAAACGACACTCACAAGCTATGTGGTTGAAGAACATAATCAAACCACACAATTAACCCATCGTCATAAACTTATGTTAATTGTCTTAGCTATCGGTGTTGCATTTTTAGTCTATGCATCTAATCGCTGGCATTGGAAAAATAATGATTTATCTGCTTACTATTTATTCTTAAGTGTCATTTTAACTTTTTTTAGTGGTTTAACCGCAAGTGCTGCTGCTAACGCATTTGTCAGTGGAATGAAAAAAGTCCTTATCGCAGGAGTGTTAATTGGGTTAGCGACTGCGGTCGAAATTATTCTTTCTCAAGGTAAAATTCTCGATACCATTATTCATCAATTAGTTGGACTAGTCGGTAATCACGGTCCTTATGTTTCATCATATAGCATGTTTATTTCTCAACTATTATTAGACATTGCCATTCCATCAACGTCTGGGCAAGCCGCTGTCACAATGCCAATTTTAGGCCCCGTTGGTGAAATTTCTGGTGTTTCTCCTCAAACAACCGTTTTTGCATTTTTAATGGGTAATGGGCTGACTAACATGATCACACCAACATCCAGTGGGTTATTAATCTTCTTAGCTACGGCAGGCGTAAGTTGGACTACTTGGGCGAAGTATATTTTACCGCTATTTTTAATTTTTATGGCAATCAGTATCGGCTTACTGACTATCGCCGTGACCATAGAGTATTAATAAAATGGATATGAAGAATTACCGGATAAAAATGCGTGATGGAATAATGCTATCTACCGATGTTTACTTTCCACAAACTCAATCAGCTACGTCTTTTCCCGTTATTATAGAGCGAACCCCCTATGATAAAAGCGCACCTTCTCGTTCGGAAAAAACGGTATCAGGCCAGCAAATAACACGCCAAGAAATGGCGAAATACTTCAATGAGTATGGTTTTATTGTTGTGTATCAGGATTGCCGTGGACGCTATGAGTCCGAAGGAAAGTTCACAAAATATATTAATGAAGCCGAGGATGGTTTTGATACATTACAATGGATTATGGAAAAACCCTGGTGTAATGGCAAAATAGGTTCAATGGGCCTCTCTTATGCCGCTCATACACAATTAGCAATGGCGTGTCTAAACCCACCAGGCTTACACACGATGGTGCTGGATTCCGGTGGATTTGCCAACGCCTATCAATGTGGGATCCGTCAAGGAGGCGCTTTTGAACTCAAACAAGCAACTTGGGCATTTAAACAAGCTAAACTAAGCCCACTCGCCCAGCAATCTCCTGATATTTTAGCTGCACTCGAACAAGAAAATATCCATGAGTGGTTCACAACAATGCCATGGTATCAAGGACAAACATTGCTTAAACACGTCCCTGAATATGAATCGTATTTATTTGAACAATGGGAAGAAGAGTGTTTTTCCGATTATTGGCAGAAAATCGGCATCTATGCTGAAGGCTATTATGATCAAATACCTGATATCCCAGTATTATTCATGTCCAGTTGGTATGATGCCTATGTCAGTTCAACATTAGATAACTATCATGCATTTGTTACTAAAAAACAATCACCTCAAAAATTAATCATGGGCCCTTGGCTCCATGGTGACCGCAATATCACGCATAGCGGTGACGCAGAGTTCGGTGATATCGCCGCATTTGATAACAATGTCAGTGAAAGTTGGCTTTCTTGCCGGTTGAACTGGTTTGAAGCCCACTTAAAAAATGAAAATTCCAAAAACAATCATGAAGATGTAACGATATTTATGATGGGTGGTGGAAGCGGTAAACGTAACCGACAAGGGCGTATAGAGCATGGTGGAAAATGGCTTAACTGCCATCAATGGCCTTTAGCAAATACTGAAAAAACTGCATATTATTTGTGGCCAGATAACAAATTATCTCTTCACCCCTACACTAAAACAGCCTCAATATCCTATTGTTATGACCCTAAGCACCCAGTCCCTACCATTGGCGGCGCCTTAACTTCAGGCCAACCGATATTTTGGGGAGGAGCTTTTAACCAACGTGAATTACCGCAATTTTTTGGTAGTAAACAAAATAACCTACCTCTTTCTGCCCGTTGTGATGTCTTAGTTTTCGAAACCGAAGAATTACAAACAGATGTCTGTTTAGCTGGTGAAATAGAGGTGTCGCTTTGGATCAGTAGTGATGCTTTAGATACGGATTTTACTGCAAAGCTTATTGATGTTTACCCACCTAGTGCCGATTACCCACAAGGTTATGCCATGAATATTACAGATGGCATTATTCGCTGCCGTTTTCGGCATGGATATGAGAAAAAGGAATTATTAACACCCAATGAAATTGTCGAAGTGAAAATTAAGCCCTTTGCCTGTGCAAATCGTTTCGCAAAAGGGCACCGTATCCGATTAGATATTTCTAGTAGCAACTTCCCTAAGTATGACTTCAATACAAATACAGGTAAAACTATCGCAGGTGACAGAACGTGGAAAATAGCCTGTAATAGCCTACATTTTTCTAGTGAGCACCCGTCAAAAATTATTTTGCCGGTGATCAACGAGGCTTAAACTATTATTAGCTAATAAACTATTTGCCCACTTTAGCTGCCAACAGCGCTAAAGCGGGCTACATGAGAAGATAATTATTCCGCTTGAACCCAAAACACACCATCACCTTCTAAGGCAGTGAACGTTTTATGTAAGTAATCGCTATCTGCTTGCGGATCAAGGTCTGCAAACAGCTCAGGGTGGATGAATTTTGCAATTGCTTCCACCGCAATAATATTAAATGGCGTATCATAATATTGCTGATAGAGTGCCAATACTTGTTTGTTTTTGAAGGCAGATAATGAACGAAATTTAGGGCGATCCATTAGCTTATTCAGCCTAGCCAAAGAAGTTTGTTTATTTCCGGTATATCCTAATGGCACAGAAGCACTACCTTTACGAGTGTTATCCCAATCTGCTGCCGTCATTAAATAGTAGTCCGGGTTGCTGTGAATCAGTTGTTCTTCACTGATTTCTCCCCCCATTCCAATACTGAACCATTGGGAACCTAGGTTATTTCCACCAGCTGCTTCAACAAATTCACCAAAATTGCCATTACCAAACGTTTTACAGCAATAATCTTCACCTTGGATACCAGCGGCTCGTTCAATAAATACGCTTGGACGTTGCTCTTGACTAAGTTTAGCCACTCTTGAACGGATTAAGTCTAACTTTTGCTGGTAAAACTGATTAAATGCTTGCGCTTGTTGTTCCTCACCAAATACTTGGCCCAATAACGTCATACTCGGCAGGGTGTTTTTCAGTGGATATTGTCTAAAATCGATAAAAATCACAGGTAAGCCACTTTTTTCCAATAATGATAGAGTGCCACTTTCTGTGAGCTTACTCTTTAAGCCAATATCAAAAATGAGCAAATCTGGCTGTGCAACCAACGCTTTCTCAACGCTAAAGTCCGTTGTATACGGGTTTGGGAAAACAGAGATCTTGCTTAATTCTGGGAATTTTTTACTATAAGCCACACTCAGGTCAGGCGCTTTTTTTATTAACGCATCATCCCAAGCAATAATCCCTTTTAGTGGATTTTGTGGATGTAATATATTCAGCGCAACCAAAACGCGGCTATCTGCCAGCATCACTCGAGATACCGGCGCATTCACGGTTACGTCCCTACCCGCTATATCCGTCACCGTGATAGGTGCGGATAAGCTACTAGTCGAAAATAGTAGGCTAACTACGCCAAGAATCAGCACGAATATATTGATAATTTTTCTCATTATCATTGTTTTGCCTTGTATTTATTAAAATTTTACGGATGCTTGAACATAGTAAGTTCTTGGCTGCCCCACATAGATACCATAATTATTATCCGTAGAACGTGTAAAATAGGTTTGATCAAAAAGATTTTTAATACCAGCAGATAACGTTAAATCAGATAAACTTTTACCAAAATGGTACTCACCTCGTGCATCCCATACCATATAACCGGGGATTGTTCCGTATCGACCATCCGCACTGGGTTTTGTTACATAATGGCTTGATGTTCCTGGCGATTCTTGGGTAGATTGCGCATAGGTATTTAAGTTCCATACCCAATTTCCCGTTTCATAACGGCCACCTGCGGTAAAGACCTGTCGTGAATAAAACGGTAAATCTTTATGGGCAAAGTCACCTTTTTTACTAACCGCTTTCGTGTAGGTATAGGTGCTGTATACACTGATACCATCCAATTTATCGCTCAGGTCAGACAGGTTATACCTTGCCGCCAATTCCACACCTTGGTGAGTTGTGGCGCCCAAATTTGTCCAACCCGTTGTATTTTCAACATAAAGCAGTTGGTCATCAAAATCGATATAGAATAAGGTCGCCTCAAGGGATAGCGCGGTATTATCGTATTTAGTCCCCACTTCGTAGTTATGGGCTTTTTCTGCACTTAACCCATTCGCAGGGGAATTCCCAACCCCTTTAGTATTCAATTGAAAGTACTGTAAACTGCCGAATGACGTACTCGCATTGGCAAATAGCTTCCATTCATCATCAATATGATAGATCACGGCCAGCGCAGGAAGTGGTTCGCTATAGCGCTTACTTCTATTTTGGTTTTTAAAACTATCATTTAAATGAATATTAATGTTCTCATAGCGGATCCCGGGGATCACTGTCCAGTTGCCAACATCAATAGTGTCATCAAGATAAATCGCATGGGCTTCTGTTCCACCCGATGTGTGTTGATAATAATCATTGGTACTCGGCCGCGAACTTTGAGTACCCGTTTGGTACCAATTTGAACGGTAAGCTTTTTCGTCTGCGGTCTCATTTAAATAGCGATACCCCACTGTCACTTCGTGTGAAATATCATTAAAACGGAATAATTGCGAATAACTCGGTTCAATGGCATAAGCGGTATAGTGGCGAGGGTAAGAAACTAAACGCCTTTCATTCGCTTTATCTTTATGCTCACTTTCTATGTAACTACCCCGATAACTTTTACTAAACCATGTCATTAACTCAAATTGCTTGTCATCTTCTTCATGTTTGTATTTCAATGACATATCTTGTCGATTGCCTTCAAAACGGTCATAAGGCCGTGTTGATTGGAAAGGGTCCGCATTATATTGCGCTTGAGTCAACCCTCCAGGCATACCTGACATCGCATGATAGTAATGAAAATTAGCCAGTAGTTCGTCGTTATCTGTTATGGCATAACGGGTTTTTAAAATCAGGTCATCAATATCAGTATTATCGTTGCTTTTACGGTAGCCTTGCCCGTGTAACCCTGAGTACAGCAATAGCGCTCCCGCTGAATCATCCGCTTTTGAGCCCCCTACGGACGCATCCACCAATGTCTTTAACCCACCCGTTTTAGCTCCTTGAGTTTGTAACGAAACACCCCCAGAAAAGTCTTTTGGAATAGGCTTAGTCACAAAGTTAATTACACCACCCACATTTTGTGGCCCATAACGCACAGAAGCCCCTCCACGGATCACATCAATAGATTCAATACTACCTAGTGATAATGGTGACATCGACAATTGAGGTTGACCATAAGGCGCAGCGGCTAATGGCATACCATCGAGTAAAATCGTTGAGCGCGGTGAAAGACGTGAGGTTAACCCTCGTACCCCTACATTTAAGGAAACATCGCTCCCCCCTGTCCCATTACTTTCGCGTACCTGCACACCTGGGATCCCTTTTAAAGCATCCCCGATGGTTTCACTGCCCGATTCTTTAATTTGCTGTTGAGATCTTACTGTTCGAGCACCTGGGTGATTAAATACCACCTCACCATCTTCAGTATTTTCAAGCCAATTACCTGTAACTGTAATTTGATCATTTCTTGAATTATCAACAGCGAAAACATAATAAGGCGCTAATGTAGCTGAAATTGCTAATGGTATGAGTAGTTTGCTAGTTTTTAAATTCATAAGGAATACGTAACAAAGGAGATTAAGAGCAATAATGATAATTAGAATCTTACAGATAATCAACTTAATTTACTATTTATTTTGAAATTACTCTAGCTTAATTCCTTATTATATAAAGGGTTATTGTTTTTGATTTAGAATGAAAAGAACTGAAGAAAACTAAAAAATCCGAGGGAAAATTTCCCCTCGGAGCATATTACTTAACGACATCATATGGTTAAAAGCAAAACAGATAATATTTTACTTCTAATAAGAACTAACCGCCTAGTGAGAAAAACACTACCCGACCAACTCCCTCGCCAATAAAAATACAGAGTGTTGCCAGTGACATCACGAATGTTGCATTCACATTGTGCCCATTTTTTTGACACAGTAAACGACCAACAAACAATACCCCTAATGCAATAAGTATGATTCTAACAATACTTAAGTTCACTAAACCATCAGGGAGTTCACGTGGCGTCATTCCCATATAAATCGGCTCTCCCATATTCCCTAGTAGAGATAATGCGCCCAGAAACATGAGTAAAATTCCTATAACACCCATACCTAGCGCAATTTTGACCACACGTTTTAATTGCTCTTCTTTGCCATGGCGACGTAAAGAACCTACCAGTAACAATGCCGCTACCACACCACCAAGCAATAATACCGCACCAAAGAAACTGGCGTAGGTAAATAACCCATTCCATAAGTTAAACAAGGTATTAGTGTATAATGCTGACATTGCGTACATATAGATAATACCGGCTAACGCACTCAGCAGCAGTAGCAACGCATTCGCATTTTGTTTAAGCAATAGCAGTGCGATACTGAAAAACAAGAGCGCCATATAGATTGCCGTCGCCCACACTTCACGGCTCATCCATGAGGTCGACACATGCAGCATGGTGTAAAACATGTGTAGCGGGTTACCCATATGAAATAGTGAGCCTAACAACCCAACACAGCCCAGAATAAAACTTGCTAAAATAGGCAGTTTAATAAACTGGACGCTTTGTCGGTTATTTCCGCCTTCAAGTACACGAAAATAGCACACCAATGAAACTAACAAGCACCCTACAGAAGCTTGCATAAATAAGGTGAAAACCACCAATGGAAATTCATGCATGATAATTCTCCTTATCCTTTTGTACCGACAACCAGGTTCGGTTTAGTAATACTTGAGCTAGGTAACCCTGCAATATCTGCATTCGAGCCATATTTTTTACGTAACTCACTAATTAGACCGAATTCAATCGCACGCATAGGACAAGAATCAACACACATTGGATTCCCGCCCTTTTCACGAAGATCAAGACAAGTGTCGCACTTAGTCATCATTCCAATACTGGCATCGAACTGAGGTGCCTCGTATGGACAAGCCCATGTGCAATAGCGGCACCCCACACATTTATCATGGTCGACTAATACAACGCCATCTTCCTCTCGTTTGTGCATTGCGGTAGTAGGGCAATGGCTGACGCATTGCGGGTCATCACAATGGTTACAGGCAATAGACAAATGCCAAGTCCGAGGTCGTGGATATTCACCTACTTCAATATCATACACACGACGAAAGTTGCGCCCGACCTCAAGATCATTTTTGTCTTTACACGCAACAACACAGGTTTTACAACCAATGCAAGTGGCAACATTAATATAAAATCCAACTTGTTTATCCATTTCTTATTGCCCCCTAAAAAATAATACGCTGTGGAATTGCAGCATCTGGAACTAGCTGGTCTCCATGCCATTTTTCAATATTACATAGCATCGTGTTCCACCCTGACGTCCCAAGCCCTGTAGGGACCTGAATAGTTAGCGTATTGTCGGCTCCCGCCATATCTATCCCTGTTTTTTCATCAACATTTGTCCAACTTCCATGTGGTAATGCCACCACACCCGGCTTCATCGTTTGTGTCACCAATGCGGGACGCACAATTTTTCCCTGTGGGCTCGTTATCAACACAGTTTCACCGTGTTTAATACCTAAACGTTTAGCATCAGACGCATTGATATAAATTGGACTTGGCCACTGTTCACGCAACCAAGGCACGTTATCAAGCGTGCTGTGAGAGCGACGTAAGTAGTGTGGGTTATAGATTTGGAATGGATAATCCCCTTTTTCCTTCTTCGAGAAGTCGCTAAAACTTGCCTCATAACCGCTCGCGGATGGGATATATTCAGGAATTGGAGGTAATTTCGTCCAACCACATTCATCGGCTTTTTCGACTAATGTTTGGCAGTAAATTTCGAACTTACCACTCGGTGTTGGTCGTGGATTGGCTTGAGGGTCGCGAATAAAATCTTCATAGGCAATATAACCATAGTTATCACCAGAAGTACGCTTGACTTGGTATTTCCCAACAGTAAGAAATTCGTTGAGGGTAATTCGGCCTTGCTGTGGCTTACCTGTTACTTGCCATTCATCAATATCCGCTTGGGTAATGGTGATTAATGGCTCTGTGGTCTTACCATCTTCACCAATAATCGTTGCGCCATTGAGTTTATTAAAAAATTGTTGTTTTTCCGAAACAGGAAAAACCTCATCGACATCAATCCCCAGACGTTTACCTATTTCTTTGGCAATCCACTGGTCACTTCTCGCCTCATAAAGTGGCGGAGTTACATTCACCGCAGCTATAATAACTTCGCGGTTACTTGGATTTAATATGGTTCCTTCTCGTTCCCACTCTGTCGTCACGGGTAAGACGATATCCGAATATTTAGCACAAGTATGTGGAACATATGCTGCAGTTACAATCAGTTCCACATCTTTACGATAAGCTTCAACACTTTGCGAAATATTAGCTCGTGTTTGCAGTGTCGCATTAAACGGGTGAATTATCATTTGGATATTTGCATCGACATCCCCTACACCACGTTGGCGGAATCTTTTCTCTAATAATGCACGGTTAAGCTCATTGTGATTAATTTTCAAGCTAACCGGGTTTGGGATTGAAGGTAACCCACTTGCTCCGGCCATTACGAGCCGCGTGCCATTATTTCCAGCTGCGAAGTGGCAGCTGACCCCAGTCATGCGACCAGGCCTTCCCATATGGCCAGTCATAAAGCCTAATGTTGAGAATGCTTGCACCCATCCTTCACCGTTATGGATTCGAGCAGGCGCCCAACCGGTAAGCAATGCGACTCGGTTAGTGCCGCCGATTTCACGCGCTAACTTGCGAATATCGCTAGCTGACAGACCACAAATATTAGAGGCCCACTCTGGTGTTTTAGGCTCTCCCGTGTAGGTGCCTAACAGATAATCTTTGAAGTTACCTTTTGGGTCAGCGCCTGCTGGCATATTATTTTCATCAAAACCAACCGTACAACGGCGTAAGAAATCCCAATCAATCAATGGGTTGTCAGGGCTATCCATTTCTAATAACGCAGACATGATACCCAGAGCTAAAGCATGGTCAGTACCGGGGTTGATAGGGTACCAGTCTGCATCCATTAACTCTGCCGTGGTCGTATAACTTGGGTCAATACTAATAAAGCGCGCTCCCGCTTTTTTCGCTTGATAGTAATTATAGGTTGGGCTACCAGGGCTGCTCCACGCTGGGTTTGCTCCCCACATCACGATTAACTGGGAGTTACGCATATCAAAGCGGTCATTGGTACCAAAAGTATAAAACCCTTCAAGTAACCCTAAATGCGCCGGTGTTTCAAACCATGCCCCCCATGAGGTTGTTCCCCAATCGCCAACAAATCCCCCGGCTTTCGCATAAACGTTTTGGATATCAACACCATTACCGCCAGTGATCCAAATCGATTCATTCCCATATTTTTCTTTAATACGTTTCGATTCTGATGCCACAATATCTAATGCTTCATCCCAACTGATGCGCACCCATTGGTCTCGGCCTCGCAAGCTTTTATCTCCACCACCGGGAGCCCAGCCTTTACGCTTCATTGGATATTTTAAGCGATCTGCGCCAAAGACTTGTTTACGTTGTGAACGGCCACGTAAACAACCTCGTTGTTGTGGGAAATCAGGTGAGTCCGCAACTACATCATCGGTTTTTTGCCTAACAACTACGCCATCAACCACCAATGCTTTATTAACACAGCGGCCACCACAGTTATGCCAGCAGGCCACGGGCTTCCATTTCCCTTGAGTGACCGCATCAGTTGCTTGCTCAACCGCTTTTTCTTCCTCTGGTGTTGCCGCATATAATTGCTTACTCAGCGGTAACGTAGCCATCACTGATGCCGCCGATGTCCAAGCTATAAATGAACGGCGACTCAAGGCTATTTTCTGTCTTTCTGACATTGCTCTTACCTCTTCATTTTGTTTATTATTATAAATTGACTAATTCATTGATTTTTTTAATATCATTGCGTAAGAAAAGCTCAACTAATGAACTTAATTGACGATAGAATAATGTGTCTGCATGGTTATGCATTGAGCGGCAAAATGGCGTAATAAACGCCAATAGATGGGTATTTAAAAATGTGGCAGACCCGAGCAACAACGCGTTTACGTTAACCCAATCAACGGTTTCATTTTCGCTATCAATAAGTTCAGTAATACGCAGGCTTAAATGCCACATAAAATCTAACTCATAACCAATATGGTCAGCGGCTTCCCTATCCCCTTCCGGTAAATGAACGCCATACTGTTCATAAAAGGATTTCACTGCTGAGGTACTTTCTTGAAATAACAGTTTGTCACGGGAAACATAAGTTGACTCCCATGGCGCTGCTGGCGGGGCTTCTGGGCCAATAAATAAGCGAGTAAAATCCCAATGCAAGTTTTCAAAACCCTCAGTATTGGCTTTTAGCTGCCTATTGTTTAAGTCTTTATGCATGTCATTTATGGTATTTCTCATCGCGGGTAATGCTTCATCACAGGGAAATAACAGCAATCCTGAATCTCTCAAATAACTTAATAACTCTGGCGTTGGTTCTTCCATAAACAAACGCCGCAATACGTCATAAGCAAATTGACGCGCATACAGAAAATCTAAAATTTGGTCGTCATTAGTCATAAATGTATCCCTACAAGTCAGTCAGTAAAAATTCAGCGGGTGTAGTGAGTTCAATTTGCACTTCTTTAATTAAAGGATTGCCCTGTTCATCGGGCTCAACAATGTGAGAGGTCAACGCAATAGGTAGTTTGTCTAGCGAGGTTAATAAGTAAATTGCTTCAGGGTTAAATTGCAAAAACCCATGTAACAAATCTTGATAATAAGAAACGCCTGTTTGTTTCAGTAAAACCGCCACCTTTTCACAATCATCACCAAAAACTTTGGCGCTTTTAAAAAAATAATCTTGAGAAGAGAAGAAGTAATGTTTTCCTAATATTTTTTCATTGTGTTCAAAAAAAGCATTACTTTGGTACACTTGCCCCGTATGTTTATTTTCTAAAGAGCAATAATGCACCCCAAGCGATAATTTATTTTCGAGTGCAAAATTAAGCACTCGAAGGCAAGCTAATTCACTCTGTGCAACCGCCAATCCACCAGCATACCAATAGTTGTAATACACCTCATAAGGTGGATTTTTAAGTTCGAAGCCTCGAGCTTGATACGCTTCACTATTTGTTAGTGGGAAACAAAACTCTAATAAATTGATACCATCAATACCAATGTCATCAAGCTGAGTTAATAGCTGATACATTTGCTGTTCTGTACCGGGGATCACCGGCATTTCCACCATAACCGCTGGAAAAATTTCACGAGCTAACGCGATGCGGTACAAAACTTTGGTGATGCGTTCTTTTGAATCATCAATTTTGATGCTAAAACGGATTTCTTGTAGGCCTGCCTTCGCTAAAGCTAATGCGGTATTACGGTCTAATGGGTCACCAGCGGTATATAAACGGCTATGAGCCTGAGGTAATTTCTGTTGGACGGCTTGGAAAAATTCGATACTTTCTTGGCGAAAAAGTAGAGGCTCCCCGCCTGTTAGTGCGATATGGGTCAGAGGGTAACCTTGCTCGGCAATTGCATCAATTTCCCCAATCGCATCACGCATTTCCTGTTGATAACCCTGATAATTTTCTTGGTTTGGGTTAAAACAAAAATAACAATCGCGGTGGCATTTTAATGACAAAAATGTCGTATAACTCCCTTCTCCCGTACGACATTGCACGCAAGCACTCGAGAGCCAATTACAATGTATACTCTTCCCATTATTGGCAAAAGTTGCGCCATGATTCTTTATACTTAGTTTGAGTTTCTCAATTTCATGTTGCTGTGCAAAAGGGGCTTCAAAATTAAGGCCATATTCTATGATTGCCTGCTGTGTTTGCTGTTCGATATCCAAATAGCGAATAGCGTAGCGCTTAAATTTTTGATTATTTACTGTCGATATTGTTCTATCAGTAATAGGATAGATCATAAATTTCCCTTCAATTTATGAGCAAACAGTTCCTATTATTCAGTGAATTTTCAATTAGGTTCAGAATGTAAATAATCAATTAATAGACTGTCATTATAATGCCAATAACAATTAGAAATATGCTTATAAATACTCACATCATTACCGAGCAAATTGAAAATAATTTTAAATAAGAAACATTCGCATTATATTATTTTGATTTTTAATTAATATCAGTATAGGTAAGTGACGTAATATGGTGTTGCGCAGGATCAAAAAAACTTTCCTTTCATTATTTATATATCAAATGATTAGCTATCGCTGTCGTTATGGCTAGGTTATTACTCAATCATGTTCTCATTATATGAGAATTATCTCTTTAAAAATCGCCATATAAAATTCAAATACCTCATTTAATAGCATTCTAAAATAATATTAAACTAACCTTTCAACATTAAAAGAGAGGAAATAATATTTCAATTTGTAAAATTAAACTTCAAAAAATGTTCAGCTATTCATATTTATCATATTTAATTTCTTTTATTTTATAAACCTCTCTAATAAATACAGCATAGTTATTATTTATCTTTTTATCATAATTAAAGATATAATTATAATTCATCGTTAGACACTCCCAACTCGTCACTATCACGCGGTTGGTCATTATCGTCAAAGTGGTAAAGCATAAGTCACCTTAACCGTTTCCATTGGCACCTCCGTCTTTATACTCTGAATGCTGCTAATTTGCGTTAAATGATCTGCATGAAATCGACGATAAGAGGCTAAGTCTTGCGTTACAATACGGATCAAAGCATCACATTCCCCTGCCATTAGATGGCATTCAACGACTTCAGGCATCTGTTTAATGTCTTCAACGAATTGGTTGATGGTCTTGGCATCTTGTGTTTTAAACCAAATACGTGCAAATAAAGAAAGACCGGCTCCAATTTTACTGCCATCCAATACGGCCACATAACGTTTGATAACCCCGGCTTCTTCAAGCAATTTCACACGACGCAGACAAGGGGACGGGGAAAGCCCCACTTCTTTAGCTAATTCAATATTCTGAATTTTTCCATCTCTTTGTAAAATCTGTAAGATGCGTCTATCAATGGCATCCAATTTTAGCCTATTTTCTTTCATTGGTACTCAACCTCAATTTAATATTAATTTTTGATATTAAATACCAATTATTGTTTATTTTAAAGCAATAAAAAAATCCAATATCATTGGATTATCGCTATAATTTTATTGCTACTGGCCAGTTGCGTGAATTAACAATAAACAATAATGAGGAATTGAAATGGAGTTACAGACCTTGCTCTTATTTAGCGCAACCGTAGTCCCTTTAGTCTGCACACCAGGCCCAGATATTCTTTTTATTTCCGCACAAGGATTATCAGGAGGCACCTCTGCTGCCTTGAAAGCTAATTTAGGTATTATACTGGGCTATATAGCGCATGCGATTCTGGCTGCACTTGGTTTAGCGGCAATTGTTGCGGCTTCCCCTATGATTTTCCACACCATTAAATGGGTTGGAGTGACTTATGTCACTTATCTTGCTATCCGCATGGTATTATCTGCGATGAAAGCGGGAGACTTAAAAATTCAAACGGTGTCAACAAAGGCAGTAATAGCTAAAGCATTTCTGACGAGCTTTCTTAACCCTAAAGGGTTATTGGTGTATTTCGCTATTTTGCCGAATTTCATTAAGCTGACAGAAAGTGTGGCAGTTCAGTCTTTGATACTTTCAGCTGCTTTTATACTTTCGTGTGTCGTAATCTATGGTGTGATAGGTGCATTATTTGCTTCCATGCATAATAAGCGAGCTTATAATGATAAAAAACGCCGTATAACCGAGGGGGTTGCAGGCGGTATGCTAACACTCGCTGCTATCGGTTTAGCTACTAGTTAGCGAGGCAATAATTCAATCCAGATTAACTTGCTATCGGTGCTAAGTGGTTTTATCACCCCTTCACCGATATCAGGTAGCCACCAGGCTCCTTGTCCTTGCGCCATAAGATGACAATTTGCGCCAGAAATTTCCCATTCGCCATTGAGTACATAGACTAACCCTGCTTGGTTAGCTGGTAATTTACACTCTTCAGTGATGAAGTAGTTTTTAACCGCCCACCTATCATCTAGAAAAATAAAATTCATTAACTTAACTGATGGCTTTGGGACTTTTACCATACAAAATTGCTGGGCTGAAAATTGGACATGATCACCTGCATGCTCTAATCGGCACTCAAATGCTTTGGTATCGGTTAACAGAAGCGGCTGGTCATTCAACAATATTGCCAACCTTTCTCCTTCCGCATAACGTTTTAAATAGCTCTCTTGCTTAATGGTTGCAATACTTGCGCGTAGTGAATAGTCCGATGCCACTGGCCAGCAAAATACTTCTTGGCTGGCCCCCCCGCCATCATGCCAATCCAGGATAGGTAACTCCATTGTGTCAAAACATTTTATTTTCACATTACCTCCCATTTATTGCTGCTAACACATTTAGATTTATACTTAGATTGGCAAAGTTAATCTTTCAAGGCAATGAATTAACAATGATAATGTGACTAATCACGCCTCTCATTGATTAAAAAGTGACATAAACGGCCTAAAGTTTTCATTGCTTCTTCCACCCTTTCACTCCATGTAAACGATGCATTAAGACGAAATGCATGATTAAACTGATCACTAGTGGAAAACATACTTCCCGGTGCGATGCTGATCCCCTCTTTTAGTGCGAGTTGGTACAAACGAATAGCATTAAATGGCGGTTCAAATTCTAGCCATAAAAAATACCCACCTTTTGGTGTATTAACTTTTACTGACTGAGGCATGTATTTTGCTATTGCACTCAACATTTGGTGCTGACGTTGTTCCATCGTTAAACGCAGTTTACGAAGGTGGTTGTCATATCCCCCTAATGATAAGTACTCCGCAATAGCTAATTGCGTGGGAACGCTAGCAGAAACGGTGCTCATCATTTGTAAATGTTGAATTTTTGTCGCGTGTTGACCCGCGGCAACCCAACCCACTCGATACCCCGGCGCTAAACATTTCGAAAACGAAGAACAATGAAAGAAATTTCCTTTAGTATCTAGTGCCTTTGCGGGTATTGGCTGTTTGTTACCAAAATAAAGTTCCCCATAGACATCGTCTTCAATTAATGCAATTTGCTGCTTATTCAGGATATCGACCAATCGTTTTTTGTTCGTTTGCGGCATCGTACCGCCTAATGGATTTTGATAATGTGTCATCAGCCAACAGGCTTTAATTGGATATTTGCTTGCAATATCCTCTAACGCGTCAAGATCAATACCAAATAGCGGGTCTGTTTTAATAGCAATTGCCTTGAGTTTTAACCGCTCAATTGCCTGAAGTGAACCATAGAATGCAGGTGATTCGATAACGACCCAATCCCCGGGCTGAGTGACTGATTGTAAGCTCAGAACTAAAGATTCCATGGCTCCTGCTGTAATCACGATTTCATCAGGAGCAACATGGATCCCTTGAGTTGCATAACGCTGAGCAATGTTTCGACGCAGTTGTTCATTACCAGGCGGCAAATTAGCTGGTGTATTAAATTTCGATAAGCGCCTAGCGACAGACGCGAGTGATTTCGCGAGTTTTGGGTCATCTAATAAGGCGGGCTCTGGAAATGCGGAGCCAAATGGGATAATATTCGGGTCCTTACAAGCTTGTAAGACACCAAAAATAGAGGCGTTAATCTCTACATTTTCATTCAAATGTAGCCCTTTACCTCCTTTTGCGGCAGCAAATGCGTTATTGCGGTTTGCCACGTAATACCCTGATTGCGGGCGAGCAACGACCCATCCTTGGCTTTCAAGCAACTGATATGCTTGCACAACAGTCATTAAACTTAAACCAGACTGTTTAACACTTTCCCTCAATGAAGGTAATCTGTCGCCCACTTGCCAGATATTGTCTTCAATTTGCTGACGAATTTGCGCTGCTAATTGTTCGTATCTCGTCATAGCCGCCTCAACTGTTATAGTTAATATCTCAATAATTGTTACTATTATAGTTTATCGTCTCATGTTCTACTTATCCACACATTCACCTGACTTTTTTTTAACTATAAGCACAAAACATTTTTCGTTGGATGGCGATTATTTTGCACTCAGGTGTGAGCAATCTCTTTTGCTAAGGATTAGCGCCTCAATTGCTCTCATCAAAACGTTGAATGTTGCGTGTCATTAACATATCCACTCAGGGGTCAATATGTTTGGACTAACTGCGCTGGAACTTGCCCGTATACAATTTGCGTTTACGGTCTCGTTTCATATTATTTTTCCAGCCATTACGATTGGGCTCGCAAGTTACCTTGCGGTGCTACAAGGTTTATGGCTTAAAACTCGTGATCAAGACTATATAAAACTGTTCCATTTTTGGTCGAAAGTTTTTGCGGTTAATTTCGGAATGGGTGTTGTTTCTGGCTTGGTTATGGCATACCAATTCGGCACTAACTGGAGCTTTTTCTCAGATTTTGCGGGAGGTATTACAGGGCCATTACTCACTTATGAGGTTCTTACGGCCTTCTTCTTAGAAGCTGGTTTCCTCGGTGTTATGTTGTTTGGGATGAACCGTGTAGGTGAAAAATTGCATTTCTTCGCTACTTGCATGGTTGCGCTAGGAACGATTATTTCCACATTCTGGATTTTGGCCTCCAACAGCTTTATGCAAACACCACAAGGCTTTGAAATTATTGATGGGCGCATTGTTCCCGTTGATTGGTTTGCCGTTATTTTCAACCCCTCTTTCCCTTATCGATTACTGCATATGACTACAGCAGCTTTCCTTGCTGCAGCATTTTTTATTGGGGCTTCCGCCGCTTGGCACTTGCTCAAAGGCAACAAGTCCAGTGCCATGAAAAAAATGTTTTCCATGTCCCTGTGGTTGATTTTAGTTTTAGCCCCTGTTCAAGCTTTAATCGGGGATGCTCACGGCCTAAACACACTTAAACATCAACCGGTTAAAGTGGCTGCAATGGAAGGTCACTGGGAAAACAAACCCGGAGAAGCCACTCCGCTGATCTTGTTTGGTATTCCAAACCAAGAAAAGGAAAAAACAGAATTCGCTATCGAAATCCCTTATTTAGCAAGCCTGATTTTAACACACAGTATTGATAAACAAGTCCCCGCGCTAAAAGAATATGCCCCAGAAGATAGGCCTAACGTGTTTATGGTGTTTTGGTCATTCCGCGTAATGGTCGGGCTTGGCTTATTAATGATAGCGGCTGGAGTTTGGGGTTTATGGCTTCGCTACCGTAAAAACCTTTATGAGTCGAAAACATTCTTACGTTTTATGTTTTTAATGGCACCTTCTGGGCTGATAGCCATCCTTGCAGGTTGGTTTACAACAGAAATTGGCCGCCAGCCATGGGTTGTTTATGGGCTACAACGAACCTCTGATGCGGTCAGTGCACATGGCGAAATGCACATGAGCATCAGTTTAATCGCCTTTTTTGTCGTTTATGGCGGTGTTTTCGGGATTGGCTATATGTACATGATGAAATTAATTCGTAAAGGTATCGCGGAGGACGCAGCTCATGGGCATTGATTTACCTCTCATTTGGTTTGTCATCATCGTATTTAGTATGTTGATGTATATTGTCATGGATGGGTTCGATTTAGGCATTGGGATCCTTTACCCTGCGCTGAAAGACAGCCAAGACCGTGATCTGATGATGAACAGCGTTGCCCCAGTGTGGGATGGCAATGAAACTTGGTTGGTTTTAGGTGGAGCCGCTTTATTTGGTGCTTTTCCTCTCGCTTATGCGATTGTCCTTGATGCCCTGTCAATTCCATTAACTTTCATGTTATTGGCCTTGATTTTCCGTGGTGTTGCCTTTGAGTTTCGCTTTAGAGCGGATGAATCACACCGCCGCCATTGGGATCACGCCTTTATTTGGGGTTCAATTTTTGCCACCTTTGTTCAAGGAGTGGTCGTTGGTGCCTTTATCCAAGGCTTCCATGTAGAAAACCGTGTTTACATGGGGGGTTATTTCGATTGGTTCGCGCCTTTCCCACTATTTTGCGGATTTGGCCTTGTTGTGGCTTATGCACTATTAGCTTGTGGGTGGTTGATCATGAAAACTGAGGGCCACTTACGTAGCACGATGTATCGTGTTCTACAGCCATTAACATTACTGATGTTAGCGGTAATTACGGTGATCAGTCTCTGGACTCCGATGTTAAATGAGGCCGTTTTTGAGCGTTGGTTCTCTCTGCCAAACCTGTTCTTCTTTTTACCTGTTCCGTTACTGGTATTAGGCTGTACTTGGTTGATCCTAAAAAGTGCTAAGCGACAACGATTCGATAGCGTGCCATTCTTAGCGGCTTTAATGTTGATTTTCCTTGGGTTTACTGGCCTAGGTATCAGTATCTGGCCAACGCTCATTCCACCCGCAGTCAGTTTCCGTGATGCCGCTGGCCCATCCGAAAGTTTAGGCTTTATGTTAGTCGGTGCGTTATTCATTATTCCTGTTATTTTGGTTTATACCTATTGGAGTTACTATGTCTTCAGAGGAAAAATTACCCCAGAACAAGGTTACCACTGATAACGTGGCAGCCTCCCCTTGGTGGAAAAAACTCGGTTGGATGGCCATTATCTGGTTCGGAAGTGTATTGGCGCTATTTGCCTTCTCTTCCGTGTTTAAATTGATGATGACCGCAGCCGGAATGAAAGTGAAGTAATCTACCTTTCGATATGCCGTATGCTAAAAATCATACGGCATTTTTATTAAAATCAACAATTCATCACTGTAAATTGCCTCCCTACTGTTGAAAATCTCTCTTTATAAATATCCTCTTCCAATCACTCACTAGCGGTTGCAACTTACAAAGTTATTCATGATAATGATAATAATTACCATATAATAAAATTATCATTAATAAAGGAGATTGTCCGTGGCCACTGAACAACCCGTTGAAAAAAACATCTACCGCCCGGCTCCACCACAGCTCATTCAAGTCAAATCCATTACCGATATCACCCCATCTATTCGCAGCATTACTTTCACCGGTGAAAGACTCAATACATACCCAACTGATTGTGAAGGTGGGCACCTGAAAATATTTTTAGCCCCTGATTTAATCAGCCAGCCCGCACTCCCTATCCTAAGTAAAGAAGGCCGTAGCTGGCCAGAAGACAAACCTCGTCCATTTGTTCGTACCTATACCGTCAGAGCCATCCGCCCTGAAGTTAGCGAGATAGATATTGAATTTGCTATGCATGATGGCGCAACTGGCCCTGCATACCTATTTGCACGTGATGCAAAACCAGGAAATTGGATGGGGATTACCAATCCGGGTGGCCCAGACCCATTATTGCCTGCCAGACAACATTACTTCATGGCCGGTGATTCAAGTTCTCTACCCGCTATTGCCGCATTATTAGAAAAAATGCCAGCAAATGCCCAAGGTAAAGTCGTACTACGGTTAGATAGCCCAAAAGACGTGCGAGAACTGAAAAAACCTGAACACGTTGACGTAATTTGGATCTGTGGTGATATCACCAAAACAGCTGAATTAATTAGCACGTTTAAGTCTTGGGACATTCCAAACAATGATTGCGCTTTTTGGATTGCGGGTGAAGACCAAATTATTCGTGATTTGCGTCGTTATATTCGTCGAGAAAAAGGTTTTGGTCGTGATGATATCTATGCAATTCCTTACTGGCGATATGGTTATGATGAGGAAGGTTATCACCATGAACGCCATGCTGTAATGGACAACCCTGACGACTAACTTCGGTTCAAATAGTTAGCTCGCTTATTGATTATAAACTCTACTAAGCGAGCTCATATCCTGCTCCTATCTGCCTTCATCACGTTTTTAGTCATTATATTCCTCATCAATAAACTAGCTAAAATACTTTTCATTCTTACATTTGTTATGTTATAACATAATGGTTTTTTATGGTCGTTATATTCACTACAAAAATAGGAAAACCACTGTGTACAAAATGGCAATTTTAAAAACCAGTCTTTATGTCGCATTAGCTCTCACTAGCTATACAGCAGCTGCTCATGGCTCACATAGTCACTCTCATCCACAATCAGAGAAAGCACTCCAAGCTTCAAAAGGGATTTTTGAAGATGCTGACGTCAAAGATAGGTCTCTTAGCGATTGGCAAGGCATCTGGGAATCGGTTAATCCATTACTATTAAATGGAAAGCTCGATGAAGTTTTAGAAAGTAAAGCAAAGAAAAATAAAGATAAAACGGTTGAAGAGTATCGTGAATATTATAAAAAAGGCTATGCCACCGATGTTGACAGCATTGGAATTGAAAATGATGTTATTGAGTTTACCCAAAACGGTGCCGTAAGCAGCTGTAAATATGACTACGCCGGTTACAAAATTCTTCATTACACTTCAGGGAAAAAAGGCGTCCGTTACTTGTTTGAATGCAAAGATGCTAACTCAAAAGCGCCCAAATTTATCCAGTTTAGCGACCATATTATTGAGCCACAGGCCTCGGGGCATTTCCACCTGTATATGGGAAACGAATCTCAGGAAAAATTATTAAGCCAACTAGAAAATTGGCCAACCTATTACCCATATACCCTCACAGATGAGCAAATCGTACATGAAATGCTCTACCACTAATCAATTGCCTCTATAAAGATTTAACCTATACCCCGCGAACAAATCGCGGGGTATATAATTAATAACAAAACTAATTAATAGTTATAAGCCAATAAGGCTTTATGGCACAATTGTGATCTCACACAATCCTCAATAGTAAAATTCACCATCGAAACCATTTCATCAGTACTAAAACGTTGTAATGCATCGGTTAACCCTGAGGACACACCTTCAGGCAAATCACACTGGGTCACATCACCATTGACAATCACCGTCACATTTTCACCAAGCCGAGTTAAAAACATTTTCATTTGCGTGACAGTGACATTCTGCGCTTCATCTAATATCACGACGGCATTTTCAAATGTTCGACCTCGCATATAAGCAAATGGCGCGATTTCCACTTTAGCAATTTCGGGGCGCAAACAATATTGCAAAAAGGATGCGCCGAGCCTTTTCACCAATACGTCATAGACAGGACGAAAGTAAGGCGCAAACTTTTCTGACATATCACCCGGTAAAAAACCGAGATCTTCCTCCGCTTGAAGAACGGGCCTTGTCACAATAATCTTATTGATATCTTTATGAATTAACGCATCAGCTGCAAGTGCAGTGCTGATATAGGTTTTACCACATCCCGCTTCGCCATTCGCAAAAATTAATTGCTTATGTTTAATGGAATTAATATAGAGTTTTTGAGCTTCATTTCTGGGCAATATAGGGGATTCATCACGACGTTCTTTTGCCATACCGATAGCTTCAATGCCAGTAAATTCAGCAAATGATGCGACGTTATTGATATCAAAACGACCTGAGCGATCTTTGCGTGATGAACGTTTCATTTCACGACGTGCCTTTGTTGCAGCTTTCTGTCTACTCATAGTATTAACCCTTCCAGGTATCAGTGATGTCAATTCAAATGACGGACTATTCAAAACAGAGGTGAGCTCCCTTCAAGCTCAAAGTTAATATCAAACATCTATTATGTGGCTGTAACTCCATGCAATAACTCGGCTAATAAAAAAACCGGTTACCAATCTCACCATGAAAATTTCATGATGGAGTGGTAACCGGTTTTGTACTCGCGTGTATAAACACTTATTTCCCATTAGTTTCTCCTGTAACAGCGATACTTTTAAACTAATGAATCTATATGACAGTAATATGACAAGCAGCAATATTTTTAGTGCATCAATGAGTCCATGTTTTTATTGCAGTTTTCATCTGCTTTAAATATAGCGTCATTTTTTTTGATAAAGCAACATTTTTCTAACAAAATTTTGGGCGTTTATTAAAATTTTTCGTTATCACACATAAATATAAAAAAATAAAACCGCAATAATCAGTTAATTAACTATTGCGGTTTTAAAGGATAATTAGCGTATTTTACAATTTCCCGCTAACTCAAAACCTGCGGCTTTAGCCGATTGTTCGTCAGTGAAGATGACGGCATTTTTATCAGCGATGGTATTGAAGCTAGCACAATGTGAAAAATGATATTTTTTAGAATTGCGATTACCTTTAATTTCAACCGTATTTGGTACAATAGATTTATTTTCTATTACTTGAGGCTGATTTAAAGGTGAGACTGGTGAAATATTAACACCCTCTGCGCTATTTTTATGATTTAAACTCCATTTTTTCTCCCCTGTCACAAATGGGTTATGATGGCCCATCACCTTAGCGACTCGATTATCACGCTGGATTTCCCAAGGGGTTGGAGGATATTTATTATCCCAAGCCATCAGTAACTGTTGTTGTTGACGTGACATAGATAAGTTATAGCGGTCATGCATATAGAAATATACTCGGGCTACTTGCCCTTTGGCCTCATCTCTTGGTTCAAAGATTTTTTGTTTAAAATCAACTCGACTGCGGCACATTCCGTATGGATATGGCGTATTAGCGGGTAATTGCCCAAAACTAAAATTGCTTCTATCACCATTCACCTCACCAATAGAAGGCGCTAAATTATGCAGATCGGCTTCCATTTGGCCAAAAATAGGGTCACTAGACACACAGTTTTTTCGCCCACCTTGTTGCCAACATTGTCTTTGATGACCAAACACCCATGCCGGAACAATATGCTCCCATTCAATGCGTTCGGCTCGGTTCTGTTGTTTACGCACTTGATAACCACAAGAGGCTAAATCGACTTTTCCTCCGCTTTTTCCTGCCCATTCCCACTGGCACCCACAGTATATTGTTCCCTCACCTTGGTGATTTTGATCTGCATAAACCTGAGTTTTACTCAGTGCTTTGGCTTCAGTAAATGAACTTGGTGCAGAAAATGAAAAAGCAGAAAAAATAAATAATAGAATCGAAAAAACGAATTGATAATATTTGGACAAGCTAAATTGTTTCAAAATAACACCACTAATAAGAATATATGCGAAGAATTGAAATGAATACGTTAGTTTTTCCTCTAACACATTAATGCATAAGAAGAAATATCACATATTCTAATCAAATAGTAGCATTAATGATATCAGCGATGACTCAATTTTATGGTTAACACCCACATCAGAATTTATGCAGCTTTAATAGAATATCTAACTCTTATTAGTAAAAGAAAAAAGTATGGCTTACGGATATAGCAAGAATACCAGCAAGCCATCCCTTAAAAATTACACGCTTGGTCTTTTGCGATATAACCATAAACCAGGTAAAGAAATACCAATAGACAAGGCTCCAACAATGAAAGACGCTTTTAAGAAATTAGTCACTAGAACCTCAACTAATTCAGGATCATAGCCAAATTGCGATATTTTAACGACTGAAATCATTGCAATATAGGCACTAATACCTGGAAACATTGGGATCACGGCAGCAACAGTAAACACTTTAGGATGAGCTAACCACCAGCGCGACCACTGAATACCGATAATACCGATTAAAATTGCTGCAAGAAAACTTGCCCACTCGATTTGCAGCCCTAGTGTCATCAATATCATTCTAAAGCCATAGCCAATAGCACCTAATAAAGCGCAATATTTCAATGCTCTAACAGGCACATTAAATACCATAGCAAACCCAACTGCTGGTATAGCCGCTAGTAGCATTTTCTCACATAAGGAGAACAGAAATTCTATGCCCATTCTTTTAAACCCCAGATTGTCATTGCTAATACAACCCCAATACAGGTAGCCAAAGTAAGGAGACTCGCCATTGTCCAACGCGCTAAACCTGTATTAACATGCCCTTTAAACATATCAGCGACTGCATTAATTAATGGAAAGCCCGGAACTAAAAGCAATACGCTGGCAGCCATAGAAATCGTTTCAGTGACTGCTAAATACGGTATTTTCAGTAATAATCCAGAGACCGTTGTCGCAACAAACGCAGTGATACAAAAATTAATCAATGGGTTCATTTGATGAGAAGTTAACACTTGTCGCACATACATTGCACAGCCACTGGCTAAAAATGTAATTAATGCACTTTCCCATCCCCCTCCATTCAACTTGCTGAAACAAGCACAAGATAAAGCCACCATCAAAACCATTAACCATCGAGGATATCGCAACGGTTTAATCGATGATAATTTCTTGTGTAATTGTTTTCGGTCTAGTAAATGATGTTCGACGAGAATGACCGCATGCTGGACTTCGGTGACAACATGCATATTAATACCACGGTCAATAATACGCCGTGTTGACGTTAGGCAGCGGCCATCAATTATGGTGGTTAAAACTAATGAGTTAGATGAGATTGCACTATCAACTTGATTTGCTCCAAGTGCAATGCCCAAACGGGTTGTCAATTGTTCAACGAGCATACTTTCAGCGCCATGTTGCAATAACAATAAGCCACACTCAATACATAGCCGAGTTACCTCACGTTGCTGATCAACAGGATCATTTTGGTCTATTTTTTGTTCATTCAATGCATGCTCTGCCATCTTGCCCCCAATATTGTGACAACCATTCAGATATCATCCTAAACATGTTAATCTTTATAAATATCATAAAGACAAATATCAGCTTAAATGATGATCTCTTTCAGGTAAATCTGTGATTGAGGTAACGTGATTTAAACTATTTGGTAAAATTTGTTATGTTATTTTCTTATTTGAAGACAAAGAGTAGGATTAGCCATTCATGAGTAGCACGCTTACAGCTAAAACCCCAAAAGGCCGACGTCGTCATCAGGCTTTGATCACTGCCGCAACTGAAATTTTTCTGCAATATGGGTTTGAAGGTGCAACTCTGGATATGATTATTGAACGTGCTGGAGGCTCTCGAACGACTTTATATAAAAATTTTGGTGATAAAGAAGGGTTGTTTGCCGCTGTTATTGCATCTATGATTGATGATATTTTTCAAGAACCTAACGAAAAAACACCCTCACTAAATACGATTGAGTCCATACTTTCTTTTTATGGTTCTCGATTTTTATTGAATGTTCTTAAACCTGAATCCATCGGGTTATATCGGTTAATTTTAGGTGAATACAACCGTTTCCCTGAAATAACCCATGCATTTTTTGAGCAAGGCCCTGTAAAAAGCTATCGCTTGTTAACACAGAAATTGGCTTTACTTCCTGATGTTAAAGTAAATGAAACAACATTATTAAGTATTTCTTCACGCTACCTAGAAATGCTAAAAGCGGATGTGTTTATCACCACTTTTTGTGTTGCCGATTTCAAGCCCAGCGATGAATTTATTCAACAGCAAATTGCTATGTCCGTCGATATCATCGCCAGTTATATCCGTAAAATCAGTAAAACCACAATCGACTAAGCTAAAACTGATTGGGCTTGCTCTTTTGCAGCTATTGCATCCGTTGCGATTAAAACTTGAGGACCATACAACGCAGACAACATGGGAGCCATGCGTTCCATCTCCTCTTTATCTCGGCCATCAGGTTGTAGCGTAACAACTAGAGCGCGACAATGCTGTTCCATTGCTTCTTTTGCATCTTTCAACCAACGACGCACATATTTCATACTTTGCATATCTTCTGATGATGGTTTTTCTTTTTTAACCACTGGAGGATATATCAATACAAATTCATTTCTTCTCGCCAATAACATATCCATTTCCTCTAACCATAAACGTGTTTCATCCATAGTTGATGGAAATATATTCATCTCGCAGATTGGCCAATTTTCTGTTTTTATCATATTTTTACTCATCACAATCATCTCTGTTGTCATCATTAATTAAAGTGTACTTGAATGTACACTTTTCTATCATCCATAGTCAAGAATGATTATCATTTGTATTTTGCAAATTATGCTATTTCTGACAGTGACTAACAGGAATATTCTTAATATGCAGAAAAAGTTTATTAGTTAAAAACATTCACGTGTTCGAGTGGTGCGTTTTTGAATATGGAATGTTATTCTGACGATATTATGAATTTTAAAAGCGAAAATACGATGAAAAAAACTCTTCCAATTGCGTTTAGCCTTTTAATGGCTTTCACTGCATTTAATGCAAATGCAGGTGCAACCTGTGATACTTATTTCAAAGAAATGAATGACCTTGTTAAGCAAGCTGAAGAACAATATAAAGATGAAGCCAATGCAGGTGAACAAATTGCATTAATGAAGTCACAATTAGAGGAAGCGAAAAAAGCCCTTGCTAGCTACCCAGATGATGCACAAGAGCAAGCTTGCAGCCAAGCACTTAAAGCAATTGAGCAAGCCAAAGAAGCGGTAAAAACACCCTAGAATTGTTCGCTTTTAATAGATAAAAAAATAGCCTGCTCAGCAGGCTATTTTATTTACCGAACCACGAGAACCGAGATCTTCGCATAGGAAACAATCCCAGAAGCATTTGAACCTAATAAATGGGTTGAAATACTTGGATTGCGTGAGCCGATAACAATAAGGTCAGCATCAATAGCCTCAGCTTCTGATAAAACTTTATCTCTTGGTGAACCAAACTCCACCTTATAAGAGATTTTATCTGACGGATAATCAATCTTTTCAATAATTTCTTTTAGCTGCTCTTCAGAGCGCTCAAGTGCTTTTTTAGCAAATGAAGACAGTAAATCATAATGATAACTATAACTCATTGAAAATCTTGAAACATCTGGAACTGAGTGAAATAAGTGAATTTTCGCATCTGAAATTTTTGCTAAATAAATAGCATGTTTTAATGCGTTATCTGTTAGTACATCTTCAGATATATCCACGGGAACCAAAATTGTTTGATACATATGATGCCCCTTATTAATTATGTTGACGTTTTTATTCAAGTTATATTGTTGCGTATTTTTACAACTTGGTTATTAGGCGTAGCGGGTGAATATTTTCCTTTTTAGTCTTTAGAAGTATAGCCTTACTGCACTAAAAAAGCTGTGAAGCCCCTTACTATTACAACAAAAAATTATTCTTCTAAATGCCATTTATGCAAAATACGATGAATAAAAGGAGTTACAATTAATCCAATACTGATAATAAAAACACTTTGTAAAAATAAACCATAAATAGCGATAAAGAAACGGCCTCCCCGTGTAATTGGAGCCGGCTCAATAGCTTGCCCACTCAACATAGACAACGCATTAAGCATTGACTCAACAGCTGAATGGCCTTCAATAAAATAAAAACCGATTATACCGGGTAATAACCCAAGAAAAAAAATCAAAAGCCCGAGTAAATAAAAACGTAAAACTCTCAGAACAAAGTGTTCAACACGCAGTAATTCTTGTGAAAACTTTTCCATACTGACTCAAATTCACCTTGTTATAAGTAAGATCAATTAACTTGAGTGCTAAAACTGATTGAATTGGCAATACAAATAATGAAATAAAAAAGAACCTACCCATTGAGCAGGCTCTTCTCTAATTATTAACGTACAACCAGCACTGATGTTTCAGCGTAACGTACTATACCCGCCGCTGTTGACCCTAAAAGATGAGTTGTAATATTTGGGCGACGAGAGCCAATGACAATAATATCGGCATTAATGTCTTTTGCTGTATTAATCACTTCATCTCGTGGAGAACCAAACGTTATAGTATAACTAACGTCATCATGAGGTAAATCAATTGAATCCATTAACATTTTCATGTCTTCTTCCGCTTTCACCGTCGCACGGTCTTTTATTTCCATGTAACCTAAAGCATACGCATTAATAATTGCTGAAGAAATTGGCAAAACATGAATAAGATGAATTTTAGCACTAGATTGCTTTGCAAGATTAACAGCATGACGAACGGCTTTGCTGGTTAATTCATCTTCTGTTAAATCGATAGGGACCAGAATCGTTTTATACATAACCCCTCCTAAAATAGTTAAAATGAAGTTCTACAACAAAATTATAAACAATTACTAATAAATGTCTCTTATCCACAAAGATAAATGAGATCTCTAACTACAAATAAAGGCAGGCTATTCTCTTAGCCATGGCGTCACAGTTAAACCAATTAACATGCCTTCAGGGCTTAATAACCTTGTTACGGTTTGCCCCCAAGGCTCCATGCGATTATTAACTAATAAGACATAGCCTTCTTTCAGACAAATATCCGTGATCTTCTCGATGTCTGAAACCTCAAACTCCATCCAACTTTGCGGAGTGAGTATATTTTCAGGCCACTCATTTTGACTAAAACACGATTGGGCAGCTTGCTCTATAGGCCAAAGTGCAAAATGTTTAACACCTTCTAGCCCATCTTGCTCACAAGTTAAATATTGGCTTCCTTCTTCTATTGGCTTCAAAGGTAACTTTAACAACTCAAGATAAAAAGAATGACTTTTTTTGTAATCTGTCACTATCGGCCCAAACCCTGCAACAAATAATACATCAGAGCTATCTTGGAAAGGTATCATCCTGTGTTCCTATAACGTGATGAGCTACTAAAATTTTACCGTTTAATAAAATCGATAATTACTTTTACAAAATAAGATAATTAACCACTGACTTTATTCATTGTAGAGATCATTTTTTCAACCATTCTTTGAGCCTTCAAGCCCTCTTCTCCACTGATCAAAGGTTGAGTTTGGTTTGAAACAGAATCAATAAAATGCCGAATTGCACCATCAAAACCGCGTTGAACCAAAATGGAGTCCCAATTAGCCGGTTTTTTCTCGCTGATCCCAACGGCATTTTCACTCCACCAATGGTTCATATTGGTTATTTGATGAATACTGTCCTCAGCAATGACAACAAGTTGCTCTTGTTGGCTTCCGGCTTTGCGATGCATCGATGTTGTTAACCAACATTGGCCAGCTTGCATATGGTGCTCGGCATAAAACAATTCATCAGTATTTGTTTTGTGAATGCTACCACTGATCAGTTTTGCATTACTTTGTGCAATCCACATTATAGTATCAATGACATGCAAATAATCATCTAATAACGTAAACCTGAAGTCATTCGGCCCTACGCTATCCATACGGTGTTTATCCATACGAATAGACGCTATATTTTTAATATCTTGTTTAATTGCCAAATAAAACGGCGAGAAACGGCGGTTAAATCCAACCATTAACATTTTTTGACGTCGCGCTGCTAACTGAATTAATTGCTCCGATTGTTCAATTAACTCAGTCAATGGCTTATCAACATAGACATGAACGTCAGCCTCTAATAGCAGCTTGATTACCTCAAAATGGCTTTTGGTCGCACTGTGAACAAAAATAGCATCACATTGCTGTGCTAGTGCGTTAATACTGCTAAACAGGGGCATTCGATAACTATCACACACCAATTTTGCCTTTGATTGATTTGGAGAAAAAGCACCAACCAACTCCCAGTTTTCCTCTTTAGTTAAAATTGGTAAATACGCTTTTTGTGCAATAGAACCTAAACCAACTACACCCACCTTTAATTTTCGCATCGTAAACACGCCTGTTAATGGTTAATCTCTGCAAGAATAATCTCATTAATATCAATTAAAAAAATTTTTTTTTGTTAAAAAAACAATTTTGATGAGAAATAAATACACAATAGATTGTTTTATATAAACAAAAAATGAAAATAAACAGGGAGAGTGAATAAGTAACTGCATAAAAAAAAGGGTTGATTTCTTAAATGAGAATGGTTATCTTTTACCTCGTGAATACTTGAGTAAATCACTCAAGTTTATCACAAACGACATTGCTCACATTGCTTCCAGTTTAGCAGGCCAACTTCATATGTTGGCCTTTTTTTTATTTAAAATAATCTATTATTTTCTGCGTATTGCACTACTAAAACTCCATGATTTCAAATGCCCAACATATGCTAGGCGTTGAGTGGGCATGAAAGTCGGCACATCACCGGTTCGCATATGCAATATATCCGCAGGTGTTATCCACGATGAATTACCTTCAAATAAGGGAATACCCGCATACTTATAAGCATCTAGGACAAACTGCGAACAAAAGAAACCATTAGCTTGGTCCACATTATCGCCTAACTGAACTTTAGCTAAGGTTTTTAAGCAAAAATTACGTATCGTTTCACCAATTAACGGAAGTTCACATACTCTTTTAGTGATCATCCAAGGAGCAATCATCACAATGCCTTTATAGTTATACTTGTTTCCATTATTTTGAACTGAAAATTCGCGTAATTTTTCTGCATGTAATGATGTTAAGCCTGCTTGTCTCAATACCACCATGTTATTAGAATCTTTCACTGCTTGGTCTAAGGTAATGATCCTAACGCCACTTCCCACAGATTCAGCAACTTCGCCCAAGCCTAGATAAATAGATGCATGGCTTACTCCGCTAATACTAAATAACCGAATTCCCCATGAATTTAACCCTGTAGCAGACGATAAAAGAATATCTCCGGGCAACATATCAGAAACTGCCAACGGTTCAACGGAATCCTCAATAGGAACCGTATTTGCGTGTTGAATATTAAATTTTAAGCGATTAGTTTCTTCATCTGATTTAAATTGAGTAGAACACCCTGAAAGAGAAAAACAAAATAAAAATAGTAGGCAACAATAAAATTTCATTTTACAACACCCAATAGTGATCTTTCTTTTTAGTTTTTAATTAATGCAGATAATATCCTTTAATCTATTTTATGACTACCGTTTATTTTTATAATAAGAGGCTCTGAATGTTACGCGTAGGAATGGTGTATATTGAAGTGAGTTAATGTAAGTTAATAAGAAAAATCCAATTTTAATTAAATAGCATCAACCCCCTAGTGAATACTAGAGGGTTACATTCATTCAATTAACTAATAACATATTCTGGGTAAAAAACAGTTACTGAATGATATGTTTTCTTTTCTGTCGCTTTATTCTTTTGTACTGCAACTGCGGCATTATCTTTAGAACTTAGCGAAACACGTATGTTTTTCTTAGAACGACTTAATTTATAAGGCATACCTAACAAACGACGTGCATTATTATTACTAACCATTATCGACTCCTTAAACTACTAAATTAAAAATTCATTAAAAAAATGAACATCAAAAAACATAGTCATCGTTGACCACAAAGGCTTTTTTGTTTCATAATAATAACAAAACAAAGTGTAACTTAATCAGTATAACACTAAACTAGTAATATATAATCCAGTTTTATTTATTAGTTCCCAATGGTTACTATATATTTTACGTTAAAATTATATTCGGTTTGCTTGAAAGGCTATTTTAATAAAAAACATGTTATTGGGTTATTTCATACGACTAAGCAGAGGTGTAAATGTTAAAAATATTAGGCCGCACTTCGTCAATTAATGTCCGAAAAGTATTATGGACTGCATATGAGCTTGATCTTAAATTTATTCATGAAGATCACTGGGGAAATCATGAGAATTTAATTCAAGTCGATTTTTTAAAATTAAACCCCAATGCGCTTATTCCAGTCCTTGTTCATGAACAAGGCTCATTATGGGAGAGCAACACAATTTGTCGGTATCTAGTGGCAAAATCCCAACGGACGGATTTATTACCCGAAGAGCCACTTGCTAGGGCTGAAATAGAAAAATGGATGGATTGGCAAATCTCAGAGCTCAACCCAGCATGGCGAGCTGCATTTATGGCACTAGTAAGACAGGATTCTTTTTTTCTACAACAACCTGAAATCGTGGAAAAAAGCATCCATTTATGGAATGAAAAAATGCAAATAATTGAATCTGTGTTATCAAAAAATCAGCCCCAAAAAAATCATCAGAACTATCTCTATGGAAACCATTTTTCTCTAGCGGATATCGTTATCACATTATCAATCCAACGTTGGCTATTAACCCCGATAAAACGCCCTAACACACCATTTTTACTTGACTATTATAAAAAAATGATAAATCGCCCTGCAGCATTAAAATGTATAAACCAACAGACCGCATAACAAATAACCTAAAAGCGTGTGCTACAAAATTTTAGCACACGTAGTTCCTTATTCGAGCGGTGAAGCAGGACTTGAGCACTTATCTTTCCAAATTTGGTTAACCTGTTCAGGCAATAATATTTCATGTCCTCCGTCAATAAACGGAATAGAAATATCCATGCGGCCTTCATCATTGGTATAAGATTTAACAATAAAACGCTTAAATCCGTCAGGCTTATCATTTTTATATCGATACACCTCCCCACAAACATAACCAACCTTACCATTATCCGCAGTGTAGCGAGAAAAATGATATTCAATATTTCTAAATTTTGCTGCTTGTGGGTACGCTAAAACATCATAAACATTCTTTTTTACTTGCTCAACTAAACTCAATTGAGTTGGTTTCATATATAGTGCCCCTAACAGAAATGCAGCACCAAAAATAAGTATCGCAATGATTACTTTAAAAAAATTCATTTTTATTCTCGCCATATATGACCAAATTTATTGAAATAATGTTCATTATGATGATAACCAGATATCAATTAAAATCCATCTTTAAAACGTAAATATTCTTATATTTATCATTTTGTTATTTAAATAAGTTCAACATTAAAACCTTATTGTGTGTAATGTTAAGTTGAGTTTAATATTACAACTGTTTTTTACTCTTAATCCCCTAGAAAATTTCTCGTTTCTATTGTGATCCTCTGTAAACAATCAGTATAGTAAGAAAAATAATAACACTGCATGATAATAGGAAGTTGAAAAATGAAAACAATAGGCCTCATTGGTGGTATGAGCTGGGAATCTACATTACTATACTACCAACAACTTAATGAAGGAGTGAAACAGCAGTTAGGTGGCCTACATTCTGCTAAAATTGTTTTATATAGCGTCGATTTCGCTGAGATAGAACAGTATCAGTCCAATGAGCAATGGGATTTGGCAGCACAATGTTTAGCAGATGCAGGAGAGCGTTTAAAGCTTGCAGGCGCTGATTTTCTGGTTCTTTGCACCAATACTATGCATAAAGTAGCACCACTAATTGAATCTCAAACCGGTCTTCCATTATTACATATAGCTGATGCAACAGGTGAACGGATAACACAGTCAGGTATAAAAACAATTGGACTCTTAGGAACTGCGTTTACGATGGAGCAGCCCTTCTATAAACAAAGGTTGATTGATAAGTTTAATTTGGATGTTCTAGTACCTAGCGCTCAAGATAGAAAAATAATTCATGATATTATTTATAATGAACTATGCTTAGGAAAAATAAACAAAGAATCTAAACAGGAATATCAACGTATAATGACATCTCTGGTAGAAAAAGGTGCTGAAGGTATCATTTTAGGATGCACTGAAATAACATTACTTGTTAATCAACATGATACTACAGTAAACATATTTGATACCACCGCCATTCATGCACAAAAAACAATTGAAGTTGCGCTATCTGCTTAATCATTATTATCTAATAACAGACGCTGTCTTCAATAATTATTGTTAAGATAGTTTCTGTTAAATAATGGTAGCAAAATTGACATATCATCTAGTTAAAAATCACATTTTGCACTATTAAATAGAATTTAATATTAGCCAATTCTCACCTTTTGATTATAAAATACAATAATGCTATTTTTTATCGTTTATTGCACTAACTCTATTCTTATAAGAGTTAGTTTAACTTAACCACCTTAGATTTGTTTTTTATTAAATTTACAGATTATTACCCATTGAATATTAATTCTCATCTAAGATAATAAAAAATTAAGATTAAATTTTTGACAGGTTATTATGTATAAAAATAATGTTGGTAATGTTGTATTAGGCGGATTTATTAAACAAAAACGTATAGAACGTCAAATTACGACAAGAAAAATGGCTGAACTAATATCTATTTCTGAAAAATCATACATAAAATATGAAGATGGAACTCTTTCAATATTTATTGACCACCTTGTAATGCTATCTAAAATACTCAATATAGATGTCAAAACATTATTTGATATCTACGTCAACGCACAACCATGAGCCTGAATATATTGTACTATCACAAAAATTTTGCTTTATATTGAAAGGGTTAAATATAGGACTTAGACAAGAGTTATCACCAGCAATTAACGTTGTATAAAGATAATCTCAGTTTGCATCCTCAATCACAGCAAATTGAGAATGTATTGTATGTGTCATCTTTACCTTGGGTTTCATTTGACAGTTTTAATCTAAATATTGCAGATATTACTAATGTCTTTACCCCTATATTTACTATGGGAAAATACTATAATGACAACAATAAAACATGGTTGCCTCTAGCAGTACAGGTACATCATGCTTGTTTGCGATGGCTTCTATGTTGGTAAATTTTTAACTGAATTACAAAAATTATGTGATAAGCTAGCTCATTAGTACCATAAATTACTCACCGTTATGAAGGAAACTAGCCCTTCCTTCATTTGTCGTGGGTTAATCTCGTTATAATGGCACTCTCAGTATTTTTAATTCAAAAATAATAAGCTCATATAAATGGCATCCCCAATAGTACCACTTTGAAAAAAATATTCCGTTGGCGTAATTACCATTTTAATAGTGCTGGTGAGTAAAGACGAAACCAATTCAATAGGATCAGTTGCAGGCATAGTTCCTCCATATTTTGTCATACACTACGTTCTAAGTAGTGCTTATACAATGAGATAAAGGCTATAAAGAAGACGCCATACCCCAACAGATTTTCACCTCTTTTAACGAACTGGTATCACTCCCCCCCCAGCTTCTGCTATTATGAGCCTCTTTTTATAGATCTCGCTGATTAGGCTTTAAGCACAGAACAATAATAATTTAACAGCTGAAAGTACAATTAACCATCAGCAACATAAACCCCAGAAGCAGAACAATATAGAATGACAACCAATAAAGAACAGTACAACTTAAATAAGTTGCAAAAAAGAATTCGCCGTGATGTTGGCCAAGCAATCGCTGACTTTAACATGATAGAAGACGGTGACCGGATAATGGTTTGCTTGTCTGGAGGTAAAGATAGTTACACATTGCTTTCCATCCTGCAAAGTTTGCAAAAAAGTGCCCCTATCCAATTTTCATTAGTTGCGGTTAATTTGGACCAAAAACAACCTGGCTTCCCTGAGCATATTTTACCTGCATACCTTGATAACCTTGGTGTGGAGTACAAAATTGTTGAAGAAAATACCTATGGGATCGTAAAGGAAAAAATTCCTGAAGGGAAAACAACTTGCTCATTGTGCTCTCGTTTACGACGTGGAATTCTGTATCGTACAGCAACTGAATTAGGTGCAACTAAAATTGCACTTGGTCACCACCGTGATGATATTTTACAGACCATGTTCCTAAATATGTTTTATGGCGGTAAGTTAAAAGGCATGCCTCCTAAATTAATGAGCGATGACGGAAAACACATTGTTATCCGACCACTCGCTTACTGCCGAGAAAAAGATATTGAGCGCTTTGCACAGGCTAAAGAATTTCCAATTATCCCTTGTAATCTATGTGGCTCTCAACCAAACCTGCAACGTCAAGTTATTAAAGAGATGCTACGTGATTGGGATAAGCGTTATCCTGGCCGTATCGAAACAATGTTCCGCGCCACTCAAAACATTGTGCCGTCTCATTTATGTGATACCGAATTATTTGATTTCAAGAATATTTCTCATGGAGATGAAGTTATCAATGGCGGTGACCTTGCGTTTGACAAAGAAGAGCTGCCTCTCCAACCTTTTATAGAGGAAGATGATAAGCCCGACTTTGCAGCTGAACGCCTTGATATTATTGAAGTTAAATAATATTTATTATAACCTCCTTGTTTGGAGGTTATTTTTTGCTCGGATTTAATGCAAAAAAAAGCCGATGTAAATTACATCGGCATTACAGTGGTCAATTATTCTGTATAAGAACTCAATATGAGAAAAACTACAATTATGGAGCACAACGTTCATCGCTCAACGTTGCATTCACCTGCAGGACTAATACTGCACTAAAACCTCAGTAGTTTTATTGATTTATCTCAAACTAGGTCCGGTTATAGGAAATAAGTCATCAATATTAGAGCCATCGGCTTTTTCTTAGCCACCATAAGACGGTTGCGATTAAAACGGCTAATAAAACGCAAAAGACACTAAAGGCAAAGCGGAATTCATTACCGGGGATCCCTCCTAAATTCACACCAAACAAACCCGTTAAAAACGTTGTTGGTAAGAATATCATGGCCATTAATGACATCGTATAAATACGCCGGTTCATCATTTCAGTCATCATATTCGTTATCTCATCAGAAATAATCGCTGTACGTGCTATAAATCCATCGAGATCTTCAATGCAACGCCCTAACCGGTCAGAAATCTCTTGAATTCGACGACGATTAGTTTCATCTAACCAAAGTAATTTTTCCGTTGTTAAGCGAGAAAACATATCTCGTTGTGGAGCCATATAACGGCGGATTACAATAATTTGCTTACGGAGTAATGCAAATTCTCCTCTATCAGGAATTTGGCCATTTAATATGGAGTCTTCCATATCAATTAAACGCTCATGCAAAGAATCTGTAAAATCACTTATTTCATCTGTAATAGAATCAGCAACCTCTACTAGCCAATCACCTGTGCTTTGCGCACCTACTCCCTGTTTTAAGTCATCAATAACAGAGTCTAAAGAGTTTACTTTTCGGTGACGGCTAGAAATAATTACCCGGTTATTAATAAATACTCGAAATGCAACTAATTGCTCAGGACGCTGGCCAGTATTGGTATTTAAAGTTTGCAATGTTAATAAAATGCCATCACCAACACGTATCAAACGCCAACGCCCTGAATGCCCTGATAGCGCAGACTTAACTTGGTCATTAAAGAGGTCTGATTGCTGAATCCAATTAAAACTTTGAGGATCTTTATAATCATA
The DNA here is from genome assembly GCF_028477785.1 of Providencia sp. PROV269. Lineage (NCBI taxonomy): Bacteria > Pseudomonadati > Pseudomonadota > Gammaproteobacteria > Enterobacterales > Morganellaceae > Providencia > Providencia sp. PROV269. The sequence goes on along the minus strand of NZ_JAMPLV010000002.1, from coordinate 342,337 downwards.
ATGAAGCCAGAACGGAGACTGCTGGCTCGCACTCGCATTCACATCAATGGGAAGTAATCCACCGTCTCCATTTAACTGAAATGCATGTACAGGATTTGAATTTTGGAATAAAGAACCATAAATCAGCCCCATGCAATATCTCCCTTTTATAATCAATACGGTATTTGTAGTCGAATAAATAATTCTTTGCAATTATTTCAAGAATCACTTCCACAATACATGAATAAAACAACAAAGAAAAAAGATTGAGATTAACATCTTATAAAAACAGACAATTCCTCATAAATCACAAAATATCGCCATTTTTGCTAAATAAAACCACATAATTGACACAAATGAGCAATAAAATTTACGATGAGTTTTTTATTATAAAAAGGTAGTGTTTATTCCTTTTTTTGGTCCTCCTTCCCATTCTCCAGAGGAAGGAGCTTTTTTCTTTTTGTCAGAAAAACAGTCCACAACATGTGCAGGCTGAGATCTTTTTTAATGTTTAATAATATAAAAGCTATGGCTATATGCGACATCTTCAGGGTTGTTAATCGGGTAACCTTTTAGCCAAGGCTTAATTAGGCGTGCATTGGTATATTGATAAATAGGTGCGATTGGCGCTTCTTTTGCAATGATAGCTTCTGCATTATTATAATAACGGTTGCGTAATTGCGCATTTGTTTCAATACTCGCCGATGCGATAACCTCATCATATATAGGGTTGTTGAATTTTGGTATATTACCACTATGCTGAGAAGTGAGCAGAGACAAGAAGGTTGAAGGCTCATTAAAATCCCCTATCCATGATGCGCGTATAACATCAAAATTTCCTGTATTACGGCTATCTATATAGGTTTTCCATTCTTGATTAACTAGTTTGACCTCAGCACCTAGCTTTTTCTTCCACATAGAAGCAATTGCTATAGCAATTTTTTGATGGTTTTCTGAACTATTGTATAATAACGTTAATTCTAATGGGTGATTTGGACCAAAACCAGCTTGTTGTAATAACACTTTTGCTTGCTGGTCTAACTCTTTTTGTGAATAGCTATTATAAAGCCCTTTTTCAGGCTTAAAGCCATCAGTGACATCAGGAGTAAAATAATTTGCGGGCTTCTCCCCTGTACCTAATACCTTATTCGCAATTAATTGGCGGTCAATCGCCATGGATAATGCTTTTCTAACACGAACGTCATCCGTTGGTGCACGTTGAGTATTAAAAGCATAGTAATATGTCCCTAATTGGTCTGGTGTAAAGACTTCATTAGGAATATCTTTTAACAATTTTTGATAGCGTTGTTTTGGAAATGATTCGGTAATATCTAGGTCACCCGCTAAATAACGATTAGTTGCATGAGACTCTTGGTTAATCGGGACAAAAGTGACTTTAGTGATGACTGTATTTTGATGATCCCAATATTTTTTATTTGGTACCAAAACAATTTTTTCATTAACCACTCTGTCTGATAAAACAAAAGCGCCATTTCCAACTAAATTTCCGGCTTTTATCCAGTCATTACCAAACTTTTCAACGGTTTTTTGGTGAACAGGAAATAAACTAAAGTTAGCCGTTAACGAAGGAAAATAAGGTACCGGCTTATTTAGAGTAATCTTTAGTGTGTGCGTATCAACCGCTTCAACACCTAGTTGCTCAACTGGCAATTTACCATCAATAATATCTTGCGCATTGTTAATGCCTGCTAGTGCTGCAAACCAAGCAAATGGTGATGTTGTTCCAGGTGAAACAAGTCGCTGCCAGCTATAAACAAAATCTTGAGCCGTGACAGGGTCACCGTTTGACCAATGTGCGTCAGATCTCAGTGTAAATGTCCAAATACGATTATCAGCCGTATCCCAGCGTTGAGCTACTCCAGGGATCGGCTTTCCATGATCATCTTGGTTAACCAGCCCTTCAAATAAGTCACGCATGACTTGTGCTTCTGTTAACCCCACTGATTTTACTGGATCCAAAGATGCGGGTTCGTCTTTTAAATGCCGTGTAACTTCTTGGTTTTCAGCTAAAACTGTACCTGTAGGTATCACGGCACTAATAGCTGGTGTAGTAACAAAAACTGAAGAAATCAAAATCGCTAAAGATGTAAATGAATGTTTATGCATTATATTTTCTATCTTGTTAATATAAATAAAGGTAACTAAAAGCCTAGTTAAATGATTTCAAATGAAGATGCTATTATTAACAACGTTACTGCATTTACTGATTAAGTTTCATTTCGGTAATTTGAATGTTGGAAAAACCTACTATGCCAATAAAAACATAAACTTATGATGTAAAAAAACCATATCTATCATAGGTAATATCAAGTCATAATTACTCTGTAGTTTATCTTAATTTATCATATGCTTTCATATTTTAAATATCCACATTTCTCGTGTAATTAATTGATTTCCTAACTCAAATATACATAAATTAATACTCATATTATAGAACCATAACCCTATCTCTATCATTTTTCAGGTAATTAAATAATGACTCAAGAAACCAATACAGATCGATTTCCTTTTGTTACACTTCATAGGTCAGTTTAAAAAGTGCATAACAAAAAACGCAAGCATTGATAAAGCTTAGTAGTTATATAATGATGATGCACCATACTGTAATAAAAAGTAGGTAAAATTATCTTGTTTTGCCCCATATAGGACTCAAGGTAAGAGATAAAGTTTCCGTATAAAATTTGGTCATTAGTACAATGTAAAACTCAGCACTGCGTAACTGCACATTAAAAAACCTTTAATCGCAAAGATTTTTTATTAGAAGATAGATTAAGTTATCAGTGACTCACTTTATGAATGGGAGAAAAATTCATGTCGCAGACAGTTAAGTTAAAAGGTAATGACATCACAGTTAACGGTGTCTTTTTACAAGCGGGCTCAAAAGCTAAACCTTTTACCCTTGTCACCAAAGATCTCAGCGAAGCAACGCTGGAAACCTATGAAGGTAAACGAAAAGTTTTAAATATCTTCCCAAGTGTCGACACTGGCGTATGCGCAGCGTCAGTTCGCAAGTTTAATAAGCTCGCAAACGATTTGGATAACACTGTTGTATTATGCATTTCTGCTGATCTACCTTTCGCACAAGCGCGTTTTTGTGGTGCAGAAGGTTTAGATAATGTTGTTACGCTATCTTCTTTCCGTAGCGGCTCGTTTGCGAATGACTATGGTGTTGATATTGCTAGTGGCCCATTAAAAGGCCTGAACGCTCGTTCCGTTGTTGTCCTAGATGAAAACAATAACGTTATTTATAGCCAATTAGTTCCTGAAATAACTGAAGAACCTGATTACGACAGCGCATTAAATAGTTTGAAATAAGCTTTTGTCATATTTAGTTCACTGTAGTTAACAATAAAGCGGGAATTTCCCGCTTTATTGAATAATATAAACACCACTCTAATCTACGTGAGCCCAATACAATGGTTGGTGGTTCTTTGCATTAACAACATTCGCAAATAACTTGTTGTCACTCATTATAGAAATCAAAGTATGAGAGAGCGTACTCAATACTTTTAAGGCTTGGTCCTGGGTAACAGGGCAGCAAGATGTCAAAATATCAATAATGAGGTCTCGAGGCTTATGGCCATTTTTTACCAGCGCCTCCCACGTAAAACGATTTTTCTTCGCTAAATATTTTACTGCAGCTTTATTCATCAGATAAAGTTCGGCGGCTGAGGCGGCAGACTCAAACATATCATTTTTATAATGACTCTGGCTCATGTATTCGCGTAGCTTACGATTTACAACGAAATTAATAGTGAATTGATCCATGGCAACTCCTTGTAGGCTGAAACCCATCAGATGAGATTACGATACCCTAAAACAGCAGCTGTCTTTGTTATATAGCAGGAAAATTCACCAATTAGCAATAGTATTAGCAGGGTTTTGCCATATCAAACACAAGATAAAAAAGATACGTCTTTAAAATAAGATTGAGTCAATGCCCCATTTTCATAGACTTCATCCATTGTTCGCACTACATATTGGCAATACTTATTCAAACCGTCTTCCGGTATTGTTGTTGCTGTGCCAGAGCCACTTAAAACCAGCCCTATTATTGCGAATACGTAAGTTATTCTTTTATACATTTAATTTAATTTTGCTCTTTTTTCGTATTAAGGCCATATTCTCTCAATTTATTGGCAATTGCCGTATGAGAAATATCCAAACGTTTAGCTAATTTACGGGTACTCGGATAATCGCGATACAAACGTGCTAATACCGATGCTTCATAACGTTTAGTGATTTCATCTAGCGAGCCATTGAGTGAATCTAAAGCGAGTGCGGGGGTATTAACTACATCAGGTAATTGGATATTATCTGCATCTAATATATTGCCATTAAGTTGCGTTAACCCTTGATAAAGAGCATTTCTCAGTTGCCTTACATTACCCGGCCAATAATAACTACTTAAATATTCTATCAACGAAGGTGCCAATTTAGGTTCAGCAATATGAAGCTCTTTGGAAAAACTGGCGACAAATGTTTTGGTCAGCGGTTGAATATCTTCTTTACGTTCACGCAATGGAGGAATAGTTAATGTCAGTACATTCAAACGATAGTAAAGATCCTCTCTGAATTTCTTTTCGGCAACCAATTCAGGTAAATTTTTCTGTGTTGCACAAATCACACGAACGTTCACCTTAACTTCTTTTTCTTCCCCAACACGCCTAAATGTTCCATCATTTAAAAAACGTAATAACTTAATTTGCATTTGTGGCGACATTTCAGCAATTTCATCAAGCAACACCGTTCCGCCATTGGCTTGTTCAAAAAAACCCTTTTTGCCTTCAACCGCATTTGGATAAGCACCCGCTGCATAACCAAATAATTCACTTTCTACGACATCATCCGGCATCGAAGCACAATTTAAGCCTAAAAACGGTTCTTTTCCTCTCGCACTATGCAAATGACAAGCTTTCGCTAAGATATCTTTCCCAGTCCCCGTTTCACCGACAAGTAATAATGGCTCATCCAGCATAGCAATACGTTTGGCTCGTTCAACCACATTTGCCATGACAGGGCTAACAGCAATAATTTGTTCAAAACCGCTGCCATCTACCTCAATAACTTGTTGGCGTTGCTTATCTAAAATTGCAGCCGATTTCAACAGTAATACCGCACCAGTACAATGGGATTTACCATTTTCATCAGCCAAAATAATAGGTGTTACTTGCATCAAATAGTCTTGGCCTTTAATGACAACTTTCTCGGTGTACGCCTCTGGTGACTCCCGTTCAAACCAACGTACTAGTCCTTGACTACCAACTAACTGTGAAAAGGTTTTTTCTCGAATTTTAGCCTCATCATAACCAAATAACTGCAATGTCATTGGGTTAATCAACTCAATATTTAGCTTGTTGTCGATGGATAAAACAGGTTCTGGAAATGAGTTTAAGAGCGCCCAAACGGCTTTATGTTCTCTTTCTGAAGGCATAAAATAAATTCGGCGAACATCAATAACACCATTAATACGGCGTATTTCTGCCATCAATGTGCTGAATACCTGAAAATCTACAGGTGTAAAGTTGAGGTAAATCCTACGTTGAGGAGAGATTTCAATACCTTTTAAATCAATATTTTGTAGAACTAAAAGGTCAAGTAATTCACGCGTTAAACCGATACGGTCTTGGCAGGTCACTTCGAGGCGCATAGGTAAGAACCTTCATCAAAAAAGCCGAGAGAATAAAGGTATTTTAGCCTTAAACATTAAGGGAATACAGTGTTTGTGTCACAAATTGTTGACAGCTTGTAAGCTTTATAATCATCAACAAATAAAATCACGGTTTTCCTTTATTTTTTAAGGCTTGAAATAAGAATAAACACATTAATCAATAAATGATGCTGCAGAGTGAGCAAAAACTGTCAACTCACCCTGCCAATGCGATTGTTTTACGCTTTTTCTTTTTTGCTGGGAATGACATTTTTTAACTGGCCAATTAACTGATGGCGAAAATCGGCTAAACGTAGCTTGTTTTCTATCCAAGGTAGTGGTCGACATAATTCCATCGCCTTAATACCTAAACGCGCAGTTAACAAGCCTGCTCCAATACCTTGTGCTGCTCGTGTTGATAACCGTGCGGTAATGTCTTGAGATAGCCAATCCATCCCCACTTCACGAATTAATTCAGACGCTCCCGCAAAGGCAATATTAATGAGCACCATGCGAAATAGCCGAATTCGGCTATAGTAACCGAGTTCAATACCATAGATTGCCGCGATCCGATTAATTAGACGAATATTTCGCCAAGCAATAAATGCCATATCCACCAGTGCTAGCGGGCTCACCGCAATCATGATGGCCGATTCTGCGGAACAACGACTAATTTCTTTACGAGCTTGTTCATCAAGGATAGGCTGAACCATTCGACTATACAATTCAACAACTTCCCTATCATTATGAGAGTCATGAAGAGTGGCTTGCCAATTAGCAATTGCAGGATGTTGCATCGATAACGCAGATTGTTTAGCCAGTTTTTCACAAAAAGCCTTTCCTTGCCCCATACCATGACTGTGCAATAATTCGCGAGCAAAGTCCCGTTCCTCCGCACGTTCTCTCAGGCGATACAACCGCCGCCATTCGCCAACAACAGACCCAACACCCGCCACAACGATTAAACCGCCCGCGGCAGCGACACCTAACGCAGTCCAATCTTGTGTTACCCATGATTGGTGGATCCAAACGCCGAGCTGAGCAACGACACTGACCCCAAAAATTCCCGCAGCCGCGCCAACTAATTTACGCCAAAAACTCCGTTTTGGTTTTAACGCTTCGTTAATCAGGCTTTCAACCTCACCTTCTTGGTTGTCCTGCTCTGTTTCCAAAGACACTGGTGTAAATTTTTCAAGTTCACGTTCATCAAAAACTTGGGCTTTTTTTAGCGATTCTTTCGTCTTATTTTCACTATGTTCAGCAAAATCTAAACGCTGTTTTAAGGGTTCATTCATTTCAGTTTATCTCCCAACAAAAATTCAAGCGCACTGTCCATACGAATGTGTGGCAATGGTTGATCCATTGGCGTTGGCCTTGGTCTGAAATCTTCAAATTGAAAACCTTGAGTTTGCCAGAATTGTTCATTCGGCAAGCGTTTTGGCACTTCCCCTGGGTAAAACATTAACGGTTGACCATCACTTAGCCGATTCCCTTTTAACGCAGGTAATTTTTCACCTTTATAGTCTACCAGACCACTTTCGGTAGCTTGTATTGATGCTAGACCCACACAATCCATGCTGATCCCCTCAAACGCAGCATGCTGCCATGCCTCTTGCACTAGCTGTTGCAACAAAGCCACTAAATTTGCATGTTGGTCTGGTGTTACGTGATCTGACTTACTTGCGGCAAAGAGTAATTTATCAATACAAGGTGAAAATAAACGCCTCAGTAGTGTGCGCTTTCCATAATGAAAACTACGCATTAATTGCGTTAATGCCATTCTCATATCATTAAAAGCATCAACACCACTATTTAGCGGTTGTAAGCAATCAACTAACACAATTTGTCGGTCAAAACGTTGGAAATAATCACGATAAAAGCCCTTTACAACATGCTCACAATAATATTGATAACGTTGCTGTAGTGCGCCAATATTGGTGTTTTTACCTGCCTGTGCGAACTTTTTGTCGCCATATTTGGCCACATTCGGCCATGGGAAAAATTGCAGAGCCGGCGCTCCTGCTAATTCAGCGGGTAAAACGAAACGTCCCGGTTGAATAAAGTGCTGCCCTTGGGCCTTGCATTCCACTAAATACTGAGTGTAGGCAGCGGCAATTTCAGCAAGCAAATTTTCATCAACTGGCGCTAAAGGGTCACATTTTTCACACAATGCCAGCCAAGGTTGGGCTAAATGTGCGCGTTCCCCCTTGATTAAGGTATTCATTTGTTCAGACCACGCTAAATAATTTAAATCTAGCATGGGTAAATCCAACAACCATTCACCGGGGTAATCGACAATCTCTAAATATAATGATGAGTTATCAACAAAATGACGCAAAAAAGAGTCTTCTGAGCGGTAATGTAATTTAAGGCGTATTTCACTGACTCCCCTTGTTGGTGTTGGCCATTGCGGGGGCTCCCCATAAAGAGAAGCAATACCTTCATCATACGCAAAACGTGGTACTGACAAATCACGGTGAGGTATCCGTTTAACACCTAGTAACCGCTTATCTCGCGCAGCAGAAAATAAAGGCAGCCGTGCCCCGGCATTCACATTCAATAGTTGATTCACCAGTGAAGTAATAAATGCGGTTTTTCCACTACGGCTAAGCCCTGTTACTGCGAGCCTAACATGACGATCAACACTTCTATTCATCAAATCCGTTAATTCACTGTGCAGTCGTTTCATGCTCCTCCCAAGACTTATCCTTTCAATTTAAACCCATTTTACGTCATATTGCGTACTATAATTTAGCATAAAACAAATTGTATTAGGTTAACCGTTTAATTAGTACATTGAGCAACCATTTACTCGTCAATAATTTAATGATTTTACCTACGACTCCGGCTGGGCCATATGTCATAAGTAATACCGCAGCGATTCGAATACTTTTTTGTAGAATAAGTTTCTTTACAAATTTTTTGATTCGATAACGAACGTTATTTGCCATATGTCACTCACTTATTGATAAAAAACAAAAGGGATTTGGTTTTGAAACCTAATCCCTTATCATGTGATGGCGATACGATTTGCTATAGATTTCGAAATTTACTGTTCACTGTATAAGTATCTGAAGTAACGTATCTTTCAATCTGGCGTAACTTCATTTCACCGGATTTTAATTGTGTATCAATTTGGTTAATAAGACTACTCACTTCTGGGCCAATATCTTTCTGTGAACGGTAGCCACTTGGTGCCGCTTCGACAACAAAGCACATCACGATGTACAAAATCAAAGTAATACCAAAGCTTACAAATAAGGCTAATACGGCTAATGCTCTGACCAAAGCAACCGGAAGTTCTAAGTACTCAGCAATACCCGAACACACACCACCGAACACACGTCTATCCGTTAAACGATAAAGTTTGCGGTTGCGAAATTGAGTCATTATTTTTGCCTCCAATTTGGGTGTTCTGCATCCAAAATATCTTCAAGCGTTTTAATGCGTTGCTGCATCTGTGATGCTTGCTCTGCTAATTGCATCAAACGTTGTACTTCATTTTCAGTTAGCTGACTCCCCTGCCCATTATTTTTTTTGCTGTAATGTAGCCACAGCCAAATAGGCAGAATAAAAATGAGAAAAATAATTAATACGAGAGACAGAAAAACGTAGCCCATCACATATCCTTATACATATGGTTAACCTATCTATGGCACTGATACGATATTGCTAACGTACCAGTGCATCAAAATAACTGTTACTGATCTTTATTGATTTTAGCTTTAAGCGCCGCTAATTGCGCGCTTATTTCATCGTCTGCTTTTAACTCTGCAAACTGTTGTTCCAGTGATTTTTGTTTACCAATACCATAACTTTGAGCTTCACCTTCCATATGGTCTATACGGCGCTCAAACTGTTCAAAACGAGCCATTGCTTCATCCAGTTTGCCGCTATCCAGTTGGCGACGAACATTACGACTAGATTGTGCTGCTTCCATACGAACAACCATTGATTGCTGTTTCGCACGCGTTTCTTGCAGTTTGTTTTCTAATTCAGTGATTTCACCTTTTAAACGGGTCAAGGTTTCATCAACAATAATCAGCTCGTGTTTTAAGGTATCAACCATTGCACTCACTTTTTGCTTTTCAATCAGTGCTGCACGCGCTAAATCTTCTTTATCTTTCACCAGTGCTAATTCTGCTTTTTCTTGCCAATCAGCAACTTGTTTTTCGCCCATTTCAATACGGCGCTCTAAGCCTTTCTTTTCAGCTAAAGTGCGTGCTGATGTAGAACGGATTTCAACTAGCATGTCTTCCATTTCTTGAATCATCAGACGGATCATTTTTTGCGGATCTTCTGCTTTGTCTAACAAAGAAGCGATGTTTGCATTAATGATATCGGCAAAACGTGAAAAAATACCCATTATTTATATCCCCTTGATGGATTTAATCATTCTGTAGCGCCTCGACCTGATTTGGCTTCCAACCCATACCTGACGCTCCGTTAGTCAAACAACAAATAGCATGTTGTATTTAGCTATTACAATTCACATATTGCAACTCACGTGCCAACTTTAAACAAAAATTCATATCACAATGATTTTAAATAAAATAATTATAAACTTTCTCTAAAATTCATTTTAGTTTATAGTTAAAACATCGGTATTTCCAACCAACTATTGGTAAAAAAAACCATGAAAGAAACCAACGAACCTATTCTTGGCGTTTCAAGTAATTTTCTCGATGTACTCGAACAAGCTTCTGAACTTGCTCAGCTCAATAAACCTGTTTTGGTTATCGGCGAACGCGGTACGGGTAAAGAACTTATTGCAGATAGACTTCATTACCTCTCCCCACGCTGGCAAGAAGCTTTTATCTCTCTCAATTGCAGTGGACTCAATGAGAATTTACTGGATTCTGAATTATTTGGACATGAAGCCGGTTCTTTTACAGGTGCCCAAAAACGCCATCAAGGGCGTTTTGAACGAGCAGACAAAGGCTCTCTTTTTCTTGACGAGCTCGCTACCGCACCGATGTCCGTTCAAGAAAAATTGCTGCGAGTCATTGAATATGGTGAACTTGAACGAGTCGGTGGAAGCCAAGCATTACACGTCGATGTTCGTTTAATCTGTGCTACAAATGCCAATTTACCTGAACTTGCCAAACAGGGCCGTTTTCGAGCTGACCTCTTAGATAGGCTGGCTTTTGATGTTATTCGCCTCCCCCCACTGCGTGAACGGCAGCCTGATATCTTATTATTAGCAGAACATTTTGCCATTTTAATGTGTGGTGAATTAAAACGTTCACACTTTACAGGTTTTACATTACATGCCCAACAAGCTCTGCAACACTACCCATGGCCAGGTAATGTACGCGAATTAAAAAATGTTATTGAGCGCTCAATATACCGCCATGGAAACTGTGCTGATCCCGTTGATAATATTATTTTTGACCCATTTGGCGAAAAACTTGCTGAGCTACATGAATCACCAAGTTCACTCCCCATGCCACATACCCAACAACAGAATACAATTTTGCCTTCATTACCATGTGATTTACGTCAATGGCAACAACAATCCGAAAAAGCGCTATTAGAACAAGCACTAACAGATAGTCATTTTAATCAACGTAAAGCTGCACAACGGTTATCATTAAGTTATGACCAACTACGAGGCTTAATAAAAAAACATCAAATAAACATTGAGAATTAATAATACGTAGTTCAAATAATTTGAATTTATTGTTTGAACTACTGTATTATACTTAAACATCAAAAATTCAGGATTAAAGAATTTGGGTTATTACTTATTACTAAACATTTCCAATTTTATATTTTGGTTTCAAAAATCATTTATTCATCTCACTAAAAAAAACATATTTTCAATAGGGAAAATCAAAACAAAAATATTCAATATAAATAAATTTATAAGCAAAAACAACAAGTAAGACAATATCACCTTTTCCAAAAACATACAGAATTTAAATAAAAATAATTATATCTAGTAACTTATACTAATTAGTATGCATAAATAATGATTTATTTTAGCACATTTAGTTAATTATATAATCATAACTATGTTTATTTTAATCATGTTAATGTCAACCAATTAAATTATTTTTACACCTTGTCATATTTAACTACTGTGCGAAATATATTTATATGATATCTCTATTAATATGATATTTATTATATGAGGAGCCTATTATGAAGAATATAAATATACTTGCTATGACCTTTTTTCTTCTCGGCTTATCTCCTACAGTCAGCGCAGAATCATTAATGAGAACATTCTCTTACTGTGATGCGACTTTTTTCGAGAAAATGAAAGAGTATCCCGCTTTAAATGATGCATCTAATGCATTGAAAAACATGAAATTAGATGATGGTGAACAAGTTTCTGTTAATCTCAATTTTTCACCTACTGGAATTGTGACTTTTAATCGTTTTTTTGTTAGTCATAGTAATTTCGATAAATATGATGACTTCACCTATTTAGGCTTACGTGGCCAATACTATTTTTGGGGATTTGAAACCACTCAAAGCTTTGAAGAGGTTATCCGTTATACTTCATCAAGAATTGCTATTCTAAAGGTGGGAAATACTTATATCTACTCACCCATGATCCGCCACAATTTGCAAGGCCAATGGGTGTTTAACGAATACGCAACGCAAGACTATAACTTGGCCCCAAATGCAGCTGAAAAAATGCTGATTATTGAAAAGGATGAACAAAGAGGAGTGGTTCGTTTCTTATGTACACTCCAAGGTAAAGTGACCGATGAAGACCTACACTATGTGGGTTTAGAGTAATAACGAGAAATGAAGCTAAACGACCTTGTTGATACAAAAAAAAAAGCCAGCACCCAAGCTGGCTATTAAATAAAACACTGGAAGCAATGTGAGCAATGTCATGCCTTGTCTACATAAGCACTTGGCTTAAGTGACAAAACGAATGATAATCGTTATCAGTGTCATTTGTAAAGCTTTTTAATGAGATATTTTCTCATTAAGACATACTTCAATGATTAATTTAATAATTTAAGTTAAGCATTATATTAATAACTTCCTTTTTAGCTTAATTTTCATGCTTTTTGGGGCTAAATTTTGCTTATACCCTGTCCCCCCATTTTTAGGCTACAATAGGTCAATTCTAGTTAACGATGTCAGTGGTATGCGCCTATTAACTCTTTGGTTTTTATTTCTCATTTCTGTGTCTGCACAAGCGCTTAATAACCAAGAGCGCTTTACCGATATTGTGGCTAACGAGGTTCCTGCAGATATACGCCAAAAAGGTTTTATTTACTGTGTAAATGGGATCGTAACGACATTTAATCCACAACTAGTCAGTAGCGGGTTAATTGTCGACCCTCTCGGTGCTCAAATTTATGATCGCCTATTAGATGTTGATCCATTTACCTATCGTTTGGTTCCAGAACTGGCTGCTAGCTGGGAAGTTCTCGATAACGGCGCAACCTACCGCTTATACCTGCGTAAAGATGTAAAGTTTCAAAACACAGCTTGGTATACACCAACGCGCAATATGAATGCTGATGATGTCGTGTTTAGCTTTTCTCGCATGTTTGAGGTAAACCATCCTTATCATTATATCAATGGGGGACGTTACCCTTATTTCGATAGTTTACAATTTGCCAATAGTGTCCAAAGTATACGTAAAATTAATAACCATACGGTGGAGTTCCGCTTAAATTCACCTGATGCGTCTTTTTTATGGCACCTAGCAACACACTATGCTCCTGTCCTTTCATCCGAGTACGCTGATTACCTTTCAAGTATCAATCGCCAAGAGCTAATTGATTGGCGACCTGTGGGTACGGGGCCATTTCATTTAGATGACTACCAAGCCGGGCAATTCGTTAGACTTCTCAGAAATGACAATTACTGGAAGGGTTTACCGCGTATGGAAGAAGTGGTTGTTGATATGGGGGCCGGAGGAACTGGTCGCATTTCGAAATTACTCACCGGGGAATGTGATGTTTTAGCCTACCCTGCAGCAAGCCAATTAAAAGTATTACGAGATGACCCACGTTTGCGGATTTCTATGCGTTCTGGGATGAATATTGCCTATCTCGCATTTAATACCAGTAAACCACCATTAGATAAACTAAAAGTACGTCAAGCAATTGCTTATGCAATTAATAATGAACGTCTAATGCAATCAATTTATTACGGTACAGCAGAAACAGCTGCATCTATTTTACCTAGAGCCTCATGGGCTTATGATAATCAAGCAAAGATCACTGACTATAACCCCGAACGTTCCAAAAAAATGCTCAAAGAGATGGGGTTAGAAAATCTAAAACTGGATTTATGGGTGCCGATCGCTTCGCAATCATATAACCCTAGCCCACTAAAAATGGCTGAGCTTATCCAAGCAGACTTGGCACAGGTTGGTATTGTTATGAATATCCGTTCTGTTGAAGGCCGCTTCCAAGAAAACCAATTAATGGATAGAACCCATGATATGACATTAGCAGGTTGGACAACTGACAGTAATGACCCTGACAGTTTTTTCCGCCCGCTACTAAGCTGTGCGGCGATTGGTTCCCAAACCAATTTAAGCCATTGGTGTAACCCCGCTTTTGATGAAATCTTACATAAGGCACTATTGACACAGCAATTAGCCGCACGTATAGATTATTACCATCAGGCACAGCAAATTTTAGGGGAAGATTTACCTGTCTTACCCCTTGCCTACTCTTTACGTTTACAGGCCTATCGCTATGATATAAAAGGGCTAATGATCAGTGCGTTTGGTAATACCTCATTTGCCGGTGTGTATCGGGAAATGGAACAGGCTGAAAAAGTTTCTCCGAAAAAACAGAGGCAGCAACCATGATAATTTATTCACTGCGTCGTTTTTTGCTTTTATTAGTCACGGTATTCTTTCTATCACTAGTCAGCTTTAGCTTAAGCTATTTTACGCCTAATGCACCACTGAGTGGCGCATCACTTATCGATGCCTATATTTTTTATTTTGAAGGCTTACTTCATTTTGATTTTGGCGTTTCAAGTATTAACGGGGAACCCATCACCGAACAATTAAAAGACACATTCCCTGCCACCATGGAGTTATGCATTTTAGCGTTTATTTTTGCTTTAACGACAGGTATTCCACTTGGGATTATCGCTGCTTTTTGGCGTAATAAACCAGCTGATATTGCTATCAGTGTTTTTGCTTTATTAGGATTTTCTGTCCCTGTATTTGTACTCGCACTCGTTTTAACCCTCTTTTTCTCATTACATTTAGGGTGGCTACCTGTATCGGGTCGAATTGACCTATTATACAATTTAAAAACAGTAACTGGCTTTGCCTTGGTAGATGCATGGCTTTCGGATTCACCCTATCGTAAAGATATGATCATCAATGTACTTGAACACATGGTGTTACCGGTTCTGACTTTGGCACTCGCACCAACAACCGAGGTTATTCGGTTGGTACGTAATAGCACCGAAGAAGTCGCCAGTGAAAATTATATCAAAGCAGCCGCTATTCGAGGATTGTCACGAATTAAAATCATCCGCCGCCATATTTTTCATAATGCTATCCCCCCCATTATTCCTAAGCTTGGGCTACAGTTTTCTACTATGCTGACACTGACCATGGTAACTGAACTCGTTTTTAACTGGCCAGGGCTTGGCCGTTGGTTAGTTACTGCTATCCGCCAAGAAGATTACTCCGCAATATCCGCTGGCGTGATGCTAATTGGCGCACTAGTGATTACTGTAAATGTGTTGTCTGATATTTTAGGCGCCATGATGGACCCATTAAAACATAAGGATTGGTATGTCCTCAGATAATTTTTATCGTGAACAAAAAATGCCATCCCCAACACGAGTGGTATGGAATATCTTCTCATCAGATGTGGTTTCTATGGTGGGATTTTTTGGTGTGTTAGTTTTATTAATTTTATGCTTTGTTGGCTCTTATCTAGCACCTTATGCACTAGACCAACAATTTTTAGGTTACCAATTAACACCACCGTCTTGGTCACATTATGGTGATGTTGCCTTCTTCTTTGGGACTGACGACCTTGGCCGCGATATTCTGAGTCGGCTATTAATTGGCACTAAATCAACGTTTGGTGCAGCTATTTTAGTCACACTGATTGCAACACTAATTGGATTAGTTCTCGGCTGCCTAGCGGGAATGACTCGCGGGTTAAAATCTGCAGTTTTTAACCATATACTCGATACCTTGCTATCAATTCCATCCTTATTACTCGCTATTATTGTCGTCGCTTTTATGGGAGCTAGTTTAGAAAATGCGATGCTCGCTATTTGCCTTGCATTAATTCCGCGAATGGTAAGAACCATCTATGTTGCTGTACATGATGAGTTAGATAAAGAATACATCGTTGCCGCACGCCTAGATGGCGCTTCAAACATTTTTATTTTATGGTATACCGTACTGCCAAACATTACTCCTATTCTCGTCACTGAACTAACTCGGGCACTTTCAATTGCCATTTTAGATATTGCCGCTTTAGGTTTTCTTGATTTAGGTGCACAACTTCCATCTTCTGAATGGGGTGCCATGCTAGGAGATACTTTAGAGCTTATCTACGTTGCTCCCTGGACGGTTATCTTACCCGGTGTTGCTATCATGATAAGCGTGCTTTTTGTTAACCTTTTAGGTGATGGGCTACACCGTGCCATCAATGCGGGAGTTGAATAATGCCACTACTAGACATCCGCAATTTAACTATCGAATTTATGACTGCCAATGGCCCAGTCAAAGCTGTTGATCGCGTATCAATGACATTATCTGAAGGGGAAATTCGAGGTTTAGTCGGCGAATCAGGTTCCGGTAAAAGCCTTATTGCAAAAGCTATCTGTGGCGTAACGAAAGACAACATTCGTGTGAAAGCCGACCGTTTTCGCTTTCAAGACATTGACTTACTAAAACTCAGCCCACGTAAACGTCGTAAGTTAATTGGTCATAATATCTCCATGATATTTCAAGAACCACAATCTTGTCTCGATCCAGCCGCTGATATAGGCAAACAGCTTATCCAATCGATTCCTGGATGGACATATAAAGGCCGCTGGTGGCAACGTTTTAATTGGCGTAAACGCCGTGCAATAGAACTGTTACACCGTGTGGGGATAAAAGATCATAAAGATATCATGCGCAGTTACCCTTATGAACTCACCGATGGTGAATGTCAAAAAGTCATGATAGCGATTGCGATAGCTAACCAACCACGGTTATTAATCGCCGACGAACCCACCAATGCGATGGAGTCTACCACTCAAGCACAAATTTTCCGTTTACTGGATAAATTAAATCAAAACAATAATATGGGAATTTTGCTCATTAGCCATGATATGGAAATGATGTCAAAACTTGTTGACCGCATCAACGTACTCTATTGTGGGCAAACGGTTGAGAGCGCAACACCAGAAGATATCCTACAGCGACCACGCCACCCTTATACCCAAGCGTTAATCCGTTCAATCCCAGATTTTGAAAGCCCTCTTCCCCATAAAGGGCGGTTAAATACGTTACCCGGTGCAATTCCTTCTCTTGAACATTTGCCGATTGGTTGCCGTCTTGGCCCCCGTTGCCCTTATGCACAACGTACTTGCATCAATGCGCCTCAACTGCGCAATATTAAAGGCCACCTCGTTGCTTGCCATTATCCGCTAAACACCGAGGAACAATCTTAAATGGAAACCTTACTTGAAGTCCGTAATCTCACCAAAACTTTCCGTTTTCGTGAGGGCCTATTTCATCGGCACGAATTGCAAGCTGTTAAGCCTGTTAGCTTTAACTTACAGGCAGGCCAAACATTAGCCATTATTGGTGCCAATGGCTCAGGAAAATCAACTCTTGCGCGAATGTTATCCGGCGTTGTAGAACCCACCAGCGGCGATATTTTTATACACGGACAACCACTTAATTTTGGTGATTATAGCTACCGTTGCCAGCGTATTCGTATGATTTTTCAAGATCCAAGTACGTCCCTAAATCCAAGGCAGCGTATTGGTCAAACGCTTGAACTCCCTTTAAAATTAAACACTGACTTAACTGGCATAGAACGTGAAAGGCGCATTATTCAAACGCTTCGCCAAGTCGGGTTACTTGCTGACCACGCTGAATATTACCCACATATGTTAGCATCGGGGCAAAAACAACGTATTGCACTGGCAAGAGCGCTTATTCTACAACCCGAAATTATCATTGCTGATGAAGCACTAGCTTCGTTAGACATGTCCATGCGGTCACAGATCATCAACTTAATGTTAGATTTGCAAGCAAAACAAGATATTGCATTTATCTATGTTACCCAGCACTTAGGGATGATGAAACACGTCAGCGATAAAATGCTTGTGATGGATAAAGGTGAAGTTGTCGAACGTGGTAATACAGCAGAAGTTTTAGCCGCCCCTCTTCATGACGTTACCCGACGACTAATTGAAAGCCACTTTGGTGAGCCTCTGTCAATAGATGCCTGGCGACAAGACTTATAATGGCTTTTCCATTGTCTGTGATGAATTTTACTCACAGACAATGAACTAAACTCGTTATTTAGCGTGATATCGTGACATTAGCCTTAATATGTTTAAGGTGAACGACTATCGTAAATGTGACAATCACCAATAGTGACCATGCTCCCCATTTGCCTGCATGTACCATTGACCAAGCTCCAATCTGGTTTGGATATTGCCAAACACCAAAAAATGTCCCAAAATTCTCAGCCAACCAAATAAAAAAGCCAATTAGCATAAATGCGAGCAATAATGGCATTTTTCGTTCTTTATCTAGCGGAGTATAAAAAACCACACTACGGGCATACAACCCCATAATAAATGCAGCTAAATACCAGCGATAATCATCAATATAATGATGACTAAAGAAATTAATATAAATAGCTAATGCAACTAATGTTGCCATCCAATAGGGTGGATAGTGTTCAATTCTTACTTTAAAAAATCGCCAAGATTGAATGATATAGCTCCCTACAGCGGCATACATAAATCCAGTAAATAAAGGAACTCCCCAAAGCTTAGTGTAAGCTTCATCTGGATATTGCCATGATCCAATCGTTGCTGACGTTTTAAACAACTCCATCATAAAACCAACTAAATGGAAAACACAAATAGCCTTTAACTCATCCCAGGTTTCCAGTTTTGACCACACTAACAAGGCTTGAAAGGCAACTGCAAAAATCAATAACAAGTCATAGCGAGGGATGCCAATTAGCCCTTTAGCTGGTACCAAAAATAGCGCCAGAAAGAAAAAACCAGCGAATAAACAAGAACGAGCATTAATTAAACCGAAAAACCAAAACTCTAATAGAAAACGTTTAATGCCATGGCTATTATTCGGTTGATGTGCCATTAAAATTTGGTCTAATTTCCCTAACACATTCAATTTTTGACACAAACTGGTCATTTATTTACTCACCTAATTTTTTATTATTTTGTATGTTTTCTTTCATAAGACAAGGCGAGGAGTTTAACAAAATAGTTATCCCCTACATAAGGTAACTATCTTAGATTTATGCATTTTTATTTTTTATAGTTTTAAGCGCTGGGTTTACACTACCTATTAATATTAACGATACTTTCCATCCGATTTTAGGTTTTATTTTTTAACTCGCACCTGATGGCAATTCGTTAACAAAAAGTAATGATATACTTAAATGATATGTGTTTATTTGCTATATGAATGCCAATCCAACAATTTAGGAGTTTTATGATGAAATTATATTACGCTCCCGGTGCTTGCTCACTTTCTCCCCATATCATTCTGCGTGAAACTGGTTTAGATTTCAGTATTGAGCGAGTGAATATAAAAGAAAAAAAGACTGAGAAAGGTGAAGACTTTTTAGCAATAAACCCAAAAGGACAGGTACCAACCTTAGTGCTAGATAATGGCGAACAACTCACTGAAGGTGCTGTTATTGTTCAATATATTGCGGATCAAAAACCGGATCGTAACCTGATCGCACTTCCAGGTTCGATGAAGCGTTATCACCAACTAGAAGCCTTGAATTTTATTTCAACAGAGCTACATAAAACGTTCTCACCTTTATTCACTCCAGGGACACCAGAAGAGTATAAAGATACTGTCCGTAAGGTATTGTTTAATAAGTTTGAGTATGTTGATAGCGTGCTCGCTAAACAAGCTTTCTTTGCTGGAGATACTTTTAGTGTCGCTGATGCCTATTTATTTACGGTTAGTAATTGGGCAAAACACGTTGGGCTTGATTTGACTAGCTTAAACCACCTGCAAGATTACAGTGCTAAAATAGCTAAACGCCCTAATGTTCAAGACGCATTAAAAGCGGAAGGCCTAATCTAATCTGTAAAATAGCGCTCTTTCAGTAGAGCGCTATCTTTGATAATACAAATCAATTTAATCTAATTGTGTTGCACAGAAATTATGTTTTGGGTTAACCATTTTGTCTTGAGCAGCAACGAGTTGTAATTCGTATTCTTCCATTTCTTTGGTTTTTATCATCACTTCATATACCGCAGCTGCGACGTGCTCTAATCCCTTATCTAAAGGCTCACCTTTCAATAAGTTAACCAACATTAAACCACTGGTCAAATCACCAACACCAACAGGTTGTTTTTCACCAAAATCAACTAATGGACGACTAACATGCCAGCTATGTTCCGCAGTAACCAAAATCATCTCAAAACGATCAGCACGATATCCCGCACGATTTAAATGCTTAACAAGCACTATTTTAGGGCCTTTGTGGCACAATTCACGGGCAGCTTGCGCGGCCTCGTCGACATTTTTAATGGTTCTACCCGTTAAGGTTTCTAGTTCTAGTAAATTTGGTGCGATGACATCACTAGCAGCCAGTGCGCGCTCACAAAGGAATTCAGCAACCCCAGGAGCAACAATGCAACCCTTCTCAGGATGCCCCATGACTGGATCACAAAAATACAGGGCTCGGGGGTTTGCTGCTTTTACTCTTTGCACGATAGCAAGAATATCATTCCCTTGCTCTGCAGACCCAATATAGCCACTTAATACAGCATCACAAATTTCTAATTTATGGATTTTAGCTAAACCATCAACGATATCGGTTAAGTGCT
Organism: Providencia sp. PROV269; assembly: GCF_028477785.1. Taxonomy (NCBI): domain Bacteria; kingdom Pseudomonadati; phylum Pseudomonadota; class Gammaproteobacteria; order Enterobacterales; family Morganellaceae; genus Providencia; species Providencia sp. PROV269. The sequence goes on along the minus strand of NZ_JAMPLV010000002.1, from coordinate 321,663 downwards.
GCGCTGGAAAGACACTTCCAGTCCATTGTGAGTACTGTGTATGATTCGAAAATTGTACGGTATTGAGTGGCCACACATCTACGCCCATTCGGCACATAGGAAATGCAGCAGCACTGTTTCCTGCATGGCCGAAAACAACATGGGATTGAATTGATAATACGCTTTTCATTGAGAACCCAAAAAATTGTTATGTCGAATGAAGAGAAATCAGTGATTACCCATTGCAAATATGAATACACTCCAAATAATCCAAGTCATATATAGGTGACATAAGAAAATAAGCCGAGGACATACATCAGTATGCAATTCAGAGAGCCTAGCGAAGTCAACACCAATACAGTTTGAATTATGACGAGTATAGCCCGGAAGATTCCGGGCTGATATTACAAAGGTTAGTCAGAGCTATTTCCAATTAATTAAACAGTCGTTTTTCTTACCGCGACGGATCAATGTATAACGCCCAAACAGGCGGTCTGCATCAGAGAAGACATACATTGGCTCAGTTTGTTTCTGGCCATTAATAGATACCGCGTTAGAACTAATTGCCGTTCTTGCTTGCCCACGAGAAGGCGTTAACTCTGAATCTACTAAAGCTTGCTGTAAATCAGCACCTGCTTCTAAGGTAATACAAGGAATACCATCTTGAGCTAATTGTTCAAAATCAGCTTCAGTTAAATCAGATACTGCACCAGAGAATAAGCTTTCAGTAATACGTTTTGCAGCAGCAAGCCCTTCTTCACCATGTACCAGTTTAGTGACTAATTCTGCCAATACATATTGAGCCCGAGGCGCTTTTCCGCTGTTTTTATCTTCTTCTTCCAGTGCATTAATTTCATCTATTTCCATAAATGTGAAGAATTTTAAGAAGCGATAAACATCGGCATCTGCAGTGTTGATCCAGAACTGGTAGAATTTATATTGACTAGTTTTCTTGGAGTCTAACCAAACTGCACCACCCTCAGTTTTACCGAATTTAGTACCGTCTGCTTTGGTAATCAAAGGTACCGTCATGCCAAATACTTGGTTTTGGTGTAGACGGCGAGTTAAATCGATACCAGAAGTGATGTTACCCCATTGGTCAGAACCACCAATTTGCAGTTCCACACCCATCTCTTTGTTCAAATTTGCAAAGTCATAACCTTGTAAAAGGTTATAAGCAAACTCAGTAAAAGAGATACCAACGTCATCACGATTTAAGCGTTGCTTAACAGACTCACGGTTAATCATTTGGTTAACAGAAAAGTGCTTACCAATATCACGCAAGAAAGTCAGTACATCCATTTTGCCAAACCAATCATAGTTGTTAGCAAGGCGTGCACTGTTATCACCGCAATCAAAACTTAGAAATGGTGAAACTTGGTTACGAATTTTCTCTACCCACTCTTGAACGGTTTCTGTGGTGTTTAATTTACGTTCAGTAGCTTTAAAGCTCGGATCTCCAATAAGGCCCGTTGCGCCACCGACCAACGCCACAGGCTTGTGCCCGGCTAGTTGGAATCGTTTTAAACACAGCAAAGGAACCAGATGTCCCAAATGCAAGCTATCAGCGGTAGGATCGAAGCCACAATAGAGAGAGATAGGGCCCTGCGCCAGTCTCTCTGCTAACGCATCCTCATCCGTTACCTGGGCAACGAGGCCCCGCTCTTGCAATTGTTTAATCAGGTTATTGCTAGACATCAATGACTCCATCAGTTGTATTTTGTCTATCTATATTGGTTTAAATGACCAGTAAGTTTGAGAGGTTTGTCAAAAACTCACCAGTGTAATTTGTCAGTTTTCTTAAATGAAGCTATAGCATAAAGCGCATATCAATTAAGTGCCAGCTAAAAAACATGATCCTAAGGGGCTAATCTGTCAATTTTCCAGCCACTCTCTTCTCGCTGGTATAAAAAACGGTCATGCAAACGGTGGGCACCACCTTGCCAAAATTCAACACTATCAAATACCACTCGATATCCCCCCCAAAAACTGGGTAGTGGGACGTCACCATTCTTAAACTTTTGTTTTAGCTCTAAGAATTTCCCTTCTAAAATACCACGCGCAGAAATTTTAGAAGATTGCGCTGATGCCCATGCTGCAATTTGGCTATCTTTTGGCCGACTATGAAAATATTTAATTACTTCAATAGGGTTTAAACGTTCGGCAACGCCTATGAAATTAACTTGGCGCTCTAATGGATACCATGGAAAATGCAGGCTAATTTTATTGTTTTTTTCTAAATGCTGCGCTTTTCGGCTACCTAAATTGGTATAAAATACAAGGCCTTTATCATCAAAATGTTTTAATAGTACGATACGCTGGTAGGGTTGCCCGGTTTCATCCACCGTAGCAACACACATGGCTGTTGGATCACTCAAACGAGCTTCACATGCCTGCTTCATCCATAGTTCGAAAAGGGTCAATGGGTTTGGTGTTAAATCATGGCGTCTTAACCCACCTTTTGTGTATTCTCGACGTACTGCTGCGAGATCAATCTCACCTAGTTCGTTCATTTTTGCATCCTTAACCACAATTATTTTTTATTGCTATTTTTAGGGTATATCGCCCCAAGCACAGTTTCTTGGCTTGCACCAGTTACAGAAGCCAAATTCCCTGAAAGCCCAGAAATGGTTCGAGCAGCTAACCATGCAAATGCCAAAGCTTCCATATCATCCCCACTCAGACCAAATTTATCACTTGGCGCCACTTCAATCCCAGGCAGTAAGGCTGCCATCCGCTGCATTAAAAAGATATTTTTTGCTCCGCCACCGCAGACTATCAAACGCTCACAACCGCCACATAGTAACACTTGCTCTGCAATAGAGGCTGCTGTCAATTCGCATAACGTTGCTTGCACATCATCGACTGAAATTGAAGGAAAATGAGCCAAATGCTGTTCTAACCATTGTGTGTTGAAATACTCTCGCCCCGTACTTTTCGGTGATGAACGCCTAAAGTATGGGTCACTTAGCATCGCTTTTAGTAATGCATGGTCAACTTGACCACGACTGGCCCATTCACCATCTTTATCGAATGCCTTTTGCTTAATACGCCAACTCCAGGTATCCATTAACATATTGCCAGGTCCAGTGTCATAGCCTTTGACATAAGCACCAGGTAACAAAGCTGTCACATTAGCTATTCCACCAATATTTAGTACAATTCGTTTTTCTGTAGAATGCCCTAAAACAGCTAAATGAAATGCAGGAACTAAAGGTGCCCCCTGCCCCCCATAAGCCATATCTCTTCGCCGGAAATCACCTACCGTTGTGATCCCCGTTAAAGCCGCAATACGGTTATTATCACCTAACTGCATAGTAAAAGGTTGCTCGCCATCAGGCTCATGCCAAACAGTTTGACCATGGCAACCAATGGCAATGATATCTTCGGATGTTAGCCCTGTTTGAGTAAGAAGCTGGTTTATTGCATCTGCATATAAAGAGCCTAGCTCTCTATCAATTTTACCAACCTCTGATAGCGTTGTTACTTGTCCTTGGCATATATCTAAAATTCTTTTTTTTAATCCAATAGGAAATGCAACACTCAAACTGGATTGCTCTGCGACAAATTTGTCACTAATTGCAGCAAGAACGACATCAACACCATCTAGGCTAGTTCCTGACATAACCCCTATGTAACGACCTGATTTCATCATTATTCTTGTTCCTTCAGAGTGCACATTGACTTTACAACGCTCGACTACAAAAGATTGTGCTTTGATGACAAATTTTGTCAACAATTCGATGCAATTTCTCGGCGCGCTTCGCAGGAATAATAAATAAATGCTTTAAAACTCAAAATTGCTAGACAACCCAAATAAAAAAGACGTTTTGTAATACCTGAAATTTTCATTTCCAATATAATGGTACATAATATATTTATCAGCTCGGCATTACGGTTCTGTACCTCAGCTAAAGTTTTAACACCTTATTTCTGTTTGGCAACGGGTGCGAAAAGATGCTCATAAGCTGACTACCCTATTGAATATTTAACAAAGAGTGCCTTATTGAATGAAATAATCGCGAATTTGAGATATTTTACCTAGTGTTTACACTTTATTTAAATCAATATCGGTAATCTAACCATCGCTTTTTAATACCATTATTTTGATACTTGTTGTGTTTATGGTGAAAACAAATATACGATGCTATGTTAGTGCCACAGACAGCAAATCTCATAGGAGTTCTTATGCTTAAGAAAGTTTTTGTAGGTGTTGTAGCAGTTGCAGCTTTATCAGGCTGTGTCAATACCAGTACGCTTTCTGGTGATACTATTTCAGCCAAGGATGCGAAACAGGTACAGACTGTGACTTATGGTACTGTTCTGAATGCTCGCCCTGTGACTATTCAAGCTGGTGAAGACGGCAACGTAATTGGCGCCATTGGTGGTGCAGTACTTGGTGGGTTATTAGGTAACACTATCGGTGGTGGGACAGGTAACACATTAGCAACTGCTGCGGGTGCTATCGCTGGTGGCTTAGCTGGCCAAGAAGCTCAAGGCGCATTAAATAGAAGCCAAGGTGTTCAATTAGAAATCCGCCTCGATAGCGGCAAAAACATTGTTGTAGTTCAAAAACAAGACCCAAACACCTTCCGTAATGGTCAACGCGTTATGATTGCGAATAGCGGAAATACCGTTACTGTATCTCCTCGATAATCTTACGGTTACTAAATTAGGTATGCTCACCGGCTATTGCCGGTGAGCATTTCTTATAAAAATATTGCTGAATAATATAATAACTTTATGTTTGATAATCATATTTTATATTTATCATGCATGGCTTTTAAGTAATGTAAATTCTTGTTTACACATAAATGCCTTGCTTTCAAACCAATAAACTTATTTTAGCCTATCCCCTCTAATCAATTGTTTGTTATTAATTAATACACACCAATGAATTAGCTAATAAAAAAACAAAAGCAACATCAAGACATACAATTTACAACTTTAATTATATTTCACAGCAATCATTCAACAAGAACAATAACCGAGTGTGATTGCTCATCCTATTATTACCCTATAAAAATTGCATGATCCAATTATTTTTATTACCAATTTAATAATTAGCATATCATTTATTAGCTAGTCATATTATTTTCACATCAAGAATCATTTTGCAGTCTTAAAATATTCTTTTCAAGCTTCAGAAGTAATTGTGACAACTGATAAAGCTCATCTTGGCTAATGTTATTCAATATTTCTAGACGCGTATTATTTATGACTTGATCTACAGTTTTAATAAAAGGTTCAGATTCTTCAGTTAATTTTATTCTTTTAGCTCTCCTATCATTTGTGCAAGTATGCCTAGAAATAAGTTTTTTTTCCTCCAACTGATCTAGAGTTCTTACTAATGAAGGCTGTTCAATACCAATCGCTTTCGCTAACTGTATTTGTGATTGTTCAGGTGGTAGTTGACTTATATTATGTAATGTAACCCAATGTGTCTGTGTGAGTTTAAGAGGCTTCAAACGATAGTCGATTAATGCTCTCCACATGCGAACAACACGTGATAACTCTGTCCCAATTTGTGATTCCAATTTACCCTCCTTTATATAATTATAATGTCTAAAAAACATACCGTCTTCATATTATTTTTTGAATTATATATTAATTTCCTTTTATATTTACAACTTTTTATTTATACATTAGCTATTAAATACCTATTTCTAGTTATAATGACTGGTTTATTATGTGGTATAACTCCCATTAATACTTCGCAAACTCATCCATTATCTCAATCCAGGCTTAATAAGATAACCTATCAATTATCTTATTAATAAGAATAGCCGCACTCTCCTTTTTGATCTATCTATTTTACCTCTTATAGTAGTCATGAATAACAATAAAAAAAACAACGACAAATAAACCTTTAAAAAACAAATGAATATAGTTAATCTTAAAATCATGTTAATTACAGTCATTTTGATTTAACCTATACTAATTTTTAATAAATAAAATTTCATTGAAATATAAACCAAGAAATAAATAGCTTATCATTAATTCCAGTTGAATTAATTCACATTAGGAATAAAACATTTGTTTTATTCCTAATGAAATTTAAGAAGCTGGGGATTAAAAGAGTCGTTGTTGCTTATCGATGATTTTTTCTTGATCTGGTTTTTTATTTAATATTCTTAAATAGCGTTGGCGACATAAACGAAGTACATTTCGTTTTTCAGTATCCGAGAATTTTAGCCAATTAAAGCGTTCATCACGAGTGCGGTAACAACCTCGACAATAACCTTGCTCATTACTTTGACAAATACCACGGCAAGGGCTGGGGATCTCAAAAAATTCAAGTTGTTCGGCCATAAGTTTCCCCTTCAAAAGAAAAAATCACATTAAATCTGTGATATACTCCTAAAAATGAGTATTACCATTATTTGTTCAAAAAACAAACTGTAATCATTGTATTTATTAATTTAAGCACGTTATATTAATAGGTAAATCGATTCAGGCTGATTCTTAGAGGTTTAAAATGCGCTTACTCCATACTATGTTACGTGTTACTGATATGCAGCGTTCTATTGATTTTTACACAAAAGTGTTAGGCATGCGCTTATTAAGAACGAGTGAAAACACAGAGTATAAATACTCTCTCGCGTTTGTTGGTTACAGCGATGAAAGTGAAGGCGCCGTCATAGAGTTGACCTATAACTGGGGTGTTGACCAATACGATATGGGTAATGCATATGGTCATATCGCTCTAGGCGTCGATGATGTTGCAAAAACGTGCGATGATATCCGTAACGCAGGTGGAAACGTCACACGTGAAGCGGGCCCTGTTAAGGGCGGAACCACTGTGATTGCATTTGTGGAAGATCCTGATGGTTATAAAATTGAACTGATCGAAAATAAAAGCGCAAGTAAAGGCTTAGGCCATTAATTCGCGATATGATTTAGAAGTTTAGGTACCTAACTTAGCACCTAAACTTCTATCACCGTTTATCTGCAAATTTTTACTGGTTTTGGCATAATGTCATCCAACTAGAAAACTAAAATCGAAAGTCCTAATGTCTGAAAAAAACAATCCAAACGCCCTAGTGAACCGCTTTAGGGGATACTATCCTGTCGTTATTGATGTTGAAACTGGTGGGTTTAATGCAAAAACTGACGGCCTGTTAGAAATTGCTGCCATCACCTTAAAAATGGATAAAGACGGCTGGCTCTCCATGGATGAAACATTGCATTTTCATGTAGAACCTTTTGAAGGGGCGAATCTTGAACCGTCCGCTCTTGCCTTCACCGGAATTGATCCAACAAACCCTCTACGCGGTGCTGTTAGCGAATATGACGCCCTTCATGCGATATTTAAAGTCATTCGCAAAGGAATGAAAAACACAGATTGTAATCGCGCAATTATTGTCGCTCATAATGCTAATTTTGATCACAGCTTTGTCATGAATGCGGCCGAGCGAGCAGGTTTAAAACGTAATCCTTTCCATCCATTTGCGACCTTCGATACTGCAGCACTGAGTGGCCTTGTATTTGGTCAAACAATTCTGGCAAAAGCTTGTGTTTCTGCGGGTATCCCATTCGATGGTAAACAAGCTCATGGCGCACTGTATGATACGAATCGCACGGCTTTGCTATTTTGTGAAATCGTTAATAAGTGGAAAAAAATGGGTGGTTGGCCAATTATTGAAGACAGTCAATAATCTTTTAGTAAATCACCATGACAGAAAAAACCGTATTTGATGTAAAGCAAAAATGCCTTCGTCAAATACGGTTTTTACGTCTTTTATTTGTGGCTTAATTTAGTCTGCGCTAGCTTCATCTGCTGGACGATATTTATCCGCAGTTTCTTTGATTAGAGACTGGAGCTCACCACGCTGGAACATTTCCATGATGATATCACAGCCACCGACCAGCTCACCATCCACCCATAATTGTGGAAAAGTCGGCCAGTTTGCGTATTTTGGCAATTCAGCGCGAATATCTGGGTTTTGTAAGATATCAACATAAGCAAAACGCTCACCACAAGAAGACAGAGCTTGTACTGCTTGAGCAGAAAAACCACAGCTCGGAAGTTTAGGAGAGCCTTTCATATATAATAAAATTGGGTTTTCTTTAATTTGGCGCTCAATTCTTTCAATAGTTGTCATTTTTAACTTCCTTAAAACAAAGATGCAGGTTTGCAGTCAGCCGGTAACTGAGAGTCTACCGCAACTTAACAGAATACATTGACTGATATAATAAGAAACTGAATTGTTTCATACAATATGCCAGTTTTATAGGGGCATTACTATAGCATTCCAAAAAGTAAAAAGGCATCTTTTCTATCTTCTCTTTACCTAAGTCAAACAAGCAGCTATTTCTAGTTAAAAATGCATATTTGATATATTCAGGTCATCTATTCGGAATATCCATATGATTTCTATGTGTAACTCCCCTATTTATTTGTTAACATTTGAGTAACGCTATTACCTTTACCTTTGTAAGGTTTAACGTGTTATCATTAATATATTAAATATCATATCGCCGATAGGCGAAACTCTAATGATAAGCAGTAACCGACTATTTCGCTCATTTTAAGAGCAAACACCCTAAGTTTTTTGATATAAAAGCAATCAAGGAGTACGCAATGTCATTTGAACTACCCGCTTTACCGTATGCAAAAGATGCTTTAGAACCTTATATCTCAGCTGAAACCTTAGAATATCACTATGGTAAGCACCATAACACGTACGTTGTTAACTTAAATAACCTAATCAAAGGCACTGACTTTGAAGGAAAATCTTTAGAAGAAATTATCAAAACTTCTGAAGCCGGAGTTTTTAACAACGCAGCACAAGTTTGGAATCACACTTTCTATTGGAATTGCTTAGCGCCAAATGCAGGTGGTGAACCAACAGGTAAAGTAGCTGATGCAATCAATAAATCATTCGGTTCTTTCGCTGAATTTAAAGCTCAATTTACTGATGCAGCAACCAAAAATTTTGGTGCAGGTTGGACATGGCTGGTGAAAAAAGCAGATGGTAGCCTTGCTATAGTGAATACATCTAACGCTGCAACACCTATTTCTGGTGATGATAAGCCCGTGTTAACTGTTGATATTTGGGAGCACGCTTACTATATCGATTACCGTAACGCTCGCCCTAAATATTTAGAAAACTTCTGGGCACTGGTTAACTGGAAATTTGTGGAAGAAAATTTAGCATAACAATTTCTGCTTGTTGCTAAGTTTAGATACTGCAAGGGCGAGATATACTCGCCCTTTTAAATTCACCCTACTCAAGGCTGAAATAAAATCAGAAAATATGCGCAGCAAGAAAGATAATTAATGCTAATGAGCCCAGCGCAGCAAGCAATCCATATTTAACATCTGTATCCATGAGTTCCTCTCATTCTAATGTAATTGAATTAATAAATAACCATGAAACAATAAAGGTTATTAAGTATACATATCCAAAAAAGTAAAACTAGTGTCTATATCACATGTTATAACATCAATTATTTCTTTCGTTTTTGCGCTAGATCAGACAAAATCGACAACAAATCGCTAAATTATTGCCAGCAAAGGATCAATGCATCAATATGCAGGTAATTTTTTAACAAGAATTCTTATAGAGACCGGTTATTGGTCAGGAGTTTTTTTCCCCCATGGCAACGATTAAAGATGTGGCGAAGCGCGCTGGCGTATCTACCACAACCGTATCCCATGTTATTAATAAAACGCGCTTTGTAGCTGATGACACTAAGGCTGCGGTTTGGGCTGCAATTAAAGAGCTCAATTATTCGCCAAGTGCGGTTGCCCGTAGTTTAAAAGTTAACCACACAAAGTCGATTGGGTTGTTAGCAACTTCCAGTGAAGCGCCTTACTTCGCTGAGGTGATCGAATCTGTTGAAAATAGCTGTTATGAAAAAGGCTATACGCTGATTCTTTGTAATTCTCATAACAATTTGGGAAAACAAAAAGCGTATTTACAGATGCTAGCACAAAAGCGCGTTGATGGCTTACTTGTGATGTGTTCCGAGTACCCTGATACCTTAATTGGTATGCTAGAAGATTACCGCAATATCCCAATGGTAGTCATGGACTGGGGAACTTCTCGTGGCGATTTTACAGATAGCATTATTGATAACTCGTTCCATGGTGGATACCTAGCAGGTCGCTATTTAATTGACCGTGGGCATCGCGATATTGGAGTGATCCCTGGTTCACTTGAAAGAAATACAGGTATTGGACGTTTAACTGGCTTCAAAAAAGCAATGGAAGAGGCCAAAATTACACTAAAAGAAGAATGGATAGTTCAGGGGGATTTCGAACCTGAGTCTGGCTATAAAGCAATGACGCAAATTTTAAGCCATAAACAGCGCCCTACCGCTGTATTTTGTGGTGGTGATATCATGGCAATGGGAGCAATTTGTGCCGCTGATGAAATGGGATTACGTGTTCCACAAGATATTTCAATCATTGGCTATGATAATGTGCGAAATGCGCGCTATTTTACACCGGCATTGACCACAATCCACCAACCCAAAGAGCGTTTAGGGCAAATGGCCTTCACAATGCTGCTCGATCGTATCGTCAATAAGCGCGAAGATGCTCAAACAATCGAAGTCCACCCTCGCCTTGTAGAACGTCGTTCTGTTGCAGATGGTCCATTTATCGATTACCGCCGATAGTACGAATAACTAGGTTGAAAGCCACTCTGCGTTAAGCGTTTCGTTATCGCCAAGGTAATCTAACAACCAGCTGAGCGCTGGTGATGTATTATTTTCCACCCAAGTTAAACAGCAAGGACTGGGTGGAAAAGGCTGCGCTAATGATAGTTCAACTAATTGGCCGTTTTCACAAAGCGGAGCCGCTCGATGCTCAGGTACCATCCCAACACATAACCCATTAACTAAACAAGCTAAGCCATTTTCCCAGTAAGGCACAACAAGCCGACGCTGGTTATCAAGAGCCCAAGTATCACGTTTGGGTAGGTTACGTGAAGTATCTTCAAGGCACAAACTAGGGTACTCTCTCATTTGATCATCGGTCAGTTTTTCACCTATTCTGGCTAATGGGTGCTCTGGGCTTGCAACACACATCCACGACATAAAACCCATATCACGGAAACTATACCTTTCACCAATTGGAGATGCTCGAGTCGCACCAATCGCAACATCTACACGCCCATCAGCAAGTGCATCCCACACCCCATTAAACACCTCTGGATGAATAAAGAGTTCGATATCAGGAAAATGACGATAAAAATCAAGAATTAGCTGTTCTGTCCGCTGTGGTTTGACAATACAATCAACGGCAATACTAAATTGACCACGCCAACCATTCGCAACTTGCTGACACTGGTGACGAGTATCTGTCATTTTTTTGATAACAGAACGGCTCTCCTTAATAAATATCGCCCCAGCTTCCGTTAGCACAACATCACGATGTCGACGCTCAAACAGAGGAACCGCAAGCCATTCTTCAACTTGCTTAACGGTATAGCTGATTGCAGAAGGTACACGGTGCAATTCTTCAGCAGCACCACTAAAGCTTCCAGTTCGAGCAACTGCATCAATCACTTCGAGTGCATGCGCAGACCACATAACTTCTCCTTTCAAAAATTTTGATAACAAGATCCAAATATTACCGTTTCACAACCTAAAAAAATAGCCTATACAATGGCGTCATCATTAACATTTTTTTAAATATCAGATAAGTAATAATTATGTCGAATACTGTGAAAAAAAACGCCCCTGGATTTATGGTGTACCTTGCAGGACTTAGCATGCTGGGGTTTTTAGCCATTGATATGTATTTACCTGCATTTGGTGCTATGCAAGACACCCTGCATACATCCGAAGGCGCGATCAGTGCTTCTCTCAGTATCTTTTTAGCTGGTTTTGCCTTCGCTCAGCTATTATGGGGGCCATTATCAGACAAACTTGGCCGTAAGCCTGTTCTCATTGTGGGCTTAACTATTTTCATTTTAAGTAGCTTAGCTATTTATTGGGTGGAAACCGCAACACAGCTATTAACACTACGTTTTTTACAGGCGGTTGGAGTCTGCTCCGCGGCTGTTTTGTGGCAAGCACTAGTTATCGACCGCTATGATGAAGCAAATACCCAAAAAGTTTTTGCTTCTATTATGCCGCTAGTCGCGCTATCCCCTGCTTTAGCGCCATTATTAGGTGCATGGGTTCTTGAGCACCAAACATGGGAAGCAATTTTCCTGATCCTAATGGCGGTGGGTATATTACTTTTATTACCAACGCTCTTTTTGAAAAATGTTTCAGTTAAAACAATAACTGATGACAACCAACCACAAGCTAAGATTTCTTTCTCAAATTTGCTCAGTTCCCCTGTTTTCAGCGGCAACGTACTAGTTTATGCATCCTGTAGTGCAGGTTTCTTCGCTTGGCTAACAGGTTCTCCCTTTATTTTACGCAATATGGGCTTCAATCCTGCTGATATTGGTTTGAGTTATATTCCACAAACTCTAGCCTTCATTATTGGTGGATATGGCTGCCGTATTTTATTAGCAAAAATCCGAGCAGAAACAATATTTCCATTGTTACTTCTTGGTTACGCGCTAAGCATGTCCATTTTATTTATCATGGCTATCTATACCACACCATCATTAACCATGATCTTGATCCCATTCTGCTTTATGGCAGCAATGAATGGAGCCTCTTACCCAATTGCAGTATCTAAAGCACTAAATACATTTCCTAGTGCGAGTGGTAAAGCAGCTGCGTTACAAAATGCCTTACAATTAGGGCTATGTTTTTTAGCAAGCCTACTTGTTTCTGCCTTGACCTTCGATCCATTGTTGGCAACAACCGGGGTCATGGCAGTCACAATTATTCCAATGGCCATTGGCTATTTTATGCAACGTTGTGCCAGCAAAAACAATCAAACTCTTAAGCAAGTCGATTACCAAGCGAATTCATAAAGTGTAGTTTACTGAATCAACCATGCCGATAAGACTCGGCATGGTTTTTATTTTAGTGAATTCAAGAAAATGTTCCTTCAGTGTATAGCACTTGTGAGGATACGGTAATATTTATTAAGTATGTTGCTATATAACCCATTATTCTTAACTTACAACCCCTAATATTCTCTCATCAATTTTCTTTATTCAAAGCGGATTTCACTAAAAAATAAGGCTTTTATTTTGTCATCTACTAAGATATAGATATTTCTTGGTTAATTTTCTTGTTAAAAAACGTTATCATTGCGACATTAAATAATGAGTGCTCAAAAATGATGTTAAAACAGTATTATCCACCAGATGAATTAAAATCCTTTGTTAGTTCTATTTTGATAATCAAAGAGTTTACAGAGGCAATTAAAATTTTCCCTGGAACTGGTGCTGAAATCTGGGTTTCATCAGATGCTTTTTGCATGACAACAGAGAGCGACTCAGTCGCAGACTCATACCAACTTATTATTCCTAGGGTTAATACGTTTACTGCTAGCCCCAATCATTCTAAAGTCATGGTATTACGTATTCGTCATGATGCCTTACGTTTTTTACTACCTCAAAGCACACTAAATTATACGGATAAACCCATCGCATTGAGTGGCATATGGGAAGACCGCTGGTTTGAAGCTTTAGCTAATTCTTCATTTAAAGAGCTGTTAGAGTGTTTTAATAAGACAAAAGCCAAGAAAAAACCTCATTTCATAGATGAAATCTTAGAGTTGCTATATCGTAACCCAACTAAAAAAATCACTGAAATTGCCGAAGAGACCGGCTTACATGTCCGTGTCATTCAAAAAGAGTTTCTAAAAGAATATGGTATTACGCCAAAAAGGTACCAGATCAATTGTCGCTTAGAACATGTTTTAAAAAGTATGGTAGTAGAACAAGACACCTACCGCTGGTTTGAAACAGGCTATTATGATCAATCCCACTTTTACCGTGATTTTAAAAGATACTTTACTATGACGCCGTCGGCATTTTTAAAATCGAGTTATTCGCTTTTTTACAATACAAAAACTAAGTACCCATTAAGATAGTTCTTAATACATAAGGAGAACGGAATGAGTATTGTTGTGTATGCCCAAATTACAACAGAAAGGACGGATGGGTATTTAACGAAAGAAATCGTTCGTGACTTAGCAAAACTAAGCCGCCGAGAGAAAGGATGCATTCAATATGATCTTATGGCTAAAGAGAATGGTTACATTGTTTTCGAGGAATGGGAAGACACTCAGGCATTAGAGATGCATAAAAATAGCCCTCATTTCAGGCGTTTAGTTGAAGCAATTGAACGTGATAACGCCAGCTTTTCTGTCAATTTTAGTGAAAGATGATCTATTAATAATGAAAGCTAGAGCTAGTTGTCATTTTTGAGAATTTTAATCATCTTTATTTAATAGAACTTCATAACCTACATTCAAGAAACAAAGATTGAACGTGTTTCATTCAGGCTATAGCATAAACCATTATTGCTATAGCCTACCTGACTGTTTATGCCGCTATTTATCTTTCAAGCACGAAACACGGTTATTACTTTGCATGCCTATTTACTCTGTTTTTGCTGCGTCAGCCAATTCTTCTGCTTGTTGTAATAATCTTTCTTGTTCTTTTTGATTTAAAACACGCTCAACAGTATCAACAATCGCCTGAGTTTGTGGATCTATCTCAATATTTATTTTATCACCCAAACGTTTTTTACCTAATGTTGTTCTCTCTAATGTTTCAGGAATGAGATGCACACAAAAACGATTATTGATCACGTCACCGACAGTTAAACTAATACCATCAATCGCTACAAAGCCTTTATGTAAAATGTATTTCATTAATGGTTTATCATGAATTGACAACCAAATTTGATGGTTATCTTCAGATGTGAAGATTTTACTAATTTCAGCGGTTGTCATAATATGACCAGAAACAACATGCCCACCTATTTCGTCACCGTATTTTGCGGCACGTTCGATATTAACAACATCACCTTCTTGCAATTCCCCCAAATTAGTTAATCTCAGGGTTTCTTTAATTAGATCAAAACTGACTCTTTCGCCATCAATTTTTGTTACCGTCAAACAACAACCATTATGCGCAACGGAGGCCCCTGTTTCTAAACCTTTCAGCAATTCTGGGGTAAACTTCATTACATGAGTTCTAAAGTTGGCTCTTTCTGTAATTTCAATAATAGGAGCAGTCGCTTGAACAATGCCTGTAAACATAATGATTCTCAGTGTAGTGGATTAATAGACTCAGTTTACATCAGAATTTTTAGAGATCTATCCTATTTGAGTGGTAAACAACACGATAATAAACCTTATATTCAGTAATATATTAGGCTTGAAAATGCTCTTTTATAGTTTGTTACCATATCATTATTGGAATCTATTTAGAAACGGGATAGAATGAGCGGTTTTTAATAATCAATGAGTTTTAAGTAACTCACTTATTTTTCTAATTTTTTTCCTCTTACTTGCTTTTATTACAAAGGTGTATGCGTGCAGAAATATTTTACAGAAGCGCGTAGCTTGTTGGCACTTGGTATTCCTATCGTTTTAGCTCAATTTTCACAAACTGCGATGGGGTTTGTGGATACAGTTATGGCTGGAAGCGTTAGTGAAATTGAGATGTCCGCAGTTGCAGTTGGTTTTTCCATCTGGCTGCCAGCTATTCTTTTTGGCCAAGGGATTTTAATGGCATTAACCCCAATCGTTGCACAAATGAATGGGTCAGGTCGTCGTAACTTAATTGGTGACCAAATTCAGCAGGGCCTGTGGTTAGCGCTACTTTTAGCCTTAGGTATTATGTGCCTTCTTTATAATAGTCAGCTAATTATTAGTAATATGCCCCATATTGATAAAGAATTGGCGGATAAATCTGTCCGTTTTTTACATGCTATTATGTGGGGTGCGCCAGGCTACTTATTTTATCAAGTATATCGTAGCCAATGTGAAGGGCTTTCAAAAACCAAGCCGGGGATGGTGATTGGTTTTCTCGGCTTAATGATTAATATTCCCATTAACTATATCTTTATCTATGGTCACTTTGGTGCCCCCGCTTTAGGTGGTGTTGGTTGCGGTGTCGCCACCGCATCAGTGTATTGGGCTATGTGTCTGATGATGAGATGGTATGTGAAACGTGCTACTGCGCAGCGTGATATTCGCCCTACACTCTCTTTCACATCGCCAAATCCATTAATCTTGAAGCGAATTATTGTGTTAGGTACACCAATTGGTCTGGCACTTTTCTTTGAAGTCACTTTATTTGCTGTCGTTGCACTGCTAGTCGCTCCATTAGGTGTTGTCGCAGTAGCTGGTCACCAAGTTGCGTTGAATTTCAGCTCTGTGATGTTTATGTTCCCATTATCATTAGGAATAGCTGCAACCATTCGCGTAGGTTACAACTTGGGACAGAAATCAACTGAAGCGGCTAAAGTTTCATCTTATACTGGCATTGCTGTTGGCTTAATGGTCGCTTGTTTTACCGCGGTTCTCACAGCCGTCTTCCGTGAGCCGATTGCAATGATGTATAACAAAAACCCCGAGGTGGTTGTTTTAGCTAGTAGTTTAATGCTATACGCCGCTATTTATCAGTTGTCAGACTCTGTGCAAGTTATTGGTGCGGGCATTTTACGTGGCTATAAAGATACGCGTTCTATTTTCTTTATTACCTTCACTGCATATTGGTTACTTGGCTTACCTTCCGGCTATATCTTAGCGTTAACTGATATCATTGCACCGGCGATGGGGCCTAAAGGCTTCTGGATTGGCTTTATTATTGGTTTGAGTGCGGCTGCAATAGGAATGGCGACACGAATTATGTGGATCCATAAGCAGACAGAGGATGTTGTTTTACTTCGTTCAGCGCGCTAATCGACGGTTTTTTAAGCTTTTTATTATGGGAGAAGATGTATTTCGCACCAGATAGTTTTAAATACGAGCAAACTATCACGAAAATACATTTTCCCCTTGCCAGATGAACTTCATAACGTTAATATTCATCCCCGTTGTCACCTAGATAACTTTTAGATGCGTCCGTAGCTCAGTTGGTTAGAGCACCACCTTGACATGGTGGGGGTCGGTAGTTCGAGTCTACTCGGACGCACCATTTCTAGTGAACACAATGTTAATTTTCAGCGCGTCCGTAGCTCAGTTGGTTAGAGCACCACCTTGACATGGTGGGGGTCGGTAGTTCGAGTCTACTCGGACGCACCATTTCAAATTAACACAAATCAAGTCTCTCAGTGCGTCCGTAGCTCAGTTGGTTAGAGCACCACCTTGACATGGTGGGGGTCGGTAGTTCGAGTCTACTCGGACGCACCATTTAATTTATCTTCCTACCCCACTAAAATTTCTCTTGATTGTCTATTATTATTCCCTTATTTTGTTGCGCAACAAATTAACAGCCTAATATCAACTGAATTTTTGATCTGAACGCCTTCTTCTTTTAATTTAATAAAATTTGATTTGTCTCACAGTTTTTTGTTGTCTATAATACTCACATTGGCTGAAAGGTTTCAACAGTAATAAATCAATACGTTAGCTTTAATTGAATTTGTCATCTACACTATAATAAGAATCAAAATGTGACAAATTTAAGTGTAAAAATGCATTAAACACCAGACTGTCGCCTATTCTTATAAATGAGTTGCGCAACAAAATTTACCCTGCGCACGACTTATTAAATGTACTAAGCATCGGCGGCAATACCGATTTCCTTTATAACATTAGATAGACTGCCATGAAAAAAACCAAAATTGTTTGTACTATCGGTCCAAAAACCGAATCAGAAGAAAAACTGACCCAACTCCTTGATGCAGGCATGAACGTCATGCGTCTCAATTTCTCTCACGGTGACTACGAAGAACACGGTCAACGTATCAAAAACCTTCGCGCTGTTTGTGCAAAAACAGGTAAACAAGCTGCTATTTTGCTAGATACTAAAGGGCCTGAAATCCGCACCATGAAATTGGAAGGTGGTAACGACGTTTCTCTCGTTGCTGGTCAAACTTTTACATTTACTACCGATACCTCTGTGGTAGGTAATAAAGATAAAGTTGCGGTGACCTATGCGGGTTTAACTTCAGATTTGAAAGTTGGCAATACCGTATTAGTTGATGATGGCTTAATTGGTATGAAAGTGACTAATGTCACTGCAACTGAAGTTGTTTGTGAAGTTTTAAATAACGGTGACCTCGGTGAGAAAAAAGGGGTTAACCTGCCAGGCGTTTCAATTGGCCTTCCAGCATTAGCAGAAAAAGATAAAGAAGACTTAGTCTTTGGTTGCCAGCAAGGTGTTGATTTTGTTGCTGCTTCATTTATTCGTAAGCGCTCAGATGTTGAAGAAATTCGAGCTCACCTGAAAAAACACGGTGGCGAGAACATCCAAATTATTTCTAAAATTGAAAACCAAGAAGGTTTAAATAACTTTGATGAGATTTTAGAAGCCTCTGACGGCATCATGGTCGCTCGTGGTGATTTAGGCGTTGAAATCCCAGTTGAAGAAGTTATTTTTGCACAAAAAATGATGATTGAAAAATGTGTTGCAGCACGCAAAGTCGTGATCACAGCAACCCAGATGCTTGATTCAATGATCAAAAACCCACGCCCTACTCGCGCAGAAGCGGGTGACGTTGCCAATGCTATTTTAGATGGCACTGATGCGGTTATGTTGTCTGGTGAAAGTGCTAAAGGTAAATACCCGGTAGAAGCTGTTACCATTATGGCAACTATCTGTGAACGTACAGACCGTGTAATGCAAACTCGCATCGATAACCAAAAACCAAGCCAACGCCTACGTGTCACTGAGGCTGTATGTCGTGGTGCGGTGGAAATGTCTGAAAAATTAGATGTCCCATTAATCGTTGTTGCAACTTATGGCGGTAAATCGGCTAAGTCTGTCCGTAAGTATTTCCCTACTGCACCAATCTTAGCGTTAACTACCAATGAAGAAACTGCACGCCAGTTACTGTTAGTTAAAGGTGTGATCCCAATGATAGTTGGTGGTTTTACTTCTACAGATGACTTTTATCGTGAAGGTAAACGCGCAGCTCTAGAAAGTGGTTTAGCTGTTTCTGGTGATGCGGTTGTAATGGTCTCTGGCGCATTAGTACAAAGCGGAACAACCAATACATCTTCAGTTCACGTACTTTAATTAGTCTTTAATTGTCTTCTAAAAGGCCGATAGTGATTATTTTAGCTATCGGCCTTTTTATTTAGATTTAACATTTAGTGCTGCCTTGATGTAACTATCCCTTTATTTACTTTTCTCTAGTAAATATCTTATTGCATTTTAAGTGTAATATCATAAACCCCACTTAAATTGGTCAAATAACAACCTTCATTGATCTTAATTTAAATTTTTCTTCTTTTTCCTAGTACTAAATATAAAGTATTTCTAGCAAAACTTCATATTTAGTACTAGCATAAGACATAGTAAGTGCCATACCCTAATTTTCATTAGGTTGTTTTAAAGGGATATAGCAAGCTTTAAGATAACAAGCTTAGCTCTATTGTTTGGTGACTTGCTTTTTTATATTTTCAAGATAAATCAATCTAGAGGGTAAAATAATGATTCGTACTAAAATTGTACTGGGCTCTATCGTATTAGCTTCAGCATTACTAGCGGGTTGTTCTAACAGCACTGAAGTGCAAAAACTCTCTTCAGATGTGCAAACTCTGAATGGTAAAGTTGATCAACTGAGCAACGACGTTCAGTCTCTGCGCTCTGACGTACAGACAGCTCAAGAAGAAGCAGCACGTGCTAACCAACGTCTGGATAACCAAGTTCGTACTTACAAAAAATAAGTTCGATTTGGCGATAATCTAGTCTTAAAGATCCTTCTTTGAAGCTAGTAGCATTTATGAGGGCCTATGAAAATAGGCCCTTATTATTTGGTCAGGGTTATTGAGTTACAACAGAAGAGCGGTATTTCGCAGGTAGCAAGGCCCCAACTTTACCGTCATAGATGGGTTCTGGCTGTGAAATCGAGAATGGCTCAATAGGTACTAAACCTTGGTGTTGTGTTTCATCTTCAGGGATACCATTACTCTGATCATTATTTACACGCACAGGCATACCAGAACGCCTTGCTAGCTCTTTTTCCACTAAAGCCTTATCAATCCCTTCATTTTCTAGAAAACGCTTGAAATCGTCAGACAGCTTGATTGGCATGGTTTGTGGGTCATCACCGCTTGTTCGTGACAATGGCTGATGCACCTCAATGTAATAACTGCCATCAGTTTCTTTGGAGTATTTGACAGGCTGATCAATAACTTGGACACGAGTTCCTTTTGGTACTGTTTTAAATAATGCTTCGATATCATCAGGACGTAAACGAATACAACCGGAGCTCACTCGCATACCAATACCAAAATCCGCATTAGTGCCGTGTATCAGATATTCACCACGCCCATACGCTAGGCGTAATGCATACAAGCCCATTGGATTTTCAGGCCCTGCTGGAACGACGGCTGGAAGAGTTATACCTTCTTTAGCGTAATTTTTACGGATATTCGCCGTTGGTGTCCATGTAGGATCTTTAATTGACTGACTTACTGAAGTCACCATTTCAGGTGTGTCGCGACCTAACTGGCCGATACCGATAGGATAAACAATCACTTCCTCACTGTTCGCAGGGTAATAATATAAACGCAGCTCCGCCAGGTTAATCACAATTCCCGTTCTTGGTGTTGATGGTAACAACATTTGTGCTGGAATGATGAGTTCTTTACCCGCTTCAGGAAGGTACGGGTCTGTTCCTGGGTTTGCTTCAAGCATACCGAGTAGACCGATTTGGTGCTCACTTGCAATGGCCTCCAATGGTCGCCCATCATTGGGGACGATATACGTGTAATTTTCCCCGATAAGACGAGTGTTACTGTCAGGTAATGGATATTCTTTTGCTTGAGCTGGAGCCAATAAGGCGCTCATGACAAATAAACTTGCCACCGTCAAAACTCTTTTCATACCTACTCCAAGGAAAATAGTGTTCTTACAATAATTCAATGATTATTGTTCATAATAGCAACTATCCTTCATATCTTTAATACTAATTAAATATTTTTATTAAGTATTAATAAGGTAGTAGTCTTTTTATGATAGCCAAATACAATCACTTTAATGGACTGGTCGAATAAAAATAATAACCAAGAAGTAAAATAAGTAAGGGAGCATAAAGCTCCCTGCAGACTTGCTGCCAAACATATTATGTTTGGCAGCAAGTCTAATAGGTTATTGAAAATAAATTAGGAAAATCAATAAATTGATTTTCGGCTGATAACACAAAGCGGGAAAAACCACGCTTTTATCCCGCTTTGTCAACAACCTCAAGGGAGCATAACGCTCCCTCGGTAGGATCATACTAATTGTGCCGCACGCGATAAAATTGTACGGATCATCGCATTTAAACCTTGAGTTCGCGAAGGTGTTAAATGTTGCTCCAATGCAAGTTGTTCAAAAAATGACTTCACATCGAGTGCGAGTATTTGTTGCGCCGTTTTGCCTTGAAAAAGGATAATCACAATAGCAACTAACCCTTTAACGATTGCTGCATCGCTATCACCTGCAAACGTAATTGTCCCGTCTGCTTGTTTTTGCATATCAATCCACACTTGGCTTTGGCACCCTGCGATTAAATTATTATCGCTTCTTTGTACCTCTGAGAGTTCAGGTAAACGTCCCCCTAGCTCTATCATATAGAGATAGCGTTCCTCCCAGTCCTGACAACGGGAGAAATTACGTAATAACTTATTTTCATCGGGTAATGCGGGCATGCTCAGTTCCTTTACCATATATTTCTTATGTGCTTAGCCTAACAATTTTTTAATGCGCTGTAACGCATTGTATAAAGAATCGATTTCTTCTTTCGTGGTGTATATACCCACAGAAGCACGGCACATAGCAGGAACGTGATAATGTTCCATTAATGGTAAAGCACAGTGATGGCCAGTACGGATAGCAATACCATATCTATCTAGAAAAGAACCCACATCATAGGCATGGTGCTGGCCTAGATTAAACGCCAAAACGCCTTCCCGTTGGTCATTGCCATATAATATAACTGATGGTATTTCTTGCAATTTCTTAGAAGCATATGCCATTACTTCAGCTTCATGAGCAAATACATCAGGTAAATTAAGTGCGTTTAAATAATCGAATGCCGCCCCTAACCCAATAATTGCGCTAACGTTCGGTGTTCCTGCTTCAAAGCGCCATGGCGCATCAGCAAAAGTGATCCCTTTGGTCAGGCTGACTTGACGGATCATTGCCCCACCGCCCTCCCATGGTGGCATCATATCCAAAATAGCTTTTTTGCCATAAAGGATACCAATACCTGTCGGGCCATATAACTTATGCCCTGAAAACACATAGAAATCACAGTCTAAGGCTTGCACATCAACCTGCTGATGCATTGCACCTTGCGCGCCATCGACCAATATCGCGATCTCTCCACCTTTTGAAGCCGCAATCGCTCGAGCTTGTTTAATGATATCCTGTACGGGATTAACTGTTCCCAATACATTAGAGATATGTGTAAAGCTCAATAATCGCGTACGTGAATCAATGACATCATTTAATACATCTAATTGCAGTCTACCATCGTCAGAAATTGGGATAATTCGAATTTCAAAGCCAATTTCCTCAGCTAACATATACCAAGGTACAATATTCGCATGGTGCTCCATTTCAGTGATGACAATATTGTCCCCTTCATGGAAATACTTTCGACCAAAACTATTTGCAACAAGGTTAATACCTTCCGTTGTGCCTTTAACAAACACGATTTCTTCATTTGAAGCTGCGTGAATGAAAGCGGCGGCTTTTTGACGAACCTCCTCCATCATTGTCGTCGCATTTGCACTGAGAGTATGTATACCGCGGTGAACCGCGGCATACTGATGTAACGTAAACTCACTTTCTATTTCAATAACTTGCAAAGGCTTTTGTGCACTTGCGGCGCTATCTAAATAAACCAGCGGATGATTATTGACTGACTGTGATAAGGCAGGAAAATCCTGCCTTACTGAAGCGACATTGAATAGCATGGATATTAAACCTCCGCTAAGCGCTGGCGGATGTTTGCCATCACAGCGTGTTTTAACTCTTCCGATTCAATAGATTCCGTAAGTTCCGCAGCAAATGCGATAATAATCATATGTTTTGCTGCCTTACCCTCAATTCCTCTTGAGCGCAGATAAAACAGTTGTTCGTCATCAATACGACCGACCGTTGCACCGTGACCACACTTTACGTCATCTGCATAAATTTCAAGCTGAGGTTTAGTATCAATTTCTGCTTTTTCACCTAACAACAATGTGTTGTTAGTCATTTGACCATCTGTTTTTAATGCGTTGGGTGCGACTTTGATCATGCCATTAAAGACAGCTTTACTGCTATCCATCGCAATCACTTTATGTAATTGACGGCTATTGCAGTAACCTTTATTGTGCTCTAAATACGTACGAGTATCAGCAATTTCATTGCCTTTAGGCAGCAGTATACTGTTGAGTTCAAACTCAGTATTTTCACCGTCAAGGCGAGCACTTGTATGGTTTCGTGTTAATAATGCGCCAAGTAAAAAACTGGTACTTTTCACACGGCTATCGCGCCCAATAACAATATCATTGTGAGCAAAATGCTGAGCTTGGCCATTTTCAACATTTAACTTAAAGTGACTAAAGTCTGCGTTATCACCGACTTCAACTGTTAAACGGCTGCCAGTCATGTGTGTTTGCTCATTCAAACTGACATAATGCTCAATAACTTGGGCTTTACTGTTTGCATCCAAGGTTAAATGGTACCGATACTGGCTAATATTGGTGGTCTGTTTATCGTCGCTACCCGTTGAAATATTGAGCAGGTACAATGGCTTTTCTGCTATTTTATTTGCTGCAAGATGGACGACTAACGGTTGTACAGCCAAGCTTTCGGTTAAATGCAAAAAAATCTCGCTATTTACAGGCGAAGGAAGCAAGTCTTGGTTATCAAGTAAAGCCACTTGGAATGGCCCCATATCAATAGAGCTCAATGCAGAACTATAACGCCCATCAATTAAAACAAGGCGATATGCATCAATTGGCAGAGCCAGTGCTTCGCAGTCTTGTGCTACAACATCACCATCACTAAAACGATACTGAGTCTCAAGTACAGTATTTAGTGGAGTATAGTGCCAATCTTCATGGCGAAACACAGGTAAACCAACTTGTTTTGCTATTTCCCAATGGGTTTTAGCATGTTGAGAATTCGCACCATGTCGTAGTTCAAATAATTCAGAAAAACGTGACATTGCTTGCTCGTTAAGCTTCGCAACTTCCGCACGTTTTTGTGCTCTTTCACTGTTGGTCAATAAGCCAGCCATAACCCTGCTCCTCCAGTTTTTTCGCTAAACTGAAATCACCTGATTTGATGATTTTCCCTTGATATAACACGTGGACAAAGTCAGGCTTCACATAATCTAAAATACGCTGATAGTGGGTTACGATGATAAAAGAACGCTCAGGCGAACGTAATGAATTCACGCCATTAGCCACAATTTTCAACACGTCAATATCTAAACCAGAGTCAGTTTCATCGAGAATACACAATTGAGGCTCTAGAGCTGCCATCTGTAAGATATCATTACGTTTTTTCTCACCACCGGAGAAACCTACGTTGACAGAACGCGCAAGTAAATCTTCTGGCATTTCTAATAATTTGATTTTGTCTTCAATAAAATCTTGAAAATCGAAACGATCTAATGCTTCTTGCTGACGATATTCTCTAACCGCATTGACTGCCGTTTGTAAGAAAAATTGGTTACTGACCCCTGGAATTTCAACAGGGTATTGGAATGCAAGGAAAATACCTTCCCCTGCACGCTCTTCTGGATCTAGTGCAAATAGGTCTTTACCTTTAAACGTCACTTCACCGCTATCAATTTCATACTCTTCGCGGCCAGCAAGTGTGGCGGATAATGTACTTTTACCAGAGCCATTTGGCCCCATAATGGCGTGAACTTCCCCAGGTTTTACCTCCAGAGATAACCCTTTTAAAATCTCATTACCTTCTACACTCACGTGTAAATCTTTAACACTTAACATATTTACATGCCTTTAGCGCTTTAGCGCAAATAAACTCGATTAGGATCAGCCAACGCTGTGCTCTAAGCTGATCGCCAGTAATTTTTGTGCTTCTACGGCAAATTCTAATGGAAGCTCCGAGAACACATCTTTGCAGAAACCATTTACAATCATTGAAATTGCATCGTCTTCGCTGATACCACGTTGTAAACAGTAAAATAACTGGTCTTCCCCAATACGTGAGGTTGTCGCTTCATGTTCAAGTTGTGCCGTATTATTCTTAACTTCCACATATGGGAATGTATGTGCACCACATTGGGTGCCAATTAACATAGAGTCACATTGGGTAAAGTTACGAGCGTTATGTGCACTCGGTAGAATTTTCACTAAACCGCGATAACTGTTTTGGCTTTTACCTGCAGAAATACCCTTAGAAATGATCGTTGAACGGGTATTTTTCCCGATATGGATCATTTTCGTTCCTGTATCCGCTTGTTGATTGCCGTTCGTTAATGCAACGGAGTAAAATTCACCGACAGAGTTGTCTCCTTTAAGGATAACGCTTGGGTATTTCCATGTGATGGCAGAGCCAGTTTCTGACTGTGTCCATGACATTTTTGAATTATCACCTTCACACAATGCACGCTTAGTCACAAAGTTTAGGATCCCACCGGCTTCGCTATCTCCACCGGAGAACCAGTTTTGGACAGTCGAATATTTAACTTCGGCATCTTTATGAATAATAACTTCAACAACCGCCGCATGGAGCTGATAACTATCACGAACAGGTGCAGAACACCCTTCGATATAGCTCACATAGCTACCTTCATCAGCAATTAAAATCGTGCGCTCAAACTGGCCGGTTTTGGCTGCGTTGATCCTAAAATACGTTGATAGCTCCATTGGGCAGTGTACGCCTTTTGGTACATACACAAAGGTACCATCTGAAGCCACTGCCGCATTTAATGCAGCAAAAAAGTTATCATGGCTCGAAACGACTGACCCGAGATATTTCTGTACCAGTTCAGGGTATTCTTGAATAGCCTCACTAAACGAACAAAAAATAACACCATGTTTCGCTAAGTCATCACGGTAAGTTGTAGATACTGAGACCGAGTCAAAAATGGCGTCAACCGCAACGGCCTTCCCTTCACGTACAGGAACGCCTAATTGGTTAAAGGCTTCTTCAACTTCAGCCGTTAAATAATTATTGGTTTCCGCCACACCTGTGCCTTGTGTAGCACCAGATTGCGAACCACAGGTATCATCACATGAGCCACAAGATGGCGCAGAGTAATAGCTATAGTCTTGGTAATCGAGATTTGGGTAATTTGCTTTAAGCCAATGAGGTTCTTCCATGCCTTTCCAGTGATTAAAGGCATCAAGACGGAATTGGAGCATCCACTCAGGCTCATTACGTTTAGCTGAAATTGCACGAATAACATCTTCGTTAATGCCTTTCGCCATTTCATCCGTTGCGACTTCGGTAAAGAAGCCTTCTTTATAACGCTGGTCATCAAGCCAGCTTTGAACATCATCGCCAACTTCTACATTGCTCTGTGACATAATCTGACTTCACATGTTAAACGCCGAAGCTTTCACCACACCCACAGGCATGTTGGGCTTTCGGGTTATTAAATTTGAAAATTTGATTCAGCCCTTCTTGGACAAAATCAACGACTGTGCCATCAATAAATGGCATTGCTTCTTTTGGCACATAAAGATGTGCGCCATCGAGTTCAAATAACAGGTGTTGGTCTGTTGGGTTTTCGATCATTTCAAACACATAACCGAAACCTGCGCAGCCAGACTGTTTTACGCCGAGTGAAAGCCCTTTTGTATTTGGGTTTTGCACCATCAATTTTTTGATTTGTTTTGCAGCGCTTTGTGTCAGGCTAACTCCCTGCCAATTGTTTTCATCAAATGAAAATGTCTCTACACCGTCAGTCATATTGACCCCACATTTCTTATGGCTTTTCAGCCTGTTATCAGGAGATTAACTCTGCCTACCCTATGGTAATGATTAGCTAATTGACTTCAACCATTTGTTTTAAGAGGTTATAGCTATTATAGCTCTTTTTTTGTTCATTTTCAGATTATAAAACAAACAAAATTACAAAAAAACAAGCTTAACCCATTGATAAACAATAAATAAGTAGAGTTGTGTTTTTTATTTAAATTTGTACTAAATAATACACTTAATGACACAAATTAATAAAGGTGCATTTATTATACAACTTAATTAACTTGATAAAAAATGAATTTATAGAAAGAATGGGCATAAAACCATACAAAATAAAGGGTTTTATCGGGTTTTCTGACCTTTCCTTAGCCAAAAAACCCTGCAATTAAAATGGTTATTATTCAAATAATACGGCGGTTGTCAGGCGAGAAGTACAACACAATTTGCCTTGCTCATTGAAAACCTCAATATTCCATACCTGCTGACGGCGCCCTAAATAGATAGGTTTACAAATACCCTTAACAACCCCTGAGCGAGCAGCACGAACATGATTGGCATTGATTTCCAACCCGACCACCTTTTGTTCTCCTTCCGAGCACATATAACCCGCAATTGAACCTAAGGATTCAGCTAATACAACAGAAGCACCGCCATGCAATAACCCAAAAGGCTGTTTGGTGCGATGATCAACAGGCATTATCCCCTCTAAATAATCATCGCCAATTGCCGTGATTTCAATACCGAGATGCCCTAACATGCAGGTTTTTGACATTTCAGCGAGTTGCTGCAAATTAAATTGACGTTTCCAAATCATTAAACTATCTCCAGCAGCGCTTGAATCGGATGTTTTATCGATACATTTTCCATGCGTTTAACTTGGCTACGACAGGAATAACCTGAACTTAAACAACGTTCTTTTGGCAAAGAAGACATCGCCTCCTTCCACGATAAGTTATATATTCCTTTTGAATTTTCAAGATTGGCCACTTCGTGCCCATAAGTCCCAGCCATGCCACAACAGCCAACACTAACATTATTTAATGTTTGCCCAAAGCGTGCAAATAACACCGCCCATTGATTCGCACTATTAGGTAAAGCCGTTGATTCAGTACAATGACCGAAAAAATACCACGGCTGGGTCGATGTGGTTTGCACATTGTGTGGTTCAGGCAATGTCATTAACCATTCATGCGCTAACATCACCGTAAATTGGCAGTGGTCTTTGCCTAAAATTTCATGATATTCATCGCGATAACAAAGTACTAGTGCGGGGTCAACACCGACCATTGGCAACTGCAATCTTGCCACTCGATTTAAAAAATCTGCCGTCTTACGAGCCGTTTTAGCAAACTTCGCTAAAAAGCCTTTGATGTGTTGTGCTTTTCCATTCGGCGAGAACGGTAGCAACACAGGCTTAAGACCTAATTTCTCAATTAAATGGACAAAATCTGCCACCACTTTGGCATCGTAATAACTAGTGAAAGGGTCTTGAACCACCAGCACATGTTTTTCACGTTGTGAATCCGTCATACTTTCAAGTTGTTCAAGCGTGACAGAAACCGCTGCATGACCTGAAAGTTCTTGTTTTAATGTTGGTTGAGAGAACAACGGCAAATCCACCATACCGATAGTATGTTGACTCAGTTTTTGCACCACCGGTTGACGCAAAAAGAAATTAAATACGCCGGGCACTTTGGAAAATAAAGGTGCACTCGCTTCAACATTTGCAACAATATAATCGCGAATAGGACGCAAATAACGCCCATGATACAACGCTAAAAACTTAGCTCTAAATGATGGGACATCAATTTTAATTGGGCATTGCGTTGAGCAGGCTTTACAGGCAAGACATCCTGCCATTGAGGCTTTCACTTCATGAGAGAAGTCATAGTCACCTTGTTTAGCGCGCCAAGTGTTACGTGTTTTTTCTATCAGCCCACGCAATGACGGTTGGTCTTGTGTAATGCCCTTTTCAAGGTGTTCTGGTGTAACACCTTGTTCAGCTAATAGCCTTAGCCACTCACGAACAAGTGTCGCACGGCCTTTTGGAGAATGAATTCGTTGACCACTCACCTTCATGGATGGACACATCGGGCTCTTCACATCAAAATTAAAACACAGCCCATTACCATTACACTCCATTGCACCACGGAATTCTTGGCGCATTTGGACTGGTATCTGTCGGTCATACGTTCCTCGTTTGATGCCATCAACCTGCTTCATCGGTGCATCCAACCCTGCAGGTGGGCAAATTTTACCCGGATTTAAGCGGTTATCGGGGTCAAATGCCGCTTTGATATTGCGCAACTCACCGTATAGCTCATCACCAAAAAATTCAGGACTATATTGTGCACGAAAACCTTTCCCATGTTCCCCCCACAACAACCCACCGTATTTAGCAGTTAATGCAACAATTTCATCAGAAATTTGTTTCATCAATACTTCTTGTTGTGGATCGCACATATCCAGCGCTGGACGAACATGTAATACTCCTGCATCCACATGACCAAACATGCCATAATTTAAGTTATGACTGTCTAATAACGCACGAAATTCCACTATATAATCAGCAAGATGCTCAGGAGGAACGCAGGTATCTTCAACAAATGGAATTGGCTTCGCCGCACCTTTACTGTTACCCAACAGCCCCACGGCTTTTTTACGCATGTTATAAATACGCGTAATATCTTCAAGATCATGGCAAGTTTGATAGCCAATCACCCCAGCTTGATTATTCGCCATTAATTCATCTAAGCGTTGGCACAAGCTTTCAGTCAATTGATTGATTTCATCTTCATCATCGCCGCTAAATTCAACGATGTTTAACCCTAACATTTCTTTGTTTGGCACATCCGTAATTAAGGCTTTAACAGAATGCCAAACGATGTCTTCTTTCGCTAGGTTAAGCACTTTTGAATCCACAGTTTCAACTGATAGCGCTTTGGCTTGCACCATAAAGGGGGCATTACGCAGTGCAGACTCAAATGAGTCATATTTCACATTCACTAAACGACGTACTTTAGGAAGTGGCGTAATATCCAATGTTGCTTCAGTGATAAAAGCAAGAGAGCCTTCTGAGCCAGTGAGAATGCGCGTAAGGTCAAATTCAGTTAACTCATCATTAAACACATGACGTAAATCATACCCTGTCAGGAAACGATTTAATTTGGGAAATTTTTCTTCAATTAGAGAACGTTGCTCTAAACAGCGCTCTAACACCGTTTTATAAATACGCCCCACTGTAGAATCTTCTGACGCAATCGTTTGGGCGAGTTCGATAGGCATAGCGCGCGTATCTAAGCATTCTCCCCCTAAAACCATGGCTTTAACGCCTAACACGTGATCAGAGGTTTTACCATAGACTAATGAACCTTGGCCTGATGCGTCAGTGTTGATCATTCCACCTAGCGTTGCTCGGTTACTGGTAGATAGCTCCGGTGAAAAGAAATAGCCATAAGGCTTGAGATATTGATTTAATTGGTCCTTGATGACCCCTGCTTCAACCTTAACCCAACCTTGCTCTGGGTTTATTTCTAAAATTCGATTCATATAACGGGACATATCCACAACAATCCCTTCGGTTAAGGATTGCCCATTAGTTCCCGTTCCCCCTCCCCGAGGGGTAAAGCTAAGCTCACGAAATTTCGCTTGCCCCGCAAGCCGAGTGATTATTTGTACATCTGCACTCGAACGCGGAAACACAACCGCTTGGGGTAATAGTTGGTAAATACTATTATCTGTCGCCATGGATAAACGCTCAGCATAGCTGGTGCCGTTATCCCCAGTAAAACCGTGTTCTTGTAGCTCATGCAAGAACTCAATAACTAAATGACTAAGATGAGGAGCTTCTGATATACGCGGGATCATTATTAACGATGACTCTTGTTGTTTAGTGTTCGCATTACTCGTTATGTACTATCTTTATTTTAAGTTGCACAATAGTGTCTGAGGTCTATGATGAGTTATCTTCACAGCCTGTAAAGACAGCACAGCCGCTGATGACATTGTCATCATGAACCATATCACAATATTGTTTTTTTTAACCGTGAAAAATAATTACGTTATTTTCACCTAAAAATTTGCTAGACACGCAGAATTTTCATTTGCAAAGGATCAATCATTAATGGAAAAATCTCAAAAACGCTTGGATCTTCCCAAACTTATTTTCGGCCTATTATCCATCGTTTTAATGATAGCAGCCTGTTTTTGGGTACTTAATCCATTTATTCTTGGCTTTGTATGGGCGGGAATGATGGTAATTGCAACTTGGCCACTATTATTAAGACTCGAAGCTCGCTTATGGCGCAAGCGCTGGTTAGCTGCATTAGTGATGGTTCTTCTTATATTACTATTATTCGTTATCCCATTAGGTATCCTAATTGGCAGTATTATTGAAAATAGTACTCCACTTATTGATTTAGCTAAATCACCATCAAGCCTAACGCTGCCTGATTTAGAATGGCTAAATACTATCCCGATGGTAGGTGAAAAAATTTACTATGCATGGCATAGCTTAGTTGCCAGTGGGGGTAATGCTTTACTTGCCAAAATTCAACCCTACTTTGGCCAAGCCGCAGGTTGGTTTGCCACACAAGCTATTAGTGCAGGAAGATTTGTTTTTCACTTGATGTTAATGCTGCTGTTTAGTGGTTTACTCTATCTTAAAGGCGAATCAGTCATGGTTGGTATCCGCCACTTTGCTGTGCGTCTTGCAGGGATCCGTGGAGATGCAGCTGTCGTATTAGCCGCACAATCTATTCGAGCCGTTGCGTTAGGTGTTGTTGTGACTGCACTCATTCAAGCCATTGTCGGTGGCATTGGCCTCGCTCTTTCTGGTATCGGTTACGCAGCAATCTTGACTGTTCTATTGTTTATTTGCTGTGTGGCTCAATTAGGGCCTTTATTAATCATGATCCCCTCCGTGTTATGGCTATTTTGGACAGGTGATACGACCTGGGGGATCATCTTGGCTATTTGGGCTGCCGTTGTCGCTACTATGGATGGCGTTCTTCGCCCATGGTTAATTAAAATGGGCGCAGACTTACCCATGGTTCTAATCCTTGTTGGTGTTATTGGGGGAATTTTATCATTTGGTATGATTGGTTTGTTTATCGGCCCGGTTGTATTAGCAGTTTCTTACAGCTTATTAAAAGCTTGGATGAACGAAGTCGCTGTTCCGAATGAAGACTTAACAGAAACTGAAAAGTTTCTAGAGGAAGAGTTTTCGATTAAAAAGTAGTATACCGCCAATTAGTCGCAGGTATGTTTAAGCTATACATGCTTGCGAACTTAATAAATCTAGTTCCATTAATATTTAGAAACAATATTTAACATTCTAACGTTAGTATTTAGTCTAATTTATGTTAACATAAATCTATTGAATTAATTCTCTTTAAGTAACAATGAGTAATATTAATATTGAGAGTGTTCTTAATGATTGTATAATATGAATAGTTTAATATTCAATTATTGAATCATATGAATCTAAGAAGCCGCGCCCTTCCCCCTTTGGGCGTTGCTTTATTAACTGAATTGCTGTGTGTAGTCTTTGCCTGTCAGCCCATGATAGGCTTTTTTTTTATCTTTATTTAATATGAATACTATTCATGTCATAATCAGAACATCACTTTATAATTATTGATTAACATCAATTTTTGTCATTATTATCCGTTATAATACTCCTTTGGCGTTATATAATTTATTAACTTACGTTACTCTTATTTAGCATATACTTGCCTGTTAAATTTAATACACATAATAAGGGTAATTATATTTAGCTTATTGTTTGTTTATGCCTAAAAAGCATTACACAACCACTTATTCAAAACTATTTAATATCAAACTACCTATTATAGAATTTATCAATTTCTATAATAGGTAGCTTTGATTAAGTAAACACAAAGGCTGAATGCTATTCACATTCAGCCTTGATAATTAAAAAACTAAATAGTTATTGATTTTCAGCTATCGTTAGCCATGTTTGCACAACGGTGTCAGGGTTTAAAGATAAACTATCAATACCTTCATCAACCAACCATTGAGCGAAATCTTGATGGTCGGATGGCCCTTGCCCACAAATGCCTACATATTTATTTTGGCGTTTTGCAGCCTGTATTGCCATGGATAACATCGCTTTCACGGCATCATTTCGTTCATCGAATAATTCAGAAACAACACCCGAGTCCCTATCAAGACCTAATGTTAACTGAGTCATATCATTCGAACCGATAGAGAAACCGTCAAAATGTTCGAGGAATTGATCAGCCAGTAAAGCATTTGATGGGATTTCGCACATCATAATAACTTTTAAGCCATTTTCACCACGTTTCAAATCATGTTTAGCCAATTCTGCAACTACGGCTTCCGCCTGTGCAACCGTGCGAACGAATGGGATCATGATTTCAACATTTGTTAGGCCCATGGTATTACGAACACGTTTAACCGCTTCACATTCCAATGCAAAACAGGCACGGAAGCTATCAGACACATAGCGCCCTGCACCACGGAAACCTAACATTGGGTTTTCTTCTTCAGGTTCATAAATATCCCCACCGACTAAGTTGGCATATTCGTTTGACTTGAAGTCAGATAAACGGACAATAACGCGTTTTGGCCAGAAGGCTGCGGCTAAAGTCGAAATTCCTTCGGTTAATTTACCGACATAAAATTCAATCGGGTCATCATAACCTGCCATCATTTGGCGAATTTCTGCTTGTAGCTCAGGAGATTGCTTATCAAATTCCAGCAACGCTCTTGGGTGAACACCAATCATACGATTGATGATAAATTCAAGCCTAGCTAAGCCCACGCCTTCATTAGGTAAACAAGCAAAATCAAATGCACGGTCAGGGTTACCGACGTTCATCATAATTTTGACATCTAGACTTGGCATATCACTCACTTCAGAGCTGTGAATTTCAAATGCAAGTTTACCTTCATATACAAAGCCTGTATCGCCTTCAGAACAAGAGACAGTCACCTCTTGGCCTTCTTGCAAACGGTCAGTCGCATCACCGCAACCGACAACGGCTGGAATACCTAACTCACGAGCGATAATCGCAGCATGGCAGGTGCGTCCACCACGATTGGTAACAATCGCAGCCGCTTTTTTCATGATTGGCTCCCAATCAGGGTCGGTCATATCGGTAACGAGTACATCCCCCGCCTGAATTCTATCCATTTCACTCAAGTTATGAATAACTTTAACCGCCCCTGAGCCAATACGATGACCAATTGCACGCCCTTCAACTAAAACTTGTCCTTGTTGTTTTAATTGGTAACGCTCCATCACTTGTTGATTAGAACGAACGGTTTCTGGCCTTGCTTGAACAATATACAAACGCCCATTATGACCATCTTTTGCCCACTCGATATCCATTGGGCGACCGTAGTGTTTTTCAATCTGTAAAGCTTGACGTGCAAGTTCTTCAACTTCGTGATCAGCCAAAGAGAAACGATTGCGTAGAGCCTCTGGCACATCTTCGATTTGTACTTGTTTACCGTGCTCTTTACTATTGGCATACACCATTTGTAATTTTTTTGAGCCCAGTGTACGACGTACAATCGCAGGGCGGTTGCTGGTTAACGTTGGTTTATGGACATAATACTCGTCAGGGTTCACGGCGCCTTGTACCACCATTTCACCTAAACCATACGCAGAAGTGATAAATACAACTTGGTCGAAACCTGATTCAGTATCAATCGTAAACATGACACCCGACGAGGCTAAATCTGAACGTACCATGCGTTGAACACCCGCAGAAAGTGCTACACCGCGGTGGTCATAACCTTGGTGAACGCGATATGAAATCGCACGGTCATTAAATAATGAAGCAAAAACGTGTTTAATCGCAACTAAGACTGCGTCTATCCCTTGAACGTTAAGGAATGTTTCCTGTTGCCCTGCAAACGAAGCGTCAGGCATATCCTCAGCCGTTGCCGATGAACGGACAGCAAATGAGGCTTCCGCTTCACCTTCTGACAGTTGCGCGAATGCATCACGAATATCTTGTTCCAACTCCTTCGTCAGCGGTGTATCAATCACCCATTGACGGATCTGAGCACCTGCTACAGCCAGTTGGTTCACATCATCAATATCCGTTTCATCTAGCAGGTTATAAATGCGCTGATTTACACCGCTCTGCTCCAGAAAATCATTAAACGCCTGTGCGGTTGTCGCGAAACCGTTAGGTACGGATACTCCCAGATCAGATAAGTTAGTGATCATTTCACCGAGAGAAGCATTTTTGCCCCCAACACGGTCAACATCATTCATCCCTAATTGGTTATACCAAAGTACATTACACGGAGTGAGGCCATTTGTGGACATTGAAAGCGATCCTTTTATAGCAATTTAGTGACAGAGTACAAATCGTAAAAAATCTCGTTGGCGAAAATTCGCCTCGTGAAATAGACTAGCACAGACGCTAAGAGAAGATGGACTGGTGAATCGTTCCATCACTGAAGAAAACTTTTTTGTTCTAAAAATCGTTCAAAAAATGGCTATAGTTCCCCCTATAAACTAATTTTTAAACTTTAAACAAAGATAATATCTCCCAATATCCAGTGATAAATACAATAAGAGACAAATAATGATGACCGAATTAGGAGCAATGAATAATATGGCAAGCCAAGTTCAACGCACTGTTTTTTTTATTTCAGATGGAACAGCGATCACCGCTGAAACTTTGGGGCATGCCGTACTTTCTCAATTTCCGCTGTCATTTATTTCTTATACTCTGCCGTTTGTCACAAGCGAAGCTCGCGCGCAGGAAATTAAACAAAAAATTGATATTATCTTCCAAGAAACGCAATTGCGCCCTTTGGTGTTCTATTCGATTATCTCCCCCGAAGTAAAGCAAATCATCACTCAAAGTGCCGGGTTCTGCCAAGATATCGTTCAGAGCTTAGTCGCCCCGATTCAAAAAGAAGTCGGCCTAGAACCTGAACCCAAACTTAACCGAACCCATGGTTTATCTATGCAGAATATGAATCAATATGATGCACGTATCGCTGCCATTGAATATACACTGGCTCACGACGATGGGATTTCGTTACGAAACCTGGATCAAGCCCAAGTGATACTGATAGGGGTTTCACGTTGTGGCAAAACACCAACAAGTCTCTATTTAGCGATGCAATTTGGTATCCAAGCTGCAAACTACCCATTTACGGCTGACGATATGGATAACTTACAGTTACCAGCCGCATTACGCCCATATACGCATAAATTGTTCGGTTTAACTATTAGCCCTGAACGGTTAGCTGCCATCCGTGAAGAGCGCCGTGAAAATAGCCGCTATGCTTCCATAAGGCAATGTCGTATTGAGATAGCTGAAGTTGAAGCTTTATTTAGACAAAATAAAATCAATTACTTAAATACAACTAACTACTCTGTTGAAGAAATTTCCGCAAAAGTGATTGATACCATGGGCTTACAAAGACGAATCTTTTAATGAATACAAATAAAAAAAATATTCATTCCAGCTAAGTTGGAGGTTGAAATTACGCCACATTCGTTTATTGTGATCTTAATCACTTATAGGGCATACGCCTATTAAAGTTCTTTGAGAAAGAAAATGCACAAAACTGATGAATTACGTACTGCGAGAGTGGATAGCTTAATTACCCCACAAACTCTCGCTGATGAGTTTCCTATTTCCCAAAAAGTCGCTGAAAACGTGACAGCGTCACGCAAACGCATAGAACAAATATTATCCGGTCAAGACCCGCGTTTACTGGTTATTGTTGGCCCTTGTTCGATTCATGACATCGATGCGGCTATTGAATACGCTAAAAAATTAAACGCATTAAGAGAGCATCATCAAGACCGTTTAGAAATCGTCATGCGAACTTACTTTGAGAAACCACGTACTGTCGTGGGTTGGAAAGGGTTAATTTCTGACCCAAACCTTGATAATTCTTGCCAAGTTAATACCGGTATCCGGTTAGCTCGTAAATTATTAATTGAAGTTAACCAATTAGGGTTAGCCACGGCAACCGAATTCCTTGATATGGTCACCGGGCAATATATTGCAGATCTGATTAGTTGGGGAGCAATAGGTGCTCGCACAACAGAAAGCCAAATTCACCGTGAAATGGCATCCGCATTATCTTGTCCTGTTGGTTTCAAAAATGGCACAGACGGTAATATTAATATTGCCATTGATGCAATAAGAGCTGCAAAGGCACAGCATATGTTTTTATCACCAGATAAAAATGGGCAAATGACCATTTACCAAACTAGTGGTAATCCACATGGTCATATCATTATGCGTGGGGGTAAACAACCTAATTACACTGCCGGTGACTTAGCCGCAGCTTGTGACAAACTACGTAAATTTGAATTACCAGAGCATTTAGTGGTCGATTTCAGCCATGGTAATTGCCAAAAAATTCACCGTCGACAACTCGAAGTTGCTCGGGATATCGCTGAACAAATAAAAGATGGTTCTACCGCTATCAGTGGTGTAATGGCAGAAAGCTTCTTGGTTGAAGGCACGCAAAAAGTGGTTTCTGACCAACCTTTGGTTTATGGTCAATCAATTACCGACCCATGCCTTGGCTGGGAAGACACCGAGCAACTTATTGAAATTCTTGCTCAAGCTGTTGAATCACGCTTTAAATAAACCCAATAATTCCAAAATTCTTCTATTACAAGCCCTTTAGTTTCGTTCACTAAAGGGCTTCTTTATATTTAAATCAGAAATAATTATTATTTAAATATAACCAAAACGATATAATACTCCAATTAATCAAATAAAATAGAATTTTAATCCAAAAAAGTCTTGACCCACCCCACGCTAACGATAATAATTCTCACTACGAACTAATTTATGCGTTCGGTTTCCTGTAGCCCAGCCCGACTATCCGCTACAACATTACAGTGCTAAATAGTTCTAACAAATAAATACGCTACGCGAACACTTATTGCATGCCACCCAGAGATTTTATCCAGGCAGCCAGCAAATTTTGAAACCAAAGGAAAGGATTTCCTATGCTGTTTAAATCGATGCCTACATCAACTCATCAAGAACATAAAATACCACTCTCCGCTATTGCAGCTACCATTATAATGACAGGGTTTAACAACACAGCCTTAGCTGAAAATTTATTACCCGCAAAAGCAGTATCAACAACGGATACCCGCGACATTATTCACGTTTCTACCTCACCTTATGACTTAGAAAAAATTGCTGTTGCAGAGAATGTTGAGGTTATTGATGCCCAAGCCCCCGAACAGCAAGCCGCCACATCCGCCCTTGATTTATTAAAAGGCCAACCTGGGGTGTTTGTCTCTGGTTCCAATAGTACTTATGGGCAAAGTATTCAAATGCGGGGCTATGATCCCCGAGGCGTAAAAGTAACCGTTGATAATATCACTCAGGACTTTAATTCTGGCCTATATGATGCAACATTTATTGACCCAACTTTAGTAAAAAAGGTGTATATCCATAAAGGTTCCTCTTCGATACACCATGGCGGTGGCGCTTTGGCGGGGGTAGTCTCTTTCAAAACATTAAATGCTACTGATATTTTGAAACCCAATCAAAATCTAGGTGGCCGTATTTTCAGCGGTATAGATCACAATGAACATAGTTACTATGCAGGAGGAACACTATTCGGGCGTCTCAACACTCTTGATACATTAATCAGCTACAGTCAACGCAAGAAAAATTTGATTGGCTCACCTGATTTTGCACACATCGATAATCATGAAAATATTCATAATTGGATGCTAAAAACCACATGGGCAGCGACTCCCTCTTACCTTTTAGCAATTCAGTTAAAAGATTATCGCAATGAAAGCTTAGGGGTGAAACAACCCAGTAAACCAACAACCAAAGAGCGTTATCCGAATACACCACATGAAAGAAACAGTCGCCAATTTGATGTCGCGATAAGCCAATACTTTACCCCTAAAAATAGCGTTAACTGGCAGGCTGAGTGGGATATTTACTATAGTGATTTATCTCTAGACCAAACTGACACGGTCAAGATCACCACAAAACCCAAAGAGTACGTTACAGAAAGGCGAAATCAATACACCTATGGAACTAAATTCGCCAATAGCTTCACCATTCCAATGTATCGCTGGGCAAATCATCATATCCAAAGTGGAGTTGAGTATTACGCACAACAACAAAAATCAAACCAATATGCGATTAGCTACCCGACAGCGTCATTAACTAATACTTCAGGTTGGCTAGTCAATGACATGACATTACAACACTTACCTATCACGTTCTCTGCGGGCACTCGTTTTACACGATATCAAACAGATAGCACGCGCATAGCTAAAAATGCTCATACTAATTGGTCGTCACGTTTTGCTGTCAGTGCCACCCCACAACACTGGGTAAATATTTTTTCTTCTTATTCGGAAAGTTACCGCACCCCACGCATGAGCGAGCTGTATAACAATTCAAATCATTTCACGATCCCTTTCATCGGAATGAAATCAGACTTCCGCCCTTCCCCGGAATTACTACCGGAAGTCAATAAAACTATAGAAGCAGGGGTAAAACTCAGTTTCGATGATCTGCTAATAGCGAGGGACTCTCTACATTTTGGTTCAACTTATTTCTATACAAAAGCCAAAGACCACATTGCTCTTGAAGGAGAATACGAAGAAATATTTAACATAAGAAAGTTTAGAACCGAACATTTTCCGAAAGAACTTTATTTTGTAAATATACCTTCTGCCACTATTCGTGGATTTGATAGTTTTATCCATTACAAAACACAATGGTTTGAGCTTAATCTCAGTCACAACCTAACCCAAGGTAATGAAGATGGCTCACATTATTCCCTTTCATCAATACGTCCTGAAACCCTAGTTGCTCGCTTCAATGCTCCCGTACTTGAGACAGGAGTCAATATCGGCTGGATCGGCGAATTTACGGGAAAAACTGCATTTGAAGGTAATGTAAAATACCAGTTATCACACCATAAATCGGATAAAGGCTTAGACCGCTACCACAAAGAGGTTATTCAACAGGCAGGTTATAGCCTGCATGATTTTTATCTCAACTATCAAGCCGACCAATTTATTAAAGGCCTCAGCTCAACACTAACGATGAAGAACGCATTCGATAAACAATATGTTTCTTCAATGGGTGTTCCTCAGGAAGGTCGAAATTTCCACATTAACGTAAATTACTCATGGTAACGCATTAAAAATCGCATGTTATCAACTGGTTTGGCTAGTATTTAAAATAAAACAAATCAGTTGATGACTTTCTCCCGGCAATCTTAATTTTTC
This sequence comes from Providencia sp. PROV269, assembly GCF_028477785.1. Classification (NCBI taxonomy): domain Bacteria; kingdom Pseudomonadati; phylum Pseudomonadota; class Gammaproteobacteria; order Enterobacterales; family Morganellaceae; genus Providencia; species Providencia sp. PROV269. Next base: position 281,481 of record NZ_JAMPLV010000002.1, on the reverse strand, counting down.
AAGGAAAAATTTGTGAACTCAAACCTCTACAATGATTACCAACAAATTCAAAAATCACATTCTAACTTATGCCCTCACAAAATCGCTGCCTTACTTCAGGTTTCAGAAGCACAACTAGTTCATTGCCGTGTAGGAAATGAGAAAGTTCTTCGATTATCAGGAAAACCGGCAGATATCTTGCAAAATTTAGTCTCTATCGGCCAAGCGAAGGGAATAACACGCAATAACTATGCCATCAGTATTCAAACCGGTGAGTATAGTAACCCGCGGTTTAGTCACCATGGCGGGCTATTTTTAAATCCTAAAGCACTCGATTTACGCATGTTTTTTGCACAATGGGATTCCACTTTTGCTCTTGTTGAAGAAACCTCAACAGGGCTACGCCATAGTATGCAATTTTTTGATAAGCATGGGGACGCATTACATCAGGTTTATGCTACAGATAAAACGGATATGGCTGAGTGGCAGGCTATTGTTGAACGCTATGCTTCGCTGGATAACTTACCTATTGTACCAAAAGAAATTCTCCCACCTTCAACACAAGAAATTAGTCAAGAACTAGCCACTGAGCTAGAACAACAATGGCGAGATATGACTAATGTGCACCAGTTTTTTGGAATTTTACAAAAACATAATTTAAGTCGTCAGCAAGTTTTCCGTGCGGTTAGCCAAGAATTAGCATGGCAAGTTCCTACCACCGCCTTATCTGATCTGCTTTCTCTTGCATACCAAGCACAAAATGAGGTGATGCTTTTTGTCGGAAATCGTGGCTGTGTTCAGATTTTTACTGGCAAAATAAAAGAGTTAACAAAAAATAATTCGCTCAATATTTCTGGTCATAACTTTCAATTGCATTTCATTGAAAATGGTATCTCCGAATGCTGGGTGACTCGAAAACCGACTAAAGATGGGTTTGTAACTAGTTTAGAGGTCTTTGATAAGCAAGGTAATCAACTTATTCAAATGTATGGGCAACGTATAGAAGGTACGCCAGAACAAATAGAATGGAGTAAACAAATTCTTTCTATATCTCGCTTATAATAAAAAGTATTAAAAAATTGTTGGGCTTCTAATGGTAAATTTCCGAATACTTTTTAAGCAAATATTGTGATTAAGTTAGAGATGAAATTTACCATAGAACCCTTTGCTTCATTAATTCACGACAGCGACATAAGCCACTTTTTGATATGGAAAGAGAATAACCCTCCATTATCCGCATAAAGCGTTTTACTTGTAGTTTATATTAGTTATTAACCCTGCAAATATTGTCATTACAGAGATTTCCCACCATGACAATTACCTCGGAATTTCCTGTTTATTGTTATATAAAAACGATTACAAATGGAACAATAATTTTTCAATTATTTACTTGGTTAATAATTTCGAATGGATTGAACAATTTTTTTGAATATAACAAAAAAAACGCCTTCAACTCACCTAGTAAAACAACAAAAATAACATAATCATTTGAATTAAAACAATTTTAAACATACAATAATGAATGTTTAAAATGTTAATTTTATCAACATCTATTGTACTAATAGCTATTCTCATTTAAAAACCGCACGTTTGGCCTATCGATATATCGGAAAAACAGGAAGAATAGACCCTAATTTCGTGAGTTATTATTAGTTATTAATGAACAATAGCCTACTTGAGTAGGAGGTAAATATGTCAGAAAGTGTAGTCAACGATATTGTTAAATGGCTTGAAAGTCAGTTGCAACGCAATGAAGGCATCAAAATCGACACAATTGCCGATAAAAGCGGTTATTCAAAATGGCATTTACAGCGTGTTTTCAAAGAAATGAAAGGTTGCACGCTTGGCGAATACGTCCGTAAACGTCGTTTATTAGAAGCAGCTAAATCATTACGTGAAGGTAACTTACCTATTCTTGACATCGCATTGCAATATGGCTTTAGCTCACAGGCGACATTTACCCGTATCTTTAAAAAGCACTTTGATACAACGCCTGCAAAATTTCGCCAATCAGGTGAATTGCCTGAATGCAAAAATTTTATGACCTGTAGTTGTCATAACTAATTATTTTAGAACATCCCTTCCTATTAGTTATTTGTAATTTTGAAGTCTATGTCTGAGCCGACTATGTCGGCTCTTTTTTTAACTTAATTCATGGGCTAACCAGTTTTCCAAATCAGCCAACTGTTCCTGCAATTGCGGCCATTTCACAACCATCTCTTTGCTCAATGCACGTACTGTTTCTGCCTGATACGCTTTACCTGTCAATTGCTCACTCAGCCACTCTAAAGGGGATGGGTCTAAACTATCCGTAAAAAAATGACAGCGGTTTATCACACCTTTTTCGATATCAAAATGAAACTCAATTCCCCCCCAAGGAAAACGGGTATCTGAATAGTGAGAGAAAGCCGGGGCTTGCCCAAAATTCCATTCCCAACTACTTTGTTTTGCAAAGGTGTCTGTGAAATTTGGCAAATCAGGTAGTTTTTCAGGGGAAATATACTCAGCAGCGACCGTTTCACCGAAGTAATTAAAAAAGCTTTTAATTATTCCTTCGCAAACAATTTCATGAGAAATATTGGGGACAAGCTCAGATAAATTAGCCACACGAGAACGCACTGACGTAATTCCTTTTGCCTGTAATTTTTTCGGATCTGGATTCAGATAGTTTGCTAAGCGACTTAAATCTGCATTAATCAGCAAGGTTCCGTGGTGAAAACCTCTATCCTTCGTTTCTCGGTATGCAGAACCCGATATTTTTCGCGGACCACTTTCAGTCTCTAAAACTAAATCATTACGGCCAGAGATTTGTGCGTTAATACCGACAAGTGCCAATCCATCGACAATAATTTGTGTAGAAACTGTTTTGTCATATTCCGGTTTTCCTGCCATAAACGTAAAACAAGTATTACCTAAATCATGAAAAACAGCCCCACCACCGCTACTACGCCGTGCTAAACGAACATTATCTTCTTCCATCCTCCGAGTGTTACATTCTTTCCACGGGTTTTGTGCACGCCCTATAACCACCGTATCAGCATTTCGCCAAAGAAACATAACACGTTGGTCGGTTGGCATTTGTCGGAAAATGGTTTCTTCAACCGCAAGGTTAAACCAAGGATCGTAGGATTCAGAGATGAGTAAACGTACTGTTGACATTAGGCTATCCTTAAAACAAAACTTGCCCTTAAGATAGCATAATCACTAAAGAAAATAGCGAATTTAGATACGCCTTGCCTGCCAAAACACTTTTCGCCAATAAACGTTGTCCATTGATGAACGGATCACCCCTTTACTCGTTGATGCATGAATGAATGTATTATCGGTATCGTAAATACCCACATGCAATCCATTCTCTCCTGAACCTGTTTTAAAGAACACCAAATCCCCTGGCATCAAATCTGATTTATCAATCCGTGTGCCTAATTGAGTTTGATCTACCGTTGTACGAGGTAATTGAATGGCAAAGCGATCATTAAATGTGCGATAGACAAAACCGGAACAATCAACACCATTTTGATTCATGCCGCCATAATGATAAGGCGTACCATACCACTGCTCGAGTTGGTCTTTTAATTGCGCTATCGTCATAATTGGATCAGATAACTGTGTTTTTAGCGGCGGTGGTGGCGTTCTTTTAACGGATGTCGATGAACAACCAATTAAAACTAAACACAATAATAGTGGCAGGTGTTGTATTTTAATAACCATAAAGCACCTTATTTATCTATCTGATTACGATAACTTGCTTATATTATAGTGCGTGAAGACTATAATATAAGCAACTAAGAATTATTCTATTCTATCACTTGATGATTTATTAGGTCGGCTAATTAGCCATACCCCTAATAAAATAAAACAGATACCAATGGCCTTTAACCCTGTAGCAGGTTCATTAAACCAAGGTAAGAAAACTGCTAATAAATAAACGAAAACATAGCTTAAGCTAATAAGCGGATAAGCTTTATTCAATGCTATGTATTTTAATGCTAATAGCCAACATAACATCGATAACGCATAACAAACTAACCCTAAAAAAATAATTCCTAAACTAGTAATATTAGCGAGTAACCAATCCAATTGCAGCCAATGCCAGCCAAGTGCGAATGAGGGTAATTCAACTACCCCTGCTTTTAAGCTCAGTTGAGCGACTGTAACTAATAACGCACTGCCAATCACCCATAAATAACCCTTGTTCATGCGCTGATACTCATTAGCAAAATACCAAACATAATGGCAGCAACCCCTAACCAGTGGTTGAGCCCAGTTTGTTCTTTATAAACAAACTGGCCAATTAGCGTAATTAACACAAAATTAATACTTAGCATTGGATACGCGATACTTAGCGGCATGGTTTCCAATAATTTCAACCAAAACAACATGCCAAGCCCTAGCATGAAAACCGCCAGCACCAACCACCGAAGGGCTGATGCTGTTTTATTGGTTTTATTACTCTGCCAATTGACGACGGCTTGCTTTTGAGCCACTTGTCCAATACAGGTCAAAACGCTAACCAGCAATAACAGTAATAGTTGTGCAATCATTGTTGATGATAAACCACAATCGCCATACGAGAATTTTTAATAACTTCATCTGGCTTAGGAATATCTGGCAGACCTTCTTTACGGCCTAATAAAAAGACAACAGTTACCTGCCCTTCTTTACGTGCTTTTGTCAGCCATTGTGCAAACTGGTCCGGTTTTATTAAGCGATGTTGGCTATCTGGATATTCCAACCCATAACTTAACTCTCCACTACTATTGTATAAATAGATATTGGAATTTTGAGTTTCCCAAGCAAGACCGGCTGCGACCCCAACATTACTTGCCATCAGATATTTGCTATTCATCAGTAAATCATGATTTTGATGAATAAAGTTTTGAGGCAATTTAGAATCGATGGTGTTGTTCGGCAAAGCACTGCCAATACACAAACTCACGGCCAAAGAGCACGATGCGGCCCATAACCAATATTTCGCATTTAATACCGTACATAGGTAACCGATAATCGCCCAAATAGAAAAGGCAACGACACCTAACACCATTTTTGACCATTCATCAGGTTCGTATAACGGCTTTTTGATCACTGTGCTCACGACAATTACCGCTATAACCGCAGCGATCCCTAATACAACATTAATAATCCCATTGGCTTTCAATGCTTTCATTTTACCACTACGAACGCAGTCAACCCCATACTTTGCCATAAGCAATGCCAATGGCGCCATAAACGGCAACATATACGTTGGTAACTTACCGCGGGAAATACTGAAAAAGATGACGGGAACAACAAACCAGCACAGTAAGAAAAACATATCGGGGCTAGATTTACGTTCTTTCCAACCTTTCATGATAGCACCGGGTAACAGCCCTGCCCATGGAATAGCGCCAAGAATAATAATCGGAATATAATACCAAAACGGTGCGATATGCTGAGCATCATCTGCCGTGAACCGCTTAATGTGCTCAATCCAAAAGAAATAATGCCAATAATCAGGCTCTTGTTTTGCAACCGCCAAAGCCCATGGCAAGCTGATAATAACCGCAGAAATTATTGCAAGCGGCCCATATTTGAGTAGCTCAAGAAACCGCTTTTGATAGATTGTGACAGGCAGCATGACAATCACTGGAATAGCAAGGGCTAAAAAGCCTTTGGTCATAAATGCCATGCCACAAGCTAGCCCAAGACAAAGCCACGCCGCTAATTTGGACTTTACTTCCCTCGATTTCATTGCCCACAAGCAACAAAACATACTTGCCGCTATCCATAAAGACAACATTGGGTCGAGTACACTGTAGGTCCCGATGGAAAACACTAAGAACATCGAGATATAAATGAGGCTTGCAACATAGGCAACGTGGTTATTACGCCACATCATCTTTGCCATACGATAGACAAGTAATGCACTGAGAAGAATACAAAAAACCGAACCAAAGCGAACAGCAAAATTAGTTTCACCAAAGATCATTTGGCTAATATTGTTTATCCAGTAACCTGCCACTGGTTTTTCAAAATAGCGTACATCCAGCATGTAAGGAACAATCCAATCGCCACGCTGTAACATTTCACGGCTAATTTCTGCGTATCGCGTTTCATCTGGTTGCCAAAGTAAACGACTATTCAACGGCAACAAATAGGTTAGGATAAAAAAAAGAGCCAGCAGAGAGGCTCCTACTTTGCTCGCTCGGTTATTCAACATAGGTTGCTTATTCCTCTTCTTGGCAGCCTAGCCAGCCTTCACGTCCGGGGAATGGTGCCCTCACCACACGCCCTTTGGGCAATGAATTCAAATTGTCTGGCAGTAATTCACTCAATGTACAGAATTGGATTTCTTCTTGTGTAATTCGTTCCAATAATTGTGAAAATTGTTCCGATTTGGACATTCCTTCCACTTCTGTATGGATAGTATAAACTGGAACGCCTTGATCTTCTTTAATTGCTTGAAGAATAAAATCATTAAATGCATCATCACTCACGACTGTCCCTACGACTTCATCGTAAGTCGGCAGTGTGACAGGGATTTGAACCGTCCCGAGTGAGCCATCGGCTAAAATTGGCCTAAATGGGTATTTACCACGACAATCACTGTTGTAGTCAAAGTTAAACGCTTGTTTAACTTCCAACACACGCTCATCACCTCGCCAACCAGCAACGGCAGAACAAGTCACTCGGTGTCCAATGGCTTGCTCCAGCGCATCCACCCCTAACTTAACTTGCTCAGTTAGTTGCGGTTTGCTCCATTTGGCAACTTTAGCCTGCCAACCTTGATGGTCCCATGCATGTAAGCCAACTTCATGACCAGCATCCAAAGTTTGTTTCATCAAATAACCTAAATCTTTAGCAATTTTTTTACCCGGCCATGCTGTGCCCGCTAATAAGATATCTAACCCATAAAGGGATGCAGCGTTCGACCTAAGCATTTTCCACAGAAATTTAGGACGCAAAAGGCGCCATAAATGGCGCCCCATGTTATCGGGTCCTACACTGAAGAAAAAGCTGGCCTGGATATTATGCTCTTTGAGCACTTTGAGTAGCTGTGGAACCCCTTTCAAGGTACCTTGGTAGGTATCCACATCAATTCTCAAGCCAACTTTTTTCATTAGTCTTTATTACCTAACTCTTCAACTGCACCTTGTAAGAAGAAATCTAATGTTTCTTCGATGGTATCTTTCATATCGATAGTTGGGACCCAATCCAGTAAACGACGTGCATTTTCAACACTTGGTTTACGGTGTTCAACATCTTGATACCCTTGGCCATAATAGCTGCTGCTTTCGATTTCACGGAAGCCTGCAAATGGAGGAAATTTCCCACGTTGAGGGTGTTTTTCGAAGCTTTCCAACAACATTTCTGCTAATTCACGAATACTCGCTTCGTTAGTTGGGTTACCGATATTGATGATCTGACCATCACATTTGCCATCTTTGTTTTCGATAATACGGAATAACGCTTCGATACCGTCTTTAATGTCTGTAAAGCAACGTTTTTGTGCACCACCGTCAACCAGTTTAATTGGCGAACCTTCAACTAAGTTTAGAATTAACTGAGTAATCGCACGCGAACTACCAATACGTGCAGAATTCAAGCTATCTAAGCGAGGCCCCATCCAGTTGAATGGACGGAATAAGGTGAATTTTAAACCTTCTTTCGCACCGTATGCCCAAATCACTCGGTCAAGTAATTGTTTAGAAACTGAGTAAATCCAACGTTGTTTATTGATTGGGCCGACGATTAAGCGTGACTCGTCTTCATCAAACTCTTTATCATCACACATACCATAAACTTCAGACGTCGATGGGAAGATAATACGTTTGTTATATTTCACGCAGTAACGTACAACTTTCAAGTTTTCTTCAAAGTCTAATTCGAAAACGCGTAATGGATTACGGGTATATTCGATTGGCGTTGCAATCGCAACCAGAGGCAGAATAACGTCACATTTTTTGATGTGGTATTCAATCCATTCTGTATGGATGCTAACGTCACCTTCAATGAAGTGGAAGCGTGGGTTACCAATAAAACGCTCAATCGCAGAAGAACCGATATCCATACCATAAATATCGTAGTTACCGTCTTTTAATAGGCGCTCCGTTAAATGGTTACCAATAAACCCATTCACACCTAAAATAAGAACACGTGTGCGGCGTTTAACTTGTGCTGTTGGTTTTGCTCCAACACGGACATCAGTTACGATACCCATTTCGTTAGCAAGGCGGCTACCTTGCATATATAAACCAGTCTCGCTTTGGCCGCTAATCACTTCGATAGCGCCTTGCCCGCAAGCAATACGCAGTGGGTCACTCGAAAGTACCGTACCAGCTGCTTTACCTTGATTATCATCTAAAACGCGTGCGCGCCAGATAACCATTTTACGTGCGCCTAAATAAGTGAACGCACCTGGGTAAGGTTCAGTTACTGCACGAATTAAGCAGTTAACTTCTTTTGCGCTATTATTCCAATTAATCAAACCATCTTCAGCGGTACGACGACCAAAATATGTTGCTTGACTTTCATCTTGTGCAACTGATTTGTAGCTACCAGCTTCAATTAATGGCAGTGTTTTATTCAATAAAACTTCCGCCGCTTCACGTACTTTCGCATGTAAAGTCAGGCTAGTGTCTGTATCGGTAATCGCCACTTTTTCTTGAGCAATAATATCGCCAGCGTCAGCTTTAGCTACCATTTTATGTAAGGTCACACCAGTTTCGCTTTCACCTTTTAATAATGCCCAATTAATAGGTGCACGACCGCGGTATTTAGGTAGCAATGAGCCGTGTAAATTAAACGCACCTTTAGGCGCGATAGCTAACAGCTCTTCACTTAACATATCACGATAGTAGAAAGAGAAAATCACATCAGGTTTCATTTCACGAATACGTTCAATCCATAATGGATGATTAACGTTTTCAGGCGCAAAAACAGGAAGCTCCATGTCAGCACTTAAACGCGCAACTGAGGAGTAAAAGTGGTTTTCATTTGGGTCATCAGTGTGTGTAAACACTGCTTGGATATCAAAACCTGCTTTTTCAAGCGCTTTTAGCCCTACGCAGCCAATATCATGATAGGCAAAAACAATAGCTTTCATTAGTCTTCTTCCTGATTTTTGTCGGATTTCGCATCTGCTCCAACGACTTTTTGAATAAAATAACGAGGTCTTGCGCGCACATCATTGTAGATCCTACCGATGTATTCGCCCAGTAGCCCCATGGCAACAAATTGTGCACCAATAAACATAAAGAGTACTGCAAACAGAGTAAATACGCCATCTGCTGCCCACTCTGCGCCAAAAATTAAACGCAATGCAATTAACAATACCGCTAATAAAAAACCGCCAGCAGCGATAATACTTCCTACAACACTCAATAAACGTAGTGGCGCTGTAGTCAGGCATGTTAATAAGTCATACATTAAATTAATCAGCTTCATAAAGCTGTATTTAGAATCACCAAACTCGCGTTCTGCATGCGCTACATCAATTTCAATGGTTCTACGTGCAAATGTATTTGCCAAAATAGGAATAAATGTACTTCTTTCATGACATTGCAACATAGCTTGAATGATATGACGGCGGTATGCACGTAACATACAGCCGTAATCTCCCATTGAACGCCCTGTCGCTTTGGTGATCATCGCATTGATCATTTTAGAGGCTGTTTTGCGAAACCAAGAGTCTTGGCGATTCGCACGGCGCGTACCAACTACATCATAACCTTGCATAGCTGTTTGCACTAAACGTGGGATTTCCTCTGGTGGATTTTGTAAATCCGCATCCAAAGTAATCACTAAGTCGCCATCAGCTTGGTTAAAACCCGCCATAATAGCAGAATGCTGCCCATAGTTACGGTTTAAAATAATTGCAATAACGTGGTTATCTGGATTTTCTGCGGCTTCTGTAAGCATTTGTGCTGAACGATCGCTACTACCATCATCAACTAGAATTAATTCATAGGATTGAGTTAATTGTTTACATGACTTGATAGTACGTTCTAACAATTGCGGTAAACTCTGCTCTTCATTATAGACAGGGATAACCACTGAGACTTTTTTAATCTCATCAAATTCATCTGCGTGTGACACTATTTTGACTCCAAAAGAACTGCTTCTACAGCTTTAACGACCCGTTCAACATCTGCATCAGTCATATCGGGAAATAAAGGTAACGAACACAATGTGGCGCTATTCCATGTTGATTCAGGTAAAACTAACTTAGGGTATTTTTCGCGATAATATTTTTGTGTATGCGCGGCACGAAAGTGCAACCCTGTTCCAATATCATGCTCTTTCAATTTTTCCATGAATGTATCGCGATCAATACCGCATGCTGCTTTATCGACACGTACCATAAATAAATGATTTGCATGTAAATGTGAGTAACTAGGGACACTCAACATTTGTAAAGGAGAATTTTTCAGCAACTCACGATAACGAGCTGTAAGTTCCGCACGACGCTGATTTAATTGCTCAACTCGTGATAACTGCACCACTGCAATCGCGGCGTGAATGTCCGATAAATTATATTTAAAACCGGGCTCAACAACCTCGGCTTGCGGCTTACGGCCTTGCATTTGTCTATCAAACGCATCACCCCCTAGACCGTGAAACTTGAGTGTACGTACACGCTGAGCAAGTTCATCGTCATCTGTTGCGACTAATCCCCCTTCCGCACAGGTGACATTTTTGATGGCATGAAAAGAAAAAATAGACGTTCCCTTTTCGCCAATCCACTCATCTTTATAACGAGTACCCACGGCATGTGCCGCATCTTCGATTAATGCTACACCGGCTTTTTGAGCAATCAAACGCAATGCGTCAAGATCACAAGGAGCTCCCGCATAGTGTACTGGGATAATAGCCTTTGTTTTTTCTGTTAACGCTTTTTCTACGGCATCAGGTTGGATCATTAATGTATCACGATCAACATCAATCATGACCGGTGTTGCCCCAAGCAACTCAATCATATTGATTGTAGATACCCATGTTTGAGAAGGCGTGATGACTTCATCACCAGGACCAATACCCAATGCCATTAATACAACATGCATGCCTGCAGTAGCTGATGACAATGCAATTGCATGTTTACAGCCATAACGCTTACAAAAATCGTCTTCTAGCTGATGATTCTGTGGGCCTGTTGTTATCCAGCCTGAACGCAGAACGTTTTCTACTGCCTTGACCTCTTCATCACCAATTGCTGGTTTTGAAAATGGTAAGAAATTGCTCATATTGTTAATAGCCTAGTTTTCATTGTGAATAGAATATTCTAGTTAATTATACTTTAACCGAACCTCAACACCTGCAAACATTGCGGGATTATCATGTAAAAATGTGTGATAAAAACAACTTATTGCTTATCCGCTAAATTTATAACCTGCCACACTTGATGAGATGTACTGTGACTTAACTTAATTTCAGACATAAATATGTCAGATAAATTATTTTCTGTCATTATGCACTCTGGTTTCCCTATTGCGACTAACTGTCCTTGTTTCATCATCCAAATACAAGATGCATTTTTATATGAATGACTAAGGTCATGACCACTCATTATAACGGTTCCTAAGCAATCACAAAAATATTTAATCCATTTATCAAGCATCGATTGCTGAATAATATCTAAATTATTGGTCGGCTCATCCAATAATATGAATTTTCCCTTGCATTGCTGTTTATCCCAAACCTGCAAAAATGCGGCTGTAATTCGAACCCTCTGCCATTCTCCACCCGAGAGTTGGCTAATAGGTTTACTTAATAATGATGTCAGTTGAAAATCTGAACATAAGCGCTCAAAAATATCATTGGAAAACAAGGTGTCAGGTGAAAAAAGGCCAAAGTATTGAAAAACTTTGAGTATAGGAACGTAACTAACTAATTGTGAAAGATAAGCACGCTGTTGGCTTAATTGTGCAATACGATATTGCCGTATACTTCGGCCATCAATTAAAATATCGCCGCCTACAGGTAAATAACCGCTTATCGCAGCTAATAATGTACTTTTCCCCGCCCCATTCGCACCCAATAGATGAATTTGTTCTCCAGCCCGCACTTGAGCTGAAACATTAATCAATCGAGTATCGACGGTAATATTTTTAATATCAATAATTAATTTGTTATCCATCACTTCTACCGCCATTGTTGGTGACGAATTAACAAGAAAATAAATATCGGTGCCCCTAAGGTGGCCGTAATAACACCAATAGGAACTTCGGCATTGGCGATTAATAACCGAGACAGTATATCTGCAATTAATAACCCTAATGCCCCTGCTACAGCAGAACCAACTAATAATACTCGGTTATCTGTTAAACCACTTAATCGCAATATATGAGGAATAACCAAACCAATAAAACTAATCGCACCCGCAATAGCGACGCTGAGGCCAATTAATACACCACTAATAATAATTAATATCACGCGCCATTTATGGACTGAGATTCCTAATTGATAAGCTTGTACTGTACCTAATGAAAGATAATTCAGTATATTACCTTGGAAGAGCACCCAAATTAAAAACGGTAAACAGCCAATAACAAGGCCAATTTGACGCCAATCAACCCCACTAAAACTCCCCATCATCCAATACAGTAACTGCCGCAAATCAAGGTTACTGCTCATATACACCATCCATGTCATACAAGCCCCACTAATCACACCAAGTGCAACCCCAACAAGCAATAAACTCGAATTATTCAAGTTCTTACGACGAGCAAAGTAAAGCAATATGGAGGTAAATAATAAAGCCCCTATAATCGCGCTAACACTTAATAGCCAATAATGCGTCACACCTGATGATAATAATACAGTCAGCACCACTGCAACACCCGCACCATTGCTAACCCCTAATAAGCCTGGTTCTGCTAAAGGGTTTTCAAATAAAGCTTGCATTATAGCCCCTGTGACTGCAAGAGCTGCGCCAATGACAATGACCGCTAATGTGCGGGGAAAGCGAATTTGCCAGACAAAAAGTTGTGCAGTGTCATTCATCCATTGATTTGGCCATAGATGAATTTCACCCACGCTTAATGCAATCACTGCGGTGACTACTAATAAAATTATTAGCACAATAACTAATCGCATATCAGAGCGAAGCTGATTTTTTTGAAGATTTATTAAGTGATTATTCATTATGTTAATAATATTTAAAATAGCGTTGTGAATTCTCGATTATATCTATTTATGAAAGAAATACGATAACAACTACCTATGATAATTAGAGCTTCATCAACCACAAAACCAAAGGAACACTATGAGCATTTCAACTAAGTTGCCCATTAAAACTCCCTCACAAATGACTAATCCATTTGTCCAAGAGCCTAAGCCGCCTTCATTTTGGCAACAAATAAAATTCATGTGTAATAAAATATTCTGTTATCCGCTATTTAGCAACAAAACCAAATTTAAAGTATATGAGAACCCAATATATCGTTCAGATAACATTAAAGCTCATAGCACTCACATGCCTAAAACTAGTAACGATGCCGATAACCTTTCAATTAGCATGGATATTATTTCAAAAACTGAAAATATACAAAAAGATCGATTACAATCCGCAACCAATAATATAGATATTATATTGAAATATATAGAAAATAGAAATGCGATTAAAGCTCAAAAAAAAACAACTTATGAAGAACAAAAAAAGCATCATCAGTTCAATAAATTAGATAAGGCAATTCGGCTACATCCTGAGTTTGCGTCAACTGAAGGAATCTTCAGACTTTCAGGTAAGAAAACAGATATGAATAATATCTTTGAACGTTTAAATTCAGGTAAGCAACTTACTCAAAAATTTATTGATGAACATAATATCAGCCTACCATCCATGACTTTGGCTTATAAAGAATTATTTGGACAGATCATGGACAAGCAAGATTATTCCACCGATTTCTTGAACAAATCGCCTGACCGAGCTTTAAGCGATGCTCTTCAAAATCAGCGAGATGTTATCGAATTTATGAAAAATAATGGGATTACTGGCGAAAAAGAAAAAATTATATTAGCCAATACAAAAACCAGAATTAATTGGGAAACACCGACATTACCATTCAACATGCTTATCTCACTTTTGGCTGATATTGCTAAAAACCCAGCAACAAAAATGGATGCAAAAAACCTTGCTATATGCGTAGCGCCGAGGCTATTAGCAGAACAATTTAAAACACCTTCGAAAGAAAATATCCTATTAAATAATAGAATGATTACCTTTATTGAGATATTGATTCACACTAAATTACACGCTTAAAATTCTTAAAAACAAAAGACCGCCTAGGCGGTCATTGCCAGCCCCAGAACATCGGGGCTAGCAATATTTTTCAATAACTTACGAATATCGTGATAAGTTAATTCGCATCATTACACCCCATATCGGTGGATGGAATGTGGATGCCTCCCCTTAAAGGGTTGCATGAAATGGCCTCATTTAAATAGTCAGGGGCAAAGTGTGCGTATGTCATTGTTTGCTGAATACTCGCATGACCCATGATTTTTTGAAGAGTGAGAATATTGCCACCGTTCATCATAAAGTGAGCTGCAAAAGAATGCCGTAAAACATGCACGGCCTGACCATGCGGCAAATCTGGTTTAACTTCTTTCAGAATTGATCTGTAGGTCACATAATCAACATCGAAAAGTAATCCAGAATCTTTTACTTTTACAGTTCTCATTACATCATCAGAAATGGGAACAGTTCTATGCCTACCATTTTTTGTTTTCATAAATGTAACTCGCCCATGCAATAAGTTTTCAGCCTTTAAACTAATGGCTTCTCCCCATCTTGCCCCCGTACTTAGACATAAAATAGTTATGCGTAAGTAATCACCGGTCATGACATTAAGTAATTTTTCAATATCACTTTTTGTCAGATAAGCCATTTCTGGTTTTTCTTCTTTCAACTTACCAAGAGATTTAATCGGATTATTTTTAGAGCACTCGCCAATTTCTGCCAGTGAAGTAAAAATGCTCATTAGCAAATTAAACTCTCTATTGATAGTTGATGCTTTCACGCCACTTTGTAATCTATCAGAGCAATACCTAGCTAATAACTTTGGTGTAATCTGGTATACAGCCGGGTTACTCATGTCCTTAGTTATTCTTGTTAAAATAGCCTTGTATTTTTTTGAATACTTTAGGTTGCGACCAATAAAGTTCCACCAAATATCACATATATCTTTTAATGATCTGTAGTCTCTTGATTCACTGTTCCATTCTTCACTATTGGCCGTTAGCATAACGCTTCTTTCATAAGCTATTGCATCGGCTTTCTTTTTAAATATCCGCTGAACTCTCTTTCCTGATCTGCCCTGCGGTCTGATATCCACTTTGTAACGTCCACCTTCAAGCGCCTTAATAGTCATTGTTGCGCCCTCCGGTTAAACGAGGTAATTCTAGATTTTCATTACAAATATAATGTTGGTATATTTCCAACCAATTTTTGTACGTATAAACAACTAAATTATTAGAGTATGCCCACTGTGCGCGATAGCCGGTGAAATTTGACCAGCTTCAGGAAGTATCTTTCCGGTCGTAATCCACAAGCTATACTTTTCTAATTTTCGGTGTTTCAAAATACGTTCGACAGAAAGCCAGTTGATATTTTGCGGTACAGCCATTTTAATCTTTTCTACATGTAGCATTTCGTTAAGCTTATCATTTAAGGTCATGCTTGCTTTTCCTCGTCTGTTTCATAATTTTTAGGGTCATAAAGTGCAGGTGCTATTTGTCCTACTTCTGGAGCAATTTTTCCTGTGACAAACCAAAGTGCATATTTTTCAAATTTTGGATTGCTAATAATTGAAGTAATTACATCAGCATTAGGCACTGTTTTCCCGTTTTCATAACGCCATAAAGCATCCCTACTTAAACCGAGCATTTGCGCGGTTTCGGGCAAACTTGTAAGCCGTTCACTTTCTCTCATGAGTTTTAATTTCTCAGATACACTTAGACGCATGTTGCAATTCTCCGACGTATGTATTAATGTTGTCTTATTAAATGCCATAAGGGGTATTTTGTTAATGAAATACCCCAATAGGAGAGATTATCACATGAATGAGAAATTGTTAGAACTGTTGTTCAAAATCCCAGACCCGATCACCGCTGATGAATTTTGTCGCCGAACTGGCAAGTCAGAAAGCAGTGTTAGAAAGTTAATGGATCGCCGTCGTTTACCTATCCGTACAGAGCGCCAAATTCACGGAGAGGGTTTCAGTGATATGCGTTTAATGATTATGTATAACGAGTATTTAGAAATGTGTTGGGAAGTCGCTCGTAAGCTTCCTGCAGCAGAGCGAATGGGCTGGAAAGATAGCTGGTTTAAGCGAGCTAAAAAGCTTATGGAAGATTTAGATGTCGTTCCAGACAATTTAAAATCTGTAGAGAACGCTTTAAAGGGCTAGGTGAAAACATGAGAGCTTGCATAGAGCAAATATCCACCCATAGCTTTAAATATCGTGGCTTTCTAATTGTTAAGCTACCGGCTAAAACGATGAATCCCGTAACCCGCTTTCATGTTCAACGAAATGATGATTCTTACGGGTTATTTGATTCTATGGATGAGGTAACCCTGTATATAAATAAGCTCTACCTAAGAATAAGGAATAGAAATTGAAATACCTAATGTTTAAAGCTAACGGAAAAAACTATTTAATTAATCCTCAGATGATTGCAGCAAATTATCCTGTTGCATCATTATCATGTGAGTGTTTAATTTTATCGAATGGGAAAAAATATAACGCCACCGATATAAAAGAAATTTTTATACAAATATTCGATGACGTAAATTTTAACGAAGCTCAAACCTATTCAACAGGCGCTGTATTCTTATAATTTTCAGCTAATTCAATGCTTTGATTAATAGTCGTAATGACATCATAGTGTTGATCAGAGTTTACTGGAAAATGCTTTATATAATCCCTTATAGCCATATCAAAAGGGGTAAAGCCTTTCAATGCTCCATCTGGTAACTCACTCATTAATGCAATTATAAGTCGGTGCTGTAGGTTAACTTGAAATTCTAAATCGTTAATTGTCTCTAACAAAGGCTCTAACTCTTTACGGATGGTGAGCTGAATGGGGGTTTCGTACATAACTTAATCCTTTATTTTTATAACTAAAGCCAAAGATACCATAGTGTAATTTAGAATACACAAAAATAGGAACATAAAATGAGAACATATGATAAGCAACAATATAAACATAAGCTAACCGGTTCATCTATTAATAATTTCAAACGCAATAAAAAACGCAAAGTATCTAAGGCGGATAAAATATTTATGTGTGTTGGTATTTTGTTCTTTTTATATCTGTTCGCTGTTGCTATTAAATAAAAACCATGAGTAGCTCAGCGGCTGTATTAGTGAAAACTAAACAGTTAATCCAGTTGCTCGATAACGTAAAGCAAGATGCAAGGCCGGCCGATATCATCGCGCACCAAGCAAATATCAAGCTTTATCAGAACCAAGGGGTAACCTTTGAAAGCCGAGTCAATGGACTAAATCAAGCCGCAAAGTTAAGAACATCAGTATTCCATTCTGATAAGGAAAATCCAGATAATAGAGAGCTAGCCGGATTTATTGAGTATTTGAGGTTAAGCGATGAACGGATGCTAAATATGATTTTTTATTTAGCAGAAATAAAAAGCAATCAACATCATTTAGGTTTCGATGAATTTAATAAAGAGGAACAACAATCAATTATTTTAGCAGTAAATCAAATTAAAGCACTCGCGGCGCTATTACCTAAACATATCGCCATGCCTATTTAAGGTAAAAAAACAAATTAATGACGTTAGCGCGTCAGGGATTTCTACATTCTAAATTTGAGGGTTTGATAATGAAAAATAAAGAGATAAAGCCAATTTTGATAGGTGTTGATACTGCAACCGGTAAGCGCGATTACTCCGCTGTCGCTATCAGTATTACAGCAATTCGCGAAGATGAACGCAAAACCATGTATGACAAATTTTCATCTCGTCTTGATGCTATCGCGTGCAAGTTAATTAACGAAAAATTAAGCGATGAACAAATTCACCAGTTATTAGTTGGTGAGTCTGAGCATTACTCAAATCTGGCTGCGGAGTTAGATCATGTCTAAAGAAATTGACCGCGCTAGCGAGCACGAAATGCTCATGCGTGAGCAACAAATAAAAACCATTACTAACCGTTTAGTCAGTGTTTCCGCTTTTGAATGTGAAGATTGTGACAAGCCTATTTCAGAAGCACGCCGCATTGCATCACAGGGTTGCACTCGCTGCATTGATTGCCAAACGATTTTTGAACTTAAAAGTAAACATTATCGGAGCGTGTGACGTGGCGAATAAAACTATTCTCAAATGGGCTGGCTCTAAAGTTCGCATTATGGAGCAACTACGCCCGCACTTACCTAAGACTAAAAGCCTAGTTGAGCCGTTTGCTGGCTCATGTGCCGTGATGATGAATACTAACTATGAGCGGTATTTAATTGCGGATGTTAACGACAATTTAATTAACTTGTATTTAATGATACAAGACGATATCGAGTATTTTTTTAAAAAAGAACTTGAATGGCCTAGTTTAAATACTGAGTTGAACTATAAAGCTCAACGTACTTTATTTAATACCTTGAATAAAGATGGTTTCAATCATCCATTTCGGTTTTTATATTTAAATCGTCATTGTTTCAATGGGTTGTGTCGTTATAACTCAAGAGGGGAATTCAATGTACCCTACGGGCACTATAAAAAATCATATTATCCAATAAATGAAATTCTTGCTTTTTACGATAAGGCGATGGATGCAAGTATCGTTTGTCTTGAATGGCAAGACACACTTTCTTTAGTCGATTATGGCGACGGTGTTTATTGTGATCCTCCTTATATGGGCGACAACTTTACCCGATATCACGCGACAGATTTCACTGATGCAGACCATGAGGCATTAGCGTTTGCGTTAAAAGATCTCAATGATATTCAAGGGAACGCGATAACTGTTTCAAATTCTATCGAAGCGAAAGAGCTTTACGCTGACCTTGGTTTTACTGTTTATGAAATAGAAGCCCCACGAACAATTGCAGCGAACGGTAATCGTAAATCAGCCACTGAAATTATCGCCGTTTTAGCGGGGGTCAATTAATGACTCTCGACCCTAAAGACGGTGTGTATATTAGCGGGACAGCTTTTGCTATTCAGCGCCATGTTGACGAAGATTCAAATGCGGTTCAATGGCGACTATTGCAAATCAATAAAATGGCTCGTTGCTATGAGTTGGTTTGTTGCCATTCTGATCCGTGGATGCTGGCGATTGAATTAACTTCTTATCATGTTAACCGTGTTAAAGGTAAAGGTATCAAATCATTAGATGTTTACCGTAAAACAGTTGATATCATCTCTCGCCGTTGTGAAACGGCCATCAACGCATTACGACCAGAAACCTTGGGTGGTGCGCTAAATGTCTAAGGTATTAGATTTTACGCAGCAACCGTTAACTTATACCGCGGATATGACTTTTCCGTATCCGTGGAATAAGCCAGAAAAAAATAATTACTACAAAGCTGATATTGACGCACTTGAGAAATCCCTTACCCATGAACAACAAATTCATGCGCAAGCGATTTTAGATGAAATTGAAACTTTACCGCGTATTTTACGTTATCGTATTCAAAAGCATTATGAATACATCATTAAAGAGTCAGGCCACTATAAAGCTTATGAATTTTTACGCTCTGATTTTTATAAGCGGATATTTCCTCGTATCACCGCGGTTAATTCTCGATATGAGTTAAAAACGAAAGCACTATTGACGCTTTCAACTCGCTTTACACCTGAAATCAGTCAATTTAACCGGTTGTTTGACCTTTATGACAAACCAATCAAAAAACTGGCAGAGCACATTTCTAATGGTTTTTTCACTCTATATGAAGCCTATTGCGACCAGCTAACCGAGCAAAACGGCGGTGATCGTGAAATTATCTATGATGATTCAGCACAAACTCAAATTTACGGGGCATTGGCTGAATTATCTCTAAATTTACATGTCACACCGCTTTATCACCAAAGTTATCTCAAAGTTTTAAAAAATCGAAAGCGCCGCAAAGGGAAGCAAAACCTAACAATGCACCAAGTGATCGCAGCTATTTCTCGTCTTGTTAATGCAGATTACTGGCACCGTAAGCTAAAAGCCCATAGAACACAATGGATTGAGGCAATCATGATTGCCAATATGGATGTGTGCATTAATCGCCACCCATACGCCAGTAAGCAAGCGATCCGTGCCGTTCAAGCACAGCGTTTATCCAACATGCAATATTTACAGGGTATGGATATTCAAGATGTTGAAACAGGTGAGCGTTTTGATCTGTTCGATAAAGTGATGGCCAGTGTGTCAAACCCTGAAATTCGCCGCATGGAATTAATGGCGCAAATGGCAGGGATTGAGCGCGTGGCAAAAGAACGCGGTGATATCGGGATGTTTATCACGCTGACGTGCCCGTCAAAGTACCACCCGACAAAGCAGCGCAAAGATAAAAATAAAGGTGATTTGCACGCTGTGCTCAATCGTAAATGGAAAGATGAGGCTTACACGCCAAAAGACGGGCAGCGTTATTTAGTCAAAGTGTGGTCGCGTATTCGTTCCGCTTTCAATGATAACAATATCAATATTTATGGTGTTCGTGTAGTTGAGCCTCATCATGACGGTACTCCCCACTGGCATATGCTGCTTTTTGTTGATAAGGCCAGCCGAGCAAAAGCTATTGATATTATGCGTAAGCGTGCCCTGAAAGAAGATGGTAACGAAGCGGGCGCACAAAAATACCGATTTAAATGTAAGCATATGAACCGCGGCGGTGCCGTGGGTTACATCGCTAAATATATCGCTAAAAATATCGATGGGTATGCCCTTGATGGTGAGATAGACCATGAAACAGGCAAAGACCTAAAAAGCATGGCGGCAGCGGTTACCGCGTGGGCGTCAACATGGCGTATTCCGCAATTTCAATTTTATAAGCTCCCATCTAAAGGCGCATACCGTGAATGCCGCCGCTTACCTCGTGGTGTTTCCATTGCTGACAAACTTGGGGATGTTGCCGAACGTGTTAGAGCTGCTGCCGACCAAGGCAAATTTGATGAATACATCATGTCACAAGGTGGTCCATGTATTCGCCGAAGAGAAGAAACAATACGAGTTGCCCGAGAAGTTAGTGACGTGAATGTTTACGGCGAAGAGGTTCAAAAAGTTGTTGGTATTTATCATCAACTCAAAGCCGATGCACCAGTACTTAAAACCCGTGAAAGAAAGTACCAAATCGTCAAAAAAAGTGCCGTTGACGTTGATTTTAATCTTTTAAAGAGCGACAGCGGAGCGACTCGGAGTCCTGTCAATAACTGTAGATCGCGGATCACATCCAATCTATCAGATGTGCAATTTTACGAGCCTGAGCATGGCTCTGGTGAAGTATGCAACATTAAGGAATACGGTTTCGCGTTTATAGAAACGGACGATGAGAACGCGGTAGGAAGCGAAATATCACAAGGTAAGCATCAGAGACAGGTTTCAAACATTGAAGTAAGTGAGGTCGATAAGGAAATTCAGTCAGAAATTATCAATTTTGCCAACGAAGTCGGCATTAATTTCGATATTCCTCAGATTGAAACCATGTTCATTAACGGTTTAGGCGTAAGTGATGGACTGCATTTTATAAAAGTTGATGGAGATAGGTTGAGATTGGGGTTAAATGAGGATGGGAAAGAGCTGCAAAGACGGGAGTTAGAAAAACAAAAAGAGGCAATTTTTGAGAAACATAGACGTCGGTGTATTAATGTATTAGCGCGAATTAATTGATGACTTGGTGTATTGTTTTTTAGTTGTGTTGTTAATTATATTACTTATATAAATGGCAATAAATATTTTATGGATAAGGGTTTTTAATAACTAAAGCCAAATAATTATACTATTATCTCATCTTTCAGACTTGCGAGATAATGATTGTGTATGGATGATATCAACCTGCAATGCACTTTATTACTAGTGGAGCGCATTGCAGAAAGTATAGAAAATATAAAATTTACTTAAGAATCAGGTTAAAGGCTAAATTTTTCAAATAAGATATTTCTTCTATTTAACGGTAAAACAAAATTCACACTAAAAAAATCATCCTTAGAATAGCATTTTTTTAACTGCATAAATACATCATGATATATATCATCTATGTGTTTATTATAAAGGAAATCAGAAGCATATCTTGAAGTAAACCCTGCCAGAATATCTGCTAACTGAATTCCAGATGATTTTTTTGAATCAGGAAATTCAAGTAGTATGTCTCCTGTAACATTATAATCCGTACTAGGATCAAATGGGTTAATTGCATTATTTTTTTTTATTACATCTATACAGTACAGTAAGATATCATCAAAATGATCTTGTTTATCATGAAAAAATTTCACATCAGATAAGTCTTTTTTATGATATTTATTAACTTTTCCTATTATATTAAACCAAGAGTTTACATGTGGTAGTATGTGTATCTCAGCACCTCGCTTGTTTATATCAGGAATTGGAGTTAATTTATTTAAAATATCTTTGTCTGTTTTTTTTTCATTATGAAAAAAACGAATTGTATTTTTCAAGGATTTTAATGCTTCATTTTTGTATTTAAAATCGAATGTATTACTGCTAAAGTAATTGCGAAAGCATTTCATTGATTTTAATAAATTTTCATCGGATTTGTTTAAACATGATTCAAAGAATGCATCATAACAACGATTGGGTAAATTTTCAGATAAATAATCGGATAACTCAATTTTAAAAACTTGTTTTTGCCTTTCCATTTCAAAAACGTTAAAGTATGGGGGAGTTATTTGACTTTCTATCATAGATGCGATGATAGTATATTTTTTATCAACGACCTCTATGTAAAAAGGTAGTTTTTCTATTTCTATATATTTAAATAACTCTAGCATGAATTTAGGGTTTGATTTGTAGATATTTGTTGATTTTAATTCCTCACCTTGTATTTTATGTTTTTTCTTTAGCTCATTAATATATGAATTCAAATTTTCACAATCTGGTACTCCAACACAAGCTAATGAAAAAAAAGGTTGATTCGCAAAATTTAAATCAGATGGCATCTTAACTAAGTCACCTGTATTTCCACTCTCGTCCAAAAAATAATCCATTTTTTCCTCTTTATAAAGTGTATCTTTATCACATTTTTATTTGAATCATGGCTTTTTCCGAGGCGCCAGTCTAGCCTAATTAATTTAGGAACCAAATAAAAATATTTAAATTATGCTATGCATAAACCAGTACCTCAATAATCTAACTATTATAATGTACGAAATATTGCGGAGTACAATATCAGATTCTTAAAGAACTAATGAATGTCAAAAAAATTTTAAATCCAAACGCCGGAAAGGTGGTTTTTATTTTAACTTTGCCTACTAGATAATTTCTGCAATTTTCTGCCGCAATCTGCAAGATAAAAAAGGATCGTTATCTATGTGCGGTGCTACTACTGGCACGATTCGGACTATCTCATGCACCTGCATGAAAACCGACCTATTTAGTGGGCAGGCGTGGCGGGGCTACGATTGCGCGGCGAGGTGTTTATTGTTAAATATCCGTCCGCAAAATTTCCGAGCCGTCACGGCGTTAAATTCAATTTTCTATAAGTAGATAGTAATTATTTTTGCGTGCGTTGAGGTGGCGCGTGGTGCTGTTTAAATCGGTATTTGATGAGGATAATTTATTGCGGATTCGTCTTGGCGAACTAATACAAGTTAGGGCAGTCGAGTAAAACGAAGCCAATTTTTGGCATCGGATTAGTATTTTGCGACATTACTCACCTCTTTTATTGTTTTAAACAATGGGCGAAATTTCACCTGAAGAATTGCGGGAGTTGTATAAATTTTTGTCGATAAAAATGATTTTAATTAAACGATTTATGTCTTTCGATTTTTGCAGATATCAAGCCAAAACCCTGAGCACCTTTAGTCTTTATAGACAAAAAATTTAACTTATGTTAACGTTTAAAAGCACTGAAAAGAATTAATTACAACAACTTACCATTTAGAAAATGAAAAAAAACAAAAACAAAAACAAAAACAAACCTAGAAATAGAAACCACTATAACTACGATAAGACTATTTT
Organism: Providencia sp. PROV269; assembly: GCF_028477785.1. Lineage (NCBI taxonomy): Bacteria > Pseudomonadati > Pseudomonadota > Gammaproteobacteria > Enterobacterales > Morganellaceae > Providencia > Providencia sp. PROV269. Next base: position 257,389 of record NZ_JAMPLV010000002.1, on the reverse strand, counting down.
TAGTACTGATAGCCTAAATGACAATAGTATTAGCAACAATAGCCGTCCTTATATCCATTTCGAAACAATTACTTATCCATTACCTGATGAATTAAAACTTCCTATAGAATCAATCATTGGACATGGTAATCAAACACCTACCTATTTTATATGGTTATTTTGTACTTTGATATGTGCATTTACTTCTCTTGCTCTATGGAATGTTATCTCTGGAAAGTTTCTTTTTGTCACTATTGAGATCATACTATTAGTTTCATTTTTTACTCTACTAAAACGATTTAATAAAACTGTTGGTTATTTATCTGTCGATAATGACGGATTTCGCTTTTCTTGTGCCACATGTCCAAAAATGAACATTGAAATATGCTGGGAAAATATTTGTTCTGGGTATGTTGTTCATATCGAAACAGGCGGTAGATATAGGCCAGACTATCTTGTTCTTCAATATAAAAACGCCTTAAATGAAAGTGAAGAGTATAAATTACCCATCGAGAACTGGCTTAACTATTCTCCATTCTCTCCTGTAGAAAAAAGAAAATTAATGCTCAAAGCAATTCTTAAAGGACTTGCGAGAATTCCTGATATAAAAATCAATCAATGTGTATTTACTAAACTCGATATAGATCCAAAAACATTTGAATTTGCACCATCAAAGAGAAGGTCAGAAAATACATATAACACTATTTTAACAATCATCGTTTTAGGAATTTTATTTATGCTATGGCCATTTTGGGCCACAATTTTACCTCCTTCATGGGCTTTAGTTTTGTTAATAATTTCAACTATTGTTATCGCCATTGGGTTAGTTCTATTCTTTACTTGGCTTTATCCAGAATTTGGAGGCAACATCAGCTATACCGATGATATTAATAAATAACCATCTTAACTGTAGCAATTTCATCATTTGGGCATCCAAATCACCTACCTACAGGCAAAAAATACCGCCTCAGTGGGCGGTATCATTGAATTAACGAGTGATATTATTCATCGTCTAAATCCAGCGAGTATTTATTAAACTTAATAATTTCCCCACCAAACCAATCATTCAATTGCATCATCTTACTTTGTAACGGCATCAACTCATTACGCACAAACACCTTTGCCGCTTTCTCAACATCACCAAAGCCGCCGACATTCTCAGGAATGATCCCCATGATTTGTGGTGGCACACGGTGCGCCGCTAACATGTCGTCACGGCTCACATTTTTGATATTAAGGAATTCATCTTTTGCGGCAGCTTCGGAAAGCGGAATAGTTTGGATGCCGTCTTTCTTTCCCCCTGGTGCGTACAAAAATAAATTGCGAAAGTTCCCTGGTCCTTTACTGCTTTTGAGTGCTTCACGAATTTTATCAACATCATCGGTTTTTTGTGCTGCATCACTGATATACAAGATATAACCGGCATGCGAGCCATTGAGATAATATTTACGGCGAAATAGTGTTGCCGATTCATTGAGCAGTACGGAGGGGATCGCCGCAAGATATTCCGGCAAGCCGTATAACTCTTGGTTAATATCCGGCTCAATCAAGTGAAACACTTTACCAGTTTGAAATTCATACGGTTTAATATCGTAGCCATATTGCACAAACCAGTAAGTTTCTAAGTCAACACCGCGGCGGGTAAACTTTGCCGGCGAATGTTTAAAATTCAGCGACTGCCCCAGACGGTTATTTCGTTCTTCAAGATACCCATTACCAAACAGTAAAAAATCTAATGCCCAGCTATCAAACGTCTGACGACTTAAATATTTATTGGGTATAAATGTGCTGGTGAGAATATTACGTTTTACATAAATTGCGCTGCTATGGTGTGGGGCTGCACGGAACGTGCGCGCAAGGCCGTTAAAACTAATTGGCGGCTCATAGTAATTATCAATTTGCACACATTCCAAATAATCAAAAATTTCACGCTTATCAAGCACAGGGATTGGGTCACCGAAAGTGAATGCTTCCATTGATGCGCTGTCGGTTTTTTGCGCCAGTGTTTGTGATTGGCGTTTTTTATTTTTACGGCTCATTAAAAGACCTCGACAATGTTATGTTGGTTGTGATTTTCACCGGTGATCGGTTCGTTATAAAGGGCGTGCATGGTTGCCCACGCTAAGTCAGCATGGCTGGCCTCTTCGCTGCGGTCTGCTTCATAGGTTGGGCGGTTGCCGCTGGCAGTGGTCGCACGGCGAATGGCCATAAAAGATTGGGTGATATCATTGCTACCGGCGTCATATTCCAGCCTGTCATGGCTAATCACGTCATAGGCCTTAAGGACTAGGGCATTTTTTAACGCGGGGTTATAGACAAATTCTTTTGCGGCAGGGAAAAACTCCCGCACGTTTTGCAGGACTCCGTGACCAATACCTGTGGAATCAATCCCGATGTATTGCACGTTGTAGCGTTCGGTGAGTTCTTTTATCGCGTCCGATTGCGCACGAAAATCCATACCGCGCCATTGATGATGTTCAAGTATGCGAAACTTACCGCCTTTGTATAGCGGTGGCGCAATTACCACGCAGCCTGCGCTGTCGCCATTTTGTGTGCCTTTCGCGGGGTCGTAACCAATCCAAACAGGGTGATAGGCGTATGGGCGTATCATTAACGGCTGAACGTCGTCCCATATTTCCCAACTGTCCACCATGCATTTTTGCATTAACTGCAAATTAAAGATGGATGCAATATCATCGACAAACTCACACATCAGCAAGTTTTCGAATTCATCAGGGCTATATTCTAAATAGAGTTGATCAATATCGAATAAATTACACCCGCCACGCATGGCATCTTCAATGGTGACAATTTGCCGCCACTGACCATCCCCACACATCATGCCATTCACTAACGCTTGATGGCTGATATCGACCTCAACGTGATCGGCCTTACGACGACCACGATTAAATAATTTGCCTGACCAAAACGGATACGCGCTGTGTGTTAATGCGGATGGGGTCGAAAAGTAGGTTTGACGCCATTTTTTGTGCATGGCCATACCGGAGGCGACTTTGCGTAATTCTTGGAATTTGGGTATCCAGAAATACTCATCAAGATACAAATTACCGTGGTAACTCTGCGCGGTACGGGCATTGGTGCCAAGAAAATACAGTGTTGCGCCATTAGGCAAAACTATCGGATCACCTTTTAAGTCAATATCAACCTCTCGCGCCATATCAATAATGTAGCCTTTGAATACGTGCGCTTGGGCTTTACTCGCCGATAAAAATATTTGGTTTCGACCGGTAATGAGTGCATCCATAAAGGCTTCACGAGCGAAAAAGTAAGTTGCCCCGATTTGGCGTGATTTTAAGATGTTGCGAATTCGGTGCTTATGGCCGGCGCCGTACCATGCTTTCTGATACTCAAACATATTTTCACGAAAGATTTCTTCCAGCTTTTCAATCTGCTCTTCGCTAAATAAATTCTTCTCAGGGCGCGGCGTTCACCTTTATTGCGATTGGCCAGTTTCGGATTTAAATCAACCTCATTGCCACCGTTTTGATACTTGTGAATTTTGGCGTGTCGTTCGACTTGCCGGTAAAGCAAGTCAATTTCTTTAAAGTCTTTACCCTCTTTATTTTCTTTGCTAATTAGCGTACAAAGTCGCATTTCTAGCGTCATTTCCACGCGCTCAACTGGGGTAATCTCATCCCATTTGTCGCGCCGTTTCCAGCTGTGGATAGTGGCAGCTTTTTCTTTGAGGATTTCAGCAATACGCGCAATTCGGTGCCCGTTAAAATACAGGTGCATCGCGCGTTTTCTTGGGTCAAAATCGTGTAATGTTTTCATGTCGCCAGATTACTGGCTCACACGCCCAATCGCCCCGAGCTGCCGTTGTGCCATTTCCCACACAATGGCAAAGCATTGTTTCTTAGCCCCCATCCCTGAAAACATAGGCTCATCAATTTTTTAACTACGCATTAAATTTAATTGCCGGAGCCTGAGCAATGACAAAAAAATCTAAACCGGTGCGCCTTTGTGTTGAGGGAGCCACAACCGACGGGCGCAAAGTGCAACGCCAATGGTTGACGGAAATCGCCAAAAATTACGATAAAAATGTTTATGGTGCCCGCATCAATATGGAGCATTGGAATTATTCTTTTATGCCGCGCTTCGGTGATGTTGAGTCGGTCTATACCGAGGAAATCAGCGAGGGAGCATTAGCAGGAAAGCTAGCACTATATGGCGTGTTAACACCAACACCTGAGTTGGTCGAAATGAATAAAAAACGCCAGAAAGTTTATACGTCTGTTGAAATCAATCCAAATTTCTCTGATATGAACGGTGCTTACTTGGTGGGCTTAGCTGTCACGGATAACCCTGCCAGCCTTGGCACGAGCATGTTGGAATTTAGCGCGGGTGCAGATAAAACCGCGACTTTCTCAGAACGCAAGCAAGATAAAGATAACGTCTTTACGGCGGCGGAAGAAACGGTAATTGAATTTACCGAAGAAGAAAACAAACCAGAAAAACCCAGCTTGAAAGATCGCATCATGGCGAAATTCAGTCGCGAACGTCAGCGCAATGATGTTGAACTCAATGACATTCACCAAGCGGTAGAGCTTTGCGCGGAAGAACAAACTGAAACTACACAAAAGCTGACTCAGCTTGAAACACAAGTCAAAGCGTTATCGGGTATCAAAAAAGAAAATGAAACCCTGCGCAGTGAGCTGGACCAACTCAAAAAAGATTTGAGCCAGCAAGATAATCAGCAACACCGCCCCACGTCTTTTGGTGGCAATACAACCAACACTGAAAACCTGACTGATTGCTAAACGGGAAAAACAATGAGAAAAGAAACAAAAGTTAAATTTAACGGTTACATGACCCGTCTAGGTGAGATTTACGGTGTTCAGCCACACGAATTCACAGATTCAAAAGTGGAAATTGAGCCTTCGGCAGCCCAAAAACTGGAAAGCAAAATTCAGTTAAGCGCCGTCTTTCTGACCAAAATTAATATTGTGCCTGTCAAAGACCAAGTGGGCGAAAAAATCGGCCTCGGCATTGGTTCAACGGTTGCCGGCACGACGGACACTACCAAACAAGACCGTGAACCCACTGACCCGACTCAATTAGCCAAACAAGGCTATCACTGCCGTCAAACGAATTTCGATACCGCTATTCGTTATGAAAAACTGGACATGTGGGCGATGTTTGAAGATTTCCAACGCCGTATCCGCGATGCCATTATTCAGCGTCAAGCCCTTGACCGTATCATGATTGGCTTTAACGGTACGAGCCGCGCGGCAACTTCAAACCGTACAGTCAACAAAATGCTACAGGACGTCAACATCGGTTGGTTACATAAAATTCGCCTTGAAGCCCCTGAACATGTTTTAGGTTCTTCAACCGATAAAGACACCAACCAAATCACCCCTGAGCCTATCAAAGTGGGTAAAGGTGAAGAGTATGAAAACCTTGATGCACTGGTTATGCAAGCCGTTGACCACGCGATTTCAGAAGTGTACGCCGACGATACCGATTTAGTCGTTATCTGTGGCCGCTCACTTTTAGCCGATAAATATTTCCCTATCGTCAATCGTGATCAAGCCAATACCGAGGCGTTAGCTGCGGATGTGATTATCAGCCAAAAACGCCTCGGTGGATTGCCGGCGGTACGTGTTCCTTATTTCCCGAAAAATGGAATGCTTATCACACGATTAGATAATTTATCTATCTACTGGCAAATCGAATCACGCCGCCGTCAAGTGGTGGATAACGCAAAACGTGACCGTATCGAAAACTACGAATCAGTGAATGAAGATTACATTGTTGAAGATTACGACTGTGTGGCGTTGATTGAAAACATTGAGCTGACGTCTGGAAAACCGGCGGAGCCTACTGAGCCGGACGAAGTAAAAGACGCGCCAACCGGAGAATAAGCTGTGAATCCGTGGGAACGAAAACGCATGCAGGTTGAAGCCAAGAACGTCAGCGCCTATGGCGTTCTTGCTGACCCCTCGGCAGCAACACAAGTCAAATTGATGTTGCGCCAACACATGCGTGATTTAGGTAAAACCCAATCATTTGAACGTAAAGCCGCGTACAAACGTAAAGCCTTACCGCTATACGAAACGTGGATCACTGAAACATTAAAAGGCAATTCAGGCGTTCAAGATGATGTTTTGATGTACCTCATGTTGTGGAGTTTTGACGCGGGTTTGTACGCGCAAGGGCTAGATATTGCGGAGTATGCATTAAAACATAGGCTCGCCATGCCGTCAGGCCAATCCCGCACAACCGGTTGTGCTATTGCCGAAGAAATGGGAGATAGAGCCAAAGAAGCCTATACCGCAAAAAATCCCATTCCATTGGATATCTTGCAGCGCACCATGGCATTAATTGAGCATGAAGATATGCCCGATAAAGTCCGCGCCGAACTACATAAATGGCTCGGTTACAGCTTGCGCGATAATGATTTTCCGCAACCGGCTTTATGTGAATTAATGCGTGCTCTTGAGCTTAATGAACGCTGCGGTGTTAAGCAGGATATTAAGAATATTGAAAAGTTTTTGTCAGCAAAAAACAGGGCTGATGAATAAAGAACGTGCCAACGCGCAAGGCGGCGCGAGATAAGAAATTTATTTTTCGGACTCTCGCCCACCGCCTACCTATTTTTAAGGTGACCTTATGGATTTTGTTTCACCCGAACCCGCTAACGAAAAAGACGAAACGATCACCAGTGGTGATTTTTGGCCTGCGATTAATACCCGCGCATTTCGGGAATCAATGCGAGTTGACGGTACGGTCACCCAAAGTCGATTAATTGAAGCTTTAAAAAACGCCATCATCGAAACCAACCGTGAATTATCTCGCTTTCAACAGCAAGAAATCCACTTGGGCTATACAACGTTAGACGCGGTTCCGGCCAGCAAAATTACGCATGGGGAAATTGGCGTATCGGAATTAGTGATCCTTTATCGCCGTGCCGTATTCAGCGCGGCAAAAGCAAACTTAATCGAACGTTACCGCGATATTGATACAACACCCAACGGTAATAAAAAAGCTGATGCCTTAGAGACGAATATTGATGATTTACAGCGTGATGCTATCTGGGCAATTCAGCGCATCAAGGGCACGACACACAATATTGTTGAGTTGATATGAAAACCAGAACGATAAAAGGTGACACCGTAGACGGAATATGTTGGCGATTTTACGGCAGAACGACAGGCATGACCGAGGCTGTTTTGTTAGCGAATCCCAATCTTGCCGAACATGGTGCCGTGCTACCTGCGGGGCTATTGATTGAGTTACCTGAAATTACCGAAGAGCCGGTACAGCCACTTATACAGCTATGGGATTGATACATGTTTGATAAAGATCCGAACAGTTTCGGTATCGCACAGTGGTTATTAATGCTCTTCATTTCAATGTGGGGAGGTGTTGTGAGATACATCATTGACGTTAAAACGAATAATGCCCCATGGAGCTGGTTTGCGGCTTTTATGCAAATGGTCGTTTCCGGCTTTGTCGGGTTGTTAGGCGGATTGCTTTGTATTGAGGGCAATCAAAGTATTTACATCACCCTATTCACCACCGGTGTATTTGGTGCGATGGGAAGTATCGGACTTTCCTATTTATGGTCACGCTTTACTGGAGGAAAACATGTCTAACGTACCACGCGGCATACGCAACAATAATCCGGGCAATATTGATTATAACCCGAGAAACCCATGGCGAGGGGAGCTGGCCTTTGACCCTAGCATTGAGCCCCGTCATAGCCGCTTTGAGAAACCTGAATACGGTATTCGCGCATTATTCAAGCTTTTGCGAACCTATTCAACCTATGCAGGAAAACAAGGGGTTGGTTGCGGCAAAATTGATACGGTGGAAGAAATTATTGAACGTTGGGCACCCGCAAAAGACCGCAATAATACAGAGGGTTATATTAATCGTGTCTGTCAAGAAACGGGCTTTGGTCGTCATGATTGCCTTGATGTTTATGACAAAGAAACGGCATTCAAAATCGCTAAAGCGATTGTGCATGTTGAAAATGGTCAGCAGCCATACAGTGATGAGCTGTTTGAAAAAGCGTGGGCGATGTTGTGATGTTTGAAGCCAATAATGCGAGACGAAAAGCTTATGTTTAATATGAAAAAGTGGGTAATCGCTTTCGCATTATTCCTTGTCGCCGGTGTCATATTCGCCGGCTGGCAAGGTCTCAAAAAAATAGATCGACTCAATGAACGAGTCGGCATACTCACGGCAGAAAACCAACAACTTTCGTTAGACGTTGATAAAAAATCCGCGCTGATCTCTGAGCAATCATTAAGTTTTCACCGTGCAAATCAAATCGCGGGTGATGCCTATCGCCGCGGTATTATTCAACGCGCCGCCGCCGAGGAAAGAAAAATTGAATATAAAACCATTCTTAAAAACGAGCCAACGTGTGATTTACCTGTGCCTAAGTATCTTGCTGATCGGGTGCTCGACAACGCCTACCGTATCCGTGCAAACGCAATGCGTTCCCATTCCGAAAACACTAACCCAGCAAGTACCACCGCCTCTACCGGACGGGTTCTAAATTATTGCGATTTGGCTTTGATGGTTGACCCTTTACTCGCAGCCTTAGAAACCGCCAATATTCAGCTAGGTGCAATTGAGCAATTTGATGAGGAACGGAACCGTGAAAAAACTCACTAACTTACGGGAATATTTAGACCGCAAAATTCCATTTCTCAAAGATAACCCCGAAAACCTGTATTTATTTGTTGAAAATGGGCGGATTATTTCCACGTTAGAAGAAACGCCCAGTTTTGAATATGAATACACCGCTAATATCATTATTGAGCGCTATAGTGGTGACCAAAATGTCTTAATTGCGGTAGTCAATGATTGGATAAGAAAAAATCAATCTGATATTTCAGCGAACCCCGCAAAGCGGCAACAAGATTTTAGATTTGAGGCGGTGATTTTAGATAACAAAACCGCCCACATCAGTATTGATTTAAATCTCACCGAGCGTGTATTAGCGATTGATAAAGACGGTAAATATGTGATTGAGGCTACCCCTGAGCCGGATAACCCGTTTAATGAATGGCCAACGACACGATGAATGATGATACTTTGCGTCAACTTGACAGTGAATTAACGCATTTATTAAATCGCATGTCGCAAGGCCAGCGCCGGCAGCTCGCCAAAGAAATCACTCGCGATTTACGCCGTTCTCAAATTAAGCGCATTCAACAGCAGAAAAATCCGGATGGCAGCCCATACACCAAACGCAAAGCGAATTTCATCACGGTCCAACGTGAAATCCAATTTATGTGGCATGGTCAAAAACGTACCTTACGGAACTGGCGAGGTAATAGCAAAACAATCACTGGCCAAGATGCGAATAAAAAAGCCCAGCGCTCATTTCGTAAATCAGATATTCAGCGCTATATCAGTATCAAGAAAGAAAAAATCAGTACAGAGCGCAAAACCAAGCAAACACGTATGTTTAAAAAACTGGCTACCGCCCGTTTTTTACGAACATATAGCAGCGATAAAGAAGCCGCGATTTATTTTTTACCTTCCGCAGCAAATATTGCCGGTGTACACCAGTTCGGTTTAACAGAACGCATTGGTAATGCAAAAATCACCTATCCATCACGCCAGTTGTTAGGGCTCACTCCGCAAGAAATCAGGCACATTGAGAGCCAGATTATTGATTTTTTGGCTCAATGAAAAATTAATTAACGTGAGTTTTTACCGTTAGCTCAACACCTAACGCTTTCATTACCGCCAACGTTGATTTTAATGTCGGGTTACCATCTTCACTAAATGAGCGGTATAGCTGTTCACGAGAAAGCCCAGTTTCTGCCGCGATTTGGCTCATTCCTTTCGCTCTGGCCACAATCCCTAACGCCTTTGCAATATAAGCAGAATCACCCGTTTCGATGGCATCCGCCATAAAAAATGCAATCTCTTCATCATCGACTAGCGCGAGCGCTGGATCATAAGTTGTTAAATTACTCATCATTGTTTTCCTCTAAAATCCACTTTTTAGCCAGTGTCTTAGCTAATGTAATATCGCGTGATTGAGAGCCTTTATCACCACCGCACAACAAAAGGATTATCGTATTGCCTCGTTGCTGATAATAGACACGATAACCAGGGCCATAATGAATTCTTAATTCACTGATCCCTTCACCCACTGGCATTGCATCCCCCGCTAAACCATTTGCTAAACGAAATAGCCGCGTGGCAATCATGGTGCGCGCTCTTTTATCTTTTAGTTTTGATTCCCATAAACGGAATGCATCGGTCTGTTTAAGTTCTTTCATGCTTAAAGTGTAGTTTATAAACTACACCTTGTAAAGCTCATTAACTTCACATTATTTGGTTTGTGCCAACGATGGTACAAGGTCATACGCATGCGCCTCGTTCTTCATCCGTGGCAATCTATATTTTATGAATAATGCCGATATTTTACGTTTGATTCGAAATCTAATCCGAATTGGTACCGTCACCGATGTGAATGCCAAAAAAGGCTGTCGCGTACAAATTGGAAACCTAGAAACCGACTGGCTAAATTGGGTCACCTTACGTGCTGGTAGTACTCGCACGATGAATGCACCTAGCGTAGGTGAGCAAGTCCTTCTCCTTGCTTTAGGCGGCGAACTTACCACGGCATTTGTGCTAACCGGTATCTTTTCCAATGAACATGCCGAGCCGACCAGTTCACTCACAGCAGACCACCGAACCTATTCAGATGGGGCAATCATTGAATATGAACCCGCCACTGGTGCATTAATCGCAACAGGAATTAAAACGGCCACGATTGACGCTAGCGAACAAATTAATGCTACAACAAATGTAGTTATCGTCAATGCAAGTAAACAAATTAACCTTACCACTCCAACGGTGATTTGCTCACAAAACCTCACCTGTGCCACGCTCAATGTCACCGAGGGCGGTGAAATGACGGGTAATTTTACACACACCGGCGGCGCGATTAAATCCAATGGTATTACGTTGCATGATCATACTCATGGCGGTGTACGTAGCGGCGGAGAATCCACAGGAAAACCCCAATGAGATATTGCGGTATGAGTCGAGAAAATGGAAAGTGCCTTTCCGATATTGAGCATATACGCCAATCCGTGCGCGATATCTTGATCACGCCTATTGGCTCACGCATCGCACGGCGAAATTATGGTTCGCTATTATCAGAACTTATCGACCAGCCACAAAATCCCGCGCTGAAATTGCAGTTAATGTCAGCGTGCTACACCGCATTGTTGAAATGGGAGCCACGTATTTTATTAACTCGCATTAGCCTAAATAGCACCGAGGCTGCGCAGATGATTGTGGATATTGAAGCCACAAACCAAGATACCAATCAGTCACTTAATTTTTCGGTTAATGTGAGGTAACGATGGCAGCCAGTATTGATTTAAGTTTATTGCCGGCACCGGATGTGGTCGAACTATTAGACTATGAAGTGCTATTTGCCGAGCGCAAAGCCGCGTTAATTGGTGCAATGCCAGAAGAACAGCGGGAAGCCATCGCCCGTACATTGGAATTAGAATCCGAGCCGTTAACCAAATTATTGCAAGAAAACTGTTACCGTGAACTGATTTTACGTCAGCGCATCAATGAAGCGGCTCGCGCAAGTATGGTGGCCTTTGCCACTGGTGCCGACCTTGACCAACTCGCGGCCAATAACAACGTGAAACGCTTGATACTTTCGGAGGGGGATGAAAACGCCATTCCACCGATTGCGCCGGTATATGAGTCGGATTCCAATTTGCGTATGCGTATACCGGCCGCTTTTGAAGCGTTAAGCGTAGCAGGCCCTATTGGCAGTTATGAATATCACGCACGCTCTGCCGATGGTCGGGTTTCTGACGCTTCTGTGATTAGCCCATTACCGGCTCACGTCACTGTCACCGTTTTATCTCGTGAGGGGAACGGCAGCGCACCGGCTGATTTAATTGAGAAAGTCGATATTGCGTTAAACGATGAGGACGTTAGGCCGGTTGCTGATCGTGTGACAGTGCAATCGGCAACCATCGTTAACTATGAAATTGACGCGGTGATTTACTGTTATCCCTCGCCTGAATACGAACCGATTATGGCAGCGGCAGAGGAACAAGTGAAACGCTATGCGACACAGCAACACCGGTTAGGCCGTGACATTGTCCTCAGTGCCATTTATGCCGCTTTGCATGTTCAAGGCGTGCAACGCGTTGAACTGAAAAAGCCGGTTGCAGATATCAAACTGGATAAAACACAGGCCAGCTTCTGCACACAAATTAACGTGGCACTAGGGGGCTCAGATGAATAATCGTTTATTACCTGTCGGCTCATCACCGTTAGAACTTGCCGCGGCTGAGTCATTAGCCCTGATTGAGCGCGTGCCTATTCCTATTCGTGAACTTTGGAACCCTGATAAATGCCCCGTGCATTTGCTGCCGTATTTGGCTTGGGCGTTCAGTGTTGACCGATGGGATAAAAACTGGACGGAAAAAGCCAAACGGGATGCCGTGAAAGCCGCGATGTTTATTCATAAGCACAAGGGCACGATAGGTGCCTTGCGCCGCGTGGTTGAGCCATTAGGCTATTTAATTCGCGTGATTGAGTGGTGGAAAACTAATGAAACCGCCGGCACGTTTCGCCTTGATATCGGTGTTCTTGAAACCGGTATAACCGAGGAAATGTATCAAGAGTTAGAAGCATTGATTTTTGATGCCAAGCCGGCGAGCCGTCATTTAGTTGGGCTCACTATTCAGCTTGAAACTAAAGGCCAAATCTATTGTGCCGCAACCAGTTATAGCGGTGATGAATTAACCGTTTACCCCTACACGCCAGATGTGATCAGCTCAGGCGGCACGATTTCCACAGGGGCAGCGGTACACGTTATTGATGAAATGAGGGTGACTCTCCAATGAAATATTTTGCATTGCTTACCACTTATGGTGAAAAAGTGCTCGCAGAGGCCACTGCCCTCGGCACGAAAATTGAATTAACACACATGGCGGTCGGTGACGGTGGCGGCACATTGCCCGCACCCGATACCAAACAAACCAAACTTATCAATGAAAAGCGCCGAGCCGCTATTAATACGCTATTTATTGACTCAGTGAATACCAATCAAGTTATTGCGGAACAAGTGATCCCCGAAAATGAGGGGGGGTGGTGGATACGTGAAATCGGTTTGTTTGATAAATCGGGTTTATTGGTGGCCGTGGCGAATTGCCCTGAAACCTATAAACCCATGTTAGCCGAGGGCTCAGGTCGCACACAAACCATTAGAATGATTTTGATTGTTAGCCATACCGAAGCGGTTACTTTGAAAGTTGACCCCGCAATTGTGCTTGCAACGCGCGGCTATGTGGATGACTCAGTAAAAACAGCGATTGAGGCTCACGTTAAAAGCCGTAATCACCCCGACGCGACGACTAGCGCCAAAGGTTTTGTGTTACTGGCTGATACACTCAGCGAAGATAATACCAAAGCGGTTACACCTAAGTTGGCCACGGAAATAAACCAACGGGCGGTTAATGCACAAACTTCAGCGAATACGGCCAATACAGCAGCAACTAATGCGAATAACAACGCCAATGGCCGAGTGCCGAACTCGCGTAAAGTGAACAACAAGCCATTGAGCGCTGATATCACGCTAAGTGCGGGTGATGTGGGGGCGTATACCAAAGCAGAAACCGACACTAAAGTCGCCGATGCGAAAAAGGCGGGTACGGATGCAAATACGAATGCCAATGGGCGTGTGCCCAACACTCGAAAAGTAAATAATAAGCCGTTGAGCGCTGATATCACGTTAAGTGCAGGCGATGTGGGCGCTTATACTAAAGCAGAAACCGACACTAAAGCCGCGGATGCGAAAAAAGCCGGTACCGATGCAAATACGAATGCCAATGGGCGTGTGCCCAACACTCGAAAAGTAAATAATAAGCCGTTGAGCGCTGATATCACTTTAAGTGCTGGTGATGTTGGCGCTTATACTAAAGCAGAAGCCGATACTAAAGTCGCCGATGCAAAAAAAGCGGGTACAGATGCACAAGCTACCGCTAACGCAGCTAATACTGCAGCAACTAATGCCAATAATAATGCGAATGGACGGGTTCCGAATGGGCGTAAAGTCAACGGTAAACCTCTAAGCGCGGATATATCTCTCACTGCAGGGGATGTGGGGGCATATACCAAGGCTGAAGTTGATAGCAAGCTTGCGGCAGGGAGTGGCTTAGGTTATGGCCAGACTTGGAAAGATGTTAAAGCATCAAGAACGGTGAGCACTATATACACAAATTCAACGGGTAAACCGATACTGGTTTCAATTTCTCCGAACGGAGCACGAGATCATTATATGGGTTTCGATTGCTTTATTAATAATGTCAAAGTCGCTGTATCTGTCGGGTACGGTGGTGAATCTAAGCCCCAACTGTGTTTTATCGTGCCTAATGGAGCAACGTATAAAATCGAATATAGTGCAAATGTGACGAAAAATGGCATTAACATGTGGACTGAGCTGAGGTCATAATGAAATATTACAAAGATAAAAATAATGAAGTTTATGCCTATGAATCAGATGGATCACAGGATGCATTTATTACTGATGATTTAACTCTTATTTCTGAGCAAGAGGCATTAGCGATCACCAATCCACCGCCATCAAAAGAGCAATTAATCGCAGAAGCGGAATATCAGAAACAGGCGCTATTAAATGAAGCTACTGCCGCAATAGCACCTTTGCAAGATGCCGTTGACCTTGGTATTGCTACGGATGAAGAACGGGAGCAGTTAAGAGAGTGGAAGGAGTCCCGAGTTTTGTTAAGTCGTGTTGATATTTCATCGGCATCAGATATTATTTGGCCTGAAAAGCCAGAATGAGATATGAAATAGCTTAATTGTTATTTAACTATAGTAGTATTAGGCTGTTATATTTTAATTTTAGGAAGCCCTATGTTTCAACCACATGTTTTAGTATTAAAAGGCCCGAGTAACTCAGGTAAAACTACAACTATAAAATTGGTTTACCATAAAATAGTAACAAGTGTTTATCATAGATTATTAGCCGATTTTAAAGGCGAAATTAAAGTCACCAATTATTTAAGCAAAAAAGCGACTTCCGATATAAAACTTTTGGTTGAAATAGGTGATTTTAAAATAGCTTTTGAAAGTCAAGGTGACCCTGTTGCACCTACCAAAAAGCATC
Organism: Providencia sp. PROV269; assembly: GCF_028477785.1. NCBI lineage: Bacteria > Pseudomonadati > Pseudomonadota > Gammaproteobacteria > Enterobacterales > Morganellaceae > Providencia > Providencia sp. PROV269. The sequence continues at coordinate 242,241 of NZ_JAMPLV010000002.1, read as the reverse complement.
ACCGTCTTCGAGACAGCCTTCCATTTTTTGTTGACGAAAAATGTCATATCATTATTTGTACATCAAGAACCAGTGGGCAAACGACTAAATACGTTGAAGCATGTAAACCGCAATATGTTATAACTCCTTTTATAAAATATGTAGAGCCTGAAGAAAAAATGGAATCTAAGTGGGAAGAGTCCGCTGAAGATATTTTTAAAAAAACGCTTGAACTCTACAATTCATTTTTAAAAATAAACGCTAAAAAATAATTTATTACATTCATTACGACGTTACCCAATGCAAGCCCCTATATCACGGGGCTTTGTTTCATCCCCCACACAATCGCCATTCCGTGCATTTACGTTAACCCCAACCCAAAATTGAGCTATTGCAAAATAGAGGACGCTAGTAATGGCTCAAGATTATCACCACGGCGTGCGAGTGATTGAACTCAACGAAGGCACGCGACCCATTCGCACCATCAACACCGCCATTGTCGGAATGGTGTGTACTGCCGATGATGCAGACACAAAAGCCTTTCCACTCAATACCCCTGTTTTAATTACAGATGTGAAAAATGCGGCAGGTAAAGCCGGCGAAACTGGCACGCTTGCACGCTCACTAGATGCTATCGGTAACCAATCAAAACCAGTTACCGTGGTTGTTCGTGTTGAGCAAGGCGAAAGCGAAGCAGAAACCACCTCAAATATCATTGGTGGCACCACGCCTGATGGCCGCAAAACCGGCTTGCAGGCATTAACCGTGGCGCAAGGCCGTTTAGGTGTTAAGCCTCGCATTCTAGCAGTGCCCGCTCACGATACACAGGCCGTTTCCTCAACACTTGCGGGTATCGCGCAAAAAATGCGAGCCATGGCCTATGTCAGCGCCTATGGTAGCAAAACTATTTCCGATGCGATTGATTACCGCAAAAACTTTAATCAACGTGAATTAATGTTGATTTGGCCTGAATTCCAAAGTTGGGATACCGTCACGAATGCAGAGAGTGATATCTACGCCACCGCGTGTGCCTTGGGTTTACGTGCCAAGATTGATAATGAAATTGGCTGGCATAAAACCTTGTCTAACGTGGGTGTTAATGGTGTAACTGGTATTTCTGCCGATGTGTCATGGGATTTACAAGACCCTGCCACCGATGCTGGCTTACTTAACGAAAACGATATCACCACACTAATTCGCAATAACGGCTTCAAGTTTTGGGGCTCCCGTACTTGCTCAGATGATCCGTTGTTTGCCTTTGAGTCCTACACCCGCACCGCGCAGGTATTATCCGACACCATCGCCGAGGGGCTAGACTGGTCCATTGACGGCACGCTCAATCCCTCACTGGCTCGTGACATTATCGAAAGTATCAATGCAAAACTGCGCAGCATGACAACGCAAGGCTATTTGTTAGGCGGTGAATGTTGGTTCGATCCAGACGTTAACACCAAAGAAGAGCTGAAAAGCGGCAAGTTATACATTGATTATGACTATACAGCAGTACCCCCACTGGAAAACTTACTGTTACGTCAGCGTATCACTGACCGCTATTTATTAGATTTTGGCTCAAAAATTAAGGGGTAATCATGGCCTTACCACGCAAACTTAAAGATTTAAATTTATTCAATGAGGGTGAAAGTTATATGGGGCGTATTGAAGAAATCACGCTACCGAAAATCACCCGTAAATTTGAAACCTATCGCGGCGGCGGCATGAATGGCGGCGTCAAAATTGATATGGGCTTAGAAGATGATGCTCTATCAGCCGAATTAACATTCGGGGGCTTAGAAGCCCAGCTTTATAAGCAATGGGGGATCACTCAAATTGATGGCGTGATGTTGCGCCTCAATTGTGCCTATCAACGCCAAGATACCAAAGAATACACCGCCGTTGAGGTCGTGTTACGGGGTCGATTCAGTGAAATTGACTCCGGTAATGGCAAGGCCGGTGAAAACACACAAGTCAAAGCGCCTTTTAATGCCACGTATTACAAACTCATTTGGGATGGTGAAACACTCATTGAGATTGATTTACTCAATATGATTGAAAAAGTTGATGGTGTTGACCGCCTAGAAGAACAACGCGCCGCATTAGGTTTATAGGAAAAGTAAATGACTGAACCCGTAGAAAAAAATCAAATCACCGTCACGCTAGATGAACCCATCACGCGTGGAACAACCACAGTAACAGAGATTGTGGTACGTAAACCCAATTCTGGCGCATTGCGTGGTGTTCGTTTAGCCGCACTGATGGAAATGGATGTGGATTCGGCGATGTTGGTATTACCCCGCGTCACCGCACCGGCATTGACGAAACCCGAATTAATCATGATGAACCCAGCCGATATGCTGAATTTAACCAAAGAGCTTGTGCTTTTTTTGTTACCGAAGTCGGTGACTATGGATTTCCAGAACGATTAACCGTCAATGACTTAGTGGCAGATATTGCCACTATTTTTCACTGGTCACCCGCTGTCAACGATGAATTTTCCCTAACCGAATTATTAGAATGGCGTTATCACGCCCTTAAACGTAGCGGTGTAGAAGATGAGTAAAGATTTACGTTTACAGGTGATTTTAAGCGCCGTCGATAAATTTACGAAACCGTTTAAGAGCGCCCAAGCGTCAAATAAAAAAATGGCGGAAACCCTCCGCAAATCTAAACAACAACTCAAAGAGCTCAACAACCAAGCCAAGCAAATTGACGGGTTTAAGAAAACCAAGCAATCCCTTGATAGTGCTAGTCAAGCGTATCAACAGGCTACCGCCAAAGTTAGCCGGCTAGCACGTGAATTATCCACCGTTCAAAATCCCACGAGGGCCCAATCACGGGAGCTTGACCGCGCAAAAGCGGCGGCCGCAAAACTCAAAACTGAAACCGGCACACTGAGTGCCTCACTGCAGCGCCAACGGGAAGCACTAAAAGGCAGTGGGATTTCAACACGCCAACTAAGCCAAGCCCAAATCAAATTAAATAGCGACATTGGCAGCACAAGCCGGCGATTACAGCAACAAGAGCAGCAACTAAAACGGGTAGCTAATCAAGAAAAACGCATGTCAGCGGCAAAAAATAGCTATCAAAATGCCATGGGAGTGCGTAATAAAATGGCCGGTAGCGGCGCGGGTATGCTTGCATCCGGTGTAGGGTTAGGTTATGCGGCTAAAAAAGTCTTAGTACCCGGCTATGATTTTGAAATCGGCATGTCGAAAGTGCAAGCCTTAACCCGCCTTGATAAAAATTCCGACGACTACAAGATGTTAAGGGAGCAAGCGCGAGACCTTGGGGCAACAACCGCATTTACCGCTAATGAAGTTGCACAAGGCCAAGCGTTCTATGCCATGGCTGGTTTTAAGCCAGAGCAAATTAAAAATGCCATGTCCGGTACTTTATCCATGTCATTGGCCGGTGATATCGACTTGGCCACCACGGCTGATATTGGTTCCAACATCTTGACCGGCTTTAAGCTGAATTCTAATGAAATGAACCGTGTCAGTGATGCCCTTGTTGCCACGTTTACGCGGTCTAACACCAACCTCACTATGCTTGGCGACACGATGAAATATGTAGCGCCGGTTGCTTCGGGGCTCGGTGTCGATTTAGAAACTGCTGCCGTTGCCGCCAGTAAACTCGGTGATGCGGGTATTCAAGGCAGTATGGCCGGTACAGGCTTACGCTCTATTTTAGGGCGCTTGGCAGAGCCGCCGAAAATGGCTGGTGAAGCCCTTGATAAATTGAAAATTAAAACCCGTGATGCCAAAGGTAATTTGCGCCAATTTACCGACATACTCGCCGAACTAGACAAAAAAACTAAAAAAATGGGTACGGCAGAGCGTGCTGGACTGTTTAAACATATTGCCGGTGAAGAGGCATTTTCTGCCCTCTCTGTATTGGTTGACCAAGCTGGCTCCGGTCAGTTGCAGGCCATGATTGCTGAAATCAAAGCCGCTAAAGGGGAAGCAGAAAAAGTCGCCAAAACCATGACAGATAACCTTGATGGCGACTTAAAAAACTTAACCTCGGCTTATGAAGATGTGGGGATACAAGTTTTTGGTGGTGCGGATAGCCCTTTGCGGGATATCACTAAACGAGTCACTGATCTCATTTCGAAGTTTGGCCAATGGGCAAAGAAAAACCCTGAACTGGTCAAACAAATCACCATGATCACGTTGGGATTAGGTGCGGTGCTGGCCGTTGGTGGCGGTATCACATTGATGATTGCGGCATTAATTGGCCCACTCGCCATGGCGAAATTAAGTCTGTCCGTATTAGGTATCAAAGGCAGCGGCTTTCTATCATTACTGATTAAGCCTATTAAGTTAATTGGAACGGCATTTATGATGCTAGGCCGTGCGCTATTAGCTAACCCGATTATCTTAATTATCACGGCTATCGCTGGCGCAGCTTACCTGATTTATAAATATTGGGATGATATCGTTCCGTACGCTAAAAAATTATGGAACAGAGTCACAGAGATATTTTCCCAATTCTGGGAGGGGGTTAAATCCTATGTGCTGAATTGGGGGCTTGTCGGGCTGGTTTATCAGCACTGGGATGAGATTGTCGCTATCACTTCTCGTATGTGGGCATTGGTGAAGAAAACCATTTCTGATAAGTGGGAGCAGATTGTCGCGGATGTTAAAGGTTTACCGGAACGCTTTAAACAAATTGGCGGTGAGATCATTGATAGCCTGAAAAACGGCATTCTGGAAAAGTGGGAATCACTGAAAGCCCAATTTGCCGAACTTAAGCAAATGGCTACAAACATATTGCCCGATTGGATGCTTTCGGATAAAACCAAAGCTGTGCGCGCCATGTCACAAGTGACCGTTATTCAAGCTGGCATGAAGAGTGCGGGCATGTTCGACAATGGCGGATTTATCCCCCGTGGACAATTTGGCATTGTGGGGGAATATGGACCCGAGCTTGTTGATGGGCCAGCTCATATCACTAGCCGGAGAAAAACTGCTGCACTGGCTGCGGCGGCATTAACCATCGGCTCTATGACCGCGACAGCAAAACCCATCCATCCTTATGCTTTACCCGCAAATAGCTATCAGTCCGCGCCAACAACCATAAACCAAAGCAATCATGCGGCAAATACTGCACCGGTCACTATCAATGTTTACCCATTACCGAATCAGTCAGCAAACGATATTGCAAGAGAAGTTGCTAGACAATTAGAGCAAAACCAACGGCGTGAACAGGCAAGACGACTGAGTCGGTATCAAGACAGCGAGGACGATTAATTATGGCAATGGCAGCACTAGGCTTGTTTGTCTTTCAATTAAATACAACGCCTTACCAGATGATGCAAATTAACCAAAAATACCGTTATGGGGTGAATAATCGTGTCGGCAAGCGCCCCTCAGTTCAATTTATCGGCCTTGATAATGACGATATCACATTAAGTGGCTCATTATTCCCGTCACTGACTGGCGGCAGACTGTCATTGCTGGTATTGGAGCAAATGGCAGAAACGGGAAAAGCATGGTCGTTGATTGATGGCTCAGGCACCATTTACGGTATGTTTGTGATTGAAGAAATCACCCAATCGAAAAGTATTTTTTTTGATGATGGCTCGGCCAGAAAAATTGATTTTACGCTGAAATTAAAACGCACTGATGAATCACTGTCTCAAATGTTTGGCGATCTAGGTCAGCAGCTCAATGATATTCGCGGAGCCTTACCGCTATGAGTTTTTTAACCAAAGATGAACTAACCCCTGCATTTGTACTTGCGGCCGGCGGTGAAAATATTAATAGCCTGATTCAGGAGCGTTTAATGTCATTAACCATGACAGATAATCGCGGCTTTGAAGCTGACCAGTTAGATATTGAGCTGGATGATAGCGACGGACAACTCGCCTTACCCAAGCGAGGTGAAACCCTGTCATTGCATCTTGGTTGGAAAAACGAACCACTGATCTACAAGGGGACGTTTACGGTTGATGAGGTTGAACATAGCGGCGTGCCAGATAAGCTCACGATCCGTGGTCGTAGTGCGGACTTTCGCGACACATTAAACGTCAAGCGTGAGCAGTCTTACCACCAAAAAACACTCGGTGATATCGTGCGAACCTTAGCAGAACGCAATAAGTTAAAGGCGGTTATTGATGAAAAATTAGATAAAATCAAGCTTGTCCATATCGACCAAACCAACGAATCGGACGGCTCATTTCTCACACGAGTGGCTAAATCCGAGGGGGCAATTGTTGCGGTTAAAAACGGAAACTTACTGTTTATGAAACAAGGTCAAGGGCTCACCGCAACTGGCCAACCGATTCAAACGATGCACATTAATCGCTCAGTCGGTGATGGTCACCGTTTTACACTGGCTGACCGCGGAGCATACACCGGCGTTATCGCTAACTGGCTTGATACACGTGAGCCGAAAAAGAAAAAAGCAGTGACGGTAAAGCGTAAGCGAAAAAGCAAACAACCTACAAAACCCGCTGAACTGAAAGAAAAACAAGGGGAATATCTAGCCGGCGAACAAGGGAACGTCCTGACACTTTCTCATACTTACGCGACTAAAGAAAACGCCGCTCGAGCCGCAAAAGCCAACTGGGAAAAAATCCAGCGTGGTGTTGCATCATTTTCGATTCAACTCGCGGTTGGTCGTGCAGATCTCTACCCTGAAATGCCTGTCACCGTCAGCGGATTTAAACCCGAAATTGATAACGCGGACTGGACATTAACGCGAGTCGTTCATTCACTGAATGGCAGTGGTTTTACAACCGTATTAGAGTTAGAGGTGAAAATTTCGGATTTAGATATAGCTGACGAATAATTTTTTAGACTGTATGGATATACATGATATAATTTACATAACATCAACATCATGACAAAGGATACATAATCATGATGAATTGTCCTGAATGCGGTCACTCTGCACATACACGTAGTTCCTATCAAGTCTCATCCGAAACCAAAGAACGCTATAACCAGTGCCAAAATATTAATTGTGGTTGCACATTTGTCAGTCACGAATCAGTGACCAAAATTGTTGTTAAACCCGCACATGTTAATGTTGTTGAACCGCATCCTAATAAGTTTCAGCAGCCATCATTAGCGTTATAAATATTAAAGAGTCGTTATACGACTCTTTATATTATTCTTCGACGTTCTGAGCCATCTCTTTATCAGACCAAAGCGATACTAGATCAACATCTTCACTATCTGGCTGCTGGGTTTTATCTAAAAGGTCAACTTGAAGAACCATAGGGATATCAAATGATGTTCCTGTGACGATACAACAACCTTTAGATAAATTTGGAATCATATTCTTTGAAATATTATCGAGCGTACTGATAGTATTATCAATCAAAAATAAATCACGATCATTAACTAATTTATGTATAAAAAAATTATGAATTTGAGACATTATAGTTGGAGAAATATCAGCGGGTCGTTGACTAGATAATGTTAAAAAAAATCCAAATTTCCTACCTTCTTTTATTATCTCCTCAAATTGCTCTAATCGATAATCCTTCCAGCTCTCACTTTCTCTTGTAGATTGATGCGATAATATATTATGAGCTTCATCAATAATTAAATGAACTGTCTTTTGGGGTGGATTAGAGACGCTATCTTTATGCGGCTGATAATAGTGTTTAGATATCAGAAGCGGGAGTATTTTTTTTATATCTTGGTTGCATTTTCTTAAAGAAATAATTGTAATAGTTTTTGAATTAAGGGGTTCTCTTGTTACTGCAATAACTTTTTCTAGCGAATTTAATGATGCATCTATTCTTTTAAGTAAAGGTTGAATAAATTCATATTGAACAAAGCCCAAAATTAAATCATTGATTAATTGCAAATGGCAACGTAATTTAAATTCATTAAAAACTCCAAGTTCAGGCATGGATACCCCATCCACTAGACTTTTGAAGTGCTGTTCATAGGAATTAGAATCAGAGTTAAAATAAACATTCCCATTCATATAAAAATTAAGCCTAGTACCATTCCAGTTGACATATTTAAGTTTGTCATATAAGTTTTCATTTTCAATAATAGATACAACCTCTCTTATTAAATCTAAACTATCAGCCTTTGGCAAAGCTACAGTAAATATTCGCTCAAATGTTTTTTTAAAGTAAATTTCTAAACTATTAGGGGATTCCTTGTATTTATCCCTACTTGAAATCACTCTATTTATAAAAGGTTTTTGTGTGTTTGGAGTCGCTTGAAATAAAATGCTTAATGATTCGACATTCCAAAACTCACTTTCTATAAGAGGGAATTTATCTTCTTCGTTATTTGTATTTAATTTATATACACTCTTATACTCAGCAGTTGTCAGTTGTTCTGACGTATACTCTCCATTGAAATCAATAACAACAAATTTACTTTTCCCTTTGATATATCTTATTTTATTTTCAAACAATGTTGTATAAAGCTTAGTAAGTGTGTTTGACTTTCCGCTTCCTGTATTTCCAAATATACCAATATGTGTATTAAATAACCGCTTCCAGTCTAATGAAATAGGATAATCTTCTTTCAATAACTTACCTATAACAAAACCATCTTCATTATTTCGGCCAAATATATCTGGTAATTTATCTTCTTCTAAAAGATATACTTTATCTTTTATCAATGGTAAATATTTAACACCCTCATTAAATTTTTTACGCTCAAAATAGCCAATAGGTCTTAATTCCACAGTTCTAATATAATAACGAGCATCATCATTAACTTGATACCTTTTTTCATCAAGATATTCCCCCTCAACAATACAAATAATATCTTTAAACCCTCGTTTTATCTGAACAAACTCTCTGATGGACACCCCTTTGAAAATTTTTCCATCATAAAATAATGTGTCTTTATTAGATTCCTCATAAAGATTAATTGTAACCTTGATACCATTAATCCCAATGACTTCACCTACTAAAATAGACATAATTAATTCCTTTTATTATAACACATCATCAAGTGTGAATATTTCTCTATTAAATTCTGAAAAATCTAATGGATTATCCGAAACAACATACTTTACATTATTACAATCACCAAAATATTTATTTAAATTATCTATATTTTCTTTTTTAAAACAGCATATATACATCGTGAAATATTTATTATTTAGTGCCCTTTTTAGTAAGTTTCTTATATGTTCATCAGCAAAAGAGAAACCAAAAGTAATAAGTGTTGAATTTCTTCTTTCTAGCACATAACTCATATAACGCAGCATTTGGTAATAATGTTCTTCAAAAACCGTCTCATGAAATTTCCATTTTGTAGGGTTGACTATTGGTAATTTTTTGTATTTACCCCAAAAAGAAATAGAACTTTCTTTAAAAGAAGATGAAAAAATCACATCTAAATCAAAATCTATATCATCTCGCTTTGCATCATCTTTTTCAATCATTTCTTGGAATTGTTTAAACTCAGAATCTGGAAAATCATCAATAATCCTATCATCATTACTATATTGTACCTGTATTGAGTCATTTTTCTTTCTCCAATAAGCAGAGCCATGCAAATGGATTATATTAAATTGAGGAATCACAGATTGGTAGTTATCAAAAGGACTTTTTCTAATTTTTAATGAATCAAAATTTCTTACTTCAAGCGTTTTAACTTTAAACCCCTGAGAACCATCATTTAACGTTAACTTAACTTTAGTGCTTTCATCTAAATCTTCGAAAGCCTCAACAAAACAAGAGTCATAATTTGTTGTAAATAGATTGATTTTTTTATCATATTCACTCTTGGTTTCTAAAATAGATAATAATGTACACAGAAATTTTTTATAATTATTAATAACATCTATTCTATTCGTTTTATTTTTAATCAAGTCGTTTATTTTTTCTTGGGTATTCCATTCAAATTGCATTACAGGTTCTATGCATTGTTTATAATAATACATGAATAGTAGTGATTTATAATCATCTTGTATCGAATCCTCAAAATATTGAGCCAATGTTTCTATAGACTCCCAATTGCCTTCGTTATCTTTCATTTTTGTCGCTAGCGTAGGGAAAAGTCCCGCTGAAGCACCTGCTCCAAACAAAAAATTCAATTCTTGATCACGGATTTTACTAATATCAATATTCTCTATAATTTCAGCCATTTGATTGAATACCTTTAGTGTTCTTCAAAAATAGTATGATTATACATAAGTTTTAATTATTAAAATGGGGGCTAGCTATAAAACTAGAAAGTAATGTTAACCTCATAATTCACATGATTAAATACTAGCCTTCAACCTATAATTATATTAAGTAACTAATGTTGAATTGAGAATAAGTTAAATGCAGGTCTATTTTATAAGTAAAGCCCCTCATTATGAGGGACAGATCTAAAATGTGCTCAATACGTAGATGCTTGAGGGAGCAAACCCTTTTATTTAATGTGATTACCCCCTAACGCACATACTTCAAAATAAAGTCTTCAATACTATTTAGATACACTAATTAATTCATCAAAGAACTTATCAAAGCCTTTTTTGCCACTATCATCAAATCGCAGCTCATTGAACTGCGCAGTGAAAGAGCAGCTATCGTCGGTTAGCTCACTCAAATTATTAATCGGAACATATTTTTTAGTGATCTCTAATGCCTGCGACTTAGTGATTGTTGCTGTGTATTCAGGCGAGCCTTTCAGTTTTTTTCCATTCGTGTCAACTAAATAAGAAGTGACAGTAACTTTATCATTGGGCGTATTAATTAATGAGCGATAAACACCATAGACAATGGCTCGTTTTGCTAGTAGCTCCTTTACGTCTTGCCCGTCTTGCTCAAAAGCTACCGCTGAAAGCCTAACATTTAGTGGTGATTCACTAATAATTTCGAGTGAATTATTTTCAGGATAATAATCACTGAAATATTCCATTGCATCATTCATTGTTGCGTAAACTTCATTTTGCTTTGTGCAATCTTCACTTGATTTAAGGTACGGTACAGCAGAAGCCGAACTGATACCAACAACCAAGGCAAATACAGAAAACGCAGAGCAAATAAAAAGTTTTTTTACTTGGGTCAAAAAATTGGTGCTCGTAATGTGTTTTACATCACTAAAAAATGTTCTAAGCATTATATTTCCCCTTATTGAATTGAGAATAAATTAAAGTCGGCTTTAACCGATAAGTAAAGCCCCTTATTGCAAGGGGCTAATGCTAAAGGTGGGTTACATGTGGATGTAATGTGGATGATGTTTTATAAATCCTTTTATAAAACATGCAATTATAGATAAACAAAAGACCGCCTAGGCGGTCTTTTTCTATATCAAACGATATAATTACTCTTTCGGTGTTGCTTTTTCTACACGGCTTTTTAATTTTTGGCCTGGGCGGAAAGTAACAACACGGCGTGCAGTAATTGGAATATCTTCCCCAGTTTTTGGGTTACGTCCGGGACGTTGATTTTTATCACGTAAATCAAAGTTACCGAATCCAGATAATTTTACTTGCTCACCATTTTCTAAGGAAAGGCGAACCTCTTCAAAGAAAGTTTCGACAAGGTCTTTAGCATCACGTTTGCTAACACCCAGTTTTTCAAACAAATTTTCTGACATTTCAGCTTTAGTAAGCGCCATAGGTTTAGTCCCTCAAGGAGGCTTGGAATCGCTGTTTTAACGCAGCAATACACAGATCAACGGTAGCAGTGATCTCTTCTTCTTCCATGGTACGTTGGGTATCTTGGAAGACAAGACTGATAGCAAGGCTCTTGTAGCCATCTGCTATTCCTTCACCACAGTACACATCAAATAAGTTTATGCCAACTATATGATTTATGCCAACTTTTTTACACTCTGCTAAAACTTCAGCAGCAGCCACATCTTCTGGCACGACTACAGCGATGTCACGGCGGTTCGACGGATAGCGCGAAATCGCCTTAGTTTCAGGGATGACACGTTGTGCTATCGCATCACTACGAACCTCAAACACCACCGTACGACCATTTAAATCGAGTTTGCGTTCTAATTCTGGGTGGACCACACCAATAAAGCCAATGTGTTCATTTTCCAGATAAATCCCAGCACTTTGACCTGGATGCAATGCAGGGTGTGCCTCAGATTTAAATGTAATTTGATTTAGTTTCCCAGTCAATTCAAAAACAGCTTCAAGATCACCTTTTAAGTCAAAGAAGTCAACAACTTGTTTATCTAATGACCAATGTTCTTCAAATCTATTGCCTGTGATGACCCCTGCAAGCATTGGTTCCTGACGGATCCCATATTCTGCTTGATTATCAGGAATAAAGCGCAGACCTGTCTCAAATAAACGAATTCTATTTTGTTGACGATTCTGATTATAGACAACCGTTCCTAATAAACCAGTCAACAGCGATAAACGCATCGCTGACATATCGACAGAAATCGGGTTAGGTAAAATCAATGCGTCTTGTTGTGGGTGCAGTAAAGCTTGAACTTTAGGATCAACAAAACTATATGTAATTGCTTCTTGATAACCACGGTCAACTAACATCGCTTTAATACGTTTTAAAGGTAAGTTAGCTTCTTTATGATTAGTCATGACCAGGTCGGCACGCAGTGGCACATCAGGAATACTGTTATAGCCATAAACACGCGCGACTTCTTCCACTAAATCTTCTTCGATTTGCATATCGAAGCGCCAACTTGGAGCAACAACATCCCATGTGTTAGCCGAAACCGTGACTTTACATCCTAAACGCGTCAAAATATCAGTGACTAACTCATCTTCAATAAAGTGGCCGATCAAACGGTCTAATTTATTGCGCGTCAGCTTAATATTGGCTGCTTTCGGTAAATGCTGTTCACTGGTGACATCAATGATTTCACCCACTTCACCACCGCAAATATCCACAATCAGTGAGGTTGCACGTTCAATCGCTTTAAACTGCAATTGTGGGTCAACACCGCGTTCAAAACGGTGTGAAGCATCGGTATGTAAACCGTAGTTACGTGCGCGGCCTGTAATCGATAATGGGTCAAAAAACGCACACTCTAATAAAATATTTTTGGTTTCGTTATTAACGCCTGAGTGCTCACCACCAAAAATACCCGCGATCCCGAGTGCTTTAGACTCATCAGCGATTACTAAGGTGTCTGATTTCAATGTTGCTTCGCTACCGTCAAGAAGAACCAGTTTCTCACCATCTTTAGCCATACGAGCAACAATAGCACCGTCTAAACGGTCTAGATCGTAGGCGTGTTGAGGTTGGCCCAATTCCAATAAAACGTAGTTGGTAATATCCACAACAGCGTCAATAGAACGGACTCCACCACGACGTAGCTTTTCTTTCATCCACATTGGTGTCGGTGCTGAAACATCAATATCTTTGATCACTCGCCCTAAAAAACGTGGGCACGCATTTGGCGCTTCGACTCGAATTGGGAATGTATCTTTTGTTGTCGCAGATACAGCATTAATAACTGGTTCATTTAACGCTAATTTATTAATAACTGCGACATCACGTGCAACCCCAAGAATACTTAAGCAATCTGCACGGTTAGGTGTAATGCTGATTTCAATCGCATTATCATCAAGTTTTAGATATTCACGAATATCGGTACCGATAGTAGCATCCTGCGGCAATTCAATAATTCCGCTATGATCATCGGAAATACCCAGCTCAGAATAAGAACACAGCATACCTTCAGAAGGCTCGCCACGTAATTTTGCTGCTTTAATTTTAAAATCACCGGGCAATACCGCACCCACGGTAGCAACTGCAACTTTCAAACCTTGACGGCAGTTTGGTGCACCACAGACGATATCTAATAAACGCTCACCACCCACGTTAACTTTTGTAACACGCAGTTTGTCTGCATTTGGGTGTTGACCACACTCAACCACTTCACCGACAACAACGCCGTGAAATTGGCCAGCAACCGCATCTACACCGTCAACTTCCAAACCTGCCATCGTGATTTGTTCTGATAATGCTTCACTACTGATCGCCGGGTTCACCCATTCGCGTAACCATAGTTCACTGAATTTCATGAGATAGACCCGCCTTATTTAAACTGTTTGAGGAAACGAAGATCATTTTCGAAGAATGCACGTAGGTCAGAAACACCGTAACGCAGCATTGTTAAGCGCTCCATTCCCATACCAAATGCAAAACCTGAATAGACTTCTGGGTCAATACCTACATTGCGTAATACATTTGGATGCACCATTCCGCAACCTAATACTTCTAACCACTTACCATTTTTACCCATAACGTCAACTTCTGCTGAAGGTTCTGTGAATGGGAAATAAGATGGGCGGAAACGTACTTGGACTTCTTCTTCAAAGAAGTTATTCAAGAAATCATGTAATGTGCCTTTTAGATTGGTAAAGCTGATATCTTTATCAACAATCAGGCCTTCTGTTTGATGGAACATAGGTGTATGCGTTTGGTCGTAGTCATTACGATATACACGACCTGGGGCAATGATACGAATCGGTGGTTGTTGGCCATTCATTGTACGGATTTGTACACCCGATGTTTGCGTACGCAGTAAGCGTTTTGCATCGAACCAAAAAGTATCGTGGTCCGCACGCGCGGGGTGGTGAGCAGGTATATTTAGTGCATCAAAATTATGGTAGTCATCTTCGATTTCTGGACCTGTTTCAACAGAGAAACCCAATTCGCCAAAAAACTCTTCAATTCGCTGAATTGTACGGGTGACTGGGTGTAACCCACCATTTTCCATACGACGCCCTGGTAATGACACATCAATTTTTTCTGACACTAGACGTGCATTAAGAATTTCAGCTTGCATCGCGTCCTTACGGGCGTTCAGTGCATCTTGAACCTGTACTTTAGCTTCATTTATCACAGCCCCTGCTGCTGGACGTTCCTCAGCAGGCAGATCACGCAACGTTTTCATCTGTAGTGTGAAATGGCCGCTCTTGCCTAAATATTCAACACGCACTGACTCCAACGTAGCAACATCTTGGGCCTGTTCAATGGCTGCTTTTGCCTGTGCAACCAACTCAGCGAGATGTGGCATTGTTTCCCCTTTATGACCGCTTGGTCTTTTTGCTAGTTATTCACTATATATTTTAAGCTTCACATTCTATTTGGTAATGAATGAATACTTAACTGATTTTACTGCACTTAATTTAAAACTAGAAACAAAAAAGCCTCCCTAAGGAGGCTTTAGCGTAACTTTTCATTTCTTCTTTCTATTTACGCGCAAAAGCCCCCGAAATTCAGGTGCTAAAGTAAAAAAAGAAACGAAAAATCACAAAATGCATAGAATAAATTCCTAATAACTAACTGTATCTAAAGTATTAACACAAATAGCTATAAATGAAAAGAGGAAGTTACCCTCCTCTTTTCAAGCAAACAATTAAGCTAAAGCGCCTTTCGCTTTTTCAACTAAAGCAGTGAATGCTGCTTTATCGAAAACTGCGATGTCTGCTAAGATCTTACGGTCGATTTCAATTGAAGCTTTTTTCAAGCCATTGATGAAACGGCTGTAAGACAGACCATTCTGACGAGCCGCAGCGTTGATACGTGCGATCCACAGTTGACGGAACTGACGTTTACGTTGACGGCGGTCACGGTAAGCGTATTGACCAGCTTTGATTACCGCTTGAAATGCTACGCGGTAAACACGTGAACGTGCACCATAGTAACCTTTCGCCTGCTTCAGAATTTTTTTGTGACGTGCACGTGCGATTACACCACGTTTTGCGCGAGCCATAGCTATCTCCTATCGTCTTTTATCTTAATTAACTAAATTGTTTACTTATGCGTAAGGCAGGCAAGCTACTACCAGACCCAGATCGCCCTTAGATACCATTCCTTTCGGACGTAAATGGCGTTTACGCTTAGTTGACTTTTTAGTCAGGATATGACGAAGGTTTGCATGCTTACGCTTAAAGCCACCGCCTGCAGTTTTTTTAAAGCGCTTTGCTGCGCCACGTACAGTTTTAATCTTTGGCATTTCTTTTATTTCCAACTTCGCATTGTGATTAACTACGAATTAATTAGGCGAATAACATCTATATTGCTATAAATGAATATTACTTGCAGGCCTAATTATTTCTTCTTCGGTGCTAGCACCATGATCATCTGACGCCCTTCAATTCTTGAAGGGAAAGACTCTACGGATGCCAGCTCTTCCAGATCAGCTTTGATGCGATTAAGCATTTCCAGACCAATCTGCTGGTGAGCCATTTCACGACCACGGAAACGTAGTGTAACTTTAGCTTTATCACCATCTTCCAGAAAGCGAGTCAGGTTGCGTAGTTTGACCTGATAATCACCTTCATCTGTACCAGGGCGGAATTTAATTTCCTTCACCTGAACAACTTTTTGTTTCTTTTTTTGCTCTTTTTGAGATTTGCTCTTCTCATAAAGGAATTTGCCGTAATCCATAATACGACAAACTGGCGGTTCAGCATTTGGGCTAATTTCAACTAGGTCTACACCTGCTTCTTCAGCTTTTTCAAGCGCTTCGCGTGCGCTCATGATGCCTAACTGTTCACCGTCTAAACCCGTTAAACGGACCTCTGGAACACGAATTTCATCATTAATACGATTTGGACGTGTTGTTGGGATTCTTTTTCCGCCTTTAATACTTCATTCCTCCAATTGGATAAAGAGATTTGCTTCTCTCAAGCAAATACACTCGTCACTCAATAGTTAATACCTGACGTGTGTACGATATTCTGTGTTTGTCTTCATGCGCTATGCACTGACAAAGTGATTCGACCGCGGATTTTAATGCTTATTGCCGGATTACTCAAGTAAATCTTGCAATAAATCACACTGAACTGTTTGAAAACTTGGCTATTGAGGCCAAATATTGCTTTGACGTAATTATCTTTATTCATTAATGAAGCAAATAACAAGACATAAAATACACCCGTATCTTAGCTACTATGAGATTACTTTCATCATTAATAAAAAGAAAACTCGGATAAAACAGAGAAGCAGCGCCCAAAATGAGCGCTGCTAGACTCTAGCAATTACTTCGCTATAACCATACTGGCTTAATTATTTTTTCTTTGGTGCCAATACCATGATCATCTGGCGTCCTTCAATCCTTGATGGGAATGATTCAACAGATGCCAGTTCATCCAGATCGGTTTTGATGCGGTTAAGCACTTCCAAGCCAATCTGTTGGTGAGCCATTTCGCGACCACGAAAACGCAGTGTCACTTTAGCTTTGTCACCATCTTCCAAAAAGCGAATTAGACTACGTAATTTAACTTGGTAGTCGCCTTCGTCTGTTCCTGGACGGAATTTAATTTCCTTCACTTGAACAACTTTTTGTTTTTTCTTTTGTTCTTTCTGAGATTTGCTTTTCTCATAAAGATATTTACCGTAATCCATGATACGACAAACCGGTGGTTCAGCATTTGGGCTGATTTCGACTAAGTCAACACCAGCTTCTTCTGCTTTAAAGAGGGCTTCACGCACACTCATAACACCAAGTTGCTCACCGTCTAAACCAGTGACACGGATTTCTGTTGCGCGAATTTCATCGTTAATTCGATTTGGACGCGCTGTTGGGAGTTTTTTTCCGCCTTTAATACCTTATTCCTCCATCTGATTGAGTTGACGACTGCGGATCTCTTCAAGCAGTTTTGTCATGAATTCGTTGACATCAAGGCTGCCTAAGTCTTTACCACGACGGGTACGAACAGCGACTTTACCTGATTCAACTTCTTTATCACCACATACTAACATGTAAGGGACGCGACGCAGTGTGTGCTCACGGATCTTAAAGCCGATTTTCTCGTTACGTAAGTCCGCTTTCGCACGAATGCCAACACTTTGCAGCTTGCTTACTAATTCTTGAACATAGTCTGCTTGGCTATCAGTAATGTTCATTACAACCACTTGTTGTGGTGCTAACCATGTTGGGAAAAAGCCTGCATACTCTTCTGTTAAGATACCAATGAAGCGTTCTAGTGAACCTAACACTGCACGGTGGATCATAACAGGAACGATACGTTCGTTGTTTTCACCTACATAGGAAGCTGTCAAACGACCCGGTAAGAAGAAGTCTAACTGGACAGTACCACATTGCCATGCACGGTCAAGGCAGTCATACAGTGTAAACTCAATTTTCGGGCCATAAAATGCGCCTTCACCTGGTTGGTATTCAAACTCAATACCTTTTGATTTCAGGGCGTTGGCTAAGTCTTCTTCCGCTCTGTCCCACATCTCGTCAGTACCGATACGTTTTTCAGGACGGGTTGATAGTTTTACAACAATTTTTTCGAAACCAAAAGTTGCGTAAACATCATAAATCATTTCAATACAGCTAGTGACTTCACTTAAGATTTGCTCTTCAGTACAGAAGATATGTGCGTCATCCTGAGTAAAGCCACGCACACGCATTAAGCCGTGCAATGCACCTGATGGCTCATTACGGTGACAGCTGCCAAATTCTGCCATACGCAATGGTAAGTCACGGTATGATTTCAAACCTTGGTTAAAAATTTGTACGTGACCTGGGCAGTTCATTGGTTTTACACAATATTCACGGTTTTCAGATGACGTCGTGAACATAGCGTCTTTATAGTTATCCCAGTGACCTGTTTTTTCCCATAATACGCGGTCCATCATAAATGGCCCTTTCACTTCTTGATAATTATAAGCTTTCAGTTTAGTGCGTACGAAGGTTTCCAGTTCACGGAAAATTGTCCAACCGTCATTATGCCAGAATGCCATTCCCGGCGCTTCTTCTTGCATATGGTATAAATCTAACTGTTTACCAATTTTACGGTGGTCACGTTTAGCTGCTTCTTCTAAACGTAATAAATAGGCTGCCAATTGTTTTTTATCAGCCCATGCGGTGCCGTAAATACGTTGCAGCATTTTGTTATCGCTGTTACCACGCCAGTATGCACCAGCCACTTTTTGTAGTTTAAAATGGTGGCAAAAACGCATATTCGGTACGTGTGGACCGCGACACATATCAACATATTCTTCGTGATGATATAAACCAGGGCGGTCATCTTGACTAATATTTTGATCTAATATTTCAACTTTATAGTCTTCGCCTCGAGCCACAAATGTTTCACGAGCTTCGCTCCAAGAAACACGTTTTTTCACCACATCATAATCTGTTTTGGCAAGCTCAAGCATGCGCTTTTCAAGCTTTTCCAAGTCTTCCTGGGTCAGCATGTGGTCTAAATCAACATCATAGTAAAAACCATTGTCGATAGTCGGCCCAATCGCCATTTTAGTGTTTGGCCATAATTGTTTGATTGCATGGCCTAACAGGTGAGCACAAGAGTGACGAATAATTTCGAGTCCGTCTTCATCTTTGCTCGTAATAATGGATACATTTGCATCATGTTCAATTATTTCACATGCATCAACGCGTTCGCCATTAATTCGACCCGCGATACAGGCTTTAGCTAAACCCGCTCCGATGTCTCGAGCAACATCCATCACAGAAACGGGATGGTCAAACTGACGCTGACTTCCATCAGGAAGAGTAATAACAGGCATTAAAAAATCCTTATCAGCAGTGGTGACCCACACGAAAGATCACTTGCTTGATTATTCCAAAGTTATAAATCAATACGTTACTAACGATTTCTCACTTCACTATGCAAGATATGTACACAAATATGGGAAACTTAAACGCCCTATTTCGTTACATCGTGAGCAACTCAACTGCTAATGATAACACAGACCTATTTTATGGTGATAGCGTAATACCGTGAATTGTTCTTCTTCATATGAAAAATCAACACCTTCCCGATTAAATGATGAATAAGTTATCCAATGCAGGAAATAGTTTTTCTTTTTGCTTGAAAAACACACGATACCAACGGGATCCACTAGGTGCGATTAACTCTTCACTGATTATCTTATTTTGTTGAAGAATGATAACCGATTGAATTGATTGCCATAATGAATAAACGATGTAGGACGTGGCAATTAACCCGAATAATAGTACAAAAATGTTATCTAATTTCTCTATTTGCCAAAATAAATAGACACAAAAGATAATTTGAATTAGCGCCCGAATAATAAAGGCAATACTAAAGAATGACTTCGCATGCTGTATCGTTGCAAAACAGGGATTGGACAGAGTTTGTCTTCTTTCTTGGACTGGAATACCATTCACATATACCATCCAATCAGAAACATCGCTATTTTTTAAGATTATTCCTTTTTCTTTCATTCCATGAATTTTAAATGAGACTACGACAGCCCAAACAATCCCAACGGTAAATAAATAAAGCATAAAACCACTTACCGAAAAAAAGCAAAAAATACGCTAATCACTATAAAACACGCGAGCTTACCCGAATATATCCAAAATGGCGCAACCTGATAGTTCATTATTATCCTTAATATATTTTGTATAAATTTTGTAGTATACAAAACAGATTAAATGATAAAGCGTCTCATTTCTACTAATCTATAACCAACGTCTCGTTTGCTTACTGTAATCTTCCCACTCATTTTTAAATGATGCAGATAAAAAACGCTCTTCCTGTGGGATCGTATATAAATCAGTAATCAGCCAAAATACTAGCCCTGCGACCAAAAAGTAAGAAGAGTGCGAGAAAAAAGCTAAAGCCAAGCTCATTGATGTAAAAGCTAAATACATCGGATTACGTGAAAATCGATAAGGCCCATTAGTGACTAAATGCGTTGCCTTAACCGTAGGGTTTGGTGATGTTTTATGTTTATAAAAGTAGTAAAGACTCGTCGCGACCCAACTCACACTCTCCAGCGCAACTAATATACCTAAAATTCCCATCCAACCAGAAAATGTCCAGTCTAAAAGACCTTGCCTGAAAAGAAAATAAACCGCAATGCCATTAGCCACTAACCAATTCAATAATGGCAATTTAAATATATTCATTACATTACCCTTAAGCCAACATGATGTTATTAGCATAACATATATGAATATATAAATTTGAGCGGAAGAATAGATAGAGGGGTAATATTAACTGCAAAAAGATTAGTTACTGGAACCTAATGAAAACACACTTTTTAAACCTTCTAATTTACTGTATTCCTGCTGGCAAACTAAATTTCGGACATCACTTGGCATAGAATCAATTCTGGTTTGAATATTAGCCAGTTGTTCATCTAAGCTATTCATTCCTTTTACATCAACGATATCCTGATTCACTTTAAGATAGTTAGCAAAACTTTGCAGGTTATCCTCTAAGCTATTACAAATATCATTACTGGCTAAACTCTGCGGTAAAATAGCACTGAGTGAAGTTGGTAAGACTTGAGTTATATTCGGATAAATACTTTGCTTCCACTGCTGAGGAAAAACGATTAGTACCATGGCGGCTGCCAAAACTAATAGCATAGACGCTCCGGCTAATGTCGCTATAAGTTTTTTCATTCTTTTTCCTATTACTCAAAATTAACTGAAAATAGGATATACAACTCTGCGTAAAGCTATTTTTAAAACTAAAAATCCTTTGTAAAGAAATCCATAACTCTTTTTAATAAAATTTCATTTCTTCATACGGTTTTTCTTGGCAGCTCTTTAAGCGTTGTAATAAACCGCCTACATGTAATTCTAATTTGTGGCCATCCGGATCAAGAAAATAAAAAGAATCTCCTTCACTTTTATTTTCTTTCCAGACAATGACATTCGCTTGCATTAGCCTATCAACAACGATAAGAAAGTCTTTCGCATCAACATTAAAGGCATAGTGTGTATAATCCGTTTTTTCTGGGGACAAAAATTGGCGAGTTGTATCTAATGATAAACATAACCATAAATCGCCACAGGAAATATAGGCGCCCTTTTTCCAACTCGCATGTAACTTCATACCAAGTAGTGATTGATAAAAACTAATACTTTTATCTAAGTCAGTTACCGCTAAAGTTAAATGGTTGATTCCGTTTAACATATTTTTTTACTCTTGGGTTGTCTGTTACATTGAATTCTTTTAATGAATTTACATAAATTATCAGTAAATAACATTGCAGCAGATATACTACATTCCATATCAACTTAATGACAACCTGTTACGAAATGCCCTTAACCTTTTTATCCCCCTATAAAAAGGTTTTTTTTTGCCTATAAAAATTGAATACTTTTACCACAACAACTCATCCAATTGTTATTTAACAAAAAAAACAAGTTACTCACAGTTCAAGGCCACGGTTATCCACAGTTAATGTGAACAACTCCAATTATCTACAAATTAATAATACTGACTTTTACTCATCAGTACTGTCGCAGTACTCCTACCACAAAACACCTTACTAGATATAAATGCTAACCTACAGATCTATAAGAAATTTTGCTATCATTTGGGATAAGGTGTTTTATTCACATTAATCAGGAGCTTGAATCTAACTTCCATGACAAACTTTTTTGAGCTATTTCAAGCCGTTGGTATTGGCCTGGTACTGTTACTTCCTCTTGCCAACCCTTTAACTGCAATTGCGGTCATGCTAAGCATCTCTGCTAATATGACAAAAGAACAGCGTGATCATCAATCGCTGTTGGCCTCTATTTATGTATTTGCAATCATGACAATCGCTTTTTATGCAGGCCAATTAGTCATGAACACATTTGGAATATCAATCCCAGGGCTGCGAATTGCCGGAGGATTAATTGTGGCATTTATTGGCTTTGGCATGCTATTCCCTAGTAGTGATGTAGGAGAAGACCAGACCACCAATGCGCTTGATGACCCAAATGTCCCCAAAAAACGCCAAGAATCACCGAGTATTGCCTTTGTTCCCCTTGCAATGCCAAGTACTGCGGGCCCGGGAACTATTGCGATGATCATCAGCTCCACTGCATCATTACAAGGTAATGTGAGTTTTGCTCCATGGGTCTTAAAAGTTGCCCCCGTGATTACTTTTTTTATTGCAAGTCTTATCGTTTGGATTGGTTTAAGAGGCGCAACTTCTATCATGAGGTGGCTTGGAAACAGTGGTATTGATGCTATCGCGCGGGTGATGGGGTTCTTATTAATCTGTATGGGAGTGCAGTTTGTTATCAACGGCATTGTTGAAATTGTCGCGCAACTCCCACACTTAATGAGAGAATATCAATAAGACATCGCTAGTGCATTGTAAGCATTTTTGACTTTCCACAAATAGCGTGGAGCTTGCGGTGCAGGGTGCTTTGTTTGTACATGCTGATAAAACTCTTCCGGTGATAAGCGATTAATCATCGCTATCGCCCGACCTTTATCATTATCAAACGTTCTTAATAACGCTCCAGCCCCATTCACATAAGCAACAACCGTTGCATAATATAATGTCTGAGGATGGCTTATTCCCGCAAGGTGCTGTTCCCTTAAAATACGAATATAAGCTGTACCAATATCGATATTTTTTTGTGGATCTTTTAGGTCACGAGAACTCGGCTCCCCCGATTTCCCTTGGTAACGATAGGCGTCACGTCCTGCTGTCGAAGCTTTAATCTGCATCAAACCTATTGCATTGGATTTACTGACAACTTCAGGTCTAAAGTTAGATTCGACCTCAATAATCGCTCTAATTAAAGTTTCATCAACACTGTAACGAGCCGCAGAGTCACGAATAAATTCATCAAAAGGCGTTCTTGGAAATACCGTATTTTGTGCTGTTATTGGCCCGGTAGGCTCTAACATTCGCTGTTTTGTTATAGGCCTATCTGGTTCGCTTGAACAACCTGCAAGTAGCAGTAACACAAAAGTACCGCCAATTATTTTTTTCACTGTCGAATCCTCTGCGATGAAAGCCGATGGCAGAATAACTAATCCTAAGAAAAATAAAATAATTTTTACTTAACTTTTACTTCAGGACGTGTTTTAGTCATACAAATAACCATGGGACTTAGAAGCCTATAATGACAAATAATGCTATTCCACACTTTTTATATTTATTTTTCTCAATTGATATTGATAATCATTATCAATTGAGATATAAAATATAATTGTTATAAACCTTAACAACTGTATGTTAATAAACGCTAAACCAATAATGTCAGGGTCAACTTTTATGAAGAAGAACGTATCTCGGTTATCTGCACCTTTACTAACTAGTATGTTTGCTTTGATAGCAATCATCTTTTTTAGTCAGCCTGCTTTTGCTAAAAAGTTTAAAGTCGTAACCACTTTTACTATTATTCAAGATATCGCTCAAAATGTAGCTGGAGACGCGGCAATTGTCGAGTCTATAACAAAGCCTGGAGCAGAAATTCACGGTTATCAACCGACACCTAAAGATATCATGAAAGCCTATGACGCAGATTTAATCTTATGGAATGGGATGAATTTGGAAGTGTGGTTCCAACGTTTCTTTGAAAACTTTAAAAATGTCCCTGCTGTCGTGGTCACTGAAGGTATTGAGCCAATGCCAATCCGTGAAGGTGAGTATAAAGACAACCCGAACCCACATGCATGGATGTCTCCTGCTAATGCTAAGATTTATATTGAAAATATTCGTCAAGCTCTGGTCAAATATGACCCTGAAAATGCTGAAACATATAATGCCAATGCAAAAAAATATGCGCAACAAATTGCTGAGCTTGACGCCCCTTTGCGTGAACGCTTAAATCGCATTCCTGAAAATGAACGTTGGTTAGTTTCAAGTGAAGGCGCATTTAGCTATTTAACTAATGATTACGGCTTTAAAGAAGTCTACTTATGGCCAATCAATGCGGAAGAGCAAGGCTCTCCTCAACAAGTAAAAAAGGTAATTGATACTGTCCGTAAATACAACATCCCTGTAGTATTCAGTGAAAGTACAATTTCTGACAAACCGGCTCGCCAAGTCAGTAAAGAAACAGGGGCAAAATACGGTGGCGTATTATATGTAGACTCACTTTCAACTGCTGATGGCCCAGTACCAACATATATTGACCTTTTAAATACGACTGTAGACACGATAGCGAAAGGATTTTCACAGTAATATGAATCACTCAAGTCAATTCGAACACCCGAATCTTATCGTCGATGATGCGACTGTGACATATAATAATGGTCACACCGCTATCTATGACGCAAGCTTTACTATCTCTGGTGGCTCTATTTGTGCCTTAGTTGGCGTAAATGGTAGTGGTAAGTCAACGCTATTTAAAACTATTATGGGGCTTGTCACCCCATCTTCTGGCAGTGTGACATTAAATGATCAACCGATAAAAACCGCGCTTAAAGAAAACGTGATTGCGTACGTCCCACAGACAGAAGAAGTAGATTGGAATTTTCCCGTTCTCGTTTCTGATGTCGTGATGATGGGTCGTTATGGCAAAATGGGTTTTTTTCGCATCCCTAAACAAGCAGATAAAGACGCTGTCAAAATGGCATTAGAGCGAGTTGACCTTGCAGGGCTTGAGCATCGACAAATAGGCGAGCTCTCAGGAGGCCAGAAAAAACGAGTTTTTTTAGCGCGGGCGCTCGCACAAGAAGGTAAAGTTTTACTCCTCGATGAACCCTTCACTGGGGTTGATGTTAAAACCGAAAATGCCATTATTGACCTGCTACGTAGTTTGCGTGACGAAGGCCATCTCATTCTCGTTTCAACTCATAACTTGGGCAGTGTGCCTGAGTTCTGCGACCATGTTATCTTAATCAATCGCACTGTTTTAGCGAGCGGGCCTACTGAAACGACATTTACGCAACGAAACCTGCAACAAGCTTTCGGTGGTGTATTGCGTCATATTAACCTGTCTGGTCAAGAGCTTCATGACGATGATGACCCGCGCTCTGTCACCGTCATTACCGATGATGAAAGAGCGGCTGTATTCTATGGTCATGACCATGATGCACCCGTTCGAAAAAACCAAGCTAAGGGTTCCGAATGATTGAGATGTTATTACAGCCCTTTGAATATGATTTTATGATAAAAGCCATTTGGGTCAGCGCCATTGTTGGTGCTGTCTGTGCATTCTTATCGGCGTATTTGATGTTGAAAGGCTGGTCATTGATGGGAGATGCCCTCTCCCACTCCGTTGTTCCTGGGGTGGCGGGTGCTTATGCTTTAGGTTTACCCTATGCGGCAGGCGCCTTTTTTACCGGGATCCTTGCGGCACTTGCCATGACATTAATAAAGCATCTAACTCGTTTACGTGAAGATGCTGTTATTGGCTTTATCTTTTCTACTTTTTTCGCGGCAGGTTTGTTGATTGTTTCATTGAATCCAACATCTGTTAATGTACAAAGTATTATTTTTGGTAATATTTTAGGTATTGCGGATTCTGACGTATTACAAGTAGAAATTATTATCGGCGTTTCATTTATTATCCTGTTGTGCTTATGGAAAGATTTATTAGCCGTTTTTTTCGATGAAAGCCATGCACGCTCAATAGGTTTGAATCCTCTACGCCTAAAAATTATTTTCTTCACATTATTAAGTGCGTGTACTGTTGCTGCTTTACAAACAGTTGGCGCAATCCTTGTGATTGCGATGGTCGTCACACCAGGTGCGACTGCCTATTTATTAACCGACCAATTTAAACGCTTACTCATTATTTCAGTCACGATTGGTACCGTAACCAGTGCTGTTGGTGCTTATATCAGTTATTTCCTTAATGGTGCTACAGGTGGGTTAATAGTCACCTTACAAACCATTATTTTCCTACTGGCATTTTTCTTTGCACCTAAGCACGGTATTTTTGCCTCAAAACGTAAAGCCAAACAGGAAGTCGCCCGGCTGCACCAATCACACCAACAAGGAGCATCTCATGAGTGATTTCATTGACTTACTGATGGCTCCGTTTGCATTTCCCTTTATGCAAAAAGCATTGATTACAGCCATTGTCAGCGGAACGGTATGCGCTATCCTCTCTTGCTTTTTAGTATTGAAAGGTTGGTCATTGATGGGCGATGCAATTTCCCATGCCGTTTTACCGGGGATCATTATTGCTTCTTTACTCGGTATCCCATTAGCGATAGGGGCATTTGCATCTGGCTTGTTTTGTGCTGTGGCTACAGGTTATTTAAAGGAAAATAGCCGTATAAAAGAAGATACGGTGATGGGTATCGTCTTCTCAGGCATGTTTGCTATCGGCTTGGTTATGTTTGCTAAAATAGATACCGAACAGCACCTTACGCATATTCTATTTGGTGATATTTTAGGGATAACCGATAGCGAGTTTAAACAAATATTACTATTTGCAGGGGTAACCATTGCAATTATCCTACTGAAACGTAAGGATTTCATGTTGTATTGCTTTGATCCTAACCAAGCACGAGTCATTGGCTTGCCTGTGAAGTTAATCCATTATGGCTTGCTATCGCTACTCGCTCTCACCATTGTTGCTTCATTGCAAGCAGTTGGTATTATTTTGGTGATTGCAATGCTAATTTCCCCAGGCATCATTGCTTTTGTGTTATGCCGTAGTTTTGGGAAAATGCTCATCGTCGCTATCATTGCTTCGGTAACATCGAGCGTTATTGGGACTATCCTGAGTTTTCACATCAACGCAACAACCGGACCAACTATCGTTGTTACACAGGCTGTGTATTTTGTGATTGCATTACTGTATAGCAAAATCGTATTAGCCCGCAAAAAAGGGCAAGCTAACCCACAAAGTATGCATACAGCCTGATAATTGAATGCTCTAAAAGTAAAAAGCTGAACTTACAAATTCGTAAGTTCAGCTTTTTATTAAAACAATCAATACTTACTACCAGCCTAATGTTTTAACGCATTTTCGTCGTACAACGTTAATCCCGCCCCTACTTATCCCTCATAAACTTTCATTGCTAGGCTTCTCGCTGATAATGTGAGTTCTGTAGCTACTTATTTCCAATTATTTGAACATTCTCATTTGGTTCGTCACACGTTAAATTTGAGTCACTCTCTGATTATAGTTATCAACCTGATAATTAATTAACTATTTCGTGATAGCGGCTTCTTTTTAAGCAATTATCACTGTTAATTCCTAAACTGCCGCTATAGTATTATATTAATGAAGACCAAAGCAGAGCGAGGTGAGTCATGTGGCAAGCAATGTGTCGTTTATTAAGTGAACACTTAGGTGAGGCGGAGCTACGTAACAAAGTCATTCTCTCTGGTGGTGATATTCACCATACGTTAAGAATTGACTATGGCGAACACACCGTGTTCATTAAACAAAATCGGCGTGAGTTTTTGCCTTTATTTAAACAAGAGGCTGAACAACTTGAAATGCTCGCTAAAAGCCAAACTATAACCGTTCCTAAAGTTTACGGTGTTGGCAGTAATAAGCACCATAGTTTTCTTCTGCTCGAATATTTCCCTCTAAAACCTTTCGATAACACCAATGCATGGCATTTTGGTCAACAACTAGCACGTCTACATCAATGGGAAGAGCAGCCTAGTTACGGGTTTGATTTTGATACAATGCTAAGCACAATTGTACAGCCTAATGGCTGGGAAAAGCGTTGGAATTCATTTTTTGCAGAAAAGCGTATTGGCTTACAATTACAACTCGCCTCCGAAAAAGGAATGGTATTTAGCGATATTCAGCAAATTGTCGATATTGTTAAGGACAAACTTGCAGGACATCAACCACAACCTTCTTTATTACATGGTGATTTATGGCCAGCAAACTGTGCTATCACTCAAAATATTGAAGGAGTACTGTATGACCCCGCCTGTTATTGGGGCGATAGAGAATGTGATATTGCGATGTTACCGTTATATCAAGAACTTCCGATCCAAATTATCGATGGCTACCAAAGTGTTTGGCCATTGCCAAATGGATTTTTAGATAGGCAACCAATCTATCAGTTATATTATTTACTCAATCAAGCCCATATCTTTGGTAATGAACAAAGCTACCACCAAGCACAAACAATTATTGATAACCTACTCAACGAAAAATAAGCTCCTGTTTTTTAATATTAAGTACGACGAATAGTTAATTTTCTAAATAATTCGCGTTATGAGTAGGCGGCAAGTGCAGATATCTCTGGGAGCATACATAAGTATGTGACCCGAGTAGCTAAACGCAGCCAACCCCCTCATAACGTGACGTATGACGAAAATTACCAGTTAAGGAAGCGTAGAAGAAAATACAAGCCAACCCCCAATACAATTGGCCAAAAATAAAGAAGAAAAAATTGAGAGAAAATGGTGTGACGTGGAATAGTTACCTTAGCTTCTAGTTCTTCTTTTGAGATGTCTATGCCTTTTGCTTTTTCTATAATCACGTGGTCTTCTAAGCTTTCACGGATAAACTTAATTTGTCGGTACATGCGCAAACCTGATGCACTTAATGCAAGCCCAACAAAAATAAAAATAAAAATGATGATAAAGCCGATATTGCTGCCAGAAAACCCATTAGCAACTTGAGGTACTGGTGAGTTATTCCAAAAGAAATTTAGGAAAGGCGTAGTTTGACGGGCCATTTCCGCCATTAATTTAATAAAATCATTAGCGACTGCATTGATCCCTTCACCTGCAAGCCCCTTCATGCCAGCCAGTTTAATTAAAGACGCCAATGTCGAAATTAATGCTAACAGAAAAACAACCCAACCCAGAATACGTTTGCCGATTGCGACATAATTGGCATTATGGTAATTCATTACTGCTTTTCCTCAGCGTTATTATTTTTGATAAATTTTTACAATGATTTTTCAACGCTAATCATAGCTGAAAAAAGTCATCGTCTCCAAATTTCAATTCATAATTGATAACAATATTTAGACTTTCAGACTAATCAAAATAGTATGGTTATTAATTATCATTATATTTTTACTTCATGCTGTCCGATAATTCTTCAATATTGCCCTAATACTGACCTCAAGTAATACGCTTGAAGCCTGTTTACTGATATCATTGCTCCTTCGTTAATAGATACGACATGAATGGAGTTTTGACATGTACCATAATCTTCCCATCCAATCGGTCATTTTTGATATGGATGGTTTACTGATCGACTCGGAACCTTTTTGGGCACAGGCTGAACTTGAGATTTTTTCACAATTGGGTGTCGACGTTTCAATTGCTGATACCCTGCCTGATACCTTAGGTTTACGTATTGACCATGTGGTGGAGCTTTGGTACCACGCTTCCCCTTGGCAAGGATGCAGCCAAGAAGAAGCCACACAACGCATCATTGACCGTGTTGTTGGCTTAGTTGAAGAAACTCGCCCTATTCTACCCGGTGTGCAACATGCCATGGAACTTTGCCGGTCAATGGATTTAAAAATTGCCCTGGCTTCTGCTTCTCCTTTATACATGTTGGAAAAAGTATTAAACCTTCTGGATATTCGTGATTATTTCTCTGCGGTTATTTCTGCGGCTAATTTACCCTTGAGTAAACCTCATCCTGAAGTTTATCTTAAAGCAGCAGCTGAGTTATCAACTAAACCGGTCAATTGCGCATCATTAGAAGATTCATTTAACGGTATGATTTCTGCAAAAGCGGCCAGAATGCGTTCAATTGTGGTGCCTGACAGCAAGCATTTTAATGATCCGCGCTTTGGTTTAGCCGATATCAAACTAGCCTCACTGAATGACTTAAAGGCTGAACATTTACGTTAAGAATACTTTGTGTGTCTAAGAAGTGTTCTCCCCTATCTAACTTAGGTAGGGGAATTGTGTTAATTTATAAAATCCTTTCCTTATCTGCTAATAAATAAGAGTTTTTTTACCTTTCTAGTACTATCATATTCTTTTCAAACACTTTATACTGCCAATCAACTGTATAGATAAACAGATGGTATTTTATCCACC
This sequence comes from Providencia sp. PROV269, assembly GCF_028477785.1. Lineage (NCBI taxonomy): Bacteria > Pseudomonadati > Pseudomonadota > Gammaproteobacteria > Enterobacterales > Morganellaceae > Providencia > Providencia sp. PROV269. The sequence continues at coordinate 211,715 of NZ_JAMPLV010000002.1, read as the reverse complement.
ATGACAGCTGAAGGGCATCTGCTTTTTTCCGTCGCCTCTTTAATAATGGCTCATAAACTTCAAATCACCCCAGAGATTGCTCATGGTGATTGGCTGCACATGGTTCCAGGAGCCTTATTAGGCGCATTATTGCCCGATATTGACCACCCCTCCTCAATTCCTGGTCGATTACTGCGGATTTTCTCATTACCCATTTCCAAGCTTTGTGGGCACCGTGGGTTTACTCATAGCCTAGTTGCATGGTTTCTATTGATGATTTCTTGTTATCAATGGGTACCTAAAGAATGGGCAATCCCAAATGATATTATCCAAGCCTTTTTATTGGGTTATATCAGCCATCTAGTCGCCGATATGCTCACGCCTTCGGGGGTACCGTTACTATGGCCACTCCCCCAACGTTTTTGTTTTCCCATGATCCGCGGTAAAAATAGCCAACGTGGAGAACGCTTTGTTGCCATTATTTTGACCGTTTGTGCCTGCTTATTACCCGCAGGTTACCAATTCGATTTTTATAATCACGTTGATGTGATTATAAAATACATTCATAATCAAATAGATACATACTTCCCTACATAATTTATAGTTTTGTCATATAATGTAAGTATGAATAATACTATCTTATTACTTTTTGGTATAAGAAATGTGTTTTATCAGCTGATAACATATAACCAGTTGTTTGAAGTAACTAAATCCTTATAACAAATAAGGATTAAAGGGCAAGTAACACACCTTATAAAAATATGATTTGGAGTTCGGAATGAATATTCCTCTAATTATTAATGTGCTCGGCTTTGTAGCACTACTAATACTGTTGGCAAAACTAGGGGCTAAAGGCTGGAGCCTATCTAAAAAAGTTTTAGTCGGTCTGGTTTTCGGTGTTGCCTATGGGGTAATACTGCACCTCGTGTACGGTAGTGGCCACCAAACGGTAAAAGACTCCATTCTGTGGTTTAATATTGTCGGAAATGGGTATGTGCAGCTATTACAAATGGTGATTATGCCATTGGTATTTGCTTCAATTCTAAGTGCGGTGGCAAGATTACATAAAGCCTCTTCACTGGGTAAAATTAGCCTTTTAACAATTGGCACTTTGTTATTTACCACTGCTATTGCTGCGTTAGTTGGTATTTTAATTGCCAATGTATTCGGCCTGACCGCAGAAGGTTTAGTTCAAGGTCAATCTGAAACTGCTCGCTTATCTGCAATAGAAAGCAATTATATTGGGAAAGTTTCTGACTTAACCGTACCTCAATTAATTTTATCATTTATTCCAAAAAATCCATTTGCGGATTTAACTGGAGCAAATCCAACATCGATTATTAGTGTCGTTATTTTTGCTGCCTTCCTCGGCGTTGCCGCACTACAATTGTTTAAAGATGATAAAGAGCGTGGTGAAAAAGCCTTAGCTGCAATTGATGTTATGCAAGCTTGGGCAATGAAATTAGTTCGCTTAGTAATGCGTTTAACGCCGTATGGTGTGATGGCGCTGATGATTAAAGTTGTAGCAAGTTCAAACTTACATGACATCATCAACTTAGGAACCTTTGTTATTGCCTCTTATGTTGCATTAGGCATTATGTTTGTCATACACGGTATTTTAGTTGCGACAACAGGCTTAAACCCGATTAAATTCTTTAAAAAAGCTGGGCCAGTGTTAACCTTTGCATTCACGAGTCGTTCAAGTGCAGCAAGTATTCCACTGAATATTGAAACACAAACACGTCGTTTCGGTATCCCTGAGTCCATTGCTAGTTTCTCAGCATCTTTTGGTGCAACGATTGGGCAAAATGGTTGTGCAGGTATCTACCCTGCAATGTTAGCGGTAATGGTAGCACCGACAATGGGAATCAACCCATTCGATCCACTGTGGATTGCGACATTAGTCGGTATTGTTACTATCAGTTCAGCAGGGGTTGCTGGTGTTGGTGGCGGTGCAACTTTTGCAGCGTTAATTGTACTACCCGCAATGGGCTTACCTGTCACATTAGTTGCTCTGTTAATCTCAGTTGAGCCATTAATTGATATGGGCCGTACTGCGTTGAATGTCAGTGGTTCAATGACAGCAGGTACTGTGACTAGCCAATTGATGGGTGAAACCGATAAAGCGATATTCAACCAAAATGATGACGCAGATTTAAAACACGTTTAATTTGTCATCATAGTTCAAACAAAAACCTGCCTTCTGGCAGGTTTTTTTATGGTTATCACAAATACGTCAATTTTATTAATCTTGGTGAACATTAAAAAAACCAGTTTTTTGTGCTAAATAATATTGCAATAAACTGGAATTACGTAAGATAATAAAGCCTGAGCAACGTTTTCTTGAGCTTCCTGCTTGTGTTGCGTCAACCCATTTCCTATGGGTATTTTATCAACATCATTTATGGTTTTTTAATATGACTAATAATGTCCATATCCTAAAAACTGCGTCTTCTGAAAACCCTTGTGTAAGCTGCGGTGCATGTTGTGCCTATTTTCGTGTCTCTTTTTATTGGGCTGAGGCAGAAAGTGGCGGTGGTGTTGTACCACAACATTTAACTGAGCAAATTACCCCATTTATGAGTTGTATGCATGGCACCAATCAAAAACAAAATACCCGCTGTACTGCTTTAGAGGGCACTATTGGTGAGTGTGTGTCTTGTTCGATTTATGCACAAAGACCCACACCGTGTCGTGAGTTCGAACAATCTTGGCAGGACGGTGTTTACAACGAAGCCTGCGATAGAGCGCGTGCTGCTCACGGTTTACCCCCCTTAGAGCCTCATCAACCACAAATAGCTTGCTAGCCGTCAATGACCCAGATTTTTCTGGGTTATCTCTTTTTTGCATCAAGTCTGAAAAATGCGTCCTTGCACTGGTGTTAACCGCTCAGCTATATACATTACATAATTTCGTTCATTACCTGCATCGCTAATTCAAAAGAGTGCAAACGAGCTTGATGATCAAAAATTTGGCCATTAACCATAATTTCATCCGCTTGAGTTTGCCTCAATATCGTTTCCAACCCATGGCGTACCTTGGTTTTATCCCCTACCAGTGACATCCCTAATGCTTGTTGAACACCAAATTCCTCGGCAGGTGACCAAATGTTTTCCATGCTCTCGACTGGTGCAGGAAGTTGAGAGGGTTGGCCACGACGTAGCATGACAAAGGCTTGCTGCATCGATGTAAATAAAAATTCCGCTTCACGTTGAGTCTCTGCGGCAATGATATTGATGCAAACCATTGCATACGGCTTAGGTAGTCTCTGCGATGGCTGGAAATTAGCACGATAAACATCCAACGCTTGTAATAGCAAATCAGGTGCAAAATGAGAGGCAAAAGCAAAAGGGAGCCCCATCTGCGCAGCTAACCTTGCACTGTATAAACTCGACCCTAGCAACCAAACTGGAATTTTTTCGCCAAACCCCGGTACTGGACGCACTGCTGGATCTGGGTTTATGGCATCAAACCAATTAATAATTTGCGCTACATCTTGCGGGAAATTATCGATATCCGTGTTCATATGGCGACGTAAAGCTTGCATCGTCCGTTGGTCACTTCCTGGTGCACGCCCTATGCCTAAATCGATACGTTCAGGGTAAAGTGTATTTAGCGTGCCAAATTGCTCTGCAATCACCAACGGTGAATGATTCGGTAACATGACACCACCAGAACCTAAACGTAAAGTGCGCGTATTAGCAGCAAGATAGCCGATTAATACCGAGGTGGCCGCACTTGCAATCCCTGTCATATTATGGTGTTCCGCAAGCCAATAACGATGATAACCGAGTTTTTCGGCTAGTTGGGCAATATCAAGAGAATGAGCAAAGGCCTCTTTCGCTGTCGAACCCTGAATGATTGGTGCAAGGTCGAGCAACGAAAGGGGAATTTTTTTATCTGACATACACACTCACTTTGTTAGAGTTTTGTTGAACCTAACTTACCATCCTAGACTATCCCCTTTGATGTCTCCAGCACTGAAATTTGCATTAGCACAAGTGGTCTAAAAAAGTAAATTATCGTCTACTAACCTACTGTTTTATAAAAATTATGGAATAAGCTTGAATAAAAAGTGCAGTAATTATGGAGCTTCCGTCAGGGGAGGTAAAAGCAATTGCGAGACGAAATGAATTGGTCAATGATTTGCTCATCACCAATACAGAGGAAACTGAAATGAAAAAATTAAATACAAGCTTATTAGCCTTAGCATTATTAACCGTCGGTTTTACTGCGGCAGCAAATGGTGTGAACCAAAAAATGCCTCGTCAGCACATGGGTAACCATCACAATATGGTATACAGCGTTGCAGAACAAACGACGACACCGAATGAAACTGTAAAAAAACTGGCCAATAGTGCGCCTAAAATTGAAGATGGCAAACGCTATATTGTCAAAGTTACAGTGATGGAAGTCCCTGAATTTAAACCAATGAATACCATGCCAACACCAGAACCAATTGGTGCTCCAACTGCAAAGTAACAGTTAGTATCAATGAGGATTAATGAAGTTATCGGCAAAACCTTTTATATCGATAAGTACAACCAGATAGCTGTTACAAGAAAAAGCCGATATTTTAGTCAGATAATAAAGAGTTCTATATATCCTACGATTGCCTCTGCTTCCCAGAGGCTTTTTTTTAAAAAAAGTTTATCCGAATTGAATCTTTTCCCCTAGTAATAACACCTAATAGCGACTAATCTTAATTCAAGCAGATTGTTAATATCAGCTACCTATTAACACTTTGTTTGACATCCTTTCAATAGAAAATCAGGAGCTTAACATGGGGTATTTTGAATTAAAAAAATCCACTAAAGACGTTGCTCAGCCTTACTATTTCGTTTTAAAAGCAGCAAATCATGAAGTGATTGCTAAAAGTGAAATGTATGCTTCCAAGCAATCTGCGCTAAAAGGGATTGCCTCTGTCCAAAAAAATGGCTCTTCTGAAACAATAAAAGATCTCACTGAGTAAATTTCAGTGACCCCAACTCTCTTCAAGTCGGGGTCACTTTTTTATCTGCTCTAGCTTATATAAGCTATATAAATATGCGCTATTCAGATTAACTCTAATTAGAATAACCTTATTTAGAATAACCTAAGTAACGCAGTCACAATCGCAGCTGACAAAACAATGATAATAAATGGCTTTTTAAACCACGTTAGTACCCCTGCTACCAGCACGCCTACAATTTTAGGCCAATCAGAAATCTCATCACCGGAAAATAATGTCGACGTCGCTGCCACTGAGAATAAAATGACAATGGCTGCTGCTGAAAATAACATTTTACTATTTTCAGAAAGTACCACTCGGCCGCGCAACAAAGCACCTGACGCTCGCATTAAATAAGTACCTGCCGCCAACAACAAAATACCGCTAATAATTAACCATGGGTTATTTGTCATTATTATTTCCTTATATAAATAACCAAGCTCAATAATGCCAGTAATACAGGGATCCCCGCGGGTAATACTGGTGTGGTTGCAACCGCAATAACTGCACCAATAATGGCAGTTAACCGCAGGCGTTTATCCGATAACGCAGGCAATGAAAGCGCTAAAATGATTGCAGGAAACATCGCATCCATCCCGTATATATGCGTATCACTAATAAAGCTACCCAATACCTCACCTATCACGACACCTATTGGCCAACACAATAGAATACCGATCCCACACAACCAAAAAGCTGCGCGTTTTTCTGATTCAGTTTCTTGTGCTAAACCAAATACAACACTCTCATCGTTCATAATATGGTAGCCCAGTAATGACTTCGCTCCTTTCCCCGTTAATTCGTTAGTTGCAAAACTAAAAGGGATATGTCGTGAATTGACTAACAACCCCGCAAGTGCAGCAGAAAGCGGGCTACCTCCTGCAAAAATAACACCAATAAACAAAAACTCAGACGCCCCTGCGAGCACTAAAATAGATAAAGTAAGTGGTACCCACCAATCAAAACCTTGCGAAAGCGCTAATGCGCCATAAGAAATCCCGACAATTAAGTCAGCAAAACAGACAAGAGCTATATTTTTCACTGTGCTATGATTTAATGTTGAGCTTATTGAAGTTAGCATCCCTAGACCGTTCGATATATAATACATTCGTTCATTATGTCGATAGATAGTATAAAGTGCAATCTAAATAGGAAAATTAACATTGAATCTACCTTCCCCGCCCATTGAGTTGATTTCGAAAGCCCTTAGTCGTGAAAGACAAAAAAGCGGGCTATCCCTATCAGAACTATCTCGCAAAGCCGGTATCGCTAAATCTACACTTTCTCAATTGGAATCTGGTAGCGGTAACCCAAGCATTGAAACTTTATGGGCACTTTGTGTGGCTTTAGACATTCCTTTTGCGCGATTAATTGAAGAAAAACAAGAGGCTGTCACTGTGATCCGTCATGGGGAGGCGATACCGGTCAGCGCTGAACACGCGAACTATTTGGCCTTTTTGCTCTCATCAGCCCCTGCAGATTCGCGACGTGATATTTATACTGTGGTTGCCCAGCCCGGTCGTGACCGTATTTCAGAGCCTCATATGCATGGTGTCAGCGAGCACATCATTATTATGTCCGGCAGAGCGTTAGTCGGCCCATTGGATAACCCTGTTGAGTTACAGGTTGGGGACTATATTCACTACCCCGGAGATGAGCCGCATATAATGCGAGCCTTAGAACCCAATACGATGGCAGTTATGGTGATCGATAAACAGAATTAATCACCTATCTAACCCATTAAATTTTGCGTTATGATAACTTTAGTGAATATTAATTGGAGCCTGCTTTATGTCCTACTATGATGAAATTGTTGAAAAAATAAATCAACTGATTGAAGAAAGCTCAGTTCATAATATGAATGAAATGCTAATGCAGCTATCCCATGATCAGCAAATCAACCAAGAACAACGTTTTGAACAACAACAGCGTTTAAGAGAAGCTATTTTTATTCATCACGACAAATAGCAGCCATACAATAGGCCGCTATTCGCAGTTTTAACCAATCTTAATAGGCAAAATAAATAGGCAGTAGGGCTAGTGGTAACCCCGGTATTGGCAAAATAACTAGCCCTAATAGCATTAACATACTCAATTAAAATTCCTGTTGCTGTAAATAACTCCACGCATATTGCGCATGAAGTTCAGCCCCTGTCGCCATCGTGTCTTCATCAATATTAAAGCAGCCATGATGATGCGCCCATTGAGTGTCTTTTTCGGCATTTCCTGTGCCTAACAAAGCAAAGCACCCTGGGATATTTTCAATGTAGAAGCTGAAGTCTTCACCGCCCGGTGTCGGTCTTTCATTAATCAGAGCTTGTTCACCAAAAGCTTGTGAAATCACTGACTGAGCCAGTAGCGCACTACGCTCCTCATTAATAACAGGCAATGTCCCATAGATATAATCAACATGCGCAGTCGCCCCATAAATAGCCGCTGTATGCTCTGCATAACGACGGATCGCAGCTTCGATACGGTTACGAGTTTCGATATCAAAACAACGTACCGTGCCGTCCAATACTGCATTTTCAGCGATAACATTGAAACGTGTCCCGACATCCATTTTACCTATCGTGACCACGGCTGAGTCTAAAGAAGACGTTTCACGGGAAACAATCGCTTGTAAATTCATGACAAATGCAGAAGCAACAACCGCAGCGTCAATGGTGGCCTCTGGCATAGAACCATGACCACCACGGCCTTTAAAGGTGACTTTTAGTAAATCTGCGGAAGCAAAAGAGCCTCCCACATTACAAGATACTTTTCCTGATGGTGTGGTTGTCCAAATGTGCATACCAAAAACGTTATCCACATTTTCGATTGCGCCTTGTTTGATCATGGCTAATGCGCCTTGAGCAATTTCTTCTGCGGGTTGGAAAATCAAACGCACATTACCGGCTAATTCTTCACGTACTTCATACAACGCTTTAGCTGCGGTTAATAGCATTGCCGTATGCGCATCATGGCCACAAGCATGCATTTTACCTTCAATAGTCGATTTATATTCTAATGAATCGTTCAATTCCAAAACGGGTAATGCGTCTATATCTGCACGCAGAGCAACTGTTTTACCTGGCTTACCGCCTTTAATTTCAGCAATAACACCTGTCGGTTCGGTTAATCGATACGCTATTCCAATTTTGTCTAATTCTTCTGCAATACGTTTTGTAGTACGTATTTCTTCAAACGGTAGTTCAGGGTGAGCGTGTAGATCACGACGAAAAGCAATCATTTCCGGTGTGTGTTTTTTGATTGCCGCTGTAATTGTTTTGTTGATCATTTTTCTACCTTTTTACCCTATTACACAACCAGATGATTTACCTGGTTTATTTATTAATTAGCATTCTATTAATGACTTAACAGTAGCAAACATCACATCTGCACCTCTTGCAATTTGTGCATAATCCGTCCATTCATCTGGATGATGGCTTAACCCATTACGACTTGGCACAAATATCAATCCTGTTTGAGTAATACCTGCAAAAATCATAGTGTCATGCCCTGCGCCACTGACCATTGAACGAAAACGTAAGTTTTGGTCGCTAGCATGTTGTTGCATCAGTTGATGAATATCACTATTGAGCTCCGTTGGCTGAACATATAACGGCTGAACAATATCGCTTGAAATAGCTAATGAATTGCTAACTTGCTCAGTTAACTCAATAACTTGCTCAATCACCTTGCGTAACGCAATATCATTTTTGGAACGAATATCAACGCTAAAAGTGACTTCGCTTGGGATGACATTAGCCCCATTCGGCAATACCGCTAACCGCCCCACAGTCGCCACCGTATTATCCCCCACTGCCGTTGCTAGCGCAGGGATTTGGCTAATGATTTGGCTAGCGCACACTAATGCATCGGCTCGCATATTCATCGGTGTGGTACCTGCATGGCCTGCTTTACCTGTCAATTTAATTTCTAACTGGCTGATGCCTACGATAGTTTCTACGATCCCTACATCTTCATTCGCCTGTTCTAACACTGGGCCTTGTTCGATATGTAGCTCTAAGAACGCTTTGACATTTTTAGGATTAAGAACTGCTTGCGCTGCATTGTCTGCATTGAACCCAGCTGCGGCCATGCGTGCAGCAGCACTCACGCCTTGCCTATCCTTTAACTGATATAATTCTTTCGTACCAATCAGGCCGGTTATTACACTCGAAGCCATCAAACCACGACCAAAACTGGTACCTTCTTCTTCAACCAACGCAATCACTTCTAAGGGATATTTCGGTGTTAAATTTTGTTCTCGAATACGCGCCACAACATCCAAACCGGCGACAATTCCCGCAGGACCATCAAATGCCCCACCGTGAGGGACCGAATCAAAATGTGAACCGACTATGACTGCAGGCAAATCCGGTTGCTGGCCTTCTAAGCGCCCATAAATATTGCCGATAGCATCTTCACGAACGTGTAATCCTAAGGCGCGCATTTCTTGTTTTAGATAATCACGCGCTTGTTTATCTTGTTCGCTATAGCTCATCCGCGTAGTACCCTGACCCGGCGTTGCGGTGTATTCTGCCAATTGTTCTAAATGGCGCTGAATTCTTGAAGTACTTGTTTCCATTATTTTTACCCTGCAATTGGAACAATATAAGCCACCATAATACCTGCTAATACGACAGAAACCATGGTCACAGAAATAAAGCCACCAACTAGCATTGGCCCTAACATATGGCCAGTTAATACTTGGCGTTCTTTTTCGTCTTTCGTTAACGCGTTGATCGCTTCATTAGTAATAATGTAGTCAGCTGGAAAGCCATATAACGCAGTTAGCGCAACAGCAAATGCCATTTCTTTGGTGACGCCTAATATTTTACCAACCACCCAAGATGCAAGGTACATCCCAATAACCGCTGCACTAATTAACACCACCATCGGATAAACTAGGCGTAATAACATATCGGGGGTTGCGTGGTTTAATGTATCAAAAATAAACAACATTAAGGCCATAATTGCGAACCCAAAGCCATTAGCTTTTTGTAACGGCTGTCTTTCTAAGAAACCCAATGAAGAAGCAATAACACCAAATAATAAGCACAATACAAATGGGCTAATACTGACATAAGGGGCAGCATAAGATGAGGCCAAATAAGCCAAATAGCCTACCGCAGCTAAGCGTAAGAACTTAAAATAGCTCGTGTTATAGTGATTAGGGATTTTTTTAAACATACGTGGCATTTCATCTTCAGGTACCACCGTTTTAACTTCGACCTCTTTTGCCCCGTCTACCGTTAAGGTTTCTTGCCATTGGCCATTGCGATATTTTTCTAAAACTCGGCGTCCTTCTTTTTTTAGCATCACCGCAGTTAATGGATAACCTGCAAACCCCTGCATGACGTAAATTAAAATTGCGAAAACCGAAAGATCAACAAGACCTGCCTCCGCAGCACCTTTTGACATAATTAACGAAGAAACAATACCACCAACCAACGGAGGAACTGCAACTAATACCGTATTTAAATCAAATAAGGTTATACCAACAATAAAGGTTAATAAAATGATGCCTAGAATCCCAGCTAAAGAGATAAGAATGGTTTTCCATTGGCGCAATAATTCTTTTAGCGATAATAAGGTCCCCATATTTGTAATTAACAAATACATCAAGGTAACCGCAACCACCTGAGGAATACCCGCAATACTCACAATATCTTTCGGGAAAATAGTCCAATAACCTAAAAGGAAGAGCACTGCACATACAAATACAGATGGGATCCACGCCTTAGTTCTAACGGCTATAGCATCCCCTATATATAATATCCCTACTATCAGAAACAGAGCTAACATCTGTGACATAACTTTTTCCCCGCAATTATCTTTTTTTATTAGATTATTTTTTAGTATTACAAACTATTAATTTTAATTAAGATTGGATTATAAATTTTATTTGGCGCAATAAAACACCAATATAGAGAGTATTTCGCTGCAAACACACGAATTTGCAACAAAATTCATCATAACACCGAAAATTCAGATGTATAGAGAGTAAAACCGGATTTAAACAGCTTGGAATAATGGGAAGCTATGAATTAAATAGTCAGATATAACATTGAAATGGGACAAGCACCTTAATATTCTCTAAATGCAGGTTTAGAAGTTAATATTTTATGTCATTTAAGTAATTATTTATAAACAAATCGACTATAGTTGTTTTTTTAATCTATGAAATTATATTCTATTGTCCAGCGCTGTATTTTCAATAATTATCGCAATAAGATGAAAAATCACCTTATAAATATGATTCAGATTTCTATTTATATAAAACATTCTACTTTATTTTATTTTTAAACCGTTTCTCTTTATATTACCCTTGAAAAGGACGATATCCCTTCATGTCCAATTTAGTTTGTCTCAATAATAGAGGTGAATTAAATAAAGAAAAAACCCCATAGATAATTCACTATCTACAGGGCTTGATGATATTAGGTAAAGTAAATTAATGACTGGTTTGTTGTTCAGTCGCCACCTTAGCTGGTTTTATTTTACGATTATTTTCAAAACCGGGTTGTGGCACTTTAATAAAGAATGTCAGTATCCCTGCAAAGATATACAAACCTGTATAGGCCCACACCACACCCACAATATCAAAGAAAGGCAATACTAAACTGGCAATTGCTGGTGCGGCAAAATTACTTAACCCCGCAGAAAGGTTATAAATCGAAACTGCAGCACCTTTATGATGTGGCTCAATACTTGGGAATACCGCAGTCATTGGAACAAAAGCAGCCACAAAGATACCCAATAAAATGGCAGGTATTAATGCGATGGCAAAATTATGACCAAAATAAACGGGTAAGTAGTAAAACATTAAGCTGGATATTGCCATTCCTAAACAACCAAACCATCTGACCTGGCGAACCCAACCAATATGTTCACCAACAATTCCCCAAAAAATATTCGTAAAAATAGTCACAAAGAAGAAAACGGCCCAAATCTGTAACCATTCAGAGATGGTGAACCCTAAGCGATCAACAAATAATAATGGCATGATAATCGCAAAACCAAACAATGAAATTGTGTTGATAATCCGGATCAGGCTCGCCATAAAGATATCTTTATTCGTGAATAAAATAGTCGCAGCTCGGGATAACTCGGCCATTTTATCTTTCATTGGTAAATTAACTTTAGAGCGATCAACTGGAATATGACGCAGGCTAAAATAAGCAATTGCGCCACCAATAGCGACCCAACCAATTGCCATCCATAATGTTCCCGTTTCCCCCATCATTGGGATTGAAAAGCTAGGTAAATAGCTACCAATGACACCAATTCCGACAGAATACATCGCCCAGAACCAACCGGTAGCGGCAGCAAGATGTGCTCGAGGAATGACTTGCACCAACATCATCATAAATGAATAAATAAACAATGGATAAGCTAATCCACGAATGCCGTAAAATAGTAGCATCAAGGTATAGCTTTTCATGCCCAGACCGAACGCCATAAACAATGCATGCATGACAATCCAGAGAATGAACCCGATCATCATGGCTTTTAGGGGGGTGATAATTTCAGCCACAACACCAGATGCCCACGCCGCAACAGCGGCCATTAAGCCATAGACAGTAAATACCATCGCTGATTGTGCCGGTGTAAACCCTAAATCAGTAATATGTTTTGATAGAAAAGCCATTTCAAAGCCATCACCACTCATAAAAATAGCGATAGCAATAAAACCCCAGAACAAATGCTTAGGTAGACCAAGCCAATACTGCTTCTGTTCCATTGCAGTTTCCTCATTTTAATTTTGTTATTTTAATCAATCGCGAAGAGATAGCTGTGGCGGTGATGTGTAGGGAAACACCGCCACACTCGCCTACTGTGGCAATAATTCCCTTGCTTGTTTTTGCTGTTGGTATAATAAACGGAAAACATCAAGCCGTTGATTTAACCAAGTTTGGTACTGTTTCTGCGGTAAATAGGTACTTAACACCTCTGGTTTTTGGCACACGGTTTCTGTATTACCGCCGTCCGCCAGCCATGCCAAACGAGCCGCACCTAAAGCTCCCGATGAACTCGCTGGGTGGGTCACAATTGGTATATCGATAACATCAGCAATCAGCTGCGCCCAAACAGGACTACGTGCTCCTCCCCCCGTTAAGCTACACCGACTAATTTGCGTTCCTGTTTGCGTTAAAACCTGCATGCCATCCGCCAGGGCGAAGGTCACACCTTCAATCACCGCATAACCAAGCTGAGCACGCGTTGTTTCATTTCTTAACGCAAAAAATGAGCCCATTGCGTAGGGGTCATTATGAGGCGTTCTTTCCCCTGAGAGGTAAGGCAAAAATACAGGCGCTAGCTTCTTCTGGTCATCGGTCAATTTCCCCACTTCCTCCATTAGCTGATTTTCAGTTGTAGAAAGAAGTTGGCAAAGCCACCGTAAACAGTTGGCGGCACTTAACATCACACTCATTTGGTGCCAGCGATTTGGTAATGCATGAGCAAAAGCATGGACACCCTGATGTGGTGCTGCTTGTAGTTGATTATTAACCACAAAAATAACACCAGATGTCCCCAAAGAAATCAGAGCATCGCCATCATTAATTGCGCCAACGCCCACTGCAGAGGCTGCATTGTCCCCCCCTCCACCAGCAATAATCACATCTGCACTTAAACCCCATTGCGAAGCTAAATCGGCCCGTAACACACCACTTTTTTCAGCTCCTTCAACTAAAGCCGGCATTTGTTCACGCGTTAGATTAGTTGCCGCTAATAATTCATCTGACCAATCACGCTTAGCCACATCCAGCCACAATGTGCCTGAAGCATCAGACATATCACTGATAAATTGACCGGTCATTTTCCAACGTAAATAATCTTTAGGAAGCAACACTTTGGCAACTTGTTTGAATATTTCAGGCTCATGACGTGCAACCCACAATAATTTAGGTGCTGTGAAACCTGGCATCACTAAATTAGCGCCAATCGTTAGAAACTCAGGGTGATTTTCCATGAGCCATTCACATTCCTTCGCACTGCGGGTGTCATTCCATAAAATACAGTCGCGAAGTACTTGGTGCTGGCTGTCTAATAATACCGCACCGTGCATTTGGCCCGATAAGCCAATCGCTTTTACTGCCGCCCATGCTTCTGGGGCTTTTTGGCGCAAGGTAGCGGCAACCGCATTGGTGGCTTCCCACCAACTATCTGGCGATTGCTCGGCCCACTGAGAATGTGGCCTTTGTACTGTTAATGCCATATGGCTTGAGGCAACAATTTCACCCTGAGCATTAATTAATACAGCCTTAAGTTCTGAAGTGCCTAAGTCAATTCCGAGGTACATCGCCTTTCTCCTTACAGAGGTTGTTGAGGTGACTTGAGCCAATTTTCAACTTTTTCAACGGTGTTGCTCATCAATTCGTGGAATTCGGTAGCATGAGCAAGTGAACCGAATAGCATTTCACTGGAGACAAATTGCGACAATGCATCACTACTATTCATCATTTTTTGATATAGCTCGACATCCAGCACACCATCCTGATACTCATAAGGTAATTCACCACGAGCCCAGCGCTGTAAAAACACGAAAAATAAAGCGGGTAGCACAGCCGTCGCAGCCGGAGTCTGCTGGCGCTGATAGCATTCTTGTAAAGTTGGCGTGATAAAACCCGGAATTTTTGATAAACCATCGGCAGCAACACGTTGATTAGTATCCTGAATATACGGGTTACTAAAGCGCGCGAGTACTACATCACGGTATTGTTCTAAATCAAGGGGGCTTGGTGACAATGACGGGATCACATCCTGCGTCACATAATTCCATGCCATTTGTTTGATAGCAGATTGGCGGGTGCTTTCATCAATAAAGCTCAAACCGATTAAGGTTCCTGCCCAAGCAATGCAACTGTGGCTTGCATTCAGAATACGAATTTTCGCTTCTTCCCACGGTAAAACGGACTCAACCATTTCTACATCGACATTTTCTAATGCAGGACGTCCATTAATAAAGTCATCTTCAATCACCCACTGAATGAATGCTTCTCCCATGATAGGTGCTTTATCATCCCAACCCGTTTGCTGTTTAACACGCTCAGCAACATCTGGTGTTGGGCGAGGCGTGATCCTATCAACCATAGTGTTCGGCGAACGCGTATTTTCTTTCACCCATTGGTATAGCTCAGTTTCACCTTTTAATTGTAGAAACGATAAAAAGCCGTGTCTAAACCGTTCGCCATTGTGGCGCAAATTATCACAGTTTAACAAAGTGACAGGTTCACCATGAGCCGCTAAACGTGCGCGTAAAATTTGTGTTAATGAACCGTATATTGTGCTCATTCTGCCCGTTAAATCGGCTTTAATGTCTGGCTGTTCTGCATCTAATTCATGCTGTGGGGTTAAATAATAGCCCGCCTCCGTGACCGTGAAAGCAATAACACGTGTTGCTTTATCACAGCCTTGTTCCACTAATTGGCTTAAATTCTCATCCCAATGTAATACTTTGCGCACTGAAGTAATTTTTTCATAATGACGCTCACCTTCAGGTGAGACTGTTTCAAGGGTATATTCCCCATTTTGCTTGGCTAAGTTATCAAGCAATGCATTCGCATCATTGCGAATATTCCCTAAGGCAATTGACCAACTATCATCCCCTTGTTGAATCAAACGGTGCAAATACCACGCTTGGTGAGCACGATGAAATGACCCAGCACCGATGTGCATCCACACTGATTTCTGCTTTAGCATTGTGACTCCTTAACCTAAAATTAAATAATTGCTATTTTTTTGGGCATATGCCCGTTTGTTATATTTTAGTTTCAATCTGATCACAATTACTGCGATAATGCTCACAGTATTGACTTTTGCCCTTTTAATAAACAATTGCCCAGAATTACAATAAGCGAAACCAGCAGGAGAATGTCCATGCAGAAAGAATTAAAAAAAATGGAACAAGCTGCACGTGCGGCATGGCTATATTTTGTGGCAGGCAAAACACAACAGGAAATTGCACATGAACTTGGGCTATCGAGACAAGTCGCCCAACGCCTTATTTCTCTAGCAAAAGAACAAGGTATGGTTCAGGTGCAAATCACGCACCCGATTACTGAATGTTTAAAACTCGCTAATGAAATCCAGCAAAAGTATCACCTAACACATTGCTTTGTTGTCCCGTCAGGGCAACTTGATACAGAAGCGACGCTAGATATGATTTCAGTGGCCGGTGCTGAGCTCATGGAACAATTAATCGACCCCGATAAGCCTCAAATTATTGGTATTGGTTCAGGTAGAACATTACGCAGTATTATTGATGCCCTTCCTTATCTAGAAACCTCCCAGCACCAATGTGTTTCATTAATAGGCGCTATTGCCCGTGATAGCTCAGCAACACGCTATGATATTCCATTACGTTTTGCAGAAAAATTACAATGCCGACACTATATTCTACCTGCGCCACTGTACGCCGATAGCCCAGAAGATAAAGCAATGTGGTGCCAACATCGCGTGTATAAGGAAGTCACGGAAAAAGCCCTGAATGCAGATATTACCTTTATTGGTATTGGTGAAGTCGGCAAAGGCTGTCCACTCAATTCCGAAGGTTTTGTCACAGATGAACAATTGGAAATGCTATTAGAAAAAGGGGTAGCCGCGGAGTTATTGGGGCATTTTATCCAAGCTAATGGCGAGCGACTTTCTACAACTTTGGATGACACTCACACCAGTGTACCACTGTTCCCCTCCCCGAATAAGCCTGTGATCGCATTTGCGGGTGGCGCGCACAAAACAAAAGCAATTCAAGCTGTTATGAATGGCAGTTGGGTAACAGGCTTAGTGACCGATGAAGCCACTGCACATCAATTATTAGCAAATAAATAAATTATCCCTGTGTCAGCCAGTTATGGCACAGCATACCGAGTAAGGTAAAAATCAACGCCCCAATTACGTGGATGGCGATGGTACTAATGGCGAAGCCCAATTTACCTTCTTGGATTAGCACCAGCACTTCGAGTGAAAAGGTCGAAAAGGTGGTAAATGCACCACAGAAACCCGTCACAATGAATAATTTATAGGCAGGACTAATATTTGCATTGGCAAAATACGAAATGGCAAAGCCAATGACAAAGCCACCAAGCAAATTGACCGCGACAGTGCCTAGTGGAATGTTTGGGTAAAGGTGATTGAGTCTTAAGCTAACAAACCATCTTAGCCATCCGCCAAGCACTGAACCAATCGCTATTGCAAATAATGAGGCATACATAGAAACTTCCTTTAATGTTTGGCGGGATAAATGAAAGGAAAGTCTCCCAGTTATACTCGAAGTATGACGAGTATAGATCATTTATGCCCTAAATTAGGGCACATAATACCTACGTACCCTATCTAATCAATAGGTTAACGTAGGCATCATTAGCCCTCTACGGGCGGTTTTGTAAAATGGAGGAATGCCATCTCCCATATATATTTTAAAATAATAAGGTAACTCATTAGGTTATGTAAACCCATTTTATAATAGATGGCATGAATGATTCTAATTACAGCTAGGTAACAAACAAATGAACCTAGTCAACAACGCGACAGCTTGAAGTATGACGAGCTATTGGGACATCTTCAAAATCGTCCGCACATTACTCGCACTCGTTGCGATAATATCAATCGCTCCCGTACGCAGTGCCCCCATAATGGCCATAGCCTTAGAGGATTCGGAAGCAATCGCTATTACACAAGGGATTTTCTTGAGTTCGTCTATGCTTAGGCCAATCACTCTGTCATTCATCACTGTATCAACATGCTGCCCTTGCGCATTAAAAAAATCATAACCGGCAATATCGCCAATTACCCCTTGATTTAAACTCGCATCAACAATTTCACGCGGTGTAAACCAACCTAGTTTGACCATATAGCTGTCTTCATTCATATCGCCAATACCAATTAGGGCTATATCCGCTTTACGGGCGCGATCGAGCGTTTCCTTAATGGTGCCGTTTTTCATAAATGATTGTTTTAATTCATTATTTTCAACATAGGCAGGCGCGTATAAAGTTTCACTGGTTCCACCAAATTTCTTCGCTAAGCGGCGGCTGATATGGTCCGCATTGATGGAATCTCCCGGCCGGTGGGTTCCGCCAATTCCGCAAATAAAACGGCAATCTTTTTCAGGAACTGCCCCACCGCTATCAGCCACTACCGCAACATTGCGGCCTTGGCCGACCGTGACTATCATGTTGTCTCGTAATGTTGTTGATAAATAATTAGCGACTAATGTGCCAACTTGGTAGCGTTGTTCTTCTTCATCGGGATGGTCGAGGGCAATCAACGCACGGGAAATCGGGAAGCGAGAAAGTAGCTGTTGCTCTAGCTGAGTGCTAAAAATAGGGTGATAGCGAACATTGATCTCAACAATCCCTTCTTCTTTTGCTCGCTTAAGTAAGCGCCCTACCTTAATTCGCGATATACCAAACTTATTGGCGATCTCTTCCTGAGTAATTTCATCACGATAATAAGCTATCGCAATTTCAGTCAGTAGCTCGATTTCGGAAGATGTTTGTGATCTATCCATAAGATAGTGGTTTCCTCTTTATTGGTGTTAATCGCAACAAGGATGATAAGGTTTTAGTATAGCGTTTCTAGTGGCAATTAATAAGTGAGTTATAAAAGAGAGTGGATATATAGCAATAGTTTTTGTCTATATATCCACGAAAAGAGTTATATAAAACAATTATGCATTGGTTAATGCGCTCTGTTTTTCAACACTTTGCGCTAATTGACATAATAATAAACAACAAGAAGTCGCGCCTGCATCTAACACGCCCCTTGAACGCTCACCAAGGCGGCTTGCACGGCCAATTTTAGCCACTAAATCTACCGTGGAATCACGGCCTGCAACGGCGGCGGCCTGCATCGCATCAAGCGCTTGTTTAAAGTTTTTTCCTGCTTTTGTTGCCTCTTCAAAAGCATTAACTGCGGGGATCAATGTATCCATTAAGCACTTGTCCCCCACTGTCGCGCTACTGATATCTTGCAGTTCAGATAACCCATTTTTTAACATAGCGAGGAAATCTTGTTGTGATAACGCATTTTTCCCTGAAATGCTGTCTGACATCCCCATAAAGAAGCTGCCATAAAGTGGCCCCATTGAACCACCAATGCCTTCCATCAACGCATCAGAAATTTCTTCAAACCCTTCACTGAGTGATAATTCACGGTCTGCAATTGCTTTAGCACATAAGTTGAAGCCTTTCGCCATATTGATGCCATGGTCTCCATCCCCTATTGCACCATCAATTTCGCTTAGATATTCACGGTTAGAAACAATAATGTTCACTAAATCAAGGGTAATTTCCTTACCGTTGCCCGTTGAAATAACTTGCATAGTTGTCTCCTTATTTGACCTGTGTTAAACCCAATGAATACGCAGGAACATCCATCAACGTTTTCAATTCATCATCCACTTTCATTAATGTCAGTGTTACCCCCATCATTTCTAATGAGGTAAAGTAGTTACCAACATAGTTACGAACAATACGCACACCTTTCTCACTGAGTTGTTTTTCAACCTCTGCATAGTAGATGTACAGCTCCATCACGGGAGTGGCACCTAACCCTGAAACTAATACGACAACTTCATCACCTTGCTTTGCCTGCATATCATCTAAAATTGGCGTTAACATGGTTTTTGCCATTTGCGCTGCGGATTGAATTGGCATAATTTCAATGCCTGGTTCACCATGATGACCAATACCGAGCTCCATCATCCCATCTTCAATATGAAAATTGGGATGACCCACCGCAGGTATGGTACAAGACGTTAGCCCAACACCAATAGAGTGGCAGTTATTAATCGCTTTTTGTGCCGCATTAATCACACCGTCTAAATCATAGCCTTTACTTGCTGCGGCAGAACCCACTTTCCACATAAGAATTTCACCCGCAACGCCGCGACGCTTTTCTTTTTCACTGGCAGGTGCTGAAGCGACGTCATCGGTAGCGACCACGGTTTTGACTTGCATACCCGCTTTTTCGGCTTTTTTCATCGCCATCTTAACGTTCATGTTATCGCCCGCGTAATTACCATATAAGCAAGCAACGCCTGCCCCACTGTCTGCGGCTTTGAACGCATCTAAAAATGCCCCAGCCGTTGGCGAGGAGAAAATTTCGCCAATCGCCACCGCATCTAGCATATTTTCACCTACGTAGCCTAAAAACGCAGGTTCATGACCTGAACCACCACCAGTGACAATGCCCACTTTCCCTTGTATTGGTGCTTTTGGGTATTTTAGAACCCGCGCGTTATCTGTTTGTGCAAAATATTCAGGGTGCGCTTTCAAATAGCCTTGAATTGCATCTTCAACAACAAGATCAGGTTCATTAATGATTCTGTTCATAATTCCCTCTTTTACTTATTTTCTGGTGTTAGCTGCATCTTTGCCGACTGTTCAAGTAATTCTTCCGGCACAGTAATAAATTTCATCAATATCGCACTAAATAAATAGAGCCCCGAGAAAATCCAAATCACGCCAAACGCACCTACGCTACTAATAAAGAGCCCAACAAGTGCAGGCCCGACAAACGTACTTAAACCGGCGCCTAAATTAAGGACTGACATGGCAGCACCTTTATTTTCAGGCGCTAAACTCGGCATGATGGCTGAAAGTGGTACGTATCCTGCGAGGCACGCACCAAATAAGCCAGCGGCTATCATCATCAGGGTATAACTGTGCCCAAAATAATAAGGCACGTAGTAAAACATTAAGGTACAAAGCATACAGCCGACACAACCAAACCAAATTACAATATTGCGCCAACCGATGCGGTCACTGACAACACCAAAGATCAGATTAAAAGCAATGTTCACTGTCCAAAGTGCTGCGTAGATATGTAACCACTCTGTGCGGGAAAAACCAAAGTCAGCAAGAAACATTGGCATAAAGATCACAAAACCATATGCTGCCGAGGTATTAATGGTACGAACAATGCCACCTAAACCAATTTTTGGGTTCTCAAACGCAATAGTGATCCCTTTGAATACATAGCTGAGCGATACTTTTTCTTTCGGTGCCTCTGGTGTATCTCCCGCTTTGTTGCGGTTAAGTGCAATAGCAATAAATGCCCCGATAGTGACAAAAATCAGTCCACTCCATAACGTTGCCATTTCACCTAACACTGGCAGCGCATAACTCGAATACATCACCCCTAAAACACCCAGCCCGCCGCTATAAACGAACCAGAAGATCCCGACAGCAGAGCCCAATTTTTTAATTGGTGCCTCATAGGCTACCCAAACTAAGAAGCCGTAGGCAAACATGGGATAACCAAAACCACGCAGTGCATAGGTCGGGATCATGATAGACAGGCTGTTACTCGGTAAGCCAACAGATAAGAAAATAACCGAGCCAATCACAAACATCACAAAACCAAAAATCATCACACGACGAGCGGTATAAATTTCAGCTAATACGCCGGATAACCACGCGGCCACAGCAGCAAAAAAACCATACACACTAAATAGTAATGAAGATTCTTCAATACTCATTCCACGGCTAATTATAAAAGGTGACAGCCAGCCTTGTTCTAGGCCTTCCCCCATCATAAAGATCAGGACGCCAAAATAGCCAAGTAGTAACTTTGGTGAAAACCCCGTTACTTTAGACAGTTTATTGATTATCATATTGTTGACCTCAGTGCTTATTCGCTGGGTTAGGACCTGAATAACAAGCCTTGGTAGGGTGACATTTATTCAGGTCCAATTTTTATCGTTATATTTTTAATTTCGTCTTTTTTTCAACCCACGACAGCTCTACAGGTTCGGGTCGAGAACCACTTTAATGTGCGGGTCGCCTTTCGCCATCATTGAAAAACCTTCCGCAAACTTATCTAAAGGTAAAATATCCGTCACCACGCCTTTGGTTGGGAAATCACCATTGCCAATACCTTCAATCACTAGTGGATAACAATATGGGCCAAGGTGAGAACCTAATAAATCCAGTTCTTTACGGTCACTGATAATGCTCCAGTCCACTGTCACTGGGTCTTTAAATACAGAAAACTCGACAAAAGTCCCCAATTTACGGATCATCTTCAGGCCTTGCTCAACCGATTTAGGCGCCCCCGTTGCTTCAATGTAAATGTCACAGCCATAACCTTCAGTCATCTCTTTGACAATTTTGTCGACATCATCACGTTTCGGGTTTAATACGATATCAGCACCAAATTCTTTCGCTAATTCAAGGCGTTTATCAAATAAATCCAGAACGACTAACTTACCAGCACCGGATTTTTTAATTGCCCCAATCATGCCTAGGCCTAATGTTCCTGCGCCAGAAAGCACAACGACATCTCCCAATTTGACATTGGCACGCTGCACGGCATGTAAAGAACAGGCGTAAGGTTCAATCAAAATAGCGTCTTCAATTGGCATCTCGACAGGCACATGGTAGTTGATGGCTTCTTTGGTGAATTTCATATATTGCGCCATACCGCCATTTACATTGTTTTGGAAGCCATACAAGTCATGTTTTTCACACATCCAGTATTCGCCGCGTTTACAGAAACGGCATTCCCAACAAGGTACGATTTGTTCAGAAATAACACGATCACCTAATGCAAAACCTTCCACTTTTGCCCCAAAGCCTACGACATGGCCAATAAATTCGTGCCCAGGGATCATTGGCGCCTTGATATAAGCGGGCTGTTCTGCATCTCCCCAAAAACTAGGGGCACCCTCAAAAGCTTTCACATCACCCGCACAGATGCCACAAGCCTCTACGCGAACCAAAATTTCTTCTTCACTAATTTTAGGGACATCGACAGTTTCTAAACGGTAGTCTTTTGGTGCATAAGCAACCACGGCTTTCATTTTTTCTGGAATGCCTGCGCTCATCGTTGCTTTTGAATCACAGTGTTCACACATAGTTCTATCCTCGGCGGTTTGTAAAATGAACATAAGTTCAATGAAGATACAAATTAACCATACCTTCTTTTCTTCATCCTTGCCCATAGTGAGAGTGTCAAAGTGTGATTCAGTGCAAAAATTCTCATAAAATCGCCTTAAAACGACTGTTTTTTACCTTTTTTGCAAAAAAAATTAAATTTAAAGCTGTAGATCACAGAATTCATCATCATAAAAATAAAAACATATGTTCAACTATTGATTATTTGTTCATAAGATCCTATTTTCTAAATAGTACATTTGATTGGTTTATGAACTTTTGTTCAACAATAAGGATCTCTATCATGCTATCTATTGCTATTGGCGCGGATGACGCTGCATTTGAAATGAAAGATTTGATTAAAGCTCACTTAGCAGAACTAAACATTGAAGTGACTGATTACTGTTTAAACACTGGGGTTGCAGACGAAATGTACCCTGATGTTGCCCATGCGGTTGCCACTGCGATCGTACAAGGCAAGCACCAGCGCGGTATTTTAATTTGTGGTACCGGAATTGGTATGTCCATTGTTGCCAATAAAGTCACGGGAATTCGTGCAGCACTGTGCCATGACACATACTCCGCTGAACGAGCTCAAAAAAGTAATGACGCACAAATTATTACCTTTGGTGCACGAGTAATTGGCCCTGAATTAGCAAAAAGCATTATTGATACATGGCTGGCTTCCCATTATGAAGGAGGACGTTCGGCACCAAAAGTGGCTCGAATCAGTGAGTATGAAAATGGGGAACGTTAGTTTTACTTTAGGCGCTTTTACTTTGGGAGCTTTGTAATGTCCACTCAACCACAAAATAAATTAGCCAATGCCATTCGATTTCTTTCAATAGATGCCGTACAACAAGCTAATTCAGGCCACCCCGGAGCCCCAATGGGAATGGCTGATATTGCTGAAGTTCTTTGGCGAGATTATTTACAGCACAACCCCGCGGACCCGCATTGGCCTAACCGTGACCGCTTTGTATTATCAAACGGCCATGCCTCAATGCTGCTCTATAGCTTGCTTCATTTAACAGGCTATGAGTTATCCATTGATGATTTAAAACAATTCCGACAACTCCATTCCAAAACACCGGGTCACCCCGAATTAGGCTATACCCCCGGTGTTGAAACCACAACAGGCCCGCTGGGGCAAGGCATCGCCAATGCGGTTGGTATGGCAATCGCAGAAAAAACCCTAGCAGCTACATTTAATCGCTCTGGTTTCCCCGTTGTCGACCACTATACCTACACATTTTTAGGTGATGGCTGTTTAATGGAAGGGATTTCCCATGAAGTGTGCTCATTAGCGGGAACGTTAAAACTCAATAAGCTCATTGCATTTTATGATGACAACCGCATTTCTATTGATGGTAACACGCAAGGTTGGTTTACTGATAATACAGCAAAGCGTTTTGAAGCCTATGGTTGGCATGTTATTCGCCAAGTCGATGGCCATTCTAGACCCGCAATCAAAGCGGCCATTGAACAAGCTCACCAACAAACTACGAAACCAACACTCATTATGTGTAGAACCACAATTGGTTACGGTTCTCCTAATAAAGCAGGTACAGCGGATTCTCATGGCGCGCCACTCGGACAAGATGAAATAGCTCTGACTCGCCAACAACTGGGTTGGGAGTACCCTCCTTTTGTGATCCCTGATGACATATATGAACCTTGGAATGCCCTAGAACGTGGTGCTGAGCAACAATTACGTTGGGAACAAGCATTACGAGAATACACAAAACAATACCCAGAACTCGCTGAGCAGCTAACTCAACGATTATCTAATCAACTCCCTGAAAAATTTACAGATATCATTGATAATTTTATTCAAAAATTAAATGATAACCCTGCAACGATAGCTACACGTAAAGCATCACAAAATACCTTAAATATTATTGGCCCTATTTTACCTGAGTTAATCGGGGGTTCCGCAGACTTAGCCCCAAGCAACCTTACCTATTGGTCTGGTTCACTGCCGATTAATAAACAACCTGCTGGCAACTATATTCATTATGGTGTCAGAGAATTCGGTATGACCGCCATCGCAAATGGGATTGCATTACACGGCGGTTTCCGCCCTTACACGGCAACCTTTTTGATGTTCTCGGAATATGCACAAAATGCCGTGAGAATGGCCTCATTAATGAAATTACCGCAAGTGCTTATTTATACCCATGATTCAATTGGCTTAGGTGAAGATGGCCCAACACATCAACCTGTTGAGCAACTTGTGTCACTACGTGCAACACCTAATTTGTCAGTATGGCGCCCTTGTTGCCAAGTAGAAACCGCCGTGGCTTGGAAGCAGGCTATCATTCATCAACAGAACCCAACAGCACTTGTGTTATCCCGTCAAAACCTAATACAGTATTCGCGCACTCCCGAACAGCTCACCAATATCGCTCGAGGCGGATATATTTTACGCAGTAATAGTGAAGCCCCTGAATTACTATTAATTGCGACAGGCTCTGAAGTCACGTTAGCGGTTGAAGCATGGAAACAACTGACAGAACAAGGTTTTAATGTGAATGTCATTTCGATGCCATCAACAGATACCTTCGACCAACAACCCTTAGAATACCAGCAGCGTGTTTTACCCAATCACATTCGCCATCGCATTGCGATAGAAGCCAGTATTAGTGATTACTGGCGTAAATACGTAGGAATTGATGGGTTAGTTATGGGTATGAATAGCTTTGGTGAGTCTGCTCCTGCGGACCAATTATTTAAACATTTCGGTTTCACCGTAGAAAAACTTATTACTATGTCGCTTTCATTATTAAAACCTAATGATTAATTGATATAGCAATAATTAATATCTGTTATCCTACTTTGTAATTCCCTATTACAAGCCAAATAATACCTATGTTATTTGGCTTATTTTTTATTTAAATAAAATCATGCAAAATAAAAAAGCGAATATCTAATTATACTCGCTTTTTTTATTATTGATTTAATATCATTATTGGATACTGTAGCCACCATCAATCACTAAATTATGACCTGTAATCATATCAGATGCATCGCTGGCCAAAAATAGCGCACATGCCGCAATTTCAGAAGGTTCGGCAAAGCGCCTTGCAGGGATTTTTCCTTTCATTTCATCTCCTTTTTCACCTTCCCACGCTTTTTTACCTAATTCTGTCATGACAATGGTTGGTGAAATGGCGTTAGTTTGTATGCCTTTCGGGCTCCACTCCAGTGCTAATACTTGGGTTAAACCAATAATTGCCGCTTTACTCGCACAATAGGCCGCATGCTGGTCTAAGGCAATCACCCCCGCTTGAGATGCCATATTAATAATTTTTCCTTTTCCATTATTAATCATAACATTACCCGCAGCTTGGCAAACCAAAAAAGTCCCTTTTAAGTTCACGTTCATGGTTAAGTCCCAATCGGATTCACTTAAATTTTCAGCGGGAGCCAGTGCTACAATTCCAGCACTATTGACGACAATATCTAGCCGACCATAATGCTCAATGACATGTTCTACCATCTGAGAAACCGCCGTAGAATTTGTGATATCACATTGAATACCAATTGAATTGCCTAATTTCTCTGCAGTCGTTATTACGTTATCTGACTTATCGATTAGGGCAACTTTAGCCCCTTTTTCAACATACAGTTGAGCAATCGCCAACCCAATACCTGCTGCTCCCCCGGTAATTAAAGCGACCTTACCATCAAGTGAAAAGTTGGTGTTATAGCCACTAAATTTTTTCATTTTAATTCCTTAACATCATGATGTGATATTGAATATATAGATGAAATAAATATAGTGCTGTCTTAGACAGACAGCAAAATATTAAACGAAGATTAAATTACTTGGTATTATTAATATAATATTATTGCCGATTAAGTTCTATATTATTCATGTAAAAAAAAGAGATATCTCTCAAATTAAATACCTCACTAAATTCCGAATGGGCATATGTTCAAAATAATAATCTAAATGAATATTTGTACTTTATCTTTAACTGTAAAAATCTTCTAAAAACCCCTCTATGTTGTAACTGCTCCGTAAAAATACATTTTTTCATTCCCCTATAAATTTTCGGTTAATTGGCGCATAATATTAGTTATATCTAAATTGATATTAAACAATATCAGCACTGGGTTATTGAGTAAGATATTGAAATGAATATCATTCACACTAAATACTGCACATTTAATTTATAGGTTATTGATAATATGGAAGAAAGTAACTTACTACTACAACTTAATAACATTGGGTATAGCATTGAGGAAAAAACAATTCTTGATAATGTGCAGATTAACTTACAGGCAGGTGACTTCAAACTGATTACAGGACCTTCTGGCTGCGGTAAAAGTACTTTATTAAAAATAATCGCCTCGTTAATTTCACCAACTCAAGGAACTATTCAGTTTCAAGGGAAAGATATCAATACCATCTCACCAGAAACTTATCGGCAGCAAGTTTCATACTGCACTCAAACGCCCACCTTATTTGGACAAACCGTGTATGACAACCTCGTTTTTCCCTATCAAATTCGAAAATTGCCGCTTAATAAAGAGAAAGTCATCAGTGATTTGCATCAATTTTCTCTGCATGAATCTATTTTAGATAAAGGGATCAACGAACTCTCCGGTGGAGAAAAACAGCGTATTTCTCTTATTAGAAACTTACAATTTCTTCCACAAGTCTTACTGTTAGATGAAATCACCAGTGCCCTAGATGAAGAAAACAAAATTATAGTGAATGAATTTATCCATCATTTAACGAGTGACAAAAAAATAGGCGTGTTATGGGTAACCCATGATCAAGATGAAATCGCTCATACCAATGAAGTTATTACCCTTCCTGTTCATCACAACGAATCATAGGATATCACTGTGCATCAACCAACTATTTCCAATGAATCATTAACCTTTTCTATCCTGTTAGTCCTTGTGGCTATTTTTATTAGTCATAAAGAAAAACTGTCCCTTGAAAAAGATATTATCTGGAGTACTTGCCGAGCGATTATTCAACTATTGATCGCTGGCTACATTCTAAAATATATTTTTAATGTTGATCACGAATTGCTCACGATTGCCTTGGTGATGTTTATTTGCGTCAATGCCGCCTGGAACGCTAAGAAAAGAAGCAAATATATTGATAAAATTTATGTTACCGCATTAATTGCCATTACCTCTGGTACATTTCTTACATTGTTAATCTTAATATTAACTAACGCCATCGCATTTACACCCATGCAGGTAATTCCTATCACTGGAATGATTGCAGGTAATGCCATGATTGCAGTAGGATTATGCTTTAATAACCTCGGCCAACGGTTTTCAAGCCAACAACAACAAATTCAAGAAATGTTAAGTTTAGGGGCAACCCCAAAAATTGCTTCTGCTGCTATTATTCGCGACAGTATCCGAGCATCATTAATCCCAACGGTGGATTCAGCCAAAACAGTAGGAATTGTCAGCTTACCGGGTATGATGTCTGGCCTGATTTTTGCTGGAGTTGACCCGTTACAAGCAGTTAAATACCAGATTATGGTGACTTTTATGCTGTTAGGTACCGCAAGCCTTTCAACCATACTGGCTGGGTATATGACTTATACAAAATTCTATAACCAACGCCATCAATTATTGGTTACCACACTGAATAAATAATAACCTTCCGCCGCTTATTTATCATCAACGATAAGCGGCACTTACTTAACATCACTCTTTAACCACGCCCACAGGTAATACTTCAATTAACTGTGCTTTGCTATTTTCATTATCTATCAACTTAAAAATATGATTTAGCATCGTTGGCACATCCTGTTTAACCATTTCGATGTCATTACCTAATAGTGCAACAAAAGGGTCCCAGTCAAAACAGCCTAAATGAGGTTGACGCGAACCGATATAGCCTTTTTTACCTAACCAATCAATAACCCCTTCTAATGAAATAGTTGAATTAATAAATAAACCACATTTCACTATTTTCTGTGGATCTTCATTATTCTGTTCAAAAAATCGTGAAAGTGCTTTTTCCGCTTTTTCGGGAGCATAACCGCAGGCCAAGATATTTTCTTGTGGAACTGTGATACCTTTTTCATTATGTGCATCAATAAACCCACGAATACGTTCTCGTGTATTGTGGTCATGTTCACGACCACCAATAAAAATTAAAGCTTCATGTGTTGATGTCTGAGATTTATTTTTGCTTAAAATACGTTGTGTTAAATTTTTTGCACCAAGATAGTTGTCTGAAATAACAGAAGGCGCCAACAAGCCTGGTAAGTCTAAATTCAAGGTTGAGACACCGGAAGCTTGGCAAATTTCAGTGATTTTATCCGGATTGGTTGCCCCTGTTGAAACCAACCAATCAACCTGATAAGAAATCATTGCACGTGCGGCTTCTATTTCTAATTCAGGGTCACGCCGCGTGCAGGTAATGATAGGAAATACCCCTCTTTCACGCGCCATTTCCTCAAAATGTTCGACAATAGAACCAAAATAGCGGTTGTCATACTTCGGAACTAACATACCGATTATTTTGGATTTATTACTGCGCAATAAGCTGGCTTGCTTATTGACTGCATAATTTTGTTCTTCGGCGATGCGGATCACTTTTTCAGCAAGTTGTGCGCTAATTCGCCTTTTTTGCCAATTACCATTGAGTATTGCACTCACTGCACTCGCTGAAACCCCTGCTAATTCAGCAAGGTCATAGATCGTTGTTTTCTTATTCTGTCTGATCTTTGTCACAGATTCTCATCTCCATTTTTTACTAGCTTGACACCAAAGTCGAAAAGTCGCAATACTGCTACATCGATTGAGCAATATTGAAATTGATGATGCATGAGTTGATATACTGCAAAATAAATACTATCAACCCATCGCATGTAGCCACCTATCCATCCCCGTGACTCATTGCTGTTTCATTAATTTCAGGCGCTTTTCATTCTTACATTTCGCTAAAATATCCGATTGGAGTAAATTATGGCCATTTCTATTGAAAACAAAGTCGCAGCAATTACCGGAGCTGCCTCAGGTATTGGGCTTGAATGTGCACGCACACTGATCAAAGCAGGTGCAAAAGTCGTTCTAATTGACCGCGCAGAAGAGCGATTAAACCAACTTGTTGAAGAATTAGGTGAAAATGCAATTCCATTAGTTATCGATTTAATGAAACCGGAACAAGTTGATGGAATGTTAGATGCCATTTTACAAAAAGCAGGCGGTTTAGACATTTTCCATGCTAACGCTGGTGCCTATATTGGCGGCCCCGTTGCTGAAGGTGACCCTGATGTATGGGATAAAGTTTTAAATTTAAATATTAATGCAGCTTTCCGTTGTGTTCGCGCGGTATTACCTCATTTTATTGCTCAAAAATCAGGCGATGTGTTATTCACCAGTTCAATTGCAGGTGTTGTTCCTGTGATTTGGGAACCGATTTACACCGCATCAAAATTTGCTGTTCAAGCCTTCGTCCATTCAACACGCCGTCAAGTCTCTGAGCATGGTGTGCGTGTTGGTGCGGTATTACCCGGCCCTGTGGTTACTGCCTTACTTGATGATTGGCCAAAAGAAAAAATGGAAGAAGCCTTAGCAAATGGTAGCTTAATGCAACCAATTGAAGTGGCTGAAGCGGTATTATTTATGTTAACTCGCCCACGTAATGTCACTATTCGTGACCTTGTTATTGTGCCTAACAGTGTTGATCTCTAACTTGTCATCTCGCAATTCATTGCAGTTAGCACCTTGGAGGGAAAATGAATAATTCACATGCACCATTAAAAGATAACGATAAAGTCGTTATTGGTATCGATGTTGGCACAGGCAGTGCACGCGCAGGTGTCTTTGATATGTCTGGCAATATGTTAGCGTCTGCCAAACATGATATTACACTATTTCGTGACAACGCCAATTTCGCGGAGCAATCAAGTAACGAAATTTGGGAAGCGGTTTGTTATTGTGTCAAACACGCAATGGCATCATCAAAAGCAAAACCACAACAAGTGACTGGTATTGGTTTTGATGCAACCTGTTCACTAGTTGTCATCGGAACAGATACACAACCAATTACAGTTAGCCCATCGAATGACCCTGAGCGCAATATTATTGTGTGGATGGATCACCGCGCGACAGAGCAAGCTGAACGTATTAATCAATTAAAACATCCGGTTTTAAACTATGTTGGCGGTAAAATTTCGCCTGAAATGGAAACGCCTAAGATTTTATGGCTAAAAGAAAATTTACGTCAATCCTATGATAATGCATGGCAATTTTTTGATTTAGCCGATTTTTTAACTTGGAAATCGACTAATTCTTTGGCTCGTTCAACCTGTACGGTAACCTGTAAGTGGACATATCTAGCCCATGAAAAGCGCTGGGATGCAGATTACTTTCAACAAATTGGGTTATCTGAACTCGCAGATGAAAATTTCGCGCGTATTGGGCAGCTTATTGTCGAGCCAGGAACGCCTTGTGGTGAAGGCTTGACGGAAACCGCAGCTCAGCAAATGGGCTTACTAGCAGGAACTCCTGTCGCCGCAGGTATGATAGATGCTCATGCTGGCGGTATTGGTACCGTTGGTGTTAATGGCGATGCAACCGCTAATATGGCCTACGTATTTGGTACATCTTCATGCACGATGACGACCACCAAAGAACCCGTATTTATACCCGGTGTATGGGGGCCTTATTTCAGTGCAATGGTGCCAGGTATGTGGCTAAATGAAGGTGGCCAAAGTGCGGCAGGTGCTGCAATTGACCAGTTACTTTCCTTGCACCCCGCTTCAGCACAAGCAAAACTCACTGCAAAAGAACAAGGTAAACCCTTGCCTGTTATGTTAGCGGATTTAGTATTAGAAAAAGCATCGTCACCATCGCAGTCTGTTGAGCTAGCTGAAAAAATACATGTTGTCCCTGAGTTTTTAGGAAATCGAGCACCTTTTGCTGACCCTCATGCCAGAGCCGTCATTGCTGGCTTAACCATGGATAACAGCATGGAAAATTTACTTTCTTTCTATGTTGCTGGTGTGTGTGGCATTGGCTATGGGTTACGACAAATCATTGAAGCACAAGCAAAATCCGGTGCAGTTATTGAAAATATTGTCGTCAGTGGAGGTGCTGGCCAACACCCGTTGATCCGCCAATTACTTGCGGATGCGTGCGGTGTCCCTGTGATTTCAACACAAGCCAGTGAGCCTGTTTTACTCGGTTCAGCTATCCTCGGTGCAGTTGCAGGAAAAGTCTGTGACGATGTTGCACAAGCCATGGACCAATTTAGTGCAATTGACCTCACCTACCAAGCCAATGAAGCTTATAAAGCACGCCACGATACAAGATTTACCTCTTTCTTGCATTTACAGCAATGTGCTAGAGAATTAAAAGGCTAATCACGCTAATATGACGTTGAGTCATATTTATACTAAAGAAAGCCGGCTTACGGCTTTCTTTATTTAGGATTCGTATTACCTATTGCGTTTAATTTAATAAAAGGCATACGCTATCACTCAGTTTTAAAAACAATATCTTGCCCATAACGAATCAACCATTTCTTTTGGCATTAAATCGTAATCTCCCTCAACCATAGGAATTGACAAGGATACCTTCCCTTGTTTATCACTATAGGCTTTCACAATGAATTTTTTATACCCTTCTAATCTTGCATTCTTAACCCGAAACACTTCACCACAAACGTAGCCTAAATCACCCTTATCCGCAGTTTGGCGAATAAAATTATATTTCACATTTTTAAATGAAGCGGATTCAGGGAAAGATAAATAGTCTTCAACACTACTTTTTGCCATTTTCACAAGATCAGGTGTAGGGGAATAGTTCAATGTCACCCCTAAAATAAAAGAGCCCCCAGTTAACAATAAAATTGTGAGCAACTTTATAATATTCATATTCTTAAGCTCTCATTTATTCAATAACAAGCCAATTGACCTGGATGACCTAATCACCCCGCCCAAAAATACACTTAAGTAGTTATCATTAGCCAATTGTAAGTAAATAATAATTATTTTAATAATATCCAGCCTTATCTATATAAGAATACCTTATTAGATAGCTTGTTTTTTCTAATTACTATCTCCGATAACCATCACAAACAGCGCAAATAAACACAATTAAATTTATAAAGTCTGTTCGTATTTATACTTTATTTTACACATCACATGAGTAAGTATACCAGTATTAAACTAAGAATATAAATAGTACTTGAAACATTAACTGTTTCAATTTGTATTTTTTTAACTAGAGAAGTTTCATTTACCAAAACACAGAAACAATAATAAGCCTTAATTGTTCATTATAGCTTAACAAAAATAAACCCAAATATGTAATAAAACAATTCAATTTAATAATAGCCATGTCTAAATGTTAATTAACTCACTTTGTGAGTATTTAAACTCAATATAAGCGTAAATTAAAATTAAATTATAATATATTCGTTATTTTCAAATAAGCCATCCTTGCTAGATCTCACCATTAAAAAACAAAAAATATTTAAAATTCAACTTGATATAAAAAATACATTAATTCATGCCATTTGCCATCTTAATTTTTAACCTATTGTTCATTAATCTCTTTTTTCAAACTAAATTAGCCGAGTTATCGCTTCCACCTTAAGCGCAATAACGCACAACAAATTGATTAATAAGATAAAAACAAACAAAGAGTTAATTAATGAAATGTTAATGTTATGATACCAAACAGTTAACATCAATAGTCAACCTCAAAATACATAAGAATATTTAACAATATCCATATAGTAATTTACAATTAAACTTCTCTATATATCTTCTTTTATCCAATTTTTGATATATACCACCAACCTAAATTACAGAATATTCCTAGTAAAAATTGCTTCTTTTAGCCAATACATAAAATTATCCGGCCAAATTTGACAAAATATTTTTTTTATCTCATGTAGCATTGTTTTCCAAAGAAAAGGGTAAACCATGACAAATATTCAATTACTATTACTTGCAACTAATAACATCAAAAACAACACAGAGCTAAGCCACTCTCAGGAGTCTTATGTATACCAATTTTACTATGCTAACGTCGCAGGCCATTTCGATAGCATTCAAGATTTTCTTACCGTATTTAAGCAGCAGACAGATGCAACATTAGATGCATCGCAACAATTAGCCGAACAGAGTCAGCAAATATACTCAACAGTTGAGTCTTATTTGGAAGTAGCCGAAAAACGGTATATTGAAAGGAAAAAATTGCTAGCCAATTAAGTTAGCATTTACAGTTGAAAAGGCCTACAAACTAAATGAGGCCTTTTATCGATAATTTTTCTGTTAAACTTCTATTGCTCTTGTAGCTCTAATTCAGCAATTATAGGTAGGTGGTCGCTAACACTTGACCATTGAAACTCTTTGCTATCTGTTGGGATTTCCATATTTTTCACATCCCAAACTTGGCCTTTAAATGTAAAAATATGGTCAATATCTATCGCTGGGTTTACCGCTGGCCAGCTACGGTAATCAATACCTTTAAATTCAACTGGGTTCCACATATAACGAATTTCTTGGATAGGCTGTTCATTCGCTGTTGAATTAAAATCCCCTGCTAATATTTTTATTGATGCCGCAATATTATCAAATCCCGTATCCGTATCCCCAATACTTGCATCTAAAATATGGCGAACCTGTCCAATGCGAATGGTTGGATCTTTCTGCCAATCAAGGTGCGTTCCCATCACTATAATTGGCGCATCAAAACCTGGTTTTGATATCTGGGATATTAATACAACACGTTGTTCAGCATCACCCGAAGGTAAATTAATTACTTTAGATTTATCGATTTTATATTTTGATAAAATTCCTACACCATATTCTCCACCATCAAAATCCAATGCCTTACCAAAAGCAAAATCCATCTTATTGGCTTTAGCTATTTCTTCTAACTGGTGAACTTTTTTACTGCGGGCTGTTTTATTATCAATTTCTGTTAAAACAATCACATCAGCATCTATTTTCGCAATCGCCTTATTCAATCCATCGAGATTACTGACATCTGATGCCAACTCATTTTTACCAATGTTATAGGTTGCAACTTTAATTGTCGGTTTGTTTGAAGTGTAAGCTTTATTCGGCGTTCCTCCATCCTGTACTTTTAAAACTTCAGAACCCGTCATCGATGCCATCGCACCGCAAGAAACTAAAATTGTAGTGGAAATAACTGTTTTTAGTAATTTCATTGTTTTTCCCCTGTGAATATCTAATATGACAAAATAGTGCAAGTGTTGAATAAAATTCTAGCTAAGCTGAATTCATTAACTTGCAGTTTTCATACATTAACAGAGAATAAAAAAGATGTAGTGACCAAGTCGACAATCTTATTTCGAGAGAAAAAAAAACCACCATTGTTTATACAAAATAGTGAGTTACCGCACTATTATTCACTAAGGACAAGCAAGATATTCAATAAAACGTGATTAATAACAATAAATTAAATTTTACGCACTTTGTCTTGCTTCAAATTTATACGGAAAAACAACTCCTTCTTTACGTTCAACAAAATCACAATCGACATCAGCAAGCCATTTTTGTAGTCTTTTCGCTGTTTCTCGAGCCATTTTACTGTAATCAATCCGCACGGAAGTCAGTGATGGATGAATGTGATCACAATTTGAAGAACCTTCAACACAAGCGATCGCTAACATTTTAGGTATCTGAATTAAACGTCTCTGGCACTCAAAAATGACGCCAAGCGCAATCATTTCATGGCTGCAAATCACAGCTTCAAGCTCTGGTTGGCGGGTCAACATCTCACTAATTGCCTGACGACCAAAATCCATCGTTGCAACATACGGCGTTGTAATACTTTGATCTGCACTTTGGTTATACGTCAGCATCGCTCGGTTCCAGCCACTTAATTGTTGGCTTTGCATTTTACTGTCCATTTGAGCGCCAATATAGCCTATCTTCTTATACCCTTTTTGTAACATATAGTTAGTTAAAAAATTAACCGCATCACCAACGTTACTCTTGATATTCAACGTGACTGGATGGTTCGACTCCCCTGCAACACTGACAACTGGAATATCTAAATTCTTTAGATAATTAGACACACTTTCTGAATTTATTGCCCCAAAAATAATCAATGCCGCGGGGTTACTCTGTAATAGTGTCGATAAAACTTCAGACTCTTTTTTTTGCTGGTAATCATGGCTACCAATAACAACTTGATAATTATTTTTGTTCAGCGCTTCTTGTAAAGATTGCAGAAAAACTGAACTGGCATTATCACGCAGAGACGGAATTAAAACAGCAACAGTACGGCTTTGACCAGAAGCCAAAATACCTGCCGCAGAATTAGGTATATAACCAAGTTCTTCAACCGCAGCATTAATTTTTTCACGTAATTTGTCGGATACTAATTCAGGTGTACGCAGAGCTCGAGAGACCGTCATGGACCCAACGCCTGCAAATTTTGCGACATCCTGCAACGTGACTCGCCCTGTATTTTTTCTTTTTCGTATTTTTTGCATGTAATACTTTTACTTAGCCTAAACTCATTATTAACCCTAAGGTTGTTGATCTTCAATGGACAATTTTCATTCGAATCAAGCGTGTTTTTTTTGCTTTTTTCGTGTTCTAGATTAAATGAGCTAAAAATAGCCAATATGGTTCTCTGAAATCTAAAGAAACACTAAAAATCACCAGCTCAGATTAACTTACCACAGGTTGAATTTGTTAATCAGCCGACAAGTGTACTCATTTTGTTTTTGTTCGCTATATTTTCTTAAAATGATAGCGCTATCACGAAAATGAAAGATTCAGCTAGATAGCGCTACCATAGAACACTACTATTCATTCAACCATTACAAAGATAATAATTTCACTCTACCAGGAGCAACCCGATGCTAACGACATTACTGACCCCTAACGTCATTCAAGTCGTCGACAGAGCCAGTGATTGGCAAGAAGCGATAAAAATCGCCTGTAACCCATTAATTAATAATAAACTCATTGAACCGAGATATGTTGATGCAATAATTCAATCGCACGAAAAAATCGGTCCTTATTATGTATTAGGTCCAGGAATTGCCATGCCTCACGCACGCCCTGAAGATGGCGTGAACCAATTATCCCTTGGTTTAACCGTTCTTAAACAAGGGGTTGAATTTGGTTCTGAGGGCAATGACCCAATCAAATTATTAATTGTACTCGCAGCAACCGATAGCAATAGTCATATCGGCGCCATCGCAAAATTAGCTGAACTTTTTGATAATCAAGAAGATATTGACAGCATCATGCAATCAGAAAACGTAGATGACATTCTTAAAATCATCGCTAAATATGAATAATTAGATATTAAGGTAAATATTATGAAAATTACTGTTGTTTGTGGAAATGGCTTGGGCACAAGCTTAATGATGGAAATGAGCATTAAGAATATTTTAAAAGATCTGCAAGTCAGTGCAGATGTTGACCATGTGGATTTAGGTTCCGCAAAAGGCACCGTAAGCGATATCTTTGTTGGTACAAGCGATATTGCAGAACAATTAGTTGCTCAACAAGTTGGTGGTGAAATCGTTGCTCTGGAAAATATGATTGATAAAGTTGCAATGAAAGAGCGCCTGACTGTTGCTTTACAAAAACTTGGTGCAATGTAAGCGGAGGCACTATGTCATTTTTTCGTTTTCTGATGCAGGATGTTTTATCTGAGCCAGCCATTCTTGTAGGTTTAATCGCACTTATTGGTTTGATCGCGCAGAAAAAACCAGTAACTGAATGTATTAAAGGCACCATCAAAACCATCATGGGTTTTGTGATCTTAGGTGCTGGTGCAGGCTTAGTCGTCAGCTCGCTAGGCGATTTCTCAGCCATTTTCCAACATGCCTTTGGTATTAACGGCGTTGTTCCAAATAACGAAGCTATCGTGTCTATCGCACAAAAAAGCTTCGGCCGTGAAATGGCAATGATTATGTTCTTTGCGATGCTAATCAATATCTTGATTGCTCGCTTAACACCCTGGAAATTTATTTTCCTTACAGGGCACCATACTTTATTCATGTCCATGATGATTGCGGTTATCTTAGCTACCGCAGGAATGGAAGGAACCCTATTAGTGACTGTTGGTTCATTAATTGTTGGCTTTTGTATGGTATTTTTCCCTGCAATTGCCCACCCTTATATGAAAAAAGTGACGGGTTCAGATGACGTTGCGATTGGTCATTTCTCAACGATTTCTTATGTTTTAGCTGGGTTCATTGGTAGCAAGTTCGGTAACAAAGAACATTCAACAGAAGATATGAATGTCCCGAAAAGCTTGCTGTTTTTAAGAGATACTCCTGTCGCTATCTCTTTCACCATGTTCATTATTTTTATCATTACATGCTTATTTGCCGGCGGTGATTTCGTTCGCGAAGTCAGTGGTGGCAAGAATTGGTTCATGTTCTCATTGATGCAATCCATTACATTTGCTGCCGGTGTATATATTATTCTGCAAGGTGTGCGCATGGTTATTGCAGAAATTGTTCCTGCGTTTAAAGGTATCTCTGACAAATTAGTCCCTAACGCAAAACCGGCTTTAGACTGCCCTGTTGTCTTCCCATATGCACCAAACGCGGTGTTAGTCGGTTTTTTAAGTAGTTTCGCTGCTGGTGTTTTGGGAATGTTCGTTCTGTATGCATTAAATATGACGGTGATTATTCCAGGCGTTGTACCGCATTTCTTCGTGGGTGCTGCTGCAGGTGTTTTTGGTAATGCAACAGGCGGTCGTCGTGGGGCTATCTTGGGTGCATTTGCTCAAGGATTACTAATTACCTTCCTACCTGTATTCCTATTACCTGTTCTTGGGGATATTGGTATTGCTAATACGACATTCAGTGACGCTGACTTTGGCGCAATCGGAATTTTATTAGGCATTATAGTTCGCTAAGGTAAGACTCCCCATCGCAAATTTGCGAGTGGGGAGTTGTTTGCGGTTACCCTACTTTCCCAGCCAAGCCCCATCTCTAAATAAAAACTCCTGTAGCATAATTAAATCATCCGGTGTTACGTGGATCATACCTTCTCCGGGAACATCAATTTCCGCAATCATAAATAGTGCTAACGTGGTTAATGATGGCAATATGAGTATCAACCAATTTTTCCCTTTTGTTCCGCGTATATTGTAACCAATAAGAATATTTGAACAGATAGCAAAAAAGATCAGCAAAAACCAAACCGCATTTAGATTTTCATTCAATATATCAATAAAAATTCGTTCAATCTTAAGATGAAGCGCCTCTAACTAAGGATCATACATAGAAATATGTACGACAAAGGACAGCGCTTGTAGCCCCATAGCTCTATTTATCAAATGCCATAATGCAACTTGTTGCAGCTTACATTAATAACGCGGACTAACCTTATCTTAGTTCTATTGACAATTAAAACGGAGACCTGTATTGTCCTTGTTTATAAATAGATGCTTAGGAACTTTAAATAAATGGCACACATTACTGTCAGTGTTGAATATGGTATCCATTGTCTACTTTGGTTTGTTGATAATCCCGAACGCTCTCTTAGCAGTAGAGAACTTGCAGAGTTACAAGGCATCTCTCCAAGTTTTCTAGCAAAAATTTTGCCTCGGTTAGAAAAGGCTGGGATCGTGAGTTCGAATGAGGGAATTAGAGGTGGATATCGATTGGCATTGCCTCCTGAAAAAATTACATTTCTATCTATAATTGATGCAATAGAAGGCTATAAACCTCTTTTCGAGTGCCAGGAAATACGGCGCCGTTGTGCTGTTTTCGAAGAAAATGGTCTACCACAATGGGCTATTTCTGGTACCTGCTCCGTACATAAAGTCATTCTTCAAGCTGAAAATGCAATGAGAGATGTATTAGCTAACCAAACCCTTGCTGATGTGGCGCAGCGTCTATGTCAAATCGCGCCTAATAGCTTTTATAGAGATGTAAACTCCTGGATGGATCAAAAAATTGAGGCTAGAACAGTTCGTTCAAATAAAGGAGGTCGTGGGAAAACATAACATATAATCCTATAGTCACATAAATTAACATCATTTGTATTTAATTAATAACATCTTCAATGGTGCGGTATTTTATTATTTAAAATTTGCAAATGAGCATTTAACGTTAATCTTCAATGGAATTAAATAATGACAGCTAAAATTGTTATTGCAGGATCGGGTTTTGCTGGTTTTTGGGCTGCTATTTCAGCAATGCGGGTAATTTCACAAGCTAATAAAGAAAATAGCATCAAAGTTATTTTAATTTCACCAAGGCCTAACCTCACTATACGACCGCGTTTATATGAAGCAAAGCTGGATAATATGTCCCCAGATATTTCAAAGCAGCTAGCTG
Source organism: Providencia sp. PROV269 (assembly GCF_028477785.1). NCBI lineage: Bacteria > Pseudomonadati > Pseudomonadota > Gammaproteobacteria > Enterobacterales > Morganellaceae > Providencia > Providencia sp. PROV269. The sequence goes on along the minus strand of NZ_JAMPLV010000002.1, from coordinate 171,577 downwards.
CCGTCGGAGTTGAATATATTGCAGGTAAAATCCAAAATATCGATACAGATGCAAAATTATTAACCATTAATCTAGCTAATGGCAACCAAACTTCACTAGTTTATGAGCGCTTTATTCTGGCAACGGGTAGCCAATTAAACGTACCTCCTGTTCCTGGATTTGATAAGTATGGCTTTGATGTTGATTCATTAGAAGCTGCGCATCGTCTTGAAACACATTTACAAGCACTAAAGAACAAACCGGAAACTTTAGCTAGAAACACCGTTGTGGTAGTAGGTGGAGGGTTAACAGGCATAGAAAGCGCCGCGGAAATGCCAACACGCCTGAAAAAAATTCTAGGTGGATCTACAAAGAGCCGAGTATTTATAATTGACTCAGAACCCACTGTGGGAGCCGGAATGGGAGCAGACATCTCTCCTGTAATTCAACAAGCTTTAATTGAATGTGGCGTTGAATTACGCGCGGGATTACGAGTCGAAGCACTAAGCCATGATGGAGTTACTCTGTCAAACGGTGAGTACATAGAATCAAATACTGTCGTATTAGCGACAGGAGTAAAAGCAAGTTCTCTAACGGAACAGATTCGCGGTGAACGTGACGCTAGTAATAGGATTATCTCGGATAATTATTTACACGCACAAGCTGTCTCAAATGTTTTCGTCGCAGGAGATACTGTCAAAGCTCCCACTGATAATCAAGGAAATCATAATTTAATGACTTGCCAACATGCCCTAAGTTTAGGCCGTGTTGCAGGGCATAATGCAGCCGCTGAACTGTTAGGGCTTCCTCTTCATCCTTACAGTCAGCCTAAATATGTAACCTGCCTTGATTTAGGGGCTTGGGGGGCTCTTTATACCGAAGGTTGGCAGAGAGAAATACATTATATTAAAAAGGAAGGGAAAAAAATAAAACAAGAAATAAATACTAAGTGGATATACCCGCCTGAATTAGAAAAAAATGAGCTATTTGCTATCGCCGCTCCAGATTATGTCATCGTTCCTTGAGGTAAAATTTAGATTTAATATATTCAAGTAAAATAAATCGGAATAACCGCATAAAAATACAATAAGTATGATTTGTATTGCTTTGTGTCGTTTATTTTTCAATACTGATAAATAACTAAATATTAATAAGGTTTAAATATGTATATTAAAAAAATTATATTTGCTTTTTCATTACTTACTTTTGGGTCAGTATCACAAGCCCAAGTTGTTAATAATAATAACCCTTTAAAATATAGGCATTTTAAAACAGATTACGCTACGATGGTCGAACTAGCGAATAAAGAACGTTTACCTTGGAGAGTCTTCTATGAAAGTCCTAGTGAAGGCGTCAATGCCGAATGGTTTGATGCCGTAAAGCAGGGAGATTTAGACAAAGTAAAACAAATGGTTACTGAGGGGCAAGATATAGAAGCCAAAGACACCGGTAGCTTAGACCAAACGGCTCTGGGATGGGCGGCCTTTATTGGTGATGAAGCAATGGTTGATTATCTTATATCCCAAAATGCTAATCTTTGGGCAACCGATACAGGTGACGTATATAACGTACTAAAATCCGCGGTACTCGGTAATAATGTCAATGTTGTAAAAAAAGTCCATCAGCTAATGAAAGACGAAGTAGACTTGAATAATCAGCAAATTGAAAGTGATGGTGAAACATTAGTCATGGTAGCTGCAAGTAATAATAGAATGGAAACGGTTAAATACTTATTATCGCAAGGCGCAGATATTAACCGAAGTACAACGACTGATGATGTAACCATGTTTTCTTATGACCAAAGTGCATTAACTTATGCATGTAAAAATAATCTTCCAGAAATGCAAAAATTCCTTATTGATAATGGTGCACTAAATCATCGTACCGGTAAACCATCTTGTAATTGATTTATAGGAATATTGGGTAATAACAGAATTATTTTCACCAATCATGCAAATAAGTTATTTTTAGCATAACAAAAGTATTGGACGTACCCTTCTATATATTAAATAGCCTGATTCCGATTATATATCGAAATCAGGCTATACAATCAATTGACTAAAAGTGCCCAACTTTATGTGGTTACTTCAAGCTTAATAGAACAGGTTGTAAATATAGTCATTCTTTTAATGAGAATTACTGGCTATTACGCATATCCATAATCATTTTGCCATCATAGTCTGCACCAACCACAATATTAGGCACCTCACCTTTATATTTGTGAGCTTTAATTTGTTCAATCTCTAACTGTTTCCAATTGATCATTTCACGGGTAATAGTACGTTGTAATATCGCATTAGCTTCAGCTTCTTTCTGTGCAGCATACAATTTTGCATCCGCTTCTTGGCGCATCGCAAATGAACTTGCTTGTGCATTACGTTCTCTAGCGATGGCTTGTTGTTCAGCAGACTCTCTTTCCGCTTCAGCAATAACAACCTTTTTCTGAGCTAATTCACGCTCTTTTTCTGCCTCTGCTTTTGCTTGGTTAATTTGCTCTTGGCGCATTTTAGTATTAACCACTTGCTCTTGTACAACTTCAGGCAAAGTAATATCTTGGATCATAATTTCTTTTATTGTATAGCCATAAGGGGATGCATACCCTTGAATAGCATCACGAATAGATTCTTGTAATTTTCTTTGTGTATCTGCTGTATAAAGATCTTGCGCATTAGCAACATCTTTACCAAATTCCAAAATCGTTGAAATCAATTTTTGGCGTACATATTTATCTAAAGCTTCACTTTCTGTACCACCATTAATACGTAATACCGGAGCTTTAGAACCATCAAACTGAAGCATTACCGTAATATCAACAATAGATTTTAGTTTATCTTGTGAAGGTACTCTTAGCTCTTTTAGTGATACACGAATATCTTTTGTTGAGTACGTATCAAACGTTGTAAACGGGTTAATTGGAAAATGTAAACCTGCATCATAAGCAACTGGATCGACCTTTCCTAAAAATGTTCCTACCTTAACCGAACCATCTTGGACAATGGTATATGAGTTAATACCTACAAGGCCGATAACTAGTAGTAATGCAGCGCCAACAACCAATTTAATCATTGATTTAAATTGCATGAGTTAATCCCTATCAAATAATAATTATAATAAAGCGCCTATTGTCACTACTTGCTTTCTAACTACAAGTCTAATAATCCTAAATTTAAAAACACTAAATTTACTGTTTCTATCTTGGTAAAAATGTATTGCTAAGTCATTACAGATAATTTTTTTATAAAGCTAGTTTTATCCTTTTAAATTATTACTGCTTATTTTCAATCATAAAACATATGAATGATTATTTATAATCACCACCTTAATCAGTTGAGATGACGTTCACCCCATCTTAAAATCAACAAATCGTTATTTTCAACCAAAAAAAACAGCAATTTTAAGCATGTAACGCCAATTAATAATAAAGGGGATTATTGCGATCTTGATCACTGTTGTTTTTGATTGATTAAATATAATCATTGTGACTAAAATAAATCATGGCGGAGAAAACCATGCAAATAAAAAAATCGATTGAACGTATACCTGGTGGCATGATGGTTGTGCCATTAGTACTTGGTGCCCTAATCAACACCTTTGCTCCTCAAGCTCTCGAAATCGGTGGCTTTACGACATCACTATTTAAAAATGGTGCCCCTGCTCTTATTGGCGCATTCTTGCTTTGTATGGGTGCAGGAATTAGTTTCAAGGCAGCACCTCAAGCTTTATTACAAGGAGGTACAATTACCTTAACAAAATTAGTCGTTGCGATTGCTCTTGGCCTAGGAGTCGATTATCTCTTTGGAATGGAAGGGATTTTTGGTTTAACTGGTGTTGCAATTATTGCAGCAATGAGTAATTCAAATGGTGGTTTATATGCCGCTTTAGTTGGGGAGTTTGGTAATAAACGAGACGTTGGTGCTATCTCAATTTTATCTCTTAATGATGGCCCCTTCTTTACGATGATCGCGCTAGGCGCAGCTGGTATGGCAAATATCCCTTTAATGGCATTAGTTGCGGTTCTTGTTCCGTTAATTGTTGGTATGATCTTAGGAAATCTAGACCCACATATGCGCGATTTTCTAACAAAAGGTGGACCAATATTAATTCCTTTCTTCGCGTTTGCACTAGGCGCAGGGATCAACTTAGAAATGCTATTACAAGGTGGGCTCGCGGGTATTTTACTCGGTGCGCTGACTACGTTTGTTGGCGGCTGGTTTAATATTCGAGCAGACCGTCTAGTTGGAGGCTCTGGTATAGCAGGTGCTGCAGCCTCAAGTACCGCAGGAAATGCAGTGGCAACACCACTCGCTATCGCACAAGCCGACCCATCCTTAGAGGCTATCGCGCTTTCTGCGGCTCCATTGATTGCTGCATCCGTGATTACCACCGCTATTCTAACCCCTATCCTGACCTCTTGGGTTGCTAAACGTCAACAAGCAAGACAACCCCAACAAACTGAAGAGTAAGGAGTTATTTATGAAGCTATTAGTTATTGCGGATGACTTTACAGGGGCAAATGATACCGGTGTTCAATTTGCTAAAAAGCATGCGCGTACAGAGATACTTCTTGATAGTACACAAAAACATTCTTGGTTTGCTGATGTCGTTGTGCTTAATACAGAAAGTCGTGCATTAAATGCACAAGTTGCTTCAGAAAACCTACGAAATAGCCTGAAACCTTTTTTATCTCAGAAGGATAAACCTGTTATTTATAAAAAAATTGACTCAACATTTCGCGGTAATATCGGTGCAGAAATAGAGACAATTATGTCAGAAACAGGCTTAAAATTTGCTATTGTTGCCGCAGCTATTCCTGCGGCAGGACGCGTAACGTTAAATGGTGAATGCCTCGTTCATGGAAAAGCACTTGTTGAAACTGAATTTGCTTCTGACCCTAAAACACCAATAGTTTCATCACGCATCCAAACTATCGTCCATCAACAGACTACCCTGCCTGTTATTGAAGTGTATCTAGACCAAATACGTTCAGGCCAATTCGTAACATGGTTACAAGCACAAAAGCCAACGCAAGCCAGTATCATCGTCACGGATGCTGAAAATGATGAAGATCTAACCCTAATTGCTAAGGCTGTATTTTCAATAGCTCACCCTTGCCTACTCGTTGGAGCTGCGGGCTTTGCAAATGCATTGCCTGAGATTATTTTCATGGATAAAAAGCAAGGGCTACCGTTATTTATTGTCGCTGGCTCAATGAGCAGCGCAACAATTGAACAGGTAAACTATGCACAAACGCATTGTGATGCCAGTGTTATTGATGTTGATGTAACGCAAGTACTTGCAGCCACTACACAAGATAACTATATGGCTGCGCTCATCAAAGAAATTAGTCAAACATTAAACCAACAAAAACACACCATCATACGAACCAGCCGAGATGTGCAAGATAGGCATCATATTGATGACCTATGCACTACCTACGGTATGACACGTAATGAATTGGGAAAAAATATCAGCGACTTTATTAGTTTGCTGACCTTAAAAACGCTGTCTGTTTCCAGCATCGGGGGACTTTTTTTAACAGGTGGAGATATTGCGATTGCGGTTGCCAATACTTTGGGAGCAAAAGGTTATCGAATTCAATCTGAAGTAATGCCATGTATACCTTGCGGCACTTTTATTGACAGTGAAATTGATGATTTACCCGTGATCACCAAAGCGGGAGGGTTTGGTCAAATAACCACTTTATGCGAAGCCATCAAATATATTGAGGAAATTTATTGTGAAAAATAATGTTGTTGCTATTACGATGGGAGATCCTGCTGGTATTGGCCCAGAAATTATCGTCAAATCCCTTGCAGAAGGTGAACTTGCAGGAGCCTCTGCCGTTGTTATCGGTTGTGCATCAACAATGCAGCGATTAATTAAATCGAGGTTAGTTCCTCAGGTAAAAATCAATGTGATACAAAATATCAAAGAAGCTCAATTTTCAGCGGATACCATCAATATTATTGATGAACCCTTAGCCGATCCTAGCGCGCTTATTGCGGGCAAGGTCCAAGCTCAAGCTGGTGACTTAGCATTTCGTTGTATTAAACGTGCGACTGAACTAGCACTCGCAGGCGAAGTGAAAGCGATTGCTACTGCACCTTTAAATAAAGAAGCATTACACCTTGCTGGGCACAACTACCCAGGTCACACTGAACTTCTTGCCCAGCTAACCAATACCAAAGATTATGCCATGGTGCTTTATACAGAAAAATTAAAAGTCATCCATGTCACGACACATATTGCATTGCGTAAATTTTTAGATACATTAAATAGCGAGCGTATCATAACCGTGTCTCGTATCGCATCAGACTTTTTAAAACGCGTTGGTTATGAAAAACCGCGTATTGCTATCGCAGGCGTTAATCCTCATGCTGGGGAAAATGGTTTATTTGGTGATGAAGAAATCGTATATTTACAACCAGCTATAGAACAGGTAAGGTCTGAAGGTATTGATGTTTATGGCCCTTGTCCTCCAGATACTGTATTTTTACAAGCCTATCAAGGGCAATATGACATTGTCGTTGCCATGTATCACGACCAGGGTCATATTCCTTTGAAATTATTAGGTTTTTATGATGGTGTTAATATCACTGCGGGTCTTCCGTTCTTGCGCACATCAGCCGATCACGGTACCGCATTTGATATTGCTTGGACGGGTAAAGCAAATCCTGAAAGTATGGCCATCTCACTTAAACTTGCGATGAATGTAGTATAACTAATGAGCACAATGGATAGATTAGATTTAATACTTGAGTATCTTAAACAGCATAACCTCGTCACTGTTGAGGAACTAGTACAAGCACTATCCGTATCAGCGGCTACTATCCGGCGTGATCTCATTAAACTTGATGAAACTGGGGTTATCTCTCGCACACATGGCGGTGTAACCCTCAATCGTTTCATTCCTGTTCAGCCCACTACATCGGAAAAAAACCAGCGTAATCTAAGAGAAAAGCGGGCTATTGCGAAAACAGCAGCCCGTTTAATTGAACCAGGTAGCACAGTTTTACTTGACGCAGGAACAACCATGCTTGAGCTAGCGCGGGAGCTCACTCATATGCCCCTGCGTGTTATCACCTCTGACCTCCATATTGCTCTTTTTCTTTCTGAATTCAAACAAATTGAAGTCACAATTGTTGGTGGACGAATTGACGATAGTAGCCAATCTTGTATTGGTGAGCATGGGCGCGTTTTATTACGTAGTATTTATCCTGATATCGCATTCATTAGTTGTAACTCTTGGAGTTTAGAAAAAGGAATTACAACACCAACAGAAGAAAAAGCTGGGCTAAAACGTGATCTAATAACAAATGCTACACGTTCTGTTATGCTTGCTGATAGTAGTAAATACGGTAAATGGTCATTATTTCGTGTCGCTCAAATAGACGAATTCACAGATATTATTACAGACAACCAACTTCCTCTCGATATTCATCAAAAATTTATAGATTCTTGTCGTACTAATCTAATATTGGTTTCCACAAATGCCACTTAATGCTATTGAACGTGATTTCTTTATAAAATAAAGTAGCGCAACCTTCCAACCAAACCGCACCAAACATTGCATTTTATCTGACAACAAAATATGTAAGGAATCACTCATGAGTGAACTGAGATTAGCCTATTACAATTTATCACCTGAAGCTTATAAAGGGCTTATTGATTGCAAAAATGCATTGGATAAGAGCGGGTTAGATAACGAACTGATAGAACTCATCTATTTAAGAGTTTCACAAATCAATGGCTGTGCATTTTGCCTAGATATGCATGCAAATTCATTGCGTTCAAATGGCGTTAGTAACAAAAAAATTGATACTCTCGCTGGCTGGCAGGTCAGTCATCATTTTAATTCATTAGAACGCGCTGCATTAGCTTGGACAGAAGCGGTTGTTAATATAGCTACCAGTGGTACATCAGATGCTCTCTTTAATGAATTAAAACACCATTTTTCTGATGCTCAAATTTCTGATCTAACCATCGCTATTGGTTTAATGAGTGCATTTAATCGTATAGCAATAGCACTGAGACAATAGTAAAAATTTGCATAAAAAAAGCTTGTTACCATAATGGCAGCAAGCTTATAAACTCTATTTTTAACGCTATTTTTCTTCATCGCGTAGTGTTAAAACTTCATAACCATCTTTAGTAACTAATACCGTATGTTCCGATTGAGCAGATAATTTTTTATCTCGCGTTACGACTGTCCAGCCATCTTTTTTTGTTTTAATTTTCATTCCACCTTGGTTGATCATTGGCTCTATCGTAAATGTCATTCCTTCTTTTAATTCTACCCCTTTCCCTCGTACGCCATAATGAAGAACTTGCGGGTCTTCATGCATTTCACGGCCAATACCATGCCCACAATATTCACGTACAACACTATAACCTTTAGATTCCGCATAATGTTGAATAGCAGAACCAATATCACCTAACGTTGCGCCTGGTTTAACTTGCTTTATGCCTTCCCACATAGCGGCATAAGTATCTTTAACTAACTTACGTGCCAGTGGTGAAGCTTCCGGCATCACATACATTTTACTTGAATCGGCAATGAAACCATTTTTCTCTAGCGTAATATCAACATTAATAATGTCTTTTGCTTTTAAAATTTCATCTGTTTTTGGAACGCCATGGCAAACGACTTCATTTAGAGACGTGTTCAAAACATATTGGTAGCCATATTGCCCTTTACTGGCAGGCCTTGCTTGTAACTCATTAACAATATAGCTTTCAACTTTATCATTAATTTCCATCGTAGAAATACCAGGTACGATAAATGAATCCAACATCTTAAAAACACTAGCCAAAAGTCGTCCAGACTCACGCATCAGTTCAATTTCTTCTGCTGTTTTAATTGTAATATTATTCATGAACCTTTCCTTTTAATTCAATTGACTCTTTCTCTAACATTTCATTGATTAACATAGTAAATGTCTTATTCGGGTTTAATTCAGCTTGCATTCCAATTTTAATCCAAAATTCTGCCTGTGAATTAATCGACCGGGACATAACTTGGCTCGCATGGCGTAGATAATCATGCAATTCATCTGAAATTTTTACGATACCCAAAATAACCTCAACAATATGATATGTATACAAACCATGTATAGATCATATAACAGGAAGGTGATGATTCAAAGTACTCACGTTTTGTATAGCACAAAGCGCATGAAAAACAGCCTATAAATATCACCATTAAGTTTCTTAAGTTAAATCCGCCATCAAAGTATTTATTTTGTTGATCCGCTATGATGGAGCCCGAGGTATGTAATTCCTATGTGTAAATTAACATTATTTTGATTGACTCGGCCATTTACTAATTTAACAGCTCTACTCTTTATAAACTAACGACCCGATTACTGCATGAACTCAATAAATAAAAGCTGGAGAAAAATATGTATAATAAGATTTTGGTTCCGATTGATATAACAGAAAAAAGCTTAGCACATTTAGTTATGGCACATATTCAATACCTTGCTGAATATGAAAAAGCACACATTCATTTTTTAGCGATTATTCCTACTATCCCTTTCTATACCACGATGGGATTTGGTTTTGCTGAAAAAGCGGATAGTGAACAAGATAATGTAACAAGACAACTCACTGAGATTATTAAAGAATTTAATCTTTCAAGTGATAAGTACAGCGCGCAAGTTTTAATGGGAACACCAAGAGATGAGATTTTACGCGTTGCTGAAGAAATTTCTGCTGATTTAATTGTAATTGGCTCAAAGCGTCCCGGTATGTCCACATATTTTTTAGGTTCGACAGCATCAATGGTTATTCAAAATTCAAAAATTTCTGTTTTAACGGTTCGATAACCACTATCAATTATAATAACCTAGGTAACCTATTATTGGGTTACCTTGTTTTTTCGTGTTAAGCTTACATATCGACATTATTCACTCTACTAGGCTATATATTACAGGTTTATTTTTCACTCAAGGAATGTAATGAAAAGATACTTTCTCTGGATCAGTATAAGCATCAACATTATTCTTGCTATCGCCTTAATTACATCTATTACCTTGTTTTTTAACATGAAAAATCAGGTAATGACTATCGTTGAGCAAGTAAAAACAGGAAAGTATATCGAGCAGGTACAACAGCAAACCAAGCAACTGATTCCAAATACGCTAAATGAATTAAAAACCTTAGAAATTGATGGTGACTCCTGTGGCCAATTTTATCAAAAAGTTGATGAAGTTATTGAATACTTAAATAATAATCCAGAGATTATTGGGGCACAAACCTACACAGATCAACTGTCTTCAGTAAAAATGGCTATTGATAAAACTCCGACTATATTAAAAGACAAGGCCTGCAAAAAGGGTGTTTCAAGTATTAATTATATCGTTAATGCACTGCAGCCTGATGAGCTATAACGGGTTTATTTATTAATACTATTAGAGCGCTCACAATCTAACCAATTGATAAACTGGATTAATTTCCCCACGAATTGCTCATCAGCAAACGGAACAGTTCCTTGATATAAAAAATAATTTATCTCAAATTGCCGTTCAGGATAACGTTGGACTAATTTCTGTGTATATTCAGATAATGTTTCTGGCCAGTCATTGTCTTTTTTCCAACGTAAAATGTTGGTCGAACGAATGAGTTTTCTCGATGCCGCCCGATATAATAACTTTAGTTCAGCGTCATCATTACAATGATTAATTTGGTCAATATAATCATTGAGTACATTAACAAAATCACCATTAACTGCTTCTGCTATTTCCCGCGAAGGGATAAGTTGGCTAAAATATGTAGCTAAATCATGCCCATAAATGCAACGGCAATGATGCTTAATCCAATATCCCCAACTATATAAATTAGCCTCACTCATCACATCCGTAAGTATACCAATATCAAAATCAATTTTGCTTATCTCGGTGTGACTAATCGTTAGTTGTAGTTGTATTTCATTAAGTCTGGTTGTCTCAAATTGGGTAAGATCGTCACGTAATATGATGCACAGATCTAAATCTGATTGTTGAGGTTTTGCACAGCCCTTTGCAACACTGCCATAAACATATAGGCTATGGAGCTTTTCTTTTAGTATGTGACTCAGCCAGTAAATAGATTCTGTTATTACTAACTGAAATTCCGATTGAAAAGGCCTTTCCTCAAGAACAGGGATATACGCATAATCTTTTAATTTCATAACCCACTAACTCTCTAAGATAAGTGTTTCTGTTTGTACTAACCATTCATAATAGCCAATAACCTCACGACCATTTAACCAGCGAGACAGCATATCTAGTACTAACATTACACTGACTTCTTGCTTTTCTTTCTGCGAATGATTATTTGGTAAATAGTGAATTCTTTGCACATAACACTTATCTGGGGTTGATAATGCAACGTTTAGATACTGCTCCTGATATTCACCAATCACTAAACCAATAGATAAGGGGTGGTTAATCGTTATATTCTGAGCTCTTTGCGCTAGAGTTTCTAATGTTTGCTCCACATCAAGTGGTAAAATTTGACTGTCAGAAATAACGATTCCTGCTGAATCCAATGTCCAATTTAATAACCCAGCACTATATTGTTCACTAGCTATTACGTTTAATTTCTTTTCTTTTAATAACTTACCAATTTTTTGTGCTAAACTTTCAGTACCTTCAAATATCAGATTATCCCCTACTCCTTGCTTCACGAGTTGCCAATCTCTCTCCATCAATTCTTTTTGTGATGCAGGCCCCGTCAGTTTTAATTCAATAATAGGCATTGAGGAGCGGTAGCCTAAAACACAATTTTCAGGTAAAGGTAAGCTATCAAATTGCTTCGCAAGACTACTTTCACTACGACCAAAACTGGTTAGACGTAAACAAATTGGTGGCTCTGGCAATGTAAACCGTTCACGTAACCTCGGCAAAATTTGCTCATTCACCATAACTTTAAACTCTGAAGGAACCCCCGGTGTAAAAAAAATTAGACAATCATTCAAAACTAATGAAAAGCCACAAGCTGTTCCGACTGGGTTATCAATTAATTCCGCATTGGCAGGAAGTAGCGCTTGCTTACGATTTGTCTCAGGCATAACTCGCCCTCTGGCAATAAAATAGCGCTCCATAACCTCAATCCACTGTGAATGCTCAACTAATGGAACTCCCGCAGCTTTAGCCGCTGCCAAAGCACTTAAGTCATCACTTGTTGGCCCAAGCCCACCATTAACAATCAGAACATCTGCAGATAAACTACGTTCAAGGAAAGTAGCGACTAAACTATCTAAATCATCACCAACAGTTGTTCGGCTACTCAAAGGGAGACCTTGTTGAAAAAAACAGTCTGCTAACCAAGCGGCATTTGTATCAATTATTTGTCCGTGTAAAACCTCATCGCCAGTACTCAACATTTCAACAACTAACATCCATAACTCCCTTATTATGCAAATTACATTAACTTGCTAAATTACCTTATTATTAAGCTGACTAACATTAATATTTATTCAGCAAAACTGCTCTTCAAAAGTCACCTATAATCTATTAGAAACAAATAGTTTAGGATAACTATCACAATATGTGAGTCATAAAAAGGCTATAGTTTTATATGCAATTGAATCCATTATTTTTTATCGTAATAATAGAGGCTACATTTTCAAGCTAAAACTAATTAAGTCTATCGCACTACTTTCTTTATTTTTATTTCCGGATGTCAACTTGGGGGCTCTACAAATTCCAATTCAAACTCAGATTCAAAATTTGGGGAATTAAATGAGTTAAAAACGATAGAGTTTCCTTCCACAGAAACACCTAAAGATCTTGCTGAAGGCGCATTTGAAACTGAGTACGATAATGGCCAGCCAAAATTCAAAACTTGGGTATCTAAAGGATGTCTGGATAAATACATCAAAACCTACTATGAGAATGGCCGTATCGATATCGAATTAACCGCGCTATAAGGCACCATTTAAAATCTACCATAACACTCCAAGTAAAAACCAAGCATTACTGGTACTTTTAAAAATGGAGAACTTGTTGGCACAGTAACTGAATTTGATGAAAATGGAGCGATTATTTCTAAAACACTGATCCGTGATGGTGAGGCCATCGTAGTAGAATAATTTAATGAACAAAATAAAGCAGAAGCATATGATTTACAAGATAGCTAAAAAAGAAACCCGCAATTAGCGGGTTTCTAAGATATTAACAATCAAGGACAAAGCGACTAAATCAGCTCTTTTACTTCAAAATTCACTTCACCGCTAAGGTCAGCATCATAATCAACACCGTTTAGACCGAAGCCAAACAAACGGAGAAACTCAGCTTTATAACCTTGGTAATCTGTTAGCTCATTGATGTTATTATCATTCAACTGCTGCCAAATTTCACGACATGTATTTTGAACATCATCACGCAATTCCCAATCATCTAAACGTAGACGATGCTTTTCATCGGTATCTGGCACTGCGTCATTGAATAATTTAGTGGCAAATAAGCGTTGAATTTGTTCAATACAACCTTCATGGATCCCTTTCTCTTTCATGATTTTAAAGACAATAGAGATATATAAAGGCATTACAGGAATTGCAGAAGAGGCTTGTGTTACGACAGATTTTAATACAGCAACATACGCTGCCCCACCCTTAGCTTGCAATTTTTGGTTAATTGCATGAGCCGCACGGTCTAAATCTTCTTTTGCTTTACCTAATGTACCATGCCAATAAATTGGCCATGTTAAATCTGTACCAATATAAGAATAAGCCACAGATTGTGCATTATCAGCTAAAACACCTGCTTCATCTAATGCATTCATCCACAGTTCCCAATCTTGGCCGCCCATGACTTTTACTGTATCTGCAATTTCTTGTTCATTTGCGGGCTCAACAACGGCTTCAATTAGCACATCTTTGTTGGTATCCAGAGCAACAGATTTGTACGGTTCGCCAATAGGTTTCAAGGCCGAACGTACGATTTCACCTGTTTCAGGCATTTTACGCACAGGTGAGGCCAGTGAATAAACTACTAAATCAATTTGGCCTAAATCTTGTTTAATTAAATCAATAACGGTTTGACGGCATTCATCAGAAAAAGCATCACCATTAATGCTTTTCGCATACAAGCCTTCTTCTTTCGCTGCTTTGTCAAAACCTGCAGAATTGTACCAGCCCGCAGAGCCTGTTTTACCTTCACTGCCTGGCTTTTCAAAAAATACACCGATGGTAGCCGCACCGCTGCCAAATGCAGCATTGATACGAGAGGCCAGGCCATAACCGGTAGATGCACCAATAACTAAAACTTTCTTAGGGCCATTTTTCAGTTCACCACGTGATTTCACGTAGGCAATTTGCTCACGCACATTGGCTTCACAGCCTGCCGGATGAGCTGTAGTGCAGATAAAACCACGAATTTTAGGTTTGATAATCATAGTCATTTTTTCTTGGTAGCTAACAATCAGGGTCTAATATACCTGATATTATCCATTTACTTAAGACAGAGTGAAAATAAATAGGGAGAACAGACCAGTTTATGGCTTATTTTCTCATTAATTATCTATTTTAAATCGTTAAGCGCTTCAATAACACGACGTAATGAATCTAATTCCCGCTCAAGGCTAGTTTCTTTTCCTCTAGAATAATGGTCATATATTCTAGTAGCGCCAGAGTGGCTATCATAACACTTATTACTAATTTTATGGATTTTCTTCCTGATTTTGGACACTTTGTTTTTATTACCATGGTATGAAGCGTGACGCAGTTGCTGCTCTAAACTCATGAGCGTTTTTCCGCAATCATAGTATTTTGAGCCTGCTTGCGAAGAAAATGGGATAAATAGCGCCAAGAGAGCGACTAATAACGTTTTTCTCATGATAATTTCCTGATATAACTCATAAAATAATTTCTACTAGTCCAACATTTATGAGTATTTTCATCTACGAGATTTATCTTAGTTAAATAATCATCGCACTTATGTATAAAATATTGAAAGATAGGTGTTCTTGAAACATACACTGTTGAGATGAAGGAATTTATAATCATGTCCCCAGATCAATTCCATGACCGCATGTGGGAAATACTGCAAGATATTAACAAAAATGAATTTCATGCTGTTGCAGCTAAACCTCCTACGGATAAAGCAATTGCCAATTTAGCTACATCCACAGGAATAGCATTACCCAAAGATTTTTTAGCCTTTTCGCAAAAAACTAATGCACTTTGCATCATGGCCCGAGAAGAATTATGGCCTGAAGCTAAATTATTCGATGTTGGCCCAGCGTGGACATTTCATCGAGGTTTAGTCATTTTAGGAATCGAAGCAGAAGATCTTCCTGAATGGGCTAATATACAAAATGCCTATGAAAGTTTAGTTGAACTTTATGAGCTAACCGATGTTTTGCCACTATTAAAAATCATGGGTGACGGTAACCATTATTGGGGCGTAAAACAGGATGGAACTTTTGTTGAAGTTTTCGATGGTGAAGCCACCACTCTCGAATGCAGCTTTATCGACACTTATGCGACAGAAATTAAAGAACTCATCCAGCGGCAAAAAGATATGTGCGAGCTGATAACTAAACGAAATAAAAAACAACATTAGCGTGTGTCAAATAACTTGATAGCCGCTTATTGCGGTTTAGTTGGTATTAAATTATGGATAACCATAACTGAGTAAACAATATCTTTTTTATCGTGAATTTTGCGAAAATGGGCATTACTAACAATACCAACCATAATCTGCATGCCATTTTTTTCATAAACTCGCTTAAATGGCGTTGTTTCGTCATCAGATATTTTATCTAAGAAATAAATATCCCGTTTATAACGCTCGATTGTTTGCTTTGGCAAACCATATGCTTCAAACATTTTCTGGTTAATCGCATCATACTCGGCCAAAATGACTGATTGGTCGCGGCTATCTTTTCCTTGAGAAGAAACTAACATTAATGTATTTTTTTCCCGAGAAAACATCAATAAAAACAGTTTATTTGCTATTTGAGGAGAGTTTTCTGATGAACATAAAGCACCTCCCTCTTCAAATTCAGTGCATTGTAATCCTTTTAAATTCAATTTTTTTATATCAACGGGGGTTTGCCCCCATTTGAACCCATAGGGGGCATCCAATTTTTTCGTTGTACAACCAGAAGCAAACACCAGTATTAACGTAAACAAAATCCCTTTATTCATCACTTCTCAAATTCCAATTAAGTCATCTAATTTGATACTACCAAAAACGAATAATTAATCAAAAATTAACTTTTCTATCATTACATTAAATGACTCAATTGATTTCTGCGTAGTTAAGGCCATCTTATTCTTCTTTACTCTCCTGCTTTTTAGCCTTTGCCATAGCAATTTCTTTCAGCCAATCCGCTAATAAAGGTTTTGTTTTTACTGTGTCTAGTAGTGCTCGTTCGTGTTTCGTTAATCGTACAACAACAACTTCAGTTTTCATGTTAGACATAGCTCGATCCTCTTCAAGAATCAAAATAGTGCCACAAAACATCAACAGAACGGTCTGACTTACGGTTTTTTACACGAATTACGCGTTAGCTGACACAACAAAGCAACTTTTGCGCTCTTATAAAAATAATTCATTGAATATAAAGAAGAAATATAACTAACAAACCGATATTAGTTGAGTAGATACAACGAATTTAAAGAGGATTAGATACAAAAAAACCACCTATAGGTGGTTAATTGTTAATTTCAAATCATCACTGATTGAAATTGAGATGGTGCCCAGGGCGGGACTTGAACCCGCACAGCCTAAAGGCCGAGGGATTTTAAATCCCTTGTGTCTACCGATTTCACCACCTGGGCCAAATTGTCTTTCTCACAAACTTGGATAAATTATTAATTTACCCAACTAACCATATATTCAATAACGATGCATAGTGGTTAGCTAACTTAAAATAAAACACTTAATGGTGTTTAATTACTTTAAGATGGTGCCCAGGGCGGGACTTGAACCCGCACAGCCTAAAGGCCGAGGGATTTTAAATCCCTTGTGTCTACCGATTTCACCACCTGGGCTAAATTTTGGAGGCGCGTCCCGGAGTCGAACCGAGCTACACGGATTTGCAATCCGGTGCATAACCGCTTTGCTAACGCGCCTTATCCGAATTTCTTTCGAAATTTGGAGCGGGAAACGAGACTCGAACTCGCGACCCCGACCTTGGCAAGGTCGTGCTCTACCAACTGAGCTATTCCCGCATAAAGCTTCACTTTTCAGCTTATGCTTTTCAAACTGGCTGATTTACTTATTTATTTTCGTAAACCATGTTGCCGTTCGATGCGTTGCATTCTACTGATTTCACCTATCGAGTCAATACAATTATTGAAATAATTGGATCGTTCGCTGTTTTTTCAATCATTTCGATCACGCTTCGCTCAAATCGCCCCATGCAGCCTTTAAATATTGGAACATTGACCAAAATGTTAAGATAGCAGCCACATACATAAGTGCAATTGAAAGGTTTTCAATTAATGGTGTTGGGCGCCACAATAAACCGACTAATGACATCATTTGAGCTGTTGTTTTAAATTTCCCGATCCAAGAAACAGCCACACTGCTACGTTTACCTATCTCTGCCATCCATTCACGTAAAGATGAAATAATGATTTCACGTGCAATCATAGTTGCCGCAGGTAAAGTCACATACCAAACATCATAACTTTCTGTGACTAACACTAACGCCGTTGCAACCATGACTTTATCAGCAACTGGATCTAAAAAAGCACCAAACTTTGTGGTTTGCTTCCACAATCTGGCTAAAAAACCATCAAACCAATCAGTTACCGCTGCGATAACAAAAATAAGCGCACATGCAAACGGCCCCCAAGTAACAGGGAGATAAAAGGCTAATACAAAAAACGGTATTAGGATGACGCGAAATAATGTCAACCACGTTGGTATGTTTAATTTCATCACGCTCACTAACTTTTTGACCAAGTTGGATATTATGAATATGTTGCCCTAAGACACTCACTGTTTCAATGCATTATAAATCTTTTCTGCAAGGGCGTATGAGATCGAGGGCACTTTTGCGATTTCTTCTATACTTGCATTACGTAAAGGCTGTAATCCGCCCATATATTTTAGCAACATCTGCCGACGTTTTGGCCCAACCCCTTCAATAGATTCTAATGCGCTAGTACTTTTGACCTTTGCTCGTCGTTGTCGATGCCCTGTAATCGCATGATTATGCGACTCATCTCGGATATGCTGGATCACATGCAACGCCGGAGAATCTGGTGGTAATGAAAAACCTTCACCTTCAGGTTTTAAAAATAACGTTTCAAGCCCCGCTTTACGGTCGCTTCCCTTAGCTACACCAATTAGCAATGGGTGTTTTTTATCCCAATCGACCTCAAGTGAATTAAATACATCCCTTGCCTGCCCTAGTTGGCCTTTACCACCATCAATAAAGATGATGTCAGGCACTTTGCTTTCATCAATATGTTTACCATAACGACGCGTTAAGACTTGATGCATCGCCGCATAATCATCCCCCGGAGTGATCCCTGTAATATTATAGCGCCGATACTCTGATTTAACTGGCCCTGATTTATCAAATACAACGCAAGAGGCGACGGTTTGCTCCCCCATCGTATGTGAAATATCAAAGCACTCCATGCGGTTAATATTTTCTAAATTAACGACTTTTGCTAGTGCTGCCATGCGTTGTTGTACCGTCGAGTGTTGCGCTAATTTTGTAGAAAGCGCAATTGATGCATTCGTTCTCGCTAATTTTAAGTAACGAGCCCTCACACCACGCGGCTGGCTTTGAATATTAATTTTACGTCCGGCTATCTCAGAAAGAGACTCCGCTAATAATTCTTTTTCTGTTAATGCAAAATCTAATAATATTTCACCCGGTAGCGTTCTATTTTCGCTGCCTTGTAAATAAAACTGACCTAAGAAGGTTTGCACCACTTCCTCAAGCTGAGTATCTGCTGGAATTTTAGGAAAATAGCTACGGCTGCCAAGGACTTTCCCTTGACGAATAAAAAGTACATGCACGCAAGCAAGGCCAGACTCAAAAGAAACGCCAATAACGTCTAGGTCATCGCTGTCCCCAGATACATACTGCTCTTCCGTAACAGCCCTTACCGCTTGAATTTGATCTCTAAAACGTGCGGCATCTTCAAAGCGTAGTTCTAAACTTGCCTTTTCCATACGCTCAACGAGACCCGCCAAAACTTGTTTATCTTTTCCGGTTAAAAATAAACGGACATATTCAACTTGTTGATTATAGTCTTCATCGGAAACCAAGCCTTTAACACAAGGACCTAAGCAACGGCCAATTTGATATTGCAGACAAGGCCTTGAGCGATTTCGATACATGCTATCTTCACATTGACGTATCGGAAATAACTTCTGCATTAACGCCAGTGTTTCTCTCACCGCATAAGAACTGGGAAAAGGGCCAAAGTACTCACCTTTCGCATGTTTCGCCCCTCGATGCATCGAAATTCTAGGATGTTTTTCACTGCTCAAAAATAGGTAAGGATAAGATTTATCATCACGCAGCAATACGTTATAACGTGGTTGATACAACTTAATATAGTTGTGTTCAAGTAATAGTGCTTCTGTTTCAGTATGAGTCACCGTCACATCAATAGAGGCGATTTGCTTAACCAACTGCTCTGTTTTACGACTTCCCACATTTTCACGAAAATAACTGGATAAGCGTTTTTTAAGATCCTTTGCTTTCCCTACATATATGACCGTTTCCCCAGCGTCATACATACGGTATACACCAGGTTGATTAGTGACTGTTTTTAAGAAAGCTTTCGGCTCGAACTGTTCTGACACTCGGATAAACCCTGTTTTGCTGTAATTAAACCATAACTGATGGCTATATGAGTTAATTCTACATCACTACAGATATTAAGTTTACTAAACATTCGATATCGATAGGTATTTACTGTTTTAGGGCTTAAGGAAAGCGACTCTGCCACCCGTTTGATAGGTATCCCTTGAGTAATCATTAACATGATTTCCAATTCACGCCCTGATAATAAATCATATATATCTTGTTGATTGCTATAGATTAACCGCTGGAGAGCAAGGTCTTGCGCGATATCCGGAGAGATAATTCGCCGTTTAACACTCACAATCTGGATAGCTTCAATGAGCTCTTCTTCTGTCACATTGATACTTAATAAACCAAAAATACCGATATCTAGTGCTTTTAAAAAAAATGACGGATTATTTCTGACATTGTATATAATGATCCCAACATCCGGTTGAGTTCTGCGCAGTGTCTGGACTGTTTTTAGTGAATCATAACGGAAGCTATCACTACTGATTAAAATCATATTTGCTTTCTGGCATCTATTCCATGTAATCGCATGTTCCACAGCTGGAAAAGAAGCAACAACCTTATAGCGTATATGACGTGAAAAAACTGCCTCAAAACCACGAATTGCAATATTATTATCGTCAATTATTATAATATTAATCAATTAATTCCCCTATTGGATTTTAAAATTAATTGTGAAAATAATAAATGAATAAATAAAAAAGTCATATACACTTTTTAATTTATCTTTGTTTTATTAAAAATAATATTAAATTATAATTTAGGTGAATGACTCATGGAAATTAATAATTAAAGACCACCTTATTAAGTGGTCTTATTATTAAGAGTTAACTGATGCGTTATTTTTTTCCAACTAAACGACAAATAGTTTCTGATACTAGGTAGCTTTTCTCAAAAGAACTGATTGGTAAAAATTCAAAGCATGAGTGGAAATTAAGTGCGCCAGTAAAATAATTTGGGGTTAAGACGCCTCTTGCTGATAAAGCTGAACCATCCGTACCACCACGCATCGGGATCACTTTAGGCTCAACCTTTTGAATTTTCAATGCATCGAAAATTAAATCAATCACTGTACGATCATCACCTAACGAGTCACTAATATTGCTATACACATCTACAATGCTGCATTCAATTTTTGCTCTTGGATGACGTGCTTTTATTAATTCAATAGCTTGTTCTATAAAACGTTTTCGAGCTGCAAAACTATGGCGGTCAAAATCACGGATCGCCATTTTAATTTTAGCATTATCAGGGTTTGCGATTAAATCTGTGACATAAAAATAGCCTTCGCGATGTTCTGTGTGCTCTGGGGTATCAAAACGGTCAAAACAGCCAATAAAATCATGCGCAACCCGAATAGGGTTCAATAATACATTCTTAGCTGACATGGGATGTGCGGTAATACCTTTAATTGAAACTTCGATAGAAGCTGCATTAAACGTTTCATACACAACCTCACCAAGCGCACAGCAGTCAATAGTATAAGCAAAATCAACATTAAAGCGGGTTAAATCCATAATTTTAGAACCGCGTAGACCAATTTCTTCATCAGGTACAAACGCAACGTAGATATCCCCACAATCAAAATCGGCATATTGCAGTTTATGCATTAATTCCATAACAACCGTTACAGCGGCTTTATTATCAGCACCCAGTACGCTGGTTCCATCACTAAAAATAATATCTTCACCAATATAAGGTGCAGCTTCAGGGTGCTCGGCAGTCTTAAACCAAATGTTTTCTTTTTCATTTAAACATAAATCCTGGCCTTCATACCTCAAAGTTTGAGGCTTAATGATGGGAGATAACCCAACATCGACAGTATCTAAATGAGTCACAAAACCTATTTTTGGCGCTGAAGGCTTATTTCCTGGACGCATTGCATATAAGATGGCATGGTCATCAATATAAACATTTTTCAGACCATAGTTTTCAAGCTCTTGAGCTAATAATTTTGCTAGTTCACGTTGCCCTTCTGTACTTGGAACAACTATGCTTGCTGCGTCACTTTGGCTTTCAATAGCGAGATAGCGGTAAAAACGCTGCTCTAATTGTTTACCTAATTCGTTCATTTCATATTCCTTGCATTGACTATATTTACCCTATCTACTTACTTAATAGATAAGGTATTGGCCCTACTTACTGTGCAGGATGCCATGTGTAACCGCTGTCGAAACCAATTGGGATATCAAAAGCCCAGAACAAATATAATGTTGAAGTCAAAATAATTAATAACCCAACAGTAAACGGGATCATCATTGAGCACAATGTTCCTATTCCTGCATTTTTATAGTATTTTTGACAATACATCAGGATTAACGGATAAAACGGAAACATCGGTGTGCTCACGTTCATTGCTGAGTCACTGACACGAAATGCCGCTTGTGTTAACTCAGGTGAAATTCCCACTGCCATTAGCATCGGTACCAATACTGGCGCCATGATTGCCCATTTTGATGTCGCTGAAGTAATCATGATATTTAAAATAGCGGTTAATAGAATGACGCCAAAAACAGTCATTCCAGATGGCATATCAAGTGTACGTAATAACTCAGCTCCTGAAAGTGCTAATAATGTGCCTAAATTAGAATGTTGAAATGAATATAAAAATTGGGCAGCAAAAAAAGCAAAAACAATAAATGGGATAAGTGACTTAGTAATATTTTCCATTGCCTTAACAACATCTTTTGTTGACGTAAAAGATTTCGTCATATAACCATAAACAATGCCTGGCAAAGCAAAGAAAATAAACAGTAAAGGCACAACGATTTGCATAATAGGTGCTTTAGGGCTAGTTAAGCTGCCATCAGGCCCGCGTAATGGAGAATTCTCTGGCCATAACAATGCAAATAATCCGATACCTAACGCAATTAGCACTAAACCTGAAATACGAAAAGCACGATTCTCAGTGGCCGTAATTTTACCTAAATCTTTTTCAGAATCAGTATCCACTTCGTTTGAATTGATCGGACAATTTTTATTTAACCATGGTTCAACAATCTTTTCAGTGATAAACCAACACGTGAAAATAACCCCAAATGTACCACCCAAACTAAAAAAATAGTTACATAAAACATTTACGCTATAACCTGGCGCTAGCATTTGTGCGGCATCTTGCGTAAAACTTTGCATTATTGGGTCAATAATTGACGGCGTATAACTTGCAGTAAATCCCCCCGCTAAACCTGCAAATGCAGCAGCAATCCCAGCTAATGGATGACGACCACTCGCATAAAACATCATCGCTGCCACTGGCATTAAAATCACATAGGCAGAGTCTGAAGCAATATGAGAAACAATCCCGACAAACACCACGGTAGGCGTTAACATTCTAGGAGAAATAAACGACAACATTTTTTTCAATGCAGTATTAATAAAACCACTGCTTTCAGCAATACCAATACCTAACGTTGCCACTATCGTTATACCGAGAGGAGGGAAATTAATGAAGTTTTTAACTGCCGCAGTAATAAATAATATTATTTCCTCATACTGAAACATATTAACTATAGCAATTTTTTCTTTTGAAATAGGATGGTAATAACTAAAATCTACGAAAGAAAGTAGATAAGATAAAAACCAACATATAATCAGGGCATAAACAAACAGCATAGTCACATCAGGCATAACATTACCAATGCGCTCAACACGGTTTAAGAACCCTTTTTTCTTGGGAAGTGTTTTAGTTGTCATATTTACAAGCTACTTATGTTATTAGAATAGAAACTTTATAACAGTAAATAACCTATATATAAAAGTAAAATACTTTTGTGATTAGTTTTAACAGGATAAACCAGTTGCAAATTAAAACATTAGAATTATTTATATTAATTTTATATTTCAAATATGCTATATCTTAAATTTTATAAACTTATAGGTTTAGATGTAGAATATATCACTTAAGTGTTTGGCTTCGTGGTTACGCATACAAAAAAAGGAATAATAATTACACCTTTTTTTGTATGCAAGTAAATTACACTAATGTATGTTATTCACGCTTTAATTTTTCAGTATTTGCAATATAAAGTGCTACAACAAGAACCAAAATCGCCCCTGCATGTAACAGAGTTGTCATTGGGTCACTATGGTCAACAATAATTAAGCGAATAATTGCGGTAATACCTATATATATAAAATACCTTAGTGGAAAGTGATAGCCCGACATAAAATACTTTATTATCAAAGCAATAAACTCAAAATACAGAAAATAAATGACAATACCTTCTAGTAACTCATAAGCCGTTGCTCCTTTTGAGCTACCAAACATTAATGAAGCCATTGTCACTGTTTCTTTAGCTAAGAAGAATACAAGTACAGCAGCGAGTGCTATCAAGCCTATATTTAATATCCATTGCAGTACCCACGCGATATTACTCGCATGACGCATTCCTTTCATACTGTTCATTTTTTATCCCTCTGAACAACTTCTAAGTCTATTTATTACCTTAATTGTAAAACAAATTTAAGTCGTTCGCATGACAAATAAGAACTTAATTTAACCAATAAAATCAAAAAATACAGTCTGAATAGCTACTGCCGAATTGCCTATTTCTTGCTATTAATACTATAACTAGAAACTTTAGTCAGAT
Organism: Providencia sp. PROV269; assembly: GCF_028477785.1. Taxonomy (NCBI): domain Bacteria; kingdom Pseudomonadati; phylum Pseudomonadota; class Gammaproteobacteria; order Enterobacterales; family Morganellaceae; genus Providencia; species Providencia sp. PROV269. The sequence continues at coordinate 147,230 of NZ_JAMPLV010000002.1, read as the reverse complement.
GATGGGGACATCATTTCCATAATATCCTTCTCTGTCAACATAGGTGTTTTTTCTACAAAGTTATAATACTTAGGCTTGCTATCGATGTAAATTTGCATACTCATTTGCGCATCTTGGCTCTCTTTAAATAAAGCGGCTGATGCATAATATGTTGAAGGTGAAAGTAAATGATAAAAAAGGTGTGAACCACAATTTTTACAAAATGCACGTTCTCCCCATTGAGATGACGCAAAAATTGTCACAGCTTCTTGCCCCTCAATTATTAAATCGTTACCACAATCAACACTAAAACCTGGGCCGCCATTCCATTTTTGGCACATTCCGCAATGGCATACACTGACATGACTAATATCTTTTGTAGTTGTGATTTTTACAGAACCACACAAACATTGGCCTTGATGCATAGAATCCCCTTTATTTTGATCGTAGATTTATAATCTCAATATGAACATGTCCGCAGAAAAGTTAAGTGATGATTTACCTTTCATCTATTCTGAATTGTCGCCCGCTAAAACGTTTATCGTTAACAATACTGCGCAGCTGTGAACTATCAAATTCTTTCGTTTCCCGTTCAAATTCAATATCTGCATCATTTCCATCTGTGTTTTGTAGTACATATTCATACGTCACTTTATTATGCATTGCAATTTCTGTTAATACCGTATTACTCGTAGCTTGGGCAGCTATTGAAAAACCAGTCAAAATAACAACCATAATAAATATACGAGCCAGTAATGTTTTTTTCATCATCATCTCCTATTCTGTTAGAACTGTTTTAGCGCAAATCCCCGTCAGAAAAAACAGACTACAAGTAAGAGTTATCATGATTAAGTAAAGAGATGTCAAAACTGTCAACGACGTAAATTAATACCAAATAGGGAACCATTCCCTATTTGGTTAATAAAAATCTAGTTATAGCTCTTCATTATTTGTTTTATCTGAAGAGTTAACTTCTCTTAATAAATACCAGCAAAAATACCCTAATACTAATATTCCAATAAATAACAATACCCATAAGGTAATTGTCAGCCAGTTAAAATTATCATCAACTGCGTCTGTTGCAGTTAACCTATCTACACCACCCAATTCAATGACTGTATTATCAAGAAAAAGCTGAGGGTAATTCGTCATTAGTTCATCAATGCTATCTGGTTTCCCTATCAGCTGGCTTGTGGTCAATTTATCAAAGCTTGCTTGTTTATTCCCCCAAACAAGCAAATACGGAGCGGGACCTTGTAAATTAAAAATAAGGTTATAAGCATCTCGTTTCCCCGTTAGCCTTGGTGGTTGGTCCTCCCAACTGCCTTTGAGTGCAGAAATTCTTACTTTACCTACCATTTCGCCATAAAGTGTAGTGCTCGGATTACTAACTAATTCACCATCTATTATTTGATTATATGCAACAATATTAGTGAGTAATTTCCAACTTTCACCTCTATCAGATGAATACTCTATTTTTAGTGGGATCACGCGATTTGATTGCTGCAATTGTATTTGTAATTCACTTAATGGCTGAGCTCTTGGCAATTGATATATAACATGGTCTTTTGAAACTCCATCATTGGTCATTTCAAAATGGAATAATTCCTGGCGATAAGTTGAATTAAGTATACTAGAAGTAGCATTTACTTTTAATAAGTCAGGGATAACAATATCAGGGCCACTGACAATCACAGCCATAAGATAAGGTGCATTCAATGCCTTTGAATTACCATTTAATAATTCAATATTATTACTTGCAATAGTTTCAGAATTTAACTTCAAATTCATAATTGGCTGGTTTGTTGCTATATTTAGCCAGTTTTCTTTGTCATCACTGGAAAAAACAAATACCTTTGCCTGCCATTCATTCTCACTTTTAGCCCAGTCTAATGTCAGGTTTTTAATTGGCGTATCTTTGGTTTGACTTTGATTTCTCGTTAATAAATAAGCCTGATAAGCAACATTGTCTTTTACCTGCATACTAGGCAACTCAATTCTATCTACCTTGCCTGGAATAGATTCAACTAATAGATGTTGCCTTTCTCTACGCACATCATCATGAGAATTAACGCTATCAACCTGCGTCACTAAACGTTGTGGCGTAAAAGTCACCTTCTCATTAGAAATGGACTTTTCCGTATCAGAAAATAAGACTGAAGGAATTTCATTACCCGTACCGTTAAAGACGCGAACATCTTGCAAGGTCTTGGGGTACGCTGAATTAATGTATGCATTTACAGGGAGCTCTAACCAATAAAAAGGAGTCGATGTATCGAGTACATTTATTTCTGAGCCTTGATAAAAGCTATAAGGTGTAGCCTCTTCTACTGTCTGCGCATTTAAGTAACTTGAAAACAATAATGACAAAGAGAAGACTGCAAAAAACCTTCTTAGCCCGGTATTTTTTATTAAACTCATGATTGTTTCTCCTGTTCGACTTTCCCTTTTGTTTCTTTTGGTGGTAATGGTGAAAAATACCCAACAATTAAAATTAATAATGCAACGCCAATAAATGAAATTGCGCGAGAAATACCACCCTGCCCATAAATATCAATTAAGAATAACTTGGCAATAACACAAGCAAAAATACCGGCTCCCATAAACCACCAAATACGATTTTTCTTAATAGCGGCAATAGTGATACAGGCTAGTGCAGCCAATGCCCAACTGATAGAAAGCACAGTTTGCAATAAGCGCGAATCATAAAGAGTATCATAGTTCCAATTTAGCTCAGCGAAATCTGCTATTGCACGAATTAAGATACCGTTAAACCAATAAGCAGAAAGTGCAATTATAGCCACTAATAAACTACGTAGAATCCAAAAATTAGCCACTGTCATGTTGCGTATTTTTTGAGTGAAACCTTTACGTATTAAAATTAGAGTCGCAATACTAAATAACCCAGCTTCATCTAATGGGTTGATTAACGGCACATAACTCCAAAAGGTCAATTTGCCATCTTCTAAATTCGCATAGCAAGATAATACAATTAACCCCACTGTCACAGGGAGCATTGCATACCAGTAAATTAACCCATTACGTTTCATTGGTGGCATTCTATTTTGTTGTAGCCAATAAAGAACAATCACGGTTAGCGTTATCGCCATGACATAAATAAAATACCCCACTTCGTGCATTCCCCATGGCAAAATGGAGACAAACCAATTCACCTGAGTACCAATAAATGCAAGAATTAGCCATAAATTAGCGCTATGAAGTACTCTTTGCATCCAGCGATCACGAAGTTTATACGCATGAATAACAAATAAAACAGAACTACCCAATACAACTGGCCATATAAGAGAACCTTCGCCACGCCCCATCGGGTTTTGGTCATTTAAGAAATCTAAACCAAGATAATAATATCCCGCAATCCATAGGATGGATTGGCAAAGTAGCAATGGCACCCAATTTATATGGATAGCATATAAACGCCAGAACCAAACAGAAATAACGACCAAAACTAAAATAATAAAGCCTTCAGATTCACGGCTCCATGATAAAATATCCGTAAATAAGGGGAGCCAGCAAAACCAAGTCACCAAGCCAATAATTAAGAAACCGTAGCTAAATAAAGTAAAGTTGCTGTCTTCATGACGACGAGTATGGAAAAGCCCTCCGGCCATAAAACATGCGATTAATAGCACTGGCACCATATAAGTACTACTGCGACTCCAATATAAATAAGGATAATCACTTAATAAGGTTATTGCACTAATAACAATCAATAAAGAGCCAATAGCCGCCATTTTTTTCTGGTTTTGCTGTAAACCGAACCAAAGAATTAACAGCCCTTCTAATGACCAAATAATGGAAGTCCACTCAAATGTTAACGCTAGTGGAATAGCTAAAGTAATAAAACCAGCACCAATAATAATATTCGCTAATGCCATATTTTTGCCAGCAGATTTATAGCGCTTATGTACTTGTGATCCAGTAATCAGATATAACAAACCAACAATCAGTGAAATAAAGGCTGGTAATAGACCTTCCCCTTGTGAAATAAAGAATTGAAGGGCAATACTAATAAAAGGTGGAACAAACAGAAGTGTATTATCAACAATCAGTTGCTTGCTATGTTCAAAACGCAGTGAAAACAGTTGAGTTAAGGCATTAAATACAACTAAATTAGCGATGATAAAGAGTTGGCAAGATAAATAATAGCCTGGTTGGTAATTTTCTAATCCCCATAAAATGGCAACACTATAAGTCATCACCATACCAACTAAATTTAAAGGGCGCCAAGCTTGCCACACACTAATAACCAAAATACCAATGGACAGCATCAGGTAATAAGAGAACAAGACAACATGACTTCCACCGCCAGTAGAAAGCAATACCGGTGCTAAATACCCACCTATTGATGCTAAAACGGCTAAACTAATAGTTCGCTGCAATAATGCCAAAGCAATACTTGCTGCACAAATAAGTAACATAAACGCGAATGCCATTCCATATGGCACCATCGTATATAATTTAAAGGCAGCAAAAATAGTGATATACAAGCAGCCTATCGCCCCTCCTTGTAAAATCAACCCAAATAATACCTTTTTATTTCGTAACCACCAGCCAACCCCTAGTAAGGCTAAGCACCCTACTGCACTGAAAATTAACCGCATTTGCGGTGAAATAATTTCATTTTGCACGCTGTAATTCAGTAAATATGCCACACCTAGGAATAACAGCAGGATACCTATTTTCGCAACCGGGTTTCCTTTAAATAGCCAACTAAAGAAATAGCTGAATATTGATTTATCGTGACTAACCGAATGCTGATTGTTTTGATTTGTATTAGACTTATTACGATTAAATCGATTTGGGTCAATTTGCTGTACTAGCGTGTTATCAAACCTATTTGGATTGGTATTTTCATGAGTAGATTGCTCCCTCATCGGAGCTGAATTCACATTATCAGATAAACCATGTTCTTTTTCAGCTTGCTGGTAAGCAACATGGCTCATCGAGGCAAGCTCTTGAGTTGCTCCCTGTTCGTTGTCTAATTTAACGTCCGCACTAGAAGAGAATTCATTTCCCTCTTGCTCTACAGGCGCATCCTGTATTTCATTTAAAACTGGTTGAGGAGATGCCACACCATCAACGGATATACTCTGCGTATATTTTGCTTTTGAAAGCAAAGTCTCTAATGAGGAAACCTTCTGATTTAACAGCGAAATTTGGTACTGCAACCGACCTGTTCGATTGATGGCAATGATAGCAAGAATCGGAGCTAGCACTAGCAGAAAAACTAATACGAGTCCTACTAGTATCCAAGTATCCACAAATAGGTTTCCTCATAATAAAATTCACAATTGAGAATCTGGAAAATAATGACCACGATTACTGCTAGTGTAAATAGCATTGATCCCCTTGCCAACTAAATGTAATAAACTGTTACAAAATAATTCGTTACATGCTGCTTTTAGGTATACCTTAGACAAAAAAGAAGCGATATTTCCCTTCTTTTATGTATGACTTATTAATACTCCCATTAGTTATTTTAGTAACTAAGAAAACCCTTAATCATCATTTAATGATAATTTCATTCATAAAGAATAGGTAACTGATATAACTATCTATTCTTAATGTTCCTTTTTAGATGCTCAAAAAATTAGTCATTAAAATTTTATTAGTACAATTTTTTTTATTATGTTATCTATATAATAGCTTTATCTGCAAACATTACTCTAATACTTATTATCCTTAAATGACTAAAGTCATTTATAATTATGTTAATTAGTTTCTTAATTAAGCACTGATAAAAACATAAATGTTTTAATTTAAATAAAGTTAACACACGGGAAAATGTTAACTGTCATTCCACAGATTTTTTATTCGACAAAGCCTATCGCATAATATCGGGAGAATTTTTAATGTTAACTCACATTATACTTGCTGCTTTAGGGCCCATTGTTCTTGGATTAGCCGTCGGTTGGCTATCGGGTAAATATGGGTTTATCAAAAGAGAGTATTCCCAAGCCTTTGCTGACTTTGTAGTTAAAATAGCATTACCATTTGCATTATTTCTAGCTGCTGCACAGGCTCCACCCTCGGTATTGCTCAATATTGACTACTTATTAGCATTAGCCGTAGGACTAATTGCAACATACGTGATTGGTTTTATTTTTGGTAAGTTTATTTTTCGTCACAATAAGAAAGATGCTGCAATGCAAGCATTGTCGGTGTCTTTTCCTGATATGGCCTACTGTGGGCCACCTGTCTTACTCGCAACTGTCGGGTCATCAGGCTTAATCGCTATGGTATTAGGCAACCTTATTTATACTGTCATTATTATCCCATTTACTCTCTTAATGATCAGTGGCTCACAACAAGGGCATAGTGTCTTTAAATCTGTTGGGAAAGCCATTGCCCAGCCCTTAGTTTTTCTTCCTATTCTAGGGGCATTATTGGCTATTTTTGGTGTTAAATTACCTGAAATATTACAAAACTCAGTTAATGAATTAGGTAAAACAGCAGGCGGAGTCGCTTTATTCTTCCTTGGATTGCTCCTTTCAGGAATCAAACTGACAATAAGTAAGGAAATTATATTTAACGTCTTTATAAAAAACTTTGTTCAAGCCGCTCTTATTTTAGGGACTGGGCTCGCTTTAGGATTACAAGATGATTTACTTAAAGCCGCGTTTATCATTGGTGTATTACCCACCGCGACCGCTGTTCCTGCATTAGCAATTAGTAATCAGGCCTATACGGAAACCTCTGCTGGAACCGTGTTATTAAGTACACTTGCTGCCTTAATTTCGATTATTGGCGGTATCACTATCGTCGAAATGCTTTAGCTTTCAAATTAATGGTAGCCTAAACATAGGCTGCCATTTCATTGCGGCACTAAATTCTCTGTTGCTTTTATCACCTATAATTTGCCAGACAGATCACAAAAAACGTATCATAGAGATAAGTACTTTTCTTTTATACACCTAGGATACGAACAAAAAATGAAAATTAGTGATGAGTTAGCTTCCGCTATCGCTTCCGTTACTGAAGTCGCTGCTGTAGCTGCCTTCGATTGGGTAGGTAAACAAGATAAAAATGCCGCAGATAAAGCCGCTGTTGAAGCAATGAGAAATCGCCTAAATGAAATTGATTTTCATGGCAAAATTGTCATTGGTGAAGGTGAAATCGACGATGCTCCCATGCTATATATTGGCGAGCAAGTTGGCAAACAATCCGGGTCTGTTGGGTTAGATATCGCAGTAGATCCTATTGATGGAACACGTATGGTGGCTTGTAATGAAAAAAATGCCATTGCCGTACTTGCTGCCGCGCCAACGGGAACACTGCTTCAAGCACCTGATATGTATATGGAAAAACTTGTTGTTGGTGCCGCAGCGAAAGGAGCTGTTCACCTAGCAAATCCCCTAGAAAAAAATTTAGAATTTCTTTCCTCCTCACTGAATAAACCCATTTCAAATCTTTCAATCGCAGTGCTTGATAAACCTCGCCATCAACATATTATTAAAACTATCCGTAATTTTGGTGCGAATGTGATTACCATCCCTGATGGTGATGTACTCGCCTCATTACTTACCATTCTTCCGGAGCATCCCATTGATATGATGTATGGGACTGGTGGTGCTCCTGAAGGCATTATCAGTGCAGCCATCGCACGCGCTTTAGGCGGTGATATGCAAGCAAGGCTAATTTCTCGAGATAAAGCCAAAGGTGATAGCGAAGAAAACAAACAGCTCGCGGCACAAGAAATTTTGCGCTGTCAGCAAATGGGGTTAGAAATTGGTGAGGTGTTATCTTTAGACCAGATGGTGAGTACTTCTGATGTCATATTTGCCGCCACAGCTATCACACCAACAATCTTGATGGATGGTGTATCAATAGATGCTTACAGCCGTATTTCAAATACCATTTTGGTTAATGGCCGTGACCGTTCGCTAAAACTGATTAATAATCGCTATTTTAATTAATGCAACAATACAGTATGTCATATATATCAAAAGGGCTTTTCAGCCCTTTTGATTACAACTATTTAAGATGAAAATTAACGCTCAAGAGTCATACGATTTAACATCGGAGCAGTTAAAACCATCAAAATTGCCATCACACCAGTCACTAAACCAATCTTCAGGAATACGTCACTGTACACAGCTAAAGATTCAACTTTACTAGTAAGTTCACCTTCTGGTGCCGCTGCCATTGAGGCAACATACCCTGCGATAAATGCTGCTGCTGAGTTAGTCAGGAACCACGCGCCCATAATAAAGCCCATTAAACGCTGTGGAACTAACTGAGCTACCATCGCAAGGCCAAGACCTGAGATCATCAGCTCACCAATACTTTGGAAGCCATAGCAGATAACTAGCCATTGAACAGAAACAATCCCAGCTTCATTTGCAAATTTCGCACCTAATGGCAAAACTAAGAATGCCGCGGAACATAGCAACATACCAATAGCAAATTTATGTGGCATCGGTAAGTTGTCGCCCATTTTATTATAAATTGCAGCTAAAATTGGGCTTCCAATCATGATCCATAATGGATTCAGAGCTTGGTATTGTGCAGGCTCAATAGAAAAACCAAAAACTTCATGCTCTACGTTATGTAATGCAAAGAAGTTTAGCGATGTAGGCATTTGGCTATAAAGAACAAAGAATACAATCGCTTCAAGCATTAGAATCAATGCAACAATCATGCGGCGACGCGCCGTACCTTTCAGTGCTAATGTTTCTTTGATAAAGATAACTAAAATACCCAAAGAAATAATCGCTAATGCTGTACGAGCAATACCGAGGTTATGCAATAGCCATGTTGAAATCGCAATGAGTGCAACAACACCAGCGACAGTTGCGACCAACCTTGAGATCACGACAGGAGCGAAGTCAGGCTTTGAGCCATGTTGAGAAACCCATTTTTTACACATATAGAAGTTAATCAATGTGATAATCAGGCCTACAACACTAAGAGAGAACGCAACATCCCAGCCATAATGTTTTGCTAACCATGGTGTTGCAATCATTGAGAAGAATGAGCCGATATTCACGGACATATAGTACATGGTGAATGCACCGTCCAAACGAGGGTCGTCTTTTTCATAGCAGGTTGATAACAGTGATGATGGGTTTGCTTTAAACAAACCATTACCAACTGCAATAGTCGCTAAGCCAACATACACCATCGACACGTCATGCCCTGAGAAAGCAACAAATGCGTACCCCGCAATCAGTGTTATCGTTCCAAGAACAATAACACGTTTTGTTCCGAGAACTTTATCCCCTAACCAACCACCTACCGCAACAAAACCATAAACTAATGCTGCAAACGCCGAGAAAAGTGTAATTGATTCTGTTTCTGACATACCCAGCACTTGGCTTAGGTATATTGGAAGGATCCCTTGAAGACCGTAGTAACCAAAACGTTCCCAGAGTTCGATAGAAAAAATAAGATAGAATGAGCGAGGTTGCTTAAACGCGTTAAGACTGACTTCCTCTTTGTTATTTGTTGTGGACACAAGTTACCTCTAGTACAACCTGTACATATGCAAAAAAACCACGGAACGCTCTATGCGCTCTCGCATTGTTATGATCTCAAGAATTCAAAGTTGAAAAGATTCACTTTTGGTAGGAGGAGTATCATTCCCTGACCTCAAAACAAACAAAACTGTGTGTAGACTTGTTTATGGATCTCAAACATAAATTCAATGAGTTAAAGCACATTTGATTATTTATTCAACATTAATTGGCAGATAACCCGCCCAGAACCCAATAATCAATTAAGCCATATACGTTATTTATGCACCAAAATTAAAGAATTAGCTAGTATTAATTACTGCTTGAATTGAATTTAATCGTGATTTACTTCAATTTTTTACAAAATCACCAAATTATTATCGATTACTAATTAGTCATTTGTTTATTAAATGTTAAGAACATTATTCTATAGTGAAACTATAACACCCTGTTTATAACTCTATGATTTATTGCTTTAAACGTTATGGGAAACTAAAAATATCCATAACAAATGAACACTTTTTTCTTTTATGATCTTTTATGATAAGAAAGGATTTAGAGAGTCGCAGCTAAAGAGACATTCAAACTGGAATTTTGGATAAAAAAAAGCCCAGTTAAAAACTGGGCATAATGCATTCTACTCAAGGATCTTTTTGCTAAATTCAAACTATCACTACGTAGGTGCATTATTACATTACTTCGTGTAAAGAAATGAATGATGAGGGTAAATATATGAATGTTTACGCAAGCAAACAGTATATAGATACTACTAAGACACAGTATCACTGAAAAAAGTTCATCTTTTTTTAAATTATTTATGTATTTTTTGCTCTATGCGCTAATAGCAACAATTAACCATCTGATTTAGTAGAATTAATATAAAATGGCCTTCATATCATTGCAGGAACTTATCTAACAAGATAACGTAGCCGTTAAGAGCTTAGTCCAAAGGATGTCATGTGAAAAAAGTATTTTTACTGTTTTTTATCTTTATTAACGTATTTTTCTCTCCTGCCTTTGCAGAAGAAGCGACGCCACTAATTAATGAAAAAACGCTGATTGCACTTGCGGAACAGGGCCAAGCCGAAGCTCAGTTTAATTTAGGTATGTTTTATCAGTCTCACCATCAGTTTGACCAAGCTTTACATTGGTATCTTCTCTCTGCTAATCAAGGCTTTACAAAAGCACAAATTAACCTTGGTTTGATGTACCAACAAGGTGCCGGGGTTAAGTTAGATGAGAAACAAATGCTGCACTGGATGAGCAGAGCAGCCGAAAATGGTGATCCTATTGGCCAAATGAATATGGCCGAATATACCTTATACGGCCTTGATAATTTATTAGAGAAAAACCCAGAAAAAGCAGAACAGTGGCTAGAAAAAGCGGCCGAACAACATTTCCAACCTGCTATGCTCACCCTCGCCTATTGGTATGAAGAGGGAAAAGCTGTTACAAAAGACCCGCAAAAAGCCCAAAAAATATATCTTGCTCTTGCTGAAAAAAACCATCCTCAAGCACTCTATTTATTGGGTTATCAGGCTGCTGTAGGCATGTATGATAAGGTGAACTACCCTCTTGCCTTTCAATATTTTACCCGTGCCGCAGAATTGGGCTTTTCCCCCGCCCAAAATAGCTTAGGTATGCTGTACCTAACCGGGCAAGGCACCCCAAAAGATACCCAATCAGCCATAAAATGGCTAACCCAAGCCGCTGAACAAGGTGAAGTTTCGGCTCAATTTAATGTTGCGCTTATCTATGCACGCGGTGATGGTATCAAGGCTAACCAAGCAAAAGCGTGTCACTGGTTTATAAAAGCCGCTCAGCAAAATAGTGTCGATGCGCAATATGCAGCAGGAGCTTGCTACCAATATGGTATGGGTGTTGAAGCCGATGATAAAAAAGCCCTACGCTGGTATCAACTCGCAGCCGCCAAAGGCCATGAGCGGGCTGAAAAGAAAGTGTTAATTTTAGAAAACCAGCAACAATAAACTCTATTTTTCCAACTTACTGTTGTACCACTAATATAAGTAAGATAAAGAAAATCTGCATTGTTTATAGCCAATGCAGAGCTTCTATAGGCATATACTTATTAGTTCAGACACTCACAATTTAGCGCGATAAATTCGCTGCGGTCGGCCAACTTTGCCATACTCAATTTCGGCTTCAATTTTATCCTTCGCTAAACAATACTCCAAATAACGCCTTGCAGTGGTCCGACTGAGTTTGATGGCTTCAGCAATACTTTCTGCCGTATATTGCACATCAGGTTCAGTGAACAAAGCGAGTATTTTTTCAAGTGTAATAATATCAATGCCTGTTGGAAGTTCTTCCTTTGATTCCCCTCGCGCATAGGTATTGAACATATCATCAATTTTACTTTGGTTGGTTTTGCTATTGTCCTGTACAACAGATTTACGTTGAATATACCTATCCAATGTTTGGCCTAAACGCTCATAGGCAATTGGTTTCACTAAATAGTCAAAAACGCCTAAACGAATAGCTTCAGAAACCGTATCCATATCACTTGCAGCCGTAGTGAATACAATATCTGCATTATTCCTTTCTTGTATTAACTCATGGACCAGATCAATCCCTTTACCATCTGGTAAATAGTTGTCTAATAAAATCAGGTCTGGTTTCATGTATTCAATCATTTTTCTCGCTTCAGCAAGGTTACCTGCAAGCCACACTTTCTCACATGCGGGATAGGCTTTTATATACTCACTGTGCATTTCAGCAAGTAGTAACTCATCTTCCACAATGAGGATTTTTATCTTAATCATTTTATATCTTCACTTTCGGAATAAAAATTGAAAATACTGTACCATGCGGTTGATTTTCTTCAATAATAACCGCACCATTACAGCGTTTAACATAAGACGCAACAAGATATAACCCGATACCATGGCCATCTGTCACATCGGTTTTCGTTGTCACACCGCGCTCGAACCATTTATCTTGCATTTCTGATGGGAAACCACACCCCTGATCCGCGACTTCAATGACAATCTCCTTCCCTTCATCAGAAAGGTATAATTCCACTTGTTTATTACCCTGATTATTTTTCAAACTTGCTTCAAATGCATTATCAAGTAAATTTCCCAATATGGCACAAAATTCCGTACTATTTAACGAATCAGGTAATTCATGCAACTGACTACCGGCAGTAAATTTTAATTGTAGCCCTAATTCTTTGGCTCGATGGTGCTTACCAAATAGTAAACCTGCAACCTGCTTATCAAAAAACTGCCCACGGAGTGTATCAATTAATTGCTGCTGAGATTCTGATTCCCCTTTAATCAAAGCCAACGCTTGGTCATATTCTTTCATTTGCAATAACCCACTTAATGTTGACATCCAATTAAGATGTTCGTGCCGTAAAGTGCGTAAATTTTCAATATATTGACGAACTTGAGTCAACTGAGAGTTTAACGATTCAATATCGTTTTGACTACGAAAGCTAATAACCGCCCCCACCAGATGCTCACCATCACGAATCGCAACCCGGTTTGCAATCACATTTAAACCATTAAACTCGCCAATCACATCATGCTTAGTTGTTTCAAGGTCGGTAATAAAAAAATCAGCTGGCGATATATGCTCTGACACAAATGTTCCTGTTAACTGGCCCAATGGCTTACTTAGGGATAACATTTTTCTCGCATTTGAGTTGATATTGATAATTTGCCCTTGTGTATTTACCGCAATCACACCTTCAAAAACGGCTTCAAATATTCCTTTTTGTACTAACACCAGTTGAGTAATCTCTTCAGGTTCCATTCCCAACATTTGTTTTTGAATTAAACGTGAAAACCCCCAAGATAAAAACAGCAAAATAATCAATATTCCTAAAAAGGTAGCACCTGTTTGCACAAACAATTCACTGCGTGACGTATCAATTTTGTTGGATAAGTAACCAATAGAAACAACGCCAATCACTTTACCTTGTTCATCAAAAATAGGGGTCTTGGCTCTAACAGCATTTCCCATCGAGCCTTCGCCATTAATGAAATAGCTTTCCCCTTTCTCTAAGGCGCCTGGTTTGTTCCACTGCATTTCAAAACCAATTTTTTGGCTATTTGGGTGATATAACCGAATTGATTTTTCATCACCGATAACTACATAATCATAGTTGGAATCTTGGTTTAGTTTGTCAGCAATAACCTTCAGTCTCGGAATATCTCTATTCTTTACTGATTGCACCACACCATCAATAGAAGCAATCAGCTTTGCTTGGCTCATCGCTAACGATTGAATGTTTGCAATCAATCGATTTTCAGCCGTATCCGTGAAATATTTGCCCAACCCGAACGTTAAAAAAACAGAAACAATCAATAACAGAAAAAAAACTCGTACTGAAAATGAAACTGAATTTACTTTTTTCAATGAAGAGAATGCATATTCTTTTTTCATGTTATATCTCGTTACTGGCTGAAAAGTAAAAAATTTGTTAATTCAAAAAAGGTAGGATAACCGATAAATCGGATTCAAGCCAAAGGTATAATACACATATTAATAATTAAACACATTAAAACCAAGCAATAAAAAACATATCCAATAATTAAAAACTTTAAAACCATTAAACAAATACAATCTCATTTAAGAAACATGAAATAGGTCAAATATATTAAATACAGTATCTTTAATATAAATATCAGAGAGGATAATTAAATAAGAATTTATATTTACTTTTATAAGAATAACCAAAAATATTTATTTAATTAACTTTAACATTAGCAACATTTTAAAAACATCTCTAAATGAGATGCAGGATACTATTATGTTCGAAAACATAACGTTTAACCAAGTAAAACGTCATGAGAACAGGAAACTTGCTGAAATAACTCAGTTTTTAAAGGAAAACGATTTAGAGCTTGATTCAAGCATTGACGTTTTTATTACAATCTCACGCAATGAAAAATTAATTGCGTGCGGAGGCTTAGCAAAAAATGTTATTAAATGCGTTGCTATTAGTGATGATGCTCGAGGTGAAGGCCTTGCATTAAAATTAGCAACAGAACTGGTTAATCTTGCTTACGAAAATAATACAACGCATTTATTTATTTATACTAAATTTCAAAATGAAAGCTTATTCCAACAATGTGGCTTCCATACTATTGCCACCGTTCCTGATATTATGGTGTTGATGGAAAACAGTTGCTGTTATCTAAAACGTTATATCGAAAGTTTAAAAGCACAACGTAAGGAAGGAAAAAAAATTGGCGCAATCGTCATGAATGCCAATCCCTTCACCCTTGGCCATCGCTATTTAATAGAACAAGCCGCGAAGGCCTGTGACTGGCTACACCTATTTGTTGTCAAAGAAGATACCTCTCGTTTCCCTTATAAAATTAGATTAAATTTAATCGAAGCTGGGACTAAAGGAATAGAAAATCTCACTATCCACAAAGGCTCCGAGTATATTATTTCTCGCGCGACTTTTCCTTGTTACTTTATTAAAGACAAAACGGTTGCCAATAACTGTTATACCGAAATAGACATTAAGATATTTCGTCAATATATCGCCCCTGCTCTGGGGATAACCCATCGATTCGTAGGCTCGGAACCATTTTGCCAAGTCACCAACCAATATAACCAAGACATGCGCTTTTGGTTAAAAACCGATGCTATGAATTTTCCACCTATAGAACTCGTTGAATTTCCGCGAACAATCATCAATGGAACGGCAGTTTCTGCCTCACAAGTTAGACGATTGCTCGCTAAAAAAGATCTTGCGGCGATTAAGCCGATTGTACCTGAGGCAACCTATCAATATTTACAAGAGATGGTCGCCAATCAAGTCGCATCCGCTCAAAGCCACACCGAAAGTTCTGAATTAGCCATAGGTGAAATATGAAGATAAAACACGCAGCAGTAGCTGGCACACTTGAATCAAGTGATGTCATGGTTCGTATCGAACCGCTAGAAGACACTCAAGAGGTCTCAATACAAATTACCAGTAGTGTTGAAAAGCAGTTTGGGGATGCTATCGCAAAAATCGTACAAGAAATGATTCAGCAGCATGATATTCAAGGAGCACAAATCATTGTAGATGATAAAGGTGCACTGGAATGCGTACTTAAAGCGCGTTTAGAAGCCTTATTGGCTCGCGCCTGTGATATCGACTATCTGCCTTGGGAGGATAAATAATGACTCCAGAACAAAAATCACGTACACGCAGAAGTATGTTATTTGTGCCCGGTTCCAATGCAGCCATGTTAAGCAATTCCTTTATTTATAAAGCGGATGCTTTAATGTTCGACCTTGAGGACTCTGTAACTTTACGCGAAAAAGACACGGCTCGTCGCTTGGTTTACCATGCATTACAGCACCCGCTTTATCAAGATATTGAAACCATTGTGCGGGTCAATGCATTAGATTCCGCCTTTGGTGTTGCTGACCTTGAGGCCGTTGTTCGTGGTGGTGCAAATATTGTCCGCCTTCCTAAAACAGATACTGCGCAAGATGTTATTGATATTGAAAGTGAAATCTTACGTATAGAAAAAAGTTGTGGCCGCGAAGAAGGTAGCACGGGTTTGCTCGCCGCTATCGAATCTCCAATGGGCATCACTCAAGCAGTCAATATTGCTCATTCATCACCAAGACTTATAGGCATCGCATTAGGTGCCGAGGACTATGTCCGCAATTTGCGCACCGAGCGGTCTCCAGACGGCGTAGAACTCCTCTATGCTCGGTGCGCCATTTTACAAGCCGCTCGTTCAGCCGGTATTCAAGCGTTTGATACCGTATATTCTGATGCGAATAATGAAGAAGGTTTCCTACGCGAAGCCGCTCACATTAAACAGCTCGGCTTTGATGGCAAATCATTAATTAACCCAAGACAAATTGAGTTACTTCATAATTTATATGCACCAACTCAAAAAGAAGTCGACCATGCACAGCGTGTTGTTGAAGCCGCTGATGCCGCAGCCCTTGAAGGTAAAGGTGTGGTTTCATTGAACGGAAAAATGGTCGATGGCCCAGTTATTGACAGAGCTCGCCTCGTGTTATCACGAGCAGCATTATCAGGAATTCGGGAAGAGTGAGGCAATAAAAATGACAAATAATACTCAGCGCCAGGCTCGCGTATCAGCCTACTTACAACCAAATACTGACGATGTACTACGTGAATTTAAAGATATCGGCAAAGTACAACAACAGGTACAAAAGCCGAGAAATCGCAAATTATGTGATGACTTACAAGTCGCGATCCGTCGTTCTGGTCTTAAAGACGGTATGACTATTTCTTTCCATCACGCCTTTCGCGGTGGAGATCTTACGGTCAATATGGTGATGCAAGTCATTGCTGAAATGGGTTTTCGCAACTTAACACTTGCATCAAGCTCATTAAGTGCTTGCCATTCACCACTTGTTGAACATATTCGTCATGGTGTTATCCGCAAAATTTATACCTCTGGTATCCGAGGCCCACTCGCTGAAGCTATTTCACGTGGTGAATTAGAAGAACCTGTACAAATTCATTCGCATGGTGGAAGAGCCAATCTAATTCATAGCGGTGAGCTAGTTATTGATGTGGCGTTTATTGGGGTTCCTTCTTGTGATGAATACGGCAATGCCAATGGCTACACTGGCAGTGCGAGTTGCGGTTCTTTAGGTTATGCCAAAATTGATGCTGAGACCGCGAAAAAAGTGGTGATGCTCACTGAAGAGATATTAGATTACCCCCATAACCCATCCAGTATTAAGCAAGATGAAGTCGATTACATCGTCAAAGTTAAACGGGTGGGTGATGCCGATAAAATTGGGGCTGATGCGACACGTATGACGTCGAACCCTCGTGAACTTCTGATTGCTCGTACTGCAGCTGATGTTATCGAAAAATCGGGTTACTTTAAAGATGGTTTTTCATTACAAACCGGTACGGGCGGTGCTTCTCTTGCCGTCACTCGCTTCCTTGAAGACAAAATGAGACGCCATAATATTCAGGCTGGCTTCGCACTTGGCGGCATTACCTCAACTATCGTTGATTTACATGAAAAAGGATTAATTCGTAAATTATTGGATGTCCAAAGTTTTGATAAAGCGGCAGCAGAATCACTTGCTCGCAACCCGAATCATATTGAAATCAGTGCTAACCAATATGCGTGCTTTGATTCAAAAGGTGCTTCCGTTGATATGCTTGATGTGGTTGTGCTCAGCGCGTTAGAAATCGATACTCGCTTTAATGTCAATGTGTTAACGGGTTCTGATGGCATTATTCGTGGTGCATCTGGTGGCCATAGTGACACAGCTGTTGCATCAAAATTATCTATCATTGTTGCACCACTGGTACGTGGCCGTATTCCAACATTAGTGGATGAAGTGCTCACGTGTGTTACACCTGGTTCCAGTGTCGATATTCTTGTCACTGACCATGGAATTACAGTTAACCCTGCTCGTCCTGAATTAAAACAGCAACTTGAAAGCCAAGGTATTAAAACCGTTTCAATGAACTGGTTACGAGAACGAGCACAATTATTAACTGGTACTCCTAACCCAATTGAATTTACAGATAAAGCTGTTGCGGTTGTTCGTTATCGTGATGGCTCAGTCATTGATGTTGTTCATCAAGTGAAGGAGTAAATATGTTTTACCCACTGCCTGATACTCAAGAGCAATTTGATATTTCTTTACCTGAACTGTTGGATAGCCGAGATGCCCGTCAGGCTCGCCAACAAGCGTGGATTGGTCTCCATCAGGTAACCTTGATTTCATTTACTGTCGTTTTTCCTGGAGCTGTCAAAGACAACTCTCTTGTTAGACATGTGTTTAATCAGGGCCTAAATGCGCTTAAACAAATTGCTTCATGCGGGCAGTGGGTGTTTTTATCACAACAATCTTGGGCATTAAAAACGGGGCCGGAATGCTTGGTTGCCGTTGACGGAGATGCTATCGAGATTAAAAAAGCGTTAATTCGCATGGAAGAATCGTCTGCTGTTGGTCGGTTATGGGATTTTGATGTGTTTGATGCCAAGGGGCAGCAATATTCACGTAGTCAATTAAATCTGCCACCAAGACAATGCCTAATTTGTGAAAATGAAGCGAAAATTTGTGCTCGTCAGCGGACACATTCATTGGTTGAGATACTTAATCGTATCGAGGAGTTAGCGCATGCAACCCATTAAACAACTCAGCCATATAAATGATAAATTAACCCACTATTACAGCCAATTAGCATGGCAAGCGATGTTAGCTGAAGTAAACTTAACCCCTAAACCTGGGTTAGTGGATAAACATAATACCGGTGCCCATAAAGATATGGCACTGACAGATTTTCATTTAAGTGCCAATGCCATCGCGACACATTTTCCACGATTTTTGCAGGCCGGTGCTCAACACAAAAATTGTCCTGTAGAGCAACTATTACCCCACATTCGTCCTATCGGAATGGATTGTGAAAGGTCGATGTTTCGTGCAACAAAAGGGGTTAATACCCATAAAGGCAGTATTTTTTCCTTGGGTTTAGTCTTAACCGCAATAGGCCGTTTGATTGCACAACAACAATGTGTCTCACCTGAAAATGTCAGCTTATTGGTTGCTAGTATGTGTAAGGGAATTACCAATGAACTTAAACAAAAAACCGAAAACCCTACTGCTGGCCATCGCTTATATCAGAGACATGGGTTAACAGGTGCAAGAGGTGAAGCTGAGGGCGGTTATTCGTTAGTAATCAAACATTCACTTCCTTATTATTTGCAGCAACTTGCTAAAGGCAAACTCGCCGATATCGCTCTACTTGATACTTTAATTTTACTCATGAGCCTGAATGATGATACGAATATTGTCAATCGTGGTGGTATCAAGAGTTTAACGTGGATCAAGCAACGTGCAAAACAGCTATTAACTGCTGGTATAAATACTCATGATGACTTAGTTAAGGTTAAACATTTCGATAGTGAATGTATTCAGCTAAATGTGAGTCCAGGGGGAAGTGCGGATTTATTAATTCTAACTTGGTTTTTTGCTCGATTACCCAATCAATCCTTTATTTAACATTACGTATTTTTTAACATTAATAAAACAGGAATAATTTAAAAATAAAACAATTTAACCAAATAAAAACCAATTAATTATTTAACTAAATTATATACCTTAGAGTGAATTATTAATGAAAATTAAAATCATTATATTTCATTCAAGATACAGCCATATTAAAAATTATCATTTTAACAAATTCCTAATATTAAAGTTCATTCAATTTAATATTAAATAAATTTAATATTGATTTAATCAAGGAAATTGGCTTATGCAAAAAGAAAAAATATGGAAGCTATTCGTGTTAATAGCCATTCCAATTATTATTGCGTTAATACCTACACCAACGGGGCTACCACATATTGCGTGGTTGTTATTCGGTCTTTATCTTGCCGCTATTGTCGGTTTGGTACTTAAACCATATTCAGAGCCTGTTATTTTATTAGCCACTATTGCTGCAAGTGCAGTAATTATTGGAGTAACAGGTACTAAAGATGTCAAAGCAAGTGAAGTTTTAAGTGGATATGCATCCGGTACGACATGGCTTGTATTTGCTGCATTTACTCTGAGCGCTGCCTTTGTTATTACTGGTTTAGGTAAACGTCTTTCTTATATCTTGATTGGTAAGTTAGGTGGTACAACGTTAGGACTCGGTTATGTAACCGCAATCCTTGATTTAATTATCGCGCCAGCGACGCCTTCTAATACCGCACGTGCAGGAGGGATTGTTTTCCCAATCATCAATAGTGTCGCCGTTGCTTTAGGGTCTGATCCAGAAAAAAGTCCACGTAAAGCAGGCCATTATCTCCTCGTCAACGTTTATATGGTGACTAAAACCACCAGCTATATGTTCTTGACCGCAATGGCGCCAAATGCACTCGCCCTTGCCATGATGAGTGACATTATGGGAATCCATTTAAGTTGGGGTGGATGGGCACTTGCAGCCTCTGTACCGGGTTTAATCATGCTGATTTTGACACCGTTAATGATCTACAAACTGTATCCACCTGAGTTGAAAAAGGTGAATAACAAAGAGATCGCGGCCAAAGGCCTGGAAGACTTAGGCCCAATGACTATGCGTGAAAAATTGCTGGGAATTGTCTTCATTATCGCGCTGTGTGGCTGGATTTTCTCTGACCTTATCGGTGTCAGCGCTTCTAGCGTCGCGATTGCGGTCATGGCATTAACCCTGATCCTAGGTGTTGTAACTTGGGATGACGTACTGAAGAATAAAGGCGGCTGGAATACCCTGATTTGGTACGGTGGTATCATCAGTATGTCTGGTGTTCTCACAAAAGCAGGCTTCTTCAAGTGGCTCGCCGATACCATGAGTCAATATCTCTCCTTCGGTGACCAAGCGATGCTAGCTTTCTTTGTCATCATGTTCATCAGTGTTGCCATTCGCTACTTATTTGCCTCTGGTGGTGCGTATGTTGCAGCCATGGTTCCGGTATTTGCCACTGTCGGTATGGTTGCAGGGGCTCCTCCGATGTTACTCGCTCTAGGTTTGCTGTTCTCGAATGCTTACGGCGGAAGCGTAACTCACTATGGCGGCGCCGCAGCACCTATCGTATTCGGTGCGGGTTATAATGATATCCGTTCTTGGTGGATCATTGGCGGGTTAGTGGCCTTCATTAGCTTATTCGTTCACATGACTATCGGTTTAGGTTGGTGGGAGATCTTGATTAGCATGGGGCTGATTTAATGCGCTCTATTCTAATCTCTCATTAAATTATTCCATGGGGCGCAATGCAAATTGTGCCCTAAACCCAAATATAACGGTAATTCACGCTAATCCTCTAAATAGTTCGGGTTGTAACAAGGCGGCAAAACAAAGGCATCCCATGGAGCATACAAAAGTATGTGACTTGGGTAACTGAGCGTAGCCAACACCGCCACTGCGGGAAGCTGAACGGGTTTACCCTAAATAGTTCACGTTGTGGCAAGGCGGCAAGTGAAGGCATCCATGGAGCATACAAAAGTATGTGACTTGGGTGACTGAGCGTAGCCAAAACAGGCACAGCGTGAAATATAACGGGTAAACAGATGAAAAAAATTCCTTGTACCTTAATGCGTGGCGGCACCTCGAAAGGCGTATTCCTTTTAGCAGACTCCCTTCCTAAAGACATAAAACAACGGGATGAGCTGATCCTAGCGATTATGGGGTCTGGTCATGCTTTGCAAATTGATGGCATTGGTGGTGGCAGCCCACAAACCAGTAAAGTCGCTATTATTAGCCCTTCAACTCACAGTGATGCTGATATTGATTATTTATTTGCTCAGGTTTCTATTACTGAGCGCATTGTTGATACGGCACCAAATTGTGGCAATATTCTTTGTGCCGTAGGTTCTTTTGCTATTGAAAAAGGCTTGGTGCCCATCACAGGAGAAACAACGACTGTGAGGATCCGTAATGTCAATACAAACACCTTCGTCAACTCTACTGTACAAACGCCTGATGGCCATGTCGATTATGATGGTGACACCGAAATTGCGAGTGTACCCGGTCATGCCGCGCCTGTTGCACTGACATTTTTAAATGCTTGTGGAACTAAAACAGGAAAATTGCTCCCGACTGGCCATGCAATTGACACCATTGAAGGTATTGATGTTAGTTGTATTGATATGGCGATGCCTGTGGTGTTAATTGATGCCCCTCAGCTTAACAAAACTGGTTATGAAACCGCGGAACAGCTTGAAGCCGATGCCGAATTTATGCAAAAGCTCGAAGCTATTCGTATACAAGCAGGCGCAGTGATGGGACTTGGTGATGTTAGCAAAAAAGTTATTCCTAAACCTATATTGATTTCACCTGCCATTCACGGTGGAACAATTAATGTCCGTTATTTTATGCCACATAAATGCCATGGCGCACTTGCCGTGACTGGTGCTATCGCCATTGCGACAAGTACTATTGTTCCTAATAGTATTACTCAGCAATATATTCACTCTGTTGATATGAATAATATTTCCATTGAACATTTAAGTGGAAAATTTGACGTATCGTTAAACCAGCAAGGCAATTCACCGGAAGGGATTCAGGCATCAATTATTCGTACAGCGAGAAAACTCTTCGAGGGCGATGTGTACGTTCCTTAAAACTAATATCACGTCCTGCCTCTAGCTAAGAGGCAGGCGATTAATTTTACTTTTCTGCAAGTAACGGTTCAAAATTACCGTCAATATAATAGGAAACCTGATGGGCTTCATCTGGCGTTGGTAATTCTAACTTCCCTGCCATTTTTTCCATAACCAGCTCTGGAACCGCATATTTACGCTGTTGATTTTGTTGTCGCCACTGTTTAAATGGCACTTCCAAATAAACTAAATGAACTTTGGCTTGGTAGCGTTCAAATAAACTGATCATACTGGCACGTAGCGAAGCACTTAATGAGGTCGCATTCCATATAAAATCCGTTTTCGTTCGCAAAAAAACCTTAGCCTGTTCTTTCGCTTGCTGCGCCACCCAGCCTTGGGCATTTTTATCTGCTGGGTTAATTTTATGTTCTCGGCGAATATCATCTAAACATACCACCGGAGTTCGTGGGTAAAACTGTTTGATAAAATGGTCTTTTCCCATCCCCGGCAAACCACATAGCATAACGACTTCACTCCCAGTTTCTTCAAAAGGTTGATAATCTGTAGTACCTTTTTGGTGATGAAAATAATGGAAACGCCCAGCTTGCGAAGCAAATGATTTAGGTTGGTCCCAACAACCCTGCTCACGACAGAACAACTCAAATAGTTCGATTCTGACCAACAATTCCGCTTTATCTTCACACGTACGCCCTATCGCATCGGCTTTCGCTAGCATACACAATAAAGACATTTCAACGCGCAACGAGGCGGCAAATAACGTGCGTTCAGGATCTGGCTTTTCCATTAACCAAAGCGGTAAACCATGAAATCGAACTAAAGCTGCAATTTGTTCACGAATAGCAAAAGGAGTTTCTATTTGTCGAAATAATATATTGCGTACCGATAACTCGCCTTTTTTGGCATGTCCAGGCGAATGAATTCGCCCTTCTTCATCTTCTTTTGTTGTAGTGCGTTTTTCGACGTCATGTAGCAACGCTGCCGCCCAAACGATTTGTTGTTTAAGTTCTGGAAGCTGTTGATATTCAGGTAACCCCTCCAAAGCCGCTAACACCATTTGAGTGTGAATAGCCACATTGCCTTCCGCATGGTGCAAACGGTCTTGCTGCACATATTGCATATCACGCACAAAATCGAACTCTCTTTCAAGCTGTGCCCAATCACGATATTGGGTTAATTGCCAACTCATGGTTGTTCTCCTTGTAATTCAAAGGCCAGCTTGGCTCGCTGCCAATGCCGCTTCCAGTGGATATCCGTTTTGACATGGTTTTTACGCACATATTTAAAAACATGTGCCATAAAATCATCCACATGAAACCCTTGGCTATCACGGCTCACAATCCCTTCCATGCTACAGGCTTTCCCTGTGTGAGTATCACGCGCAATAAATTGGCTATCTAATGATGCAGCAGTAATTAATAAACTTGCATATTCTTGCTTGTCCATATGTTTACTGAGTGATAAATCTAATTGGGGGACAGTTGGAAAATCAAATAAAGCCGCATAAAATTGCACCTCTTCCCAACTAAGCCAATACTCCCCTTGCCTAACAGCAAACACATAGAAATAATCTTCAATATGTTGATATTCAATGGAATGTATTGCGTAAAGGTTTTCACCGAATAGTTCAATATCCCCTAAATCGTCTTTAATCAACTGCCAACGTTGGCGAATTTGCTGGCTCCATGCCGATTGAGTTGGAGCCCCATGAGAGCGCGCAAAAACCCCATAACGGTTTAAGCAATTATTTTCACCGTCCAGTTTTTCTGTGTGAACCAGTTTGTCTATATTTTGGATGTGCGACCACCAATCGCGATTAATGCGATCATCACTAGTCGTACCAGGGGAGAACGGATAGTGATACGTTCTACCATACTTTCTTGATTGCATATTCATCATGCTTTCTCTAAAGAAATAGAAATAACCACAAATCTTTTTGCTAGATTTGCGTCTTTAATTGTTGAGAAATCAAGTGTAGGTATTACATATCTATTCCGAGTAACGGCCTCATTTTTACTTAGCTAAGGGTCAAAATTAGCGAAATTGAAGGAAAACAGTTGAATTTTAGTCTAATTGTCAAGAAAAAGGCTATCAAGTTATTCCTAATCTCATTGCTAGCGATATTATTCAACCGCTATCTGGCTTTCATCTAAGGAATATTTCACTATCACCTTATTACGATACAAACAATTATCCTGCAAAGTACTAGGTTCTTGTCCTTTAGTTGTCACTTTTTGCCAAATTTCGTTATGCCGGTATATAACTCCATTTTCTCGGGTAAACTTATGGTTTTTCTCATAAATATGGTATTTATGTTCACGTGAGGTACAACTCAATAATTCCCCTTCGAGTTGATGCTCAGCGATATTAAATACCAATTGAAAAGCACTTTGTGTCGGATTATAGAAAACCAAATCGATATAATTATAAAAGATTGCCGCCCCTGAACCAAAAGGCAATACACGACCTTCATCTGGAAATGGGTCAAAACTATGATTAGCGCGCTCAACCACTTGCAATGGAGAATGCAATACCATCCAATGAATTAAATTACTTAGTTGGCAAATTCCCCCGCCAATCCCTGAACGAGCTTCACCAAATGAAAGTTCCATACCTTCAAGAAAACCTCTGCGCGAAGTCGGTTTTCCTACGAGCCGACAAAATGAAAAATATTCTCCTGGGTAAATAATAACCCCATTCATCGCTTCGGCAGCAATACGCAAGTTCGTTACTTTGTTGTATTGCAAACGTAGGTCTGATTCACCTAATTTACGGATCAGCTTAGATGTATGCTTGTTGTAGCGATACTCAAGGCGTTCACTGGATTTTGACTTCGCATAATGCTTGGCAGAACATACCCAATGCAATCTTCGAACTAAGCGCTTTTGAGTCACGCGCAGCCAATAGAGAATAGGATGATAGGAAGAAAGTGGCCTACGCATAACAAACCTTATTGATATAATTAACCAATAAATCATGTCATAGCCATTCGTATTACGACATAGTAACTATCTGATAGTTAATACGTGATAGTTGAATAGCTAAAAAATAATCAAACCCTAGTTACCTATCACTAGAATTTACTTTTGAAGCCAAAAACGCGGTGGCAAGCAAGATGGAGATGGTTTGATATAAGGATTTAAGAAGAGATAATTTGCTCTAAGGATTTCATGTCACAGCTAGGCCGCAAAAAAGTAAATCCCTAGGAGCATACACAAGTATGTGACTAGGGTTTACTTTTGAAGCCAACGAGCAAATTAATACAAGCCGAGTAGCGCCCCAACTGCTAACAAAAAGAAACTAAACAACCAAATCCAACCAAATGAATAGCGTAAGTGACGGCCCATATCAATTCCAGCCAAACCCATTGCTAACCAAGCTGCTGGTGAAAATGGGCTCACGAAGGTTCCCGCGTTGTTACCTATCGCCATGGCGTAAACAACGGAAGATGGGTCAACACCAACTGTGGCTGCAATTTGTTGAATTATTGGTAATAAAGCAAAATAGTAAGCATCTGTACTCGTAAAAATATCCATCGGTACACCTAAAATACCGACAAAAATATGGACTTTAGAAACCCATTCTGTTGGTAAAATAGCCGTTAAGTCTGTTGCAATTGACTCAAGCATCCCACCTTCAGATAAAATACCTAAGAATGCTCCCGCTGCTAATATTATGGCCACCATTCCCAACGCTTGCGGTGCATGGGCTGCCAAAATTTTCATTTGGTCCCTAGGGTTAGGGAAGTTAACCATTAAAGCAATGGAAAGTGCGATCATAAAAACATAAGGCGCTGATAATAATCCGAATGCTAAACAGATAACAGATGCGATGATTAACCCACCATTGATAAGTGGTTTTTTGGGTTTCTGAACTGTATCGCTTATATCTGCAGTGTCATCACTAACAGGTAGTAAAGAATCCATTTCATATGGCGTAGTGCCTTTCAAACTTGCCGCTGCAATACGTCTTTTCTCACGTAATCCCATCAGAATAGCAAATACCACTGCGCCAGCCATGCCAATTAATTGTACAGGGATCAAATGTTGCCATAGAGTCGAGGCGTCAATTCCAGTGACAGCCGAAGCTCGACCTAATGGGCCACCCCAAGGTACCATATTCATGACCCCCATACTGGCGCACATCAGCAATAACATTAAATAAGGGCTCATCCCTAGTTGGCGGTATAAAGGTAATAAGGCAGGAATAATAATTAAGAATGTCGCAGCGCCTGACCCATCTAAATGGACAACCCCCGCAATTAACGTTGTCATAATACAAACAATAATAATATTTCCACGCGTCATTTTAACCATAAAACGAATCAACGGATCAAAAATGTGCAGGTCTTTCATTAAGCTAAAAAATAAAATCGCAAATAAAAACATCGCAGCGACTTTTGACACTTTATTAATACCACTTTCAAAGAATACTGAAATTTCAGCAACAGAGTAACCAGCAAATAAAGCACCAATAAAGGGGATACAAGACATTGCGATAATTGGGCTAACTTTCCCCATCATCAATAATGTTACTATCGATAAAATGATTAAAATACCAATAATTGTCAGCACATCTACTTCCTTCTTAGAATTATATTTTTCAGGTGAACACAAAATTTAGCTTGGCTCGCATTAGCTTAACAAGCTTGTTTCTTATATAAACCATTGAATATAACCGCAAGGAATATTTTATATTTTTGCTTCACAAACAATGCATTAATTATTATTTAAATTATCATTTAAAATAAAAAAATAGCTTTATTCTCTATTAGAACCATTAAAACCATAAGCATAAATTAACGCCACTCTAAGTTGGTGGTAATTAATTTTATTTATAAGTTACAGAATTATAACAATCAAAAAATAATAGTTATTATTATATTTTATTTTTTATCTCATTTTTTTATATTTTTTCCCTCTTTTTTCATTATGTTGCTAGGGAAATATACTTTTTATGGTTTTGATCAAATATGCAAAATTTTACTTGATTTTCTATCAACGATCCGTCTAAAAATAAAATTTCCCCGTAAAACCACACCATCTCACAAAAAAAACTTGGCTAACCGAGTATAATATTAGAATAATTTAAGTTTGCTAATAAGGAATGTTTCAATGAGCCGCCTTTTTTCACCTGTATCAATAGGCCAAGTTTCTCTGAAAAATCGAATTATTGTTCCCCCTATGTGCCAATACTCCGCAGAAAATGGCATGCCAACAGCATGGCATAAAGCCCACTATATGAACCTTGCTTTATCTGGTGCCTCTTTAGTTATTGTAGAAGCTAGCGCTGTTGTTCCTGAAGGGCGTATTACCTACAAAGATCTTGGTTTATGGAATGATGAACAAATGGCTGCAATGCAACAAATGCTCAACGATATCAGGCAGTTTTCAGATGCACGCTTAGGGGTACAAATCGCTCATGCAGGCAGGAAAGCATCAACTGATTTACCTTGGTTGGGAGGTAAAAGTATCCAGCCCACACAACCTAATGGTTGGCAAACTGTTGCACCATCTGCGCTCGCTTTTGGTGATAATGCGGTACCACATGCATTAACCATTGAAGAAATTTTACAGCTAAAACAACAGTTTATTGATGCAGCTATTCGTGCTGAAAAAGCAGGTTTTGACGTTATTGAGATCCATGCCGCTCATGGATATTTACTGCATGAGTTCTTATCACCAGTATCAAACTTACGACAAGATGAATATGGTGGATGCTTTAAGGGGCGTACTCGATTACTTATCAATATTTTCCATGAAATGAGAAAAGCGATTAACCCTAATATTGCAATTGGCGTGCGGATCTCTGCAACAGACTGGCTTGAATCGGGTTGGAATACACCTGAATCTATTGAGCTTACTGAATTACTAGAGGATTTGGGTTGCGACTACATTCACGTTTCGTCAGGTGGGCTATCACCAGAGCAACAAATACCATTGAGCCCAAATTACCAAGTCCCTTTAGCCCAAGCTATTCATGAAAATACCATGATGCCTGTCATTGCTGTAGGTCTTATCACTGAACCTTTACAAGCTGAAGCTATTATTGCAACCCACCAAGCAGATTTGGTGGCTATTGGCAGAGGGATCCTATTTGAGCCACGTTGGCCTTGGCGAGCAGCGAGCGAATTGAATGAACAGATAGATGTTGCGCCACAATACTTGCGCAGTGCTCCACATCAATTTAAACATTTATTTAAATAAAAATAATAAACTCGCAGCTATTGTTGATTGATAATAAATAGCTGCGAGTAATAAACAATTAACGCGCGTTAGTCGAACACTGTTGAACAAATTCAATCATGGTTTTTTGGAATTCAGGTTCTGCAGTACCTGATTTTTCTAATTCCGCATCCATACGTTTAAACTCAGCTAAACCATATTTTTCAATTGTTTTATCGTAGGCACAACCACAAATTGCACTGACCGCATTTGCCGTTTCACCTTGCGGGTTTCCTGATGCAACAACACAGGTATTCACAAAATTCTCTTTGTACTCCGCAATTTCTGATTTTTCATCAGAACATGCAGACAACACAACCATCGCTCCCGCCATACCTAATATTAATGCTAATTTTTTCATTTTATGCCCATTTCCTATTCAGCTTTAACTAAGGTGATAATAATAAACCGCTATTATTCCTAGTTCACGCTATTTTGGATATATCGTTTATATTTTCAATACCATTAATCTTAATACGCAAAATAAGACGCTCTTATTAAGATTAATATCCCTATCACTGACTATTCATAACAATCATAGCTGTTTTCTGGTAAAAAAGCTGTATTAACCCATTTTTTATTATGTATATTCTACCTTGGCAATGAATTAGAACAGCGCCATCGATAGTAGAATAATGATGATAAAATTAGCACACAACCCACAATTTGGATAAAAGGCATTCTTTCATGGTACCAAATCGCCGCGACAAAAACGGTCATCACGGGTTCAAGGATCATAATAATTGCCGCATTTCCTGCTGTGGTATTTTTTTGACCAATAAGCTGTAACACAAAGCGCAAACTCGTTGCTATCACCACACTAGCAATAAACCACATCATGGTAGGCGTTGTCATGCTGCTCGGCCATTCTTCTAAAAAGAATGACAAGACTAGCCCTGTCATTCCTGTACAAGCAAGTTGAATGGCCGTTAACGGTAAAAGAGGAATTGTTCGGGTATATAAACTGGTATAACAAAAATAGATAGCTTGGACAATTGCCGCGCCAAGAAACCACAGTTGACTTGCTTTAAATTCAAGCTGAGCCTTAAATAGGGTTAAGCATGCCAGCCCTAATACCGCAACAGGGAGTGCTTCCCAGAAATAACGGACAGGTTTATTTTTTAAAATGACCCATGCAACTAACGGAACAAATAACATAGCGAGGCTCATAATAAAAGCCCCTTCGCCAATTGAGTCTGTTATTGCCACCGCGTGGATCCAGAGCGCCATATTTAATGACATCCAACCGCCTGTCATTAATATTTTTGGTAATTGCTTCAGCGTTATTCTATTTTTTTTCCCTCGGCAAAAAGGGGCTAAAATGATAGCAGCTAGTAAAAAACGGCTACCAAGAAAGGCAAATATTGGCATTCCCTGCACAGCTTCTCGGGAAAATACCCATCCCCAAGCTGCAATTATCGTGGTAAGCACCAAGAAAAATTCTGCCTTCCTTTGTGAATACATGTGTTCCTCTGAATGAATTAACTGACTCGCAGCTACATCATACTGGCTTTTGCATGTAAACCAATCACATTTATGGCCTTTATCTCCGACTTCTCTAAATAAAAAATATCTCGCCCAAAAATAATAAATGTAACCTTAAATCAAGAGCCATTTCCTCTTAATAAAGAGGATTTTTCTCTTAAGCTACCTTTTTCCTTATTAAATAGATTAAATCTCATTTCAAATAGGATAAAAGAGGAAGTTTGCATAAAATCTCATCAATTTTTCTTCTTGTATGACCTGAGATAATTAAGACAGGCGAACAGTGTCAATCTTACCGATTGAAGTTTCATCTTCAACTTAATGGAAGGTCATAGCATGGTTATTCAAAAAACATTACCGATAGATAACGATACAATCAAAAAGGTAAAGGCGGCGATCAATAAAAGAAAGTATGCACATGCCAACGAAATAAGTCTGTTATGGCAACACGCATTAAAATCATCATCAGTCTGTAGTTGGGGGAAAGTGATGTTGATTTCTATAATAGGTGGCCTTGTTGTCACAATAGCCACTTCTTTGTAGCAAGGGATATTAAAAAGAAGAAATCGAGCCGATAGCCCGATTTCTATTGGTTGTTTTTAATAACTAATTCAGCTAATTACCAATAACCTAAGAATTTCCACCAAACGCTACCAATGAAGAACCAAATGGCTAAGTTAACCACACTCATGACAAAACCAGTTTTCCACCATTCAGCAAGAGTGGCATAACCTGACCCAAAGATAATCGGGGCTGTTCCTGTACCATAATGTGTTAATGACATCATTAGTGATGATGAGAATGCTAACGTTAAGGCCAATAACATTGGTGGAGCACCAAGCGCTAAACCCGCGGAGAAAAATGCCGCATACATTGCCGTAATATGCGCCGTTGTACTCGCGAAGAAATAATGGGAATACACATAAATTAAAACAAGAATTAACATTCCCCATACCCAGCTAATGCCCATTCCATCAATGGTTGCACCAACTGTTAATGACATCCATTTAATGAGACCGAGTTTTCCTAAGAAACTCGCCATCATCACTAAAGCGGAGAACCAGACAACCGTATCCCAAGCCCCTTTGTTTTTTAGCACGTCATCCCAATTAATGACCCCTGTCGCTAATAGAATACTCAACCCAATAAAGGCAGCAGTGGTAGCATTAACACTATATGCAGGCCCAAAAATCATTGCAGGTACACCGGCCCACATCAAAAGTAATAACCCAAAAACACCAAGCGTTATTTTTTCAGGCAATGAAACTGGGCCTAATTGCTGCAAACGTTCTTTGGCGAAATTTGGTGCATCCGGTGTTGAGGTAATTTCTGGTTTATACATAAAATAGATAACCAAGGGCATTAATATTAATGACACGATGGCTGGAACAAATGCGGCAATAGCCCACATCCCCCAAGTTAATTCATTTTCTTGGCTAGTCTCGCTAATTATCAAGCTAACAATTAATGGATTGGGGGCTGTCGCCGTAATAAACATTGCGGAAGTAATCGGGTTAATATTGTAGTTAACGAGTGATAAGTAGCGCCCTATTTTACCTGCGGTTCCATCTTCGGCCTTTGACCCAAAACTATCTGAAATCGAGCGCATAATTGGGTGAATAATTCCCCCACCTCGCGCAGTATTACTTGGTGTGACAGGAGCCAAAATTGTTTCTGCTATTGCCAATGAATAAGCAATACCCAATGTTTTTTTACCAAATAAAGAAATGACATAATAACCTATCCTCGCCCCTAAACCTGTTTTATTCAAGCTCATGGAAACCATGATAGAAATACCAATTAACCAGATTAGGTCATTGGAAAAACCACTTAAGGCATCCGCAATTGCCCCTTTGGTTGATTCAGGATTAGTGACTCCTGTAGCTGCAACTAATGAAATTGCGACAATAGAAACACCCCCTATCGGTAAAGCTTTACCAATAATGGCAGCGATTGTGCCGACAAATAATGCCAAAAGGTGCCACGCATTTGGATTAACACCTTCAGGAACAGGAATTAAAAACCAAATAATTAATGTTATTGCGACTGCGATTAGAGTTGGAACAGGTTTTAAAGGTGTCAGTTTATTCATAAGGTTATCCATACACGTTTAAAGATGGAAATACAGAGTAATTTCAGTTATATATTCTAATTTTATCTTTAGATTAACAATATATAGCTCAAAAACCTTGATATTTATCAGTACGTAGATTTTTTTATGATAAAAACTCAAACTAATTTGTAACAATACGTAATATATTATTTCAGCAATTAATCTTCTGATATATCTTGCACACAAAAACAAGCTTATTCTTACATTAATAAGAGTAAGAATAAAACTGGGCTTATTATTTGCTTTTTTACTAGGCTAACAGCACATAAACTCGCATTTTTCTTCTAATCAATTTTTTTCTTAATATACTAAAATTTCAATTATTTTTATAGAGCGTCATCAATTTATGATTGCTGAATCGAATTAATAAAATAAAATCAAGAAATATTCTAAATTGTGTTGAATATATAAAAAATTATAATAATGATAACAACTGATTAAAAAACGCACACTTTACTATTGAACCCATACTCTCTGCTTAATTTATATTAGTTATTATCTAATCTGATAATGCTAAAAAACACTTATAGTGATTATCCTTTGTTCTCATACTCTTTTTATCACTAATCTAATATGAGTAACAAAGCCCATCTAAATATGACTAATAAGGAAATAAAATGTCTACTGATAACATTTACACCACAAATGCTCAACGCCCATGTATTGTGTTATGTACGACCAATAGCCATGAAAGTGCAATTAAAATAACTCAACATTTGTTAGCTAATCGTTTAGCTGCATGTATTTCTCTACTCCCAGAAATAACATCAGTTTATCTATGGCATGGTAATATCACACAAGATAAGGAGATCTTACTATTGATCAAAACGACTCAAGGAAATCAACTCAATTTATTTAATGAGATAAAAAAAATACACCCATATGAAACCCCAGAACTCATTCGCTTAGACCCAAGCCAAATTGAAGATAATTATCTACAATGGCTGATTAACTCTGTTAAATAATAGATGTTCATCTAAATTGAATAACTAAAACGCTATAAATTGTGAGCTAATGTCGTTTTTGTATAAATTAATTCAACTGGTCGGCTATGGTTTACCGTAAATTAATGTTATATAAATAGGCTCGCTTTATATTTATTTTCCCTCCTTAAATATTTGGAGGTTTTTTTTGTCTAAAATTGACTAGTGCATATTCCTTAAACCCGAAGAAAAAAGTCATAAAAAGCGCAACTAATAAACAACACCGCACACTATTTTATTTAAATTATCATAAAAATTAATCTATTAAAGCCATATAATGAATTCTATATTACCTTAGGCTAATATAAACCTAAGGTAATAATCACGAAATTAACTAAAATGTTGCTTCGACGCCAAGTCTAAACGTTCTTCCTGGGATAGGCATATAAATCACAGTTCCTGGGTCAAATGCATAGCGATTAGTGAGGTTATCAATGTTAAAATTCACATGAATATTTTTCGAAACATGATATTTGCCTAACAAATCGAATGTAGTGGTTGAATATAGCTTAGTTACTGGGGCCGCAGCGGTTCCCACTAGCCACTCATGAGGGTAGTCTTTGCCTGAGTTATAACGAACTCGCAAACCTGTTTGTAGTTTTTGATCAAACATTTTCACCCCAACAATACCGGTCACAACCTTTTTCGGTGGAATACGTGAAGGCGATAACCCCCAAGCAAACCCAACTGAATTACATGCCGTTGGAAGGCGACCTAACTCCATTTCGTCTCGTGAACATAACTCAGAATTGTTATAAAATGTCGCATCGAAGGAACCAAATGCATAATTAGAATCGTATTTCAGTTCGATTTCATAACCTGCGAGCTTGAAACTATCGTAGTTTTTCATCACGATATAAGGGTGATATACGCCCGTTGGGTTCACTCCTTGAGAGAGATAGCCCTTTATATCATTATTAAAATAAGCCACACGTAATTTAGCATTATCTTCATCAAATATAAGGTTTTCTTTTTCTACATTCATTCCAACTTCAAATGATTTAGCATGTTCTGGTTTTAATGGAACATCAGGAGAATAAGAGTAGGTTTGCCCTGATGCTGTGGTCTCGAATAAACTCGGTTCTCTATAGCTATCAGAATATTTGGTATAAATATCAAATTCGTCAGTCACATGAAAACGTAGCTCACCCATTAAATCATTTTTCGGACCGTAGCTAATACTTTTACCTAAAACATGGTCATCAACATCAAAAGCGTGAATACGCCACCCGACTAAAGTACTCACCCATTCCCCTTTGTATGCCATATTGGTAAAGGCTGATTTATTCGTTCCTTTAGCATTACGCGTTACAGGATCTAACTCCTCACCGGGTATGGTTCCTTCTGGCGTCCAAATCGGTTGATAGGTTTTAGTCAATGGCTTTGATTTTTGTTGCATATATTCCACACCATAAGTGATATCGATAGGATAATCTGCAAACTCAGACGTATTTTCTAAGTTAAAGCCCATTCGTTCATCGGTATAGCGATGCTGATATTGATTACCGTAGTGCGCGGTAACATCATCCGTTGTGCCATTACGTTGTTTAAATTTACCTTTTGTCCACCAAAGGCCTAAATTCATGTCTACCCATAATGAATCGGGTTTATAAGAATAGTTTAAAGAGGCAGTATCAATATCTGCGCTACCTAATGACCACTGCGGCATTTTCCCATCGAATTGGTACCAATACGCCGCTAAAACCTCGCCTGCTTTTTGTTCATGATGTCGGTAATTTAATTCAATACTTGAGTATGGGTTAAGATAAATATTAGTTTTTAATAATGTTGACTGACTTTCATAGCTGGTATTAACGACTTCTTGCCCATGTTTAATAGGAGCATCTGTATTTGCGTATTTATGATAACCATTTTTACCGGCAAAGAAGTTCCCTTGTTTTCTATCACTATGAGCCAACAAAATGTCAAATTTATCATTTCGATATGCAACCCCAGTCGTGATAGAGCCATTATTAAAATGTGAATTCTTAACACCGTTTGAAACACGATACCCAGACTCGCCTTTTTCATCTGAAGCGATAGTCGGGCGTCGGTTATTATTGTAAATATTCCCCTTAAATAAGAAACCAAATTGGTCACCTTGAGGAATAATACTATTTGCTGATAATGTTTTTAATTTAACCGTACCTCCGATGGCTCCTCCTGAGAATTTACTCATCGAAGCCCCTTTTTCGATCTCAATTGTATCGATTAAATCCATATCCACATAAGTTCTATCTGTACTTCCTTGGTAACCACGCCAAGTGTTGGTTGATTGCAAACTGCCATCAATGATAATGGGGACTCGACCATTACCTTGTAAGCCTCGAATACCGATATCCAGTGCACCCGCTTCATTTCGTGCATTATTAACTTGCAATGAAGTTTCATTGGCAAATATATCTGAATTGGTCGTTCCTCTTACGGTAGAAATATCATTGGCGTCTATTTGCTTACTATTTGACTTTATTTTGCTGGCTGTGACGAGAAGTTTATCTTTTTGAGTTGTGGTATTGGTTTGATTCGCTAATGCTGTGCTTGAAGAACATATAATAATTAAGCTAATTATGTTTTTATTTTGAAATATCATTTAAGTAATGCCTTCATTAATTAATGATGATTAGATAGACGTGAAGAAATAGCGTATAAAAGATGTGAGGATACATTTTTTATACTTTTCCATTTATGCATTTAAAGTAAATTTAAGTGCTATGCCATAGATGTAACTAGTTCGAAAAACCTTATTTATTGAATGGTTACGTACTCATTTCCCTTGTGAATATTATTAAGCCTTGGAATATACACCAATGATAATAATGATCAAGATCATAATGAATATCATTTGCATTATCATTAATATTATTGGTGTTAATTGACTTACCTTTATTCTTTAATCACATAAAAAAAGCGACTGATATGAATATCAATCGCTTTGTATTTAAAAATTGCGTGAATAAACTAATCTCGTAATGGCTGTTTTCTCACTGGCCTATCACCTGCAACATAATAATCTGCATCACTTGTGGGTAATGGAGGACGGTTTCGAATTTTATCGGCAATTTTCTCCGCGATCATGATGGTCGTTGCATTTAAATTCCCCGTAATAATCAACGGCATAATCGATGCATCGATAACCCGTAAATTTTCAATACCGTGAACTCGCCCTGCACCATCAACTACCGCCATATCATCATGACCCATTTTACAGGTTCCGCATGGGTGAAAAGCGGTTTCTGCTCTCTCGCGGACAAATGCGTCTAGCTCTTCATCCGTACTAATCTGTTTTCCAGGGCTTATTTCCTCTCCGCGATATGGGTCAAGTGCAGGTTGAGCCATAATTTCACGGGTAATACGAATAGCAGCACGGAACTCTTCCCAATCCTGTTCCGATGACATGTAATTAAACAAAATGCTCGGATGTTGCCTTGGGTCTAAAGATTTTAAGCGAACACGACCTCGACTAGGCGAGCGCATTGAGCCCACATGAGCTTGAAAACCATGCTGATTGACTGCATTACTACCATTGTAGTTAATCGCCACAGGCAAAAAGTGGAATTGAATATTTGGCCATGCAAATTTTTCACTGGTACGAATAAATCCACCAGCTTCAAATTGGTTACTTG
The DNA here is from genome assembly GCF_028477785.1 of Providencia sp. PROV269. NCBI lineage: Bacteria > Pseudomonadati > Pseudomonadota > Gammaproteobacteria > Enterobacterales > Morganellaceae > Providencia > Providencia sp. PROV269. Next base: position 110,276 of record NZ_JAMPLV010000002.1, on the reverse strand, counting down.
CTCCAATTCCAGTACCTTTAAATAGCCATTCGGCACCGATTTTGGGCTGATTAATCCATTTTAATGCAGGATATAATGAAACAGGCTGTTTGCATTCATACTGCAAATACATTTCAAGGTGATCTTGCAGGTTTTGCCCAACACCGGGTAAGACATGGACAGGCGAAATATTAAATTCATCTAAAACATCTTCAGGCCCCACGCCAGAGCGCTGCAGGATTTGCGGTGACGCAATCGCCCCCGCGCACAATAATACTTCTTTACGGGCTTTCACCACCGTAGGTGCCGTGCTCTGGCCTTGGTAATACTTCACACCAACCGCTTTTTTCCCTTCAAACTCAATGGTATCTGTTGTCGCATGTGTCACAATGGTGATATTTCTTCGCCCTTTCGCTTGGTCCAAATACCCTCTTGCGGTGCTAGCACGTCGCCCTTGTGGTGTGACTGTGCGATCCATCGGACCAAAACCTTCCTGTTGAACCCCATTTAAATCATCTGTTTTTGGATAGCCCGCTTGTACACCAGCTTCCACCATCGCATGGAATAACACATTATTGCCATTCTTCGGTGTGGTCACACTAACGGGACCATCTCCACCGTGGTAATCATTAGGGCCAATATCACGCGTTTCCGCTTTCCTAAAATAAGGTAAACAATCGAGGTAACGCCAGTCTTCTAACCCTGGTGCCTCTGCCCAACCGTCAAAGTCTAGAGCATTCCCTCGGATGTAACACATCCCATTAATCAATGATGAGCCACCAAGCCCCTTTCCACGTCCACACTCCATGCGGCGGTTATTCATATGCGGTTCAGGGTCAGTTTCATAAGCCCAATTATAACGTCGCCCTTGTAATGGGTACGCTAATGCCGCTGGCATTTGTGTGCGAAAGTCGAACCGATAATCCGGTCCACCTGCTTCAAGGAGCAGCACAGTAACATCAGGATCTTCTGTCAGGCGGGTAGCAAGAACGTTACCGGCTGAACCAGCACCGATAATAATATAGTCATAGACCATTGTTATCTCCTCTGTTTCAGTCAAATTAAAATGATGTGATTAAAATACGGATGAAAACTCCCCGAGTTCTACTTGGATAGATTTGATTTGCGTGTAATTTTGTAGCGTCATAATGCCATTTTCACGACCAACGCCGGAATGCTTATATCCGCCCACAGGCATTTGAGCAGGTGATTCACCCCATGTATTAATCCAGCAAATTCCTGCTTCTAATTGATGGATAACCCGATGTGCACGCGTTAAATCTTGTGTCACGACCCCAGCTGCAAGCCCATATACGCTATTGTTTGCACGAGCAATCACTTCATCTTCTGATTGATAACTCAAAATACTCATGACAGGACCAAAAATTTCTTCCTGCGTGATCTGCATTTCATCATGGCAATCGGTGAATACCGTTGGTGCAACATACGCACCTTGCGCAAAATCACCTTCCATTAAGCGTTCACCACCACACAATAGTTTCGCGCCTTGCTGTTTACCTAACGCAATATAACGCAATACATTTTCCATATGAGCAAAGCTGACTAATGGCCCAAAGTTAGTATTTTCGTCAACAGGTGAACCTATGTTAATCCGAGCTACACGCTCAATGATCTTGTCTTCAAACTGCGATTTAAGCGATTCAGGAACAAAAACCCTTGTTCCATTGGTACACACTTGGCCTGAACTATAAAAATTCGCCATCATGGCAATATCCGCGGCTTTATCTAAGTCTGCATCATCAAAAATAATGAGAGGTGATTTACCACCTAGTTCCATCGTCACCTCTTTTAATGAAGAGGCTGACGCATTCGCCATCACTTTTTTACCCGTTGCGATCCCCCCTGTGAATGAAACTTTGGCAATATCAGGGTTCTCTGTTAACCATTGGCCCACTTCACCGCCTTGCCCGGTCACCACGTTAAATACTCCTGCAGGCACGCCCGCTTCCGTATAGATTTCAGCTAACTTTAAGGCCGTTAACGAAGTGACTTCACTGGGTTTGAATACCATAGCATTACCAGCTGCCAGAGCAGGTGCAGATTTCCATAACGCGATTTGGATGGGGTAATTCCATGCGCCAATCCCTGCCACCACTCCTAGCGGTTCACGACGAGTATAGGCAAACGCGCTATCACGCAGAGGGATCTGCTGCCCTTCTAACATAGGGATTAACCCTGCATAATATTCAAGGACATCCGCTCCTGTAACGATATCTACATAACGAGTTTCAGAAAGTGGTTTCCCCGTATCAAGCGTTTCGAGGTAAGCCAGTTCGTCGTTACGTTCCCGTAAGATATCCACCGCACGGCGTAAAATACGTGAACGTTCTATTGCGGTCATTGCCGCCCATACTTTCTGGCCTTGTTTGGCGCTTTCTACCGCCCATTGGATATCTTCAAGCGTTGCAGACTGCAAATGCGCGATAGTTTCACCATTTGCAGGGTTGACTGCAGGAAATTGCCCGCATTCAGGTTGTGAACTGTCGACATAGCCACCATGAATATAAAGCTTATGTATCGGTGGATGTTGCATATTATCTCCTCTGAATTGGTCATTAGGTTCCGATAACCTCTGCACGTTTCAGTTGCATATCGATATACTCGTTGGTGATCTTGAGTGCATCCTTGACAGGAAATTGCTCATTACTCAAAGCACTCCGTAACCATAAGCCATCAATTAAAGCAGCTAGTCCCTTCGCAGCCATCCGCGCATCCGCTTTGCTTAACACTCGCCCAAACTCATAACTTAAATTTGAATACAAACGCCGGTCATTGACCTGCTGTAAACGGTTTAAATTTGGTTGATGCATACTGCTAGCCCAGAAGGCTAACCATGTTTTCATCGCCGCCTCACTGGTTTGCGTTGGGTCGAAGTTACCTTCAACAATCGCTTGAATGCGTAATTTTGGCTCCGCCCCAGCTAACATGCGTAGGCGTATTGCTACCGCAAACCCCAATTGATATTGAATATGGCGCATAGTGGCTTCAAGTAAGCCATTTTTATCACGAAAATAATGACTAATAATTCCTGTAGAAACCCCGGCTTTACGGGCAATTAACACAAAACTGGCTTCCTGCATTCCAACTTCATTAATCACTGCCAACGTGGCTTGGATTAACTGCTGTTTACGTATCGACTGCATTCCTATCTTCGGCATGGTATTTGAACCTAAAAAATACATTGATCCCTTGTATTAAACGTTTTTTTAATTGAATGTTCAATCAATATTAACTATTGTTTACAACAATTTGTTCACAATTAGCATAAAGGAGAGGATAACGAAAATCAAATCTTAGCTGATAAATCAATTAATTAGCTTAGAAAGTAATTTTAACCTGTTAAATAAATAAAAATGTGGAACTACCAATGACAACTCAAAATAGTCCAAAAAATAAGCAGAAGGATAAATTGAATTCTGTGGTTTTTTTTACTTCCGCCGGCCTTATTCTGGCGTTTTCTTTTTTCACCATCTTGATGACCGAAACAGCAAATCAGTGGATCGTTGCTGCCCTTGGGTGGGTATCCAAAACCTTTGGTTGGTATTACTTGTTAGCAGCGACGCTGTATATTGTTTTCGTCATTTTCGTTGCCACTTCGCGCTTTGGTAATATCAAGCTCGGCCCCGAGCAATCTAAACCTGAATTTAGCGTACTAAGTTGGTCTGCGATGCTATTCGCCGCAGGAATTGGTATCGATTTAATGTTTTTCTCTGTCGCTGAGCCGGTCACTCAATACATGCTGCCGCCAACGGGTGAAGGCGAAACCTTAGAAGCAGCTCGTCAGGCGATGGTGTGGACCCTGTTCCACTATGGCCTAACGGGCTGGTCTATGTATGCCTTAATGGGGATTGCACTGGGTTATTTCAGTTATCGTTATAACTTGCCGTTAACCATTCGCTCCGCACTTTATCCTATTTTTGGCAAACGGATTGACGGCCCGATTGGCCATACCGTGGATATTGCTGCAGTACTAGGGACGATTTTCGGTATCGCAACAACTCTGGGGATCGGTGTTGTTCAGTTAAATTATGGACTCAAAGTATTATTCGATTTACCCCAAGGGCTTCCCGTGCAAAGTGGATTGATTCTGCTGTCGGTGATTATGGCTGTGATCTCCGCTACATCAGGGGTAAATAAAGGTATTCGCGTGTTATCAGAGCTCAATGTGCTTTTGGCACTTGGCTTGATTTTATTTATCTTATTTGTCGGAGATACCGAGTTCTTACTTAATGCCTTAGTACTGAATGTGGGGGACTATGTCAATCGCTTTATGGGGATGACTCTCAACAGCTTTGCCTTTGATCGCCCAACCGATTGGATGAATAGCTGGACGCTGTTTTTCTGGGCTTGGTGGGTCGCATGGTCGCCATTTGTTGGCTTATTCCTCGCGCGTATATCTCGCGGTCGAACGATTAGACAATTTGTGATTGGCACTTTAATTATTCCGTTTGTTTTCACACTATTGTGGTTATCTATTTTTGGTAATAGTGCATTGTATGAAATCATTCACGGTAATAGCGAACTTGCTAAAACCGTGCTCGACGCACCCGAAAAAGGCTTCTATTCACTACTTGAGCTTTACCCCGGCTTTGGCCTAACCGCTTCCGTCGCCACAATTACTGGGTTGTTGTTCTATGTCACCTCAGCGGACTCCGGTTCTTTGGTGTTAGGCAATTTCACCTCAAAACTCAGTGATATTAACAACGATGCGCCCAATTGGTTGCGGATTTTTTGGTCTGTCGCGATTGGTTTACTCACCTTAGGGATGTTAATGACAGATGGCGTCGCTGCGTTACAAAATACGACAGTGATCATGGGTTTACCATTCAGTTTTGTTATCTTCTTTATTATGGCTGGGCTATATAAGTCATTAAAAGTTGAGGACTTTAGACGAGTTAGTTCGTTAAATACCAATGCGCCAGCACCACTGTATGGCAATGGAACACTCAATTGGAAACAGCGTTTGGGACGAGTGATGAATTTCCCTGGAACAACGTATACCCAGCGAATGCTTGATTTAGTCTGTATTCCAGCCATGCAAGAAGTGGCAAAAGAGCTCAGTTTAAGGGGAGCAAAAGTGGAATTTAACACCTTACCACCGATTGCTGATGAGCGATTAGACCATTTAGAGTTAACGGTCGACCTTGGCGAAGAACAAAGCTTTATTTACCAAGTATGGCCTCAGCGCTATTCGGTTCCTGGTTTTACCTATCGCGCACGTTCAGGAAAATCCCATTATTACCGCTTAGAAACTTTCTTATGGGAAGGCTCGCAAGGGAATGATTTAATGGATTACACTAAAGAACAAGTGATCAGTGATATTCTCGACCAATATGAAAAACATATGAATTTCATCCATTTAAGCCGTGAAGCTCCCGGTGCAACCTTAACATTCCCTGAATCTGTATAATATGAACTCTAAGGGGGCTATGCTCCCTTAGAGCCAACACATAAACCAATAATTAATAAGGACGACCTGCTTGCTCCAGCATTTTTTTCATTTGCTCGCGGTCATTCATCCAAGCCATTGAATTAGGGCACCCTGCTCCCGTCGGGTTAACATCACACACATTAAAACGCTGTGGAAACGCGTTTTCATCTGCATTTCGCTGTTCTAACAACGCTTGATAACTTTGTTCTTCTTGAGAAAGTTTCTTTTTGGGATCAAAGACAAACTTTTGTTGTGCCTGTAATTCTTTAATTCCTTGGTAGTCTTTATCAAACTCGCGATCAGCGGGTGACTTTTCTTTAAATGTAAAGTCGCTGGCAAAGCCATAAGAAGTGAAACAAAGAAAAATAATAACAATAATCTTTTTAAACATATCAATTTCCTGCTGTGTCCATAAGCGAATATTATATGTCAGCAGCAACACTGAATGTTGAATAATAATAAGTGAAATTTATAAAAACCTTAATATTCAAATAAGTAATTTACATGAGTTATTAAATCAATTGATTGATACATCGTTGTTATTGACTTATCTGAATACTAAGGGTGTTTTTTCACCAACCATCCCCCACATTAACCCATTAATTTCTGTTACTTTTCAACCTTGTTATCCTCTTCAATTTTGTCCAAGTATATAAGCTCAACTTCAAAACAAATCAGAATAATTAATTAGTTCCATTATGGGTTTATTTTAAATCTGTTGGTTGTTTTTATGGCAATGCGAAGATGAAATATTAATCTCAAAAAGGGTGTTTACACAGCATATGATGATGCAAATGGCAATCTAAGCGTCTCTGCTAATTGGGGGAATACAAATTTGAAAGAAGGCAAAGCGCCAGCTCCTAGATAAAAAGTGGAGGTAGGCGAATAAGCAAATATCAGTATATGATCCGGCTTTCTGAACGCAGTCGACAGCGAATCACTTCCATTTCCATGCTCATAACCGACCTATAACCTATTAGGTTACTAATAATTTTTGTTCTTGTTACAGAGTCAATTTTCTATAAAAGTGACCTTGTCCTATCAATTACACCGTAGAGCATAGGCTAAAATTTCCTTTTATAAATTAATAAACTAAGGGTATACAATGCATAAAACTTATTTTGGTCCTTATATGGATGTCAGTGTTGATGCAACTTGGAATGATTGGCAAAATTACCCAAATGGCAGGCCTAATGCAAAATATAGCCAAGCCGCTATTAAGTATGGGGTAGATATACTGTCTCTTGGTTTTTTAACCGCCACATTAGATAAAAAAGCAGCATGGTCAGCCCAGCCATCCATGCCAATTAGCTGGGCTAAACCTTTGTGTGATGAACTGATTGCTGGCGGTGTTAAAGTTGCTGTTTCATTTGGGGGAGCTGCTAACCAAGATGTTTCATTGGTACAAACACAAGAACAACTCATCAACACCTACCAAGAAGCCATTGATACACTCAATGCCTCACATATTGATTTAGATTTCGAGAATGGTCTGTACGATGCTGATAATGCATTTTATGCCTTAAAAGTCATTGTAGATAATAATCCACAAATCACCCTCAGCTTAACCTTGCCGACTATGCCAACAGGGCTAACCAGCACAGGCTTAGCACTCGTGAAAAAATCGGTTGATGCGGGTTTAATGATGAAGGTTAATGGGATGGCAATGGACTACTACGACCCGAATATCACGAGCCTTGGGGATGCAGCAGTAAAAGCCGCCAATAGCATCAAAAACCAACTAAAACCGCTATATCCAGGGATAGACGATAACGAACTATATAATTATGTACAAATTACACCCATGATTGGTCTCAATGATGACCTCACCATGTTTAACTTTAATGATGTCAATATTCTCGCTGAATTTGCTAAAAATAATGGCCTTAACTTGGTGTCAATGTGGAGCTTAACCCGTGACCGCCCGGGAAATAAACCTTTCCCAGAGGCCATAAGCTCTGGCAACCCAGAACAAACCTATGAATTTGAATATACCGATTTATTTACTCAACAACTTAATTCATAAATAGCCCATATCACCAATATTATGGATATTGGTGATAACCCATTTTCTGTGAAATATTACGCCCGGCTGTTTTCAGTAATTCGACATAATCGCCAATGCGTTGTTCATCAAAACGAATAGTTGGGAATGAAATCGATAACCCTGCAATCACATGGCCAAACCTGTCATACACTGGTACTGCAATGCAGCGCAGGCCTAACTCCTGCTCTTCTCGGTCCTGCGCATAATGGCACTCACGAACTGTGGCTAATTCCGCCAGCAAGTCCTCTAAGGTTAAAATCGTCGTTGCTGTTTTTTGGCTAAAGGTTTCATCTTTCAATGCTAGACGAATCGTTTGTTCATCTTGCCAAGCGAGTAAAATCTTACCGATTGCAGTGCAATATAATGGGTTACGACGCCCAACTCGTGAATACATACGCAAATTATAACTCGAGTCGATTTTATGAATATAAATAATGGCGTCTTCATCTAATGCACCCAAATGCACCGCTTCATTCGTCAGTTGGCCTATATGGCGCATTTCCTTATCTGCAATTTCGATTAAATCAACATACTCGAGGGATTTCGCACCTAATTCGAAGAGCTTCAAGGTCAGTGAATACTTATCTGCCTCACCTTCTTGTTCGACATACCCCAACTGCTTCATCGTTTGCAAAAAACGAAATGTAGTGGCTTTTGACATCAACAAACGTTGGGACAATTCAGATACGCCAATCTCCTTTTGCTCTCCAAGGGCACTAAGAATACTAAATACCTTTACTACCGCTGACACGGCATCCGTTTGTGTTGTCTTATCCATTACCTTTCAATCATCCTATAAATTGCATCCTATAAATTGATAGCAATATTATACCCCAAATTAACGAAACTAACTGATATCACCTAAGTTTGAGTAGCATAATTGTCTCTTCATACAAAAACAAGAACGATGATTCGATATTTTTAAAACGTCGTTTCATTTTTATTGAAATTGGCAATGAAATGCGCTTTAATAGCACTATCAAGTCAGCAATAGTTTACTAATTCGGTGGTGAAAATGAGTGCATATCCGCAAGTTGCCGTTATTGGCGAATGCATGGTTGAGTTGCAAAAATCGGGTGAGCTTTATAAACAAACGTTTGGTGGGGATACGCTAAATACCACACTATACCTGTCTCGTTTAACCAAAGATCACAGTGTGATAACCCGTTACATCACCGGTTTAGGCAAAGACCCATTCAGCCAACAAATGCTAAACAGTTGGCAACAAGAAGGCATCAATACTGAAGAAGTGTTTATTTCAGACAAACATTTGCCCGGGATGTATTTGATCGAAACCGCTGCTGATGGCGAGCGCCGTTTTTTCTATTGGCGAGATAATGCCGCGGCAAAATTTTGGCTTGATGCAGTGTGCCTTGATCAAAACAGCAAAGCCCACACACAGCAAATTCTAAATTCACAACAATTTATCTATTTAAGTGGCATCAGCCTAGCCATTTTGCCTGACGCTTCACGTCAGTTACTATTTGAAATGTTACAACAAGCTAAGCAGAATGGCGCCAAAATTGTATTTGATAATAACTATCGCCCAGCACTTTGGCCATCGAAACAAGCCGCTCAACAAGCATACCAGCAAATTCTCACGTTAACCGAGATCGCTTTTCTGACCTTTGATGACGAACAACTGCTTTACGGTGATATTGATGAAACCGATGCAATTGCCCGTACCCAACAATATGGCGTGAATGAGATTGTGATTAAGCGCGGTGCCGATGCCTGTTTTGTGGTTATTGATAACGAACGCATTGAAGTTCCTGCCAATAAAATAAGCCATGTGGTTGATACCACTGCCGCAGGGGATTCTTTCAGTGCCGGCTACCTTGCTTGCCGTATTTTAGGTGGCAGCCCATGCGAAGCGGCAAAAACAGGTCATTTACTGGCTGGAACCGTCATCCAACACCGGGGAGCGATTATTCCATCCGAAGCTATGCCAACCACTGCTTTAGAAACATGTTAAGAGGCTTTAACCATGAATCAATTACTTGAAAGAATTAAGAAACTCAATGTTGTTCCTGTTATCACCATTAATAATGCAGAGCATGGTGCGCCATTAGCAAAAGCCTTAGTGGATAATGGCCTGCCATGTGCAGAGGTCACCTTCCGCACCCCGGCCGCGGTACAAGCGATTAAAAATATGCGTGCTGCCTACCCTGAATTACTGATTGCTGCAGGTACCGTATTAACCACAGAGCAAGTTGACCAAGCCATTGAAGCGGGTGTGGATTTTATCGTCAGCCCGGGCTTTAACCCCAAAATTGTCGCCTATTGCCAACAAAAGAACGTGATTATTATTCCTGGTGTGAATAATCCAAGTTTAGTAGAACAAGCCCTTGAATTTAATCTCACCACGTTGAAATTCTTTCCAGCCGAAGCCTCTGGCGGGGTTGCCATGCTCAAAGCACTCAGCGCCGTTTACCCGGTTAAATTTATGCCAACTGGCGGTATTGGTGTGAAAAATATTAAAGAATACACAGCACTACCTTCTGTATTAGTGTGCGGCGGTTCATGGATGGTGCCCAATGACCTTATTGATAGTGAGAACTGGCAAGAGCTTGGTAAGTTAATTGCTGAAGCTGCAACCATTTAATTAACAATAAAAAATCTCGTTGTCGTTATTACGCCCTTACTGGATGGTAAGGGCTTTTTTGTTGTTCGTGTTCATTAAAATATTATTTAATTATTAGCTTTATCAAATTAATCAAAAAATATAATACAATTTACTAATAATTTAGATTTTAGATGTAATTATAACCACCACAAACCCAATTTTAGTTATTAAGGCTCGTGGTGGTGAACAATTAAACTATTAGCTAACTAACCAATAAAACGTTTTAGTTGTAGCCGCAGCATCTCATTTTCACGCTGAAGCCGCTCATTTTGCTCCATCAAGCTCATTGCCATTGCAATTCCCGGCCAGTCAATTTCGAGCTCATGGTAAAGTCGCACTGCCCTTCTCACGATGATCACTGCGTGATCATCAAATAACCATTCATTAGCAGTTTCAATGGGTTGAACTATCCCAAGGCCGACAATTTCCCGTAATTCCTCTTCCGCAATACCCGTGTGAATACAGAAATCAATAACGGTTAATGATGTGAACTGTTCCATTATTTGCCTCCCCAATTTTTACGTGGGTCAAAACTCTGCTGAGTCTCCGCCAATTTCTGCCACAGCGCATCCGCTTCTGCATTACTGCTATTTGGCATCACGATTTTTATAATCGCATACAAATCCCCTGCTGTACCTTTATGTTTCAGTCCTTTACCTTTAATACGTAATTTTTGTCCGGCTTGGCTATTAGCAGGAACAGTGATCACAATTGGGTCTTTTAATGTTGGAATGGTGACTTTAGTTCCGAGGGCTGCCTCCCATGGAGCAAGCGGCACGACCACTTCTAAATCATGGCCTTTGATATCAAATAATGGGTGTGGTGCAATGCGGATGGTTATCCACAAATCGCCATTTTCACCGCCATTTTCCCCCGCAGTGCCTTGCCCTTTTAAACGGATGCGTTGCCCGTCAATCACGCCTGCTGGGATAGTGACATTAAGTGTTTTGGGAACTTCATTTTCGATAAAACCAAAAGCGTTATAGACCGGTAGGTTATAACTGATGGTACGCTTATGCGACTCTTGGCTTTCTTCAAGGAAAATAGCCAATTCAACTTCTAAATCCTGCCCACGATGACTGCGCGCCTGTCTTGTGCTGCCACCCCGTGCTCGTTGAGAAAACATCGATGAAAAAATGTCATCAAAGCCGCCTGCATCAAACCCTTGCTGGGAATAGGTATGGCTCTGTTGGCCTTGGTTAGCTTGGTTAAAATAAGGGTCATTCCTGTGTTCCCACATTTCATCGTATTCTGCGCGTTTTTCTTTGTCACCAAGTACCGCCCATGCCTCTGCAATTTCTTTAAAGCGCGCTTCGGCATCCGGTTCTTTACTAACGTCAGGATGATATTTTCGCGCTAAACGGCGATACGCAGTCTTAATGGTTTTTAAATCATCAGTGCGTTTAACACCCATGATGCTGTAATAATCCTTTAGTTCCATAGTCATATCTCGTTCACTTGTCTGTTGAATAGAATTCTTATGGTATTTACCCAGTTGGGCTAAACATCACAACTACCTTGAATTTAACTTAGGACATTTACGCAGTAATTGGAATAGCTAGGCTATGATAAAATTCCACAAAAAACAGGAAATTTACGTTATTTCAGGCTAAACCTATAAGAGTATCGTTTGATTACAAAGGGAACTCTATGGATGCTATTGCCAGTCGCCTGAACTATAAAGTCAATTTTGCCATCTCTATTGAGGATTTTATTCGGTTAATTCGCCAGTCTCCATTTAAGGAAATGGTGCCAACCGATAATCTTACTCAATTAGATGCGATGCTGAATAATGCGGATTTATTGGTTAGTGCATGGGATGGCGAACAAGTCGTCGGATTTGTCCGCACAGTAACAGATTTTAGTTCTTGTTGTTATATCTGCGAACTGGCCGTTGATGCGCATTATCAAAAACACGGCATCGACCGCCAATTAATGCGCCTCGCCGCTGAAGAGCTCCCCGCCGACTGCCAGATTTTATTTTTTTCCATCGACAGTAACCTCACCGAATATTTAAAACTGGGCTTCACCCAATCCCCAAGAGCGTGGCACACCACGGCAGAGAACTATTTGGCTAGATCGACAGAACTGGATGAATAATAGAAAGTAACATCGTTAAAAGCGTAGAAATATAGTAGAAAAAACAAATTTAAATGAGCTTTAAAATACCCCTCTGCGTATGCTCTAAATAATTCGTATTGTGGGTAGGAAGCCGGAGCAGACATAAGTCTAGAAAGCAGCGATGTGCTTGAAGTATAAAAAACTTAAATATCAACAGCCTAACCAATTCATCCTATAATAGAAAAAACAAATTTAAATAAGTTTTAAAAGTACTCAATACTGATGCTCTAAATAATTCGTGCTACAGCTAGGCGGCAAGCTAGTTTAGCCCTAGGAGCATACACAAGTATGTGACTAGGGTGAACTAGTGAAGCCAACAACGCTGTGGTGCGAAGTATGACGAGCATCTATCTGAGGCGGCCGCGGAGACGCTTAATAGCCTGACTATGCAGCTGACTCACCCTTGACTCCCCGACATCCAACACCGCCCCAATCTCTTTAAGATTCAGCTCTTCTTGGTAATACAGTGTCAGCACCATTTTTTCGCGTTCTGGTAACTGATTGATTGCCGCCGCGATTTGGTCACGTAGGCTAGAATCCAGCAACAAACTCAGCGGGTTACCGCCATCATCTTCATCCATTTGCGGTTCACAGCTTTCCCCGTGAATTTCATGCCACTCATCGTAGGAAAACAGTTGGCTATTATTGGTGTCTAGTAGCGCTTGGCGATACTCCGCAAGGTCGATATCCAACGCTTTGGCGATTTCCGGCTCGGTGGCGCTGCGCCCTAACGATTGCTCCAGCACACCAATGGCTTTGGTCATTTCTCGTGCTTGGCGGCGCACACTGCGCGGCACCCAGTCACGGCTACGCAATTCATCTAACATCGAACCACGAATTCGCTGCACTGCATACGTGGCAAACGATGCCCCTTGGGTAACATCGAAACGTTCCAATGCATGCAGTAAACCAATGCCCCCCGCTTGAATTAAGTCGTCGATATCAACACTGGCGGGTAGTCTGACTTGCAGTTTCAGGGCTTCATGGCGTATTAGAGGGTAATAACGCTCCCATAGGCTATTTTTATTAATCACACCTTCGGCAGTATACAAATCACTCACAACCTGAATCACCCTTCAAGCTTTATAAAAGGTATTCATTATCTGTGTTGGTTTTGAATTCAATCCGTAGAGTAAGGCACTAAATGTGGCTTTATTTGCCTTATCCTAAATAGGTCAAATTTGAATAATTACCAGGTTAATGATTGTTTTAACACAACTTTCAGGGGATTTTACTGGCAATACAAGTGGGAGTGGTTGGTTTGTTAAAACCACTTTTTGAACCATTTTTAGCTTTTGGTGTTTTGGCTTTAAAAATATGTTTCTTTAGCCTATATAGTTCGTGCTATAGCTAGACGGCAAATAAGTTTATACCGATGAGCGTACATAAGTACGTGATTCGGATGAACTTATGAAGCCAACAACGCTATGGTGCGAAATATGACGGCTAATATGACGGGCAAAGAAAAGGCCAGCAATGCTGGCCTTCAATATCATCAACCAATCACGAATTAACGTAACAGGCTTAAAACACCTTGTGGAACTTGGTTAGCTTGTGCCAACACAGCAGTACCTGCTTGTTGCAGAATTTGACCACGGCTCATGTTAGAAACTTCTGTTGCGAAGTCAGCATCTTGAATACGGCTACGTGCTGCGCTCAGGTTGTTAACAGAGTTGTTCAGGTTGTTGATGGTAGATTGGAAACGGTTTTGGATCGCACCTAATTTAGAACGGCTTTCATCAACTTTATTAATTGCATCATCTAAAGTTTTCAGAGCATCAGCTTTAACTTCTAACCCAGCTTTACCGTCAGTAGCTTTAAATTCACCCTCTTCAGCATCGATAACTGCTTTATTAGCATCTGCCCCGGTACCTACTTTTAATGTCGCAACCACTTCGGTACCATCATCTTTCGTTACAACAAATTTGTTTGCAACGTCTGCACCATCTTCTTGATATTTAGTGACCGCTGTGATACCCGCACCGAAGCCAGTTGCACCTGCAATCGCAGCATCAGCAACTGTTGCATCTATTGCGTCACCTTTAGAAGTAGCTGTGCCCGCAACTTTCGCATCAAATAATTTTTCTTTTTCAACTTCTAAAACTTTAGTATCAATTTTATCTAATTTAAAATTGATAACTTCATTATCATTAGTACCCACTTGGATACTCATATCTGTTTTTTCACCACTCAGAACTTTAACACCGTTAAACTGCGTTTCTTTAGAGATACGATCGATTTCTTTTAAACGTTCATCAACCTCATTCTGAATCGAAGTGATATCTGAATTAGAGTTAGTGCCATTTTTCGCTTGAACCGTTAACTCACGAATACGTTGTAAGTTATCATTGATTTCGTTCAATGCACCTTCAGTGGTTTGTGCGATAGAGATACCATCGTTAGCGTTACGAGCTGCCTGAGTTAAACCTTTAACGTTTGAAGTAAAACGGTTAGCAATCGCTTGGCCTGCCGCATCGTCTTTAGCGCTGTTGATACGTGAGCCAGAAGATAAACGCTCAATTGCAGAACCTAATACGCCTTGTGAACGGTTTAAGTTGTTCTGAGTTGTCAGAGACAGAATGTTAGTGTTGATAACTTGTGCCATGATGTGATCCTTATTATTCAAATTAATGCGTTAAGCCAAAATGCTTAACTTGATGAATTTCGTCAGCAACTAGGTTATCGGCTACAAAAAAGTCCCCTTTAGGCTTTTTGATGAAAATTTTTATCTATAAGGTTAGAAATGGCTTTACCGCCCGCTTTTAATGCCATTATTTTTTAACACTTTCGTTTTTAACACACTCATTTATCTTTATTAACTTTCTTATTATTTAATTTCAATAGCGATAATTAACTACTTTTCTCTTATCAGCTCCCGCCATCACTCTTTTTCAGAATAGTCTAAAATTTTGCTCCGTTTTGCCGATAAGACTCTAAATAGATTTTATTACAGGTTTTATGTCACAGACATAGCGTAGGAGAAAATATGGCAGGAATATCCACTCTCGGTATCGGGGCAAACTTAGATTTAAATGTGCAAATGGACCAAATTGAGGCAATGGAGCGTCGCCGCCTTGACCCATTAACCACACAGAAAGCCAGCTATGACGCGCAAATTAGCGCCTATGGCAAAATGCAATCATCATTAGAAAAACTGAAAAAAGCCGCTGAGGACTTAAAAAAATACGGCGATATCAGTACCACCAAAGTCACTGGTGAATATAAAGCCTTTGACGTAAAAACCGATGGTAAAGCAGTCGCCGGTGTGCACGATGTGTTAGTGACGCAACTTGCTAAAGCACAAACTATCGCCACTAAAGGCCATTCTGACAACAAGCAACTCTTAGGCAGTAATGCTAAAGAACGTACCATCACGATCACTCAGCCTTCACAAAAAGAAGAAAAAGATAAGATTGTTATTAAACTTGATGACCAAAGTACATCTTTAATCGAGCTCGCTGATGCAATTAATAAAACAGATAAAGGTGTTACCGCATCTGTTATTAAAGACCGAGATAATCAATACCACCTTGTCGTAACCTCAAAAAAAGAAGGTACTGACAACCGCATTAGCATTAATGTGGAGGGTGACGATGAACTGGCTAAAATACTAAATGTGGAATCTGATGTTGATAAAGACGGAAAAATTATCATCAAAGATGAGAAAACTAGCGGTATGGAGCAAAAGGTTGCCCCTCAAAATGCACAGTTAACTATTGATGGATTCGAACTTGAGTCGCAAACCAATGAAGCCAAAGATTTGTTCCCTGGTTTAACACTGACACTAAAAAAAGAAAGCGAAGACAATAAAGCTGACCATTTAATGGTTTCTGAAGATATCGAGCCCGCTAAAGATAAAATTAAAGCATGGGTAGATGCCTATAATGAATTCCAAACGTTAGCGAAAGAACTGACAAAATACACACCAAATGAAAGTGGAACAACTCCTAATAAAACCAACGGCCCGCTCATTGGAGATTCCACGTTACGAGTTATTCAAAGTACGATGCGTACTCAAGTCCGTGCTCCACAAAATAGTGGTGAAATCGACACGCTGAATAAAATGGGGATCAAACAGAAAACAGATGGAACCTTAGAAATTGACAATAAGGTTCTGGATAAAGCGCTTAAAGAAAACCCATCAAGCGTCAAAGTATTTTTTGCAGGTGACGGCAAAGAAACCGGTTTTGGGACTGAAAACTTTAACTTTTTAAAGGGTACTTTAGATACAAAAGATGGTTCACTACACAACGCCACCGATGGTATCCAAAAGAAAAAGAAAAGTTTAGATAAACGTATTGAGCAGACCAATAAACAAATCGAAAACACCATGGACATGTACCGTCGTCAATTCCAAAACCTCGATAAAATGATGAGCTCACTCAATAGCACTACGAATTCTTTAGGCCGATTATTAGGCTAACACTTTTAGGTTAAAAACATGTATCAACGACACGCACAGCAAGCTTACCAACAGGTTGATTTAGAGAGTGAAATCACCAACGCGACCCCATACCAACTGATCCAAATCTTGTTTAAAGGGGCCCTTAGTGCCCTGAAACGCGGTGAGATTTTTATGCAGCAAGGTAAGGTGGCAGAAAAAGGTAAAGAAATCTCAAAAGCTATCGACATCATTGACACTGGGTTAAAGCAGTCGTTAAATTATGAAGCTGGCGGCGAACTTGCAGAAAATTTAGCAAGTTTGTATGAGTACATGACAATGCAGTTACTTCGCGCCAACCTCGAAAACAACGTGGCTTATGTCCAAGAAGTTTATCAGTTACTCTCCGATATCGCCTCTGCGTGGCAACAAATCGGTGCAAATGTGGATGAAAGATAATCAGGTGGACAATAAAAATCCTATCGATTTACATGAAATATACCATAATGTCTTAGTATTAAGTGAAAATTTAGTTGCCTTAGCGCAATCCGGGGAATGGGAGACATTGGTCTCCCGAGAGACAGAATATGTCCTTGCGGTGGAAAACCTCACCAAGTTAACGCAAGCGTTCGAAGAACAGCAGCCAATAACTGAAGAGTTTATTCAGTTATTGCATAAAATTATTGAAAATGAACGCATTACTAAAGAATATTTACAACAGCATTTAAACTTTTTAAGCAAAGAAATTAAGCAATTAGACCAAAAACGGGTATTAAATAACAGCTATGGCCAATTTGATGAGCCGGATACCCCGTTAGTCGTTCGCCCGATGGAATAATTTGAGTGTCAGGCCGACAGACCTGACACGCCTTTTATCTTCAACTCTCAGCCTATTGCTGCTGTTTTAAACGTTGCTGCTTTTTCAGCTTTTTCAACAGCATATTGCGTTTTAGCGGCGATAAGTGATCGAGGAACACTTTACCGTGTAAATGGTCGATTTCATGTTGCATGACAATCGCTAAGAACTCGTCGCTGTCTACTTCAAACGCTTTACCGTGCCTATCGAACGCTTTCACTTTAACGCGCAGGAAGCGGTCTACATCGGCGTAGATTTCGGGTACTGACAGGCACCCTTCTTGATAACTGGTTTCCCCTTCACTTTCGACGATTTCAGGGTTAACAAATACCATCGGCTCATCACGGTTTTCTGAAATATCAATCACCATAATGGATTTAGTTTCCGCAATTTGCGTGGCAGCGAGACCAATACCGTTATCGGTGCTGTACATGGTATCTAACAAATCGTCGATCAAGGTTTGTACCGCAGCGAAATCCGTCACTGGGCTGCATTTAATACGCAGTCGTTCATCTGGAATTTCAATAATTTCTCTTACTGCCATAATTTAAACCCTATAAATTCGATTACTTTCATTCAAATATCAATCATTCAAACTATTTTAAGCAACAGTGACGCATACAATAGCCGCTAACTGCCGCCACAACTCTGCCTGTGAAGTATGAAGAACAGATAAAATATTATCGTCTTTCTATTTCACCAACAACATGCAAAAAATGGCATTGTTAATCAGAAAACAAAATTTATTTTAAACATCAATAAATTAACGCCTGCCTATTTAGACTGCCCCTTCATGGAACATAAGCCACATAAAATTTTACAGAAAAATAACACGTTATTTGGAAAAAAACATCTAAAACAGGAAAAATGGTGACCCTTTGTAGGCTCTTCACTGTTTTTGCTTTTACCCACTGATGGCATCTATTCGCTTGTGGCTATTTTTTCGCTTTTAGTTTTTATTAATATTGAGAATATATTTAGGCCACATTAAAGTTACTATCAATTTAAATTAAATTTTCAAAATAAGCACTATCAACTATAATTCCATCAAATAAAAGTATCTAGTTAATATAAAAAATATATATCACTGTATTTATTTCACTCAAACACGGATATCCCGAATAAATATCATTTTAAAAATCGATTTTACCCACCAAATAAATATCTTTATTATAAACGAATAAAGGAAAATAAATTTATCTTTCATTCTTCTTTTAGATAATAATTTTAAATAATACGGAAATTAACAAATGAAAAAGAAAATATCATCCCGTCTTTTGTCAGCTCTATTACTTAGCGGTGTGTCTTGCAATGTAATAGCCAACACTTCATTTTCAAGTCCTCCACCATCCTTAAGCAGTGTCAACGCGCAAGGTATCAGCACTAATGTTAAAAAAATTAGTGATATCAGTGGAAAAATCGACCATATCAACACTACAATTAACCAAATGGACTCACGTTTTAATAGCGACGTTGACACATTAAAACAAAATAATAGTAAACTTAAATCAGAAACTATAGATATACGAAATGATTTAAAAGCATTGAATGATGAAATCGTTAGTTTTGAACAAATATATTCTCAAGATATTTTTCAGGAAATAAAAAACAACAATGATTTAATTAATAGTAAAATCACATCAATACAACAAGGCAGAGAAAAAGAGCACCATGCACTTGACTCAAAATTAAAAGATGTCGAATTACATTTGCAAGGAGCACTAACTGGTGTCAATGCGGCTGACCAAATCACCAACCAATTAAATACCAATATGCAAAATCTAGATAACAAAGTGATTGGAAATACCTCGTCAATTAAGACCCTAAAAAGTGACACGTCGAAAACGCAAAAAGCTAATGAACTCAAATTCACCAGCTTAGAAAATAAAGTTGATCATGGGCTCCATCAGCTTGATAGGAAAATAGATAAACGTGCTCAAGAAGCGAATTCCGGTATTGCGTCTGTCGCAGCAATGAGCAATATTCCTTACGCAACAAATACTCGTTTTAGCGCAGGGATTGGTGCAGGTAATTACAAAAATGGCTCAGCGATCGCTGCCGGTGCTCAATATCAACTAAAAGAAAACATCAACCTACGCAGTTCTGTATCTTGGAATAATTCAGATGCTGCGGTTATTGGAGCGGGTGTCGCCTTCGGGTGGTAATTCTTCAACCTATATTGTTCTTATCATTTTTATAAATTATTTATAAGCCTTAACCAATAGTACCAATGATATATTGGTACTATTTATATTCGCCACGCAAATTAATATCAACATTAACTGGCTTTAAATTAAGCTTAATCTTGGCTGTAAGTGATAATGGCAATTGGTGTAGGGTTAATGGTAACCCAAAGATTAGACATGCCACTACGAGTTTGAGATGACTCACTCACTTTGTGACAGCTAGTCTCTGATTGGCATTTAGTGAGAATGTCACTAGCGACTTGTGAGCTAAACCCTTGCTTTGTCAAATAGCCCATTTCATTTTCTAGCTTCTGTTGGAAGTCCAAAAAATCCGGTTTTGGCGAGGCATAATCCTCAACCCCAACTAGTGTGGTAGCCACTTGAATGAGCGTACCACCATCAAAAGTGAGTTGGTTTTCATAGCTCCAATCATTAAATGGCTTTTGCTGCCCAAAAGTACAAACTGTTTTACTACCACTTGCTTGGCATTTCCCCGCCTTAATAAAACTGATGCTATCAATGCTTTGCCCCCAATTTAAGCCAAATGGTGCAGTCGATGTGCTATCACACCCTACCAATAACAGTGCAGTAGCACCAGCTATCATCCATTTCATACCCTTACCTCACAAGT
Organism: Providencia sp. PROV269; assembly: GCF_028477785.1. Taxonomy (NCBI): domain Bacteria; kingdom Pseudomonadati; phylum Pseudomonadota; class Gammaproteobacteria; order Enterobacterales; family Morganellaceae; genus Providencia; species Providencia sp. PROV269. Next base: position 89,997 of record NZ_JAMPLV010000002.1, on the reverse strand, counting down.
CAATTTTCTTCATGCTACAGCGAGGAGTCGCTAAATTAAAGTAAAAAAGCCATCAACTATTCACACACTCAAAATTAATCTTTAAATTATACATTATTTATTTAACGTTAAATTTACAGATAATTATTTATTATCAATAAGATAAAATTAAAACATATAAATTATCGGATACTCATTGCCAGATTTACCTTAGCTCTATACAATGCTTTTCTTTACACGGCCCCAGAGTCACTGCAATTACAAATAACTATCCTATTATTAGTCAGTTACCCCTCTAGCCATACCTAAAACTCCCTAGATGGTGTTCGAATAAAAGATAGCTGAATCGTTAAAGCTTAACTCTAGAATAAATTGGCTTTGCAGCTAATGGGCTTAGTAACCAAGCGATAGGCCATAGCATTCATCGTCCGTATTATTAACAAACAACCATAACGTAAAGTGCATATTGTGAAATTACTATTTTGTCTTTCTTTAACAACCGCCATTCTTTCTGGTATATGGGCTTGGGTTGCTGATAGTTTAGGGCTAATCGGCTGGGCAGGCTTTTTAGGCTGTACAGCCTATTTTGCTTATCCTAAAGATGGGATAAAAGGTCTGGGTATTACCGCATTAACCGTCTGTAGTGGTGTGGTTTGGGGCTTAGTGATCCTGCACAGCGGTGACTACCTGAAGCAGTTACCTCACTTTGTAGGATACTTCGTTACTGGTATTGTTGCCTTTTTGATGTGTATACAAGCTAAAAAACAGTGGCTTTCTTATATACCCGGCACGTTTGTCGGCACCTGTACTATTTTTGCGGCAGAAGGTGTTTGGTTGGTCACTATTCAATCACTATTAATTGGTGTGCTATTTGGTTTCGCAATGAAAAAAAGTGGGCTTTGGTTATTTGAAAAGTTCTCACTGGGTAAAAACTAAAAAAAACCGCCTATATGGCGGTTTAAATAAATCAATGAAACCAAGGGAATTTCAAACAGATTCGATATTACATTAAAATTCTCTTACGACAATATATAACATTTTGATTTAACTTGTGATTAATTAAAAAATCGACTAAGTATTATTACATAAGCTCACAAATATAATAACGATGAATTTGTTAACAAAATGATAAAATTCCATCATGGAATATCCATTTAGATTAATAAAGTTTATGTAACTGGTCTAATACCAGTCGCATTCATGTTTACTAACATAAGGATATAGTGGAATTCGGATTTTTCTGTATCTTTCTTTTCTCTAAAATAGTTAAAACTATTTATCATTTATTGCTATAATTCTCTTTTTATTTATTAACTTATAGCCTTATGCTTCATTAAAATGAAAAATCAAAGCATAATAAACTGATAATTTTTATATTATCAAATCGCAACATACGTCAGCTCAAAAAACACTCATTTATCCTTCTGCTATACTTATACGTGAAATATCTTATAACCCGTAAGTGAGTTTAACCAAAGGAAGAAGATATGATTAAAAAAATTTGTTTTTTGGCCTGTTCATTAGCTGTCGTATTCTCTTTAAGCGCATGCAACACCACTCAGGGTGTTGGTGAAGACATAGAAGCCGGTGGAGAAGCCATACAAAGAGCTGCTAAATAATTGTTAACTGACATCATCGTTAAATATTAACTTTCCCACCTAAAACTCTCATATATTTCAAACGGTGATGATCTCACCGTTTGAGATATAAATTAAAATACCTATAAATTCTCAAGCCTTATAATTTAAAAATACAGAACCTTTTAATATTGGTTAGCAGGATCACAACTTAATTATGCCCCCCTTTTACAATGGAAACATCTAGCTAGGAGAGCATAATGAACAAAAAAAATAAAATTAATGTGTTAGACCTTATTTCACCTGAGATGCAATCTGTAATGCGATTTTATGCAGAAAATCCATCTCCAGCACCTCTTGACGCCACTTATAATGGTATGCGACAAGCGTATATTGAAGATAGAAAATATTGGAATTCAGAAGCGCCAACGATGCACTCCATTCACGATATTCAAGTTCCAACTAAATATGGCAATATTTTGACGCGTATATTTCAGCCGATTGAATCCCCATCAGCCACCTTGTTTTATCTCCATGGCGGTGGGTTTATTTTAGGTAATTTACAGACCCACGAACGTATTATGCACTTACTGGCACTATATTCGGGCTGTACAGTTATTGGAGTTGATTATTCGTTATCCCCTGAAGCACGCTACCCTCAAGCAATTGAGGAAATATCCATGGTTTATCAGTACTATCAGCAAAATGCTGAACAATATAATATCAATATGCAACAAACTGGCTTTGCCGGTGACTCAGCTGGCGCGATGTTATCTCTTGCTTCTGTACTTTGGTTACGTGATAACGTGATAGAATGTACCAATATAAAAGCTGTTTTATTGTGGTATGGGCTGTATGGTTTGCAGGATTCAATAAGCCGACGGCTATATGGTGGAGAATGGGATGGGTTACAAAAACAAGATTTAGAAGATTATGATAATGCCTATCTTGGTGAAGCTGGCGATAGAGAGGCGCCATATTATTGCTTATTCAATAATGATTTAACCTACGGTATTCCACCTTGTTATATTGCCAGTGCTGAGTTTGACCCACTATTAGATGATAGTTTGGCTTTATTCCGAACGCTAGATGCCAATGATATACCTTGTGAATATAAAATGTACCCAGGAACTTTGCACGCCTTCTTACATTATTCACGCATGATGCAAATATCAGACGAGGCGATTCGTGATGGTGCTAATTATTTTATCAAACAACTTTTATAATATTAACTCTGTATTTATTGAAAATAGCAGGCTATAAAACGAAAAAACCTCGCATTTAGCGAGGTTTTTGAATGCTTAGCGATTCGTTATCGTTATTTAGCGATAACGTTAGCTGCTGCTGGGCCTTTAGCACCATTTTCGATGCTGAATGAAACTTGTTGGCCTTCTGCTAATGATTTGAAGTTATCACTTTGAATTGCAGAAAAGTGAACAAATACATCTTTGCTGCCGTCTGCAGGAGTGATAAAACCAAAACCTTTATCATCGTTAAACCATTTTACTGTACCAGTCATTGTATTAGACATAGAATTTCCTTTAATTTTTTAAAATTGCCATAAGGCATGTTGCGGTTTGTTCTTGTGGTACTTATGGGAATTAATTAGAAGGAATTCGCAATGAAGTGGTATCTGAGATAGCGCTTAATGGTGAACATCTTAAAACTGACTAACATAAATAGGCCTGTACTTCCAAACCAGTGAGCATATTAAGCCACACTTAGAACCAAATGGCAAATTTTATTTTCGCGTCGATTTTATAAACAAATAGTTTGCTGTTCATCTTAATCTTAACCCAAAAGTTCTTACGTCCTCGGGTTTAGTATCTATCAAAAACGCCGTAATCCGGTCTTTCACCTCTCATCACAGCTCGCTGTTGCTCATGTACAGCCTCTCTATCAGCTCTTTTTTGTTCAGATGAACGGGCGTCTTTATGTGGCTTAGGCCAGGTTGACTTATTGGGCTCAAAAGAAGGTGTAAATGTACAACCTGTCACTAAAAAGAGGCAAAAAAGCGAAGAGATTAATTTCATAATGATCTACTTGGGTAATTATTGACAATAGAAAAACCTAGCAAAATTAAATATCGATAACAACCTTAAATATCCTATGTGAATGTTGAAAACATTAAGGATTGGCGGCTTAATCCTATTTAAATGAATAATAGGTAATAGAAACGACTATAAAAAAGTATCAATCAACTGACTGATTTATTCCATAATATAAAAAGCAGCCATTTATAGCGGCCTCGCCATACTAGATGTCTATATATTTACATTATAATCATCGAATTCTTTAATTATCTCATCAGCTATCTGCTCAAAAAAACTACTTATATTTATATTAAGGATCCTTAGTACTGATACCAACATATGGTATCAATTTTATTAACACCTCGTACATCGCGATACAATTATTGATCACTTTTACAGCCGCTCAATCTTGCAAACTCACTTGCGGTATATCCAGCATTGCGCCTTAATATTTTAATTTTCTTTCCTATTAATGTTGACACAGTGCTTTCAGTCTTCATACAAAGACTCCAGTCGAAATCGATAAACTTACTATTTTTAATCTATCTACCATTAACTAATGTAATGAAGTTTAGATTAAAAAAATGTAATCAAACTGTAAGGCTAACCATTAGCCTCCATTGATAAAGTATCCTCAATATATCAATAGAGGATATCTAAATGAAAAAAAACTACTTTTAGTATTCATTCCTTTTATTTTAACTCCAGCAACTTCAATAGCGTCAAATAATATTTTAAGTGTTCATATTCTTAATCAGCAAACAGGGAAGCCAGCCCCTAATGTTGAGGTTACATTAGAGAAAAAACAGGGAAACAATTGGGTACTCATAAACACAGAAAAAACAAGTAATGATGGCAGAATTAAATCTATCTTACCTGACAGCCCTGAGAAGCCTTCTATAGGAGACTATAGAGTGATTTTTAAAACTGGTGAGTATTTTAAGCAACAAGGTAAACACAGTTTTTTCCCTGAAATCCCCGTTGAATTTCAAATAGATAATTTAGATGAACATTACCATATCCCCTTGCTTTTAAGCCAATATGGTTATTCAACATATAGAGGGAATTAACTCTTTTCAGCTTATAAACCAATGCAGTATTAATCAGGTATTGATACTGCATTCGCATAATATAATTACAAGTAACTATCTCGTATTATTTCCGCATTTTTTGCAATAGATGTTTTCTCCAAAAAATTAGCAATAACAAAAATATACCTACAGCTATTAGCATACTTATTGAAAAATGAGTTGGTAGTGAAAGAACTAGTTTACTAATAAAATATCCTGCAGAAACTATCAAAGCTCCCCAAATTGCGCCACCGATAATATTTAATATAAAAAATTTAAATGGACTTACATCACTAGCACCGATAATAATAGGTCCTATTGTCCTTAACCCATAAGCAAAGCGAATACCTATAACAACCCAATTCTCATTTTTTTGAATATATTCTTGCGCATATACTATTTTATCTTTTTGACTATGTAGTTTGGGTAAAATTTGTGCTCCAAAATAACGGCCTATAAAAAACAATACATTATCACTAACAATCCCACCTAAAGAGGCGGCTATAACTACTTGAGGGTAAGAAAGTAATTGATTATGTGCTGCTATGCCCGATAAGAAAGCTACTGTTTCTCCCTCAATCATGGAACCCAGAAACACAGCTAAGTATCCATATTCAATTATCCAGTGAGATAGAGCCTCCGACATATTATGATTGACCTTTATTATGACGTTTAACAATAGCTATAAATATCATGTAATTAATTCAATTGCGAGAATTAAATAAATACACTATATACTAGTATAGTAATCACTTTATCGCTCCTCCCTATATAGTAAAAACCAACCGTTTACAGTTGGTTTTTGCTATATAACTCAAGCGAAAGCAAGTTTCATCGAAATAAACTTAGTTTATATCTCCGCTACATGCAATTATAGTTTTATACTCATCCAAATTACTAAAAAAACTTTCAATATCAACATTCAATACCTTTAATATAGCTACTGTCTCCGCTATTCCTATCTTATCAATTTCATATTCATAACGATATAGTTGCTGCTCACTCTCTATTCCCGCCATTCTAGATAGCTCGAATACTGATAACCTAGCTTTTATCCTTAATTGACGAAGACTGCAAGCAATATGATTAGAAATCGAATTTTGGTTATCCATTAAATATCTCCTATTATTAATTAGTATTTACATAAAAAGCCTTGAAGGTAGTGACCTGTTTTATGGACTAATTAATAATATATGGAAACATTTAATTTATATCGTATGCTGTAAGTATTAAAAATTTCATTACTAAATTTCTGACTCTACCTTTTGCATACTCTTTAGCCTGTTTATTTAGTAAGTAATTGAATACCAAAATTGGAAAACTCACATAATTAGATAATGTTCTAAATATACCAACCACTCAAGCTGACACATGAGTTTTTTCCTTACGGTGATTGATTAAATCCATTTTCACAAACTTTAAATTCATCACTCAATTTCCCCCAGTTTTCAGGTGCGCCACTACCTTCATAAGTCCATAATGAATTAGCTTGCGATGAAAAAGTGAAAGCAGCCAAAATACATAATATTATCTTATTGTAATATATGTGATAATAACTCGAGTTATTAATTTGAGTTTCAAAACTACACTTTGATTCACACAAATAGCATTAGGATTCACCCCATTAATTCAGCAAAAAGCACTCCTTATCAAAAACAAACCATACAACACTCTGTTATAATCAAAATACCACCCAAAAGTTAACCTAAATCTCCAAATCCATTTCCACTTCGTCCGCTAATTGCTCTGCTTCTAGCTTAGCGAGTCTCTCAGCTTTTCCGTTCAATTTGCTCTTTAAATGCCTGAATTTTGACATTCTTACCTAAGAGCTCATGATTTTTAATCTTTATCAGGCCATTTGATTTTCATGAGAATAGTTTCTTTGGTGCTCTCATCGTAGTCACGGATTGTCGTAGAGATATCAAAACCTGATAATGTTGTCCGCCATGATTTAGGCCAACTGCTTATTGGTTTTAGCTTCCCACCATCATTGACAATATCTGATACATCCATTTGGTCAATTTCGACAAAGCGGTTAAAAACATAATCAGCATTTATTTCGACACGTTCATTCCTATTTAATTTAAGTCTTTAATTCTATTTTGAATGTTAACATTTATTAACAGTCGGCTTGATTTTACGTTTGCAGTTTTATCGCTGTATCCTGCACGAATAGCCTCCTGTGTAGTTTTTAAATCGCTGAGGTACTCGCGACAAAACATTTCTTATCTGTCGGTAAGCGCCATATTATGCCTATAACTTTGCTTAAGAGGATATAGGTAATAATGTCAAATAAGAAACCCGCACTTGGCGGGTCATATATTTCACTTGTTAAACTTCTCATTTTTAATAAAGAATAGGTTCTACTGGAATATCAATATTCTTTGCCTATCAAAACCATGGTTACTTGCAAAACTAAGGTATTCATTTAATAACTCTGGTGGCATAGTTGGAGTACGCGATAGTACCCATAGATAATCTTTATTAGGTCCAACAACTAATGAATACTGATAGTTATCATCTAGCTTAATAATATTATAGCCGCCGTAAAAGGGCCCAAAGAATGAAACCTTTAAAGCCCCAGTATCCGAGGATTCAACAAAGTAAGCTTTCCCTATACTCTCTTTCCATTTTTTGCTTTCAGAATTCCATCCTCTATTCACTACTTTTACACCTCCGTCATCACGAAGAGAATAGTTAGCAGAGACTTTACTTAATCCTTTTTCAAATCGATTATCTATTCTCGCTACTTCATGCCATTCGCCAAGGTAACGTGATAAATCAAACTTCTCAACAGGTGATATATCTTTTGGCACTTTAACGCTACATCCGTTAAGTAGAAGCATACTTAAAAACATAAAAATTGACTTCACTCGCATGGTAACTCCGTTGAATATTTCTCGATGAGATACTATCCTACAAAAAACTTGTGGCGTTACCTAACCAATTAGGTAAGGCTATTGATGATAATAACAAAAGAAAACCAAATAATAAGTATTGAAAAACATAAAGCATACGGATAAATAGCTCTTTTAATATCATAGAGTATACCCTTTATTGCTAATGTAGATTGATCACCCAAAATAAGTACTAACACTTAAAATATAGCAGCTCATTTTCATTTGTCAGGTATCACTAACAATACTAATTCCACAAAAATATGAGGGTTTAATCCTAACCTTACTGCAGTATACAGCTAAAAATAGTCATCGACTTGTTCTGCTATAATTAAAGATGACCTTTTGTAATTTATAACTTTAAACTTGAAAGGAAGATAATATGTTAAAAAAATCAATTTCCTCATTTGCTCATTAGTTGTTGCTTTCACATTAACTGCCTGTAATACCACTAAAGGTGTTGGTGAAGATATAGAAGCAGGAGGAGAAGCAATACAAAGAGCGGCCCAATAAACATTAATGCTCTTATTTCAAATGCTAGAGGGTATATTTATTTTGAATCCTCTAGTATTCCTTATTCATTTAACGAGACTCTAATTTGTATTTTATTTTCTGTATTGCTTACACTTTATTCATGTAAATCCTTTATAAAGAGTCTATGCTGATAGTGTACTCTAACCTATTGTATCAGTTTATTTTTCCTTGATATTTGGGGCTTTTCTTTGCTTTTCAGTTTTTCTATAAATAAAAGCCATCAGCTATTAACTGAAGGCCTAAGAAACTACAAAAAAATCAGATTTTAATAATGCCACTTTTAAAGTGGAACCATGTTTTTCTCACATTCCTGCCGAATTTGCTCAAGCGCAGTTTCCCACGCCCATGTTTTCTAACACACGTTAATATACGGCCATCACTATCAACGACTTGACCTTATTCAAATAGATAAACCAATCACACTGGCATTGACATAATTTCTTGATACGCCGCCACCAGCTTATTACGCACTTGAATACCCATTTGTAAACTTAAACTGGCTTTTTGCATATCGACCATTACATCATTCAAGGAAATATCTTGCTTTCCTAACGTGAAATTTTCAATTTGCTTGGCAGAATCATTACGTGTTTTATTAATTTGATTTACAGAAGCAACCAGATGGTCAGCAAATCCAACTGGCTCTATTGCTGGTTTTATTGGGTTAGTGGCTTGGGTTGCCACGACATTTAATTGTGAAATAACCCCTTCAATGGCTTGAACTGTCATTCGATTCTCTTCTTATTAATTATTGTGAATTTTTCACTAACCTATATTGGCCAGCTTACCCTATCACACCCTTTTTAACTTGAAGCCGATAAATAACACCAATTTTATAGGCTGATTCCGTCATTAGATTCCCGCAAGACAAGAAATAATAGCAAAGTGAAAAAGTGACGTTACGAAGAGGGAAATAACATTGTTTCACCAAAAGTATTTTCATCCGTCTAGTAGTCTGCCAAGCAGGGAATATTTATGAGTGCCGCATCTAAAGACACGGGGGAGGCCAAAAAGGGTTTTGCCTCTATAGTTGAAAGGATTAAAGCTGATCCTAAAATACCGTTAATGATTGCGGCGGCTGCGGCTGTTTCAATTATTGTCGCCCTTCTCCTCTGGTTACGCAGCCCTGACTACCGTGTACTTCTTAGCAATTTAAGTGCTAAAGATGGTGGCGATATTGTTGGCCAGCTAACTCAGATGAATGTGCCATATCAAATTGCTGATAATGGTAGCGCTATTTTAGTTCCTGCAGATAAAGTGCATGAATTACGTTTAAAGCTCGCTCAATCAGGTTTACCTAAAGGTGGCAATACGGGGTTTGAATTATTAGATAAAGAACAATTTGGTATTAGCCAATTTAGTGAACAAATCAACTACCAACGTGCGCTAGAGGGTGAACTCTCTCGAACTATTGAATCATTAAGCCCAGTACAAAGTGCTCGGGTGCATTTAGCGATCCCTAAACCGACCTTATTTGTGCGTGAGCAAAAGTTACCAACAGCTTCGGTGACGGTCGGTTTATTACCAGGAAGAATGCTCGATGAGGGGCAAATTAACGCCATTGTGCATATGGTATCCAGCAGTGTCACAGGATTAACTGCAAGCAATGTCATTATTGTTGACCAAGCGGGCCGTTTACTGACCAATAATGATAATAGCCAGCAGTCGGTTAATAGTGCGCAAATAAAAATGACCAAAGAGATGGAGTCGCATCTCAAACAGCGTATTGAAGATATTTTGTCCCCTCTCGTGGGGCGCGCCAATATCCATGCACAGGTTACCGCGCAAATGGATTTCTCTAAAGTGGAGCAAACTTCAGAGGAATATAAGCCTAACCAAACGCCAGATAGCGCTGCTATTCGTTCCCGCCAAAATAGCCAAAGTATGCAAAATAACAATGGTGGAACAGGTGGAGTACCAGGAGCGCTTTCAAATCAACCCGTTAGTGCACCAAATGCACCAATTGAAACCAATAAAGACAATAAAGACGGCACTCAAACAGCAAATAACCGTAATAGTGTCTCAAACTCACAAAGCGATGAAACTACGAATTACGAGGTAGATCGCAAAATTAGCCATACCCAACGGCAAATTGGTGTCGTTGATAGGCTCTCGGTCGCAGTTATTGTTAATTACCATTCACAAGATGGCGAAAATGGTCCAGAAATGAAGCCATTGCCGCCAGAAATGCTGCAACAAATTGAAGCATTGACACGCGAAGCCATGGGTTTTTCCACTGCACGAGGTGATTCCCTCAACATTACTAATTCATTGTTTACCAATGAGACGCCTGTTGAGGAAGTACCATCGTTACTGGAAAGCCCACAATTTATTGCTCAGCTTCTGGATTACGGAAAAATACTGCTTATTGCCATTATTGCTTGGTTTATGTGGCGTTTTGGTATCAAACCACAATGGGTTAAATACCGTAAGACACAGCAAGCTCAAGCCGATGCTGAAGTTTTCGTTGCAACACAAATGAAAACCCCTCTCGTGGTTGATGAAGTGATTGATGAAGATATGGATGAGCAAACGCGTCGTCGTCTAACTCGTCAACGTGTTAGCGCAGAAATCCAAAGCCAACGCATACGTGAAATGGCAGAAAAAGACCCACAAATCGTGGCAATGGTTATCCGTCAGTGGTTAGGAAAATCCCAATGAGTTTAAGTGGAACAGAAAAAAGTGCCGTCATGTTAATGACACTCGGTGAAGATCAGGCTGCTGAAGTGTTTAAGCACCTGAACCCTAAAGAAGTTCAGCAATTGAGTATGGCGGTGTCAAACATGCGCCAAATCTCAAATAACGAACTGGCGGAAGTGTTAACAGAATTTGAAGAGTCCGCAATTCAATTTGCGGCACTTAATATTAACACTAACGATTACCTGCGTTCTGTATTGATAAAGGCTCTGGGCGAAGAACGTGCTGCGAGCCTGCTGGAAGATATCTTTGAAAAACAAGAGACTACCTCAGGGATCGAAAGCCTCAACTATATGGAACCACAAACCGTTGCCGATATTATTCGCGATGAACATCCACAAATTATCGCCACCATTTTGGTTCATTTAAAACGCAACCTTGCAGCAGATGTACTTGAATTATTCGAAGAGCGCCAACGCAACGATATTATGTTACGTATCGCCACCTTTGGTGGTGTACAACCTGCGGCATTAGCGGAATTGACTGAGGTATTGAACAATTTACTGGATGGTCAAAACCTCAAGCGCAGCAAAATGGGTGGCGTAAGAACTGCGGCAGAAATCATCAACTTGATGAAAAGCCAGCAAGAAGAAAGCGTTATCGATGCAATGCGTGATTACGATGGTGAACTGGCTCAACGAATTATTGATGAAATGTTCCTATTCGAAAACCTTATCGAAGTGGACAATCGCAGCATTCAACGTATTTTGCAGGATGTTTCGACAGACTCGCTGGTTATTGCCCTCAAAGGCAGCAACCAAGCTCTACGCGACCACTTCCTCAACAATATGGCCGCTCGTGCAGCGGAAATCGTACGCGACGATTTGGAATCTCGCTCTCCTGTACGTATGTCTCAAGTGGAAAACGAACAAAAAGCCATTTTGCTTATCGTTCGTCGTTTAGTCGAAAAAGGCGAAATCGCTATAGGTGGTGGAGACGACGTGTATGTCTAAGTCAACAATTCCAAATGACCAATGGCAACCTTGGCAGCTTCGTGAGCTTAATCAATGGGATCTCAACTCAGGCATTCCTGCATTAAGCGATGTTCCTGAACCTGACGCCCCCAAAGTCCCATGCCTTGAGCCGAAAGAAGTGTTAGAGCAAATTAACTTGCTCGATAACATAAAAGAAGATGCGCAGCGCACCGGCTACCAACAAGGGCATGAAAAAGGCCAGCAAGAAGGTTATCAAGCTGGCTTTGAACAAGGCTTGCGTGCTGGAGAAGAGCAAGGCCGTGAGCAAGCGCTCGCTATGCAACAACCCGTAATTGAAACATGGCAAAAATTGCTGTCTGAGTTCAATTATTCACTCGATACCTTTGATACGGTGGTGACCACTAAGCTGTTGCAGATAGCGTTGACCGCCGCTAAGCAAGTCTTAGGCCAATCTACCGTCTGTGATGGTACGGCATTACTGGAAGAGATCAGTCATTTACTCCAGCAAAAACCAATTTTTGCTGGGCAACCTGAGCTGCACGTCAATCCAAATCATTTTGAATTAATCGAGCAGCATCTCGGTTCCCTACTCAACTTGAATGGCTGGCGCTTAGTGGCTGACCCTAAACTGCATATCGGTGGTTGCCGAGTCGTCGCAGAAGACGGTGAAATTGATATGACTGTGGCGACACGCTGGCAAGAATTGTGCCGTTTATATGCACCGGAGAGCTTTTCATGACGGCACGATTGGGACGCTGGATTGCCTCACTGGACGATTTAGAATCGCGGATGAAAGGGATCCCGATGGTGCGTCGTTATGGCCGCCTCACAAAAATCACTGGCTTAGTGATGGAAGCCGAAGGTATTAAAATGCCTTTAGGGGCAACCTGCTTTATTGAGCGCTCTATTAATGGCGGCTCGGACGAAGTGGTATGTGAAGTCGTCGGTTTTAACGGCCCAAGAATGCTATTAATGCCCCTTGCTGACCTTGAAGGAATTGCACCAGGTGCACGTGTTTATGCGCAATCAACTGGCGATGACGGGCAAACTAGCCGCCTATTACCCATTGGTAATGAATTATTAGGTAGAGTACTTGATGCGCAAGGTAATCCATTAGACGGAAAAGGTCCATTGGAGGTAAAAACCCGCGCTCCGTTAATCACTCCACCAATTAACCCATTGGAACGAACGCCTATTAGCAGTGTATTGGATGTTGGAGTTCGTGCAATCAATGCGTTATTAACGGTTGGTCGAGGTCAGCGCATGGGGCTATTTGCAGGCTCTGGTGTGGGGAAAAGCGTGTTACTTGGCATGATGGCTCGCTTTACACAAGCCGATATTATCGTAGTCGGGTTGATTGGTGAACGTGGCCGTGAAGTTAAAGATTTTATTGAAAATATTTTAGGGGCTGATGGCTTAAAACGTGCCGTTGTCGTTGCTGCGCCAGCCGATGTGTCCCCTTTATTGCGCATGCAAGGCGCCTCTTATGCCACTCGTATCGCTGAGTATTTTCGCGATAAAGGTTTAAGTGTGCTGTTGATTATGGATTCACTCACCCGCTACAGCATGGCACAACGGGAAATTGCTTTAGCCGTAGGTGAACCACCAGCAACGAAAGGCTATCCACCTTCTGTATTTGCCAAATTACCGGCATTAGTTGAACGTGCAGGAAATGGGAAAAATGGTGGGTCAATTACCGCTTTCTATACCGTTTTAACGGAAGGGGATGACCAACAAGACCCAATTGCTGACTCGGCTCGCGCTATTTTGGATGGCCACATTGTTCTTTCACGTTCACTGGCAGAGTCAGGGCACTACCCTGCGATTGATGTCGAGGCATCCATCAGCCGAGCAATGACGGAGCTCATTCCTAAAGAGCATTACCGAAAAATTCAACGTTTCAAGCAGTTAACGTCTAGTTATCAACGCAACCGAGATTTAATTAACGTCGGTGCGTATGCCATGGGCAGTGACCCCATGTTGGATACAGCAATTCAATATTACCCACGGATGTCGAAGTTCTTGCAGCAAGATATTGATGAGCGATGTGATTATCAAACCGCATGCGAACAGTTGACTCAAGTGGTTCCCAACGAATAACGAGGGGATAAATGGCCAAAAATAATGCCTTAACAACATTACTCACCTTAGCTGTTGAAGCCTCGGAAGAAGCGGCGAAAGTGTTAGCTCAAGTACGCCAAACGCATACACAAATGGCGCAGCAGCTGAGTATGTTGGAAAACTATCAATCCGAATATCGTCAAAAACTCAACCAAACCTTGCATACAGGCATGGAATCGGATAAGTGGCAGAATTATCAGCAATTTTTGGTCACATTGGAGCTGACCATCGAGCAGCAGCAACAGCAACTGAATTTATGGGAGCAACGCGTTAACGAAGCTAATCGTCACTGGCAAGAAAAACAACAACGTGTCAATGCGTTCGATACATTAATTCAACGCGCTGAACATACTGAATACCAACGTCAAAACCGCTTAGAACAAAAGCAAATGGATGAGTTTGCTCAACGAGCGACTTTACGGAGACCTCAATAAATGGACATCAACGCCCTGAATATGCCAGCTTCGTCATCGACAAAAAATGGCAATCTACCACAAAATGAATCGCGCGCTGATGAAAATCAAGCCCCTGCTCTTCCCTTTCAAGCCATGCTTGATAGCCAGCAACCTATTGAAAAACAAAACGTTACTAATCAACCTGTTAATGAAGAAGCTCTTAATAAAGACATTGTCGACAACAAATTGGCAATAGCGGGTAAAGAAACGATAGAGCAAACCCAAGCTGGACAAAAAACGGCTGAAAGTGCCATAGAACAGCTCAATTTTAGCCGTAACTTACGGGCAGATAGTGTACAAACTGCCCTTAATACTGACTTATTGACAGGTAAAGACGCCAACGAGCAAGCATGGTTAAATAGCTTGAAACAGTCATTAGCAGGCCAAGTACAAACCGCGGCGAATACTACAATCCGAACTGAAGCTCATCCAGCTTTAGGGGCATTTAGTCAAAAAATGCAACATCTAACGGATAATGCGAATGGCATCATTAATCAAGATGATGGCAAGCATCTTGAGGGTTCACAGCTACAGTTGGCAGGCGAAGAAGACAGCCCAAAGCTTGGGGTATTTATTAAGAATGAAAAAGAAGAACGTCGTGACCAATCTCTTTTTCCCCTTGATAACCCAAAAGATATACGTGGCAAAAATTTAACTACCGATTTTATGGCATTGAATAAAAAAGTGAGTGATAAAGAACCCGTATTAAACCTACAAAATGTTTCAAGCGATACCCTAAACCAAACCACAAAAGGTGCGTTTACCTTACAAACTGAAACTGGTGCTTTTACTACCACATCGTCACAACCTACAACAACTGCGCCGATTAGCATGATGCCAACTACATCAACGGCCCAAGCGGCAACGATGAATGCACCAACCTCTACACCAACTCTGCATTTAGCCAGCCAATTAGGCAGCGAAGCATGGCAGCAGCAATTAAGCCAACATATGCTGTTTTTCTCTCGCCAAGGGGTTTCTCAAGCGCAAATTCGTTTGCATCCTGAAGAGTTAGGTTCACTAAATGTGCATTTACGTATCGAAGATAACCAAGCGGTGATGCATTTTGTGTCACCACATAGCCATGTACGTGCCGCCATGGAGTCGATGATGCCAGTGCTACGCAGTGCATTACAAGAAAGTGGTATTCATCTCGCTCAGGGCTCTGTTGGCCAAGATAACTTGAACCACCAGTCTGATAGCTCGCAGCAAAATACCCACCAACACGATGGACAAATTCAAGCCACACATCCATCCGTGGGGGCTGTCGGTATCAGCGAAGCGAATGCCACTGTTACACCAATAACAACGGCATCACGACAAGGTGGAATTAACACTTTTGCATAATAAATAAACAAATTGCGGTAATTTCCTAGCTAAAGCGCCGAGTTACCGCCTTTTTGTTTCGTTTTTCACTCCTTTAACTCTTGGCAACCAAGCCATAATGCTAGAGATCATAACGTAAAAACCCATTTGGGTTTAGCATCCAAGAAACAGGAATTCAGCTAAATGTCGTCGAGCAAAAAATCAAAAAGTTCCAATAAAGGGTTGCTTATTCTACTTACCCTTATCGCCCTTGCTGGTGCAGGGTTTGGGGGTTATACCTGGTGGACGACACAACAAGGCACACAAACGGCGAATGAGGAAGAAAAGCGTCCGAACATGCCACAACCTATTTTTATGGAATTAGAGCCATTTACCGTCAATTTAACCGGTGCTGCCGATGCGCCGGATCGTGTGCTTTATATCCATGTGACCTTGCGACTGGCGAATGAAAAATCGCGTAAACAACTTCATGAATACCTCCCTGAAGTACGTAGCCGTATGTTACTGCTGCTTTCAGAGCAAAAAGCAAAAAATATCGAGACGCATGAAGGTAAGTTGCAGTTAATGAAAGATATCAAGCAAACCCTTACCCCTACCCTGATCCCGGGGGATACCGATCAGGATATTTCTGATGTGTTATTTACTACTTTTATTCTGCGGTAATATTCATGAGCGATAATATTTTATCTCAGGCCGAAATTGATGCGCTGCTTAATGATGATACGCCATCAAGCAGTACGCCTGTGCCAGAGACTCAAGGGAAAGATAATGTTCGCCCTTACGACCCGAACACTCAACGTCGGGTTATTCGTGAGCGAATGCAGTCTCTCGAAATCATCAATGAACGTTTTGCTCGCCAGTTCCGTATGGGTTTGTTCAATATGCTACGCCGCAGCCCAGACATTACAGTAGGCGGAATTAAAATTGAACCTTATCATGAGTTTGCGCGTAATTTACCGGTACCAACCAACCTCAACTTAATTCATATGCCTCCGTTACGCGGTACGGCATTGTTTACCTTTGAACCCGCACTAGTTTATATCGCTGTCGACAACCTATTTGGTGGAGATGGTCGCTTCCCTGTACGGCAAGAAGGTAAAGAGTTTACCAATACTGAACAACGCATTATCAATCGCATGCTCAAATTAGCTTTAGGGGCTTATCGCGATGCTTGGAAACCAATTGCTGATATTGAAGTGGAATATGTACGTTCTGAAATCCAAGTCAAATTCACCAATATCACTACCTCTCCTAATGACATTGTGGTGACCACTCCGTTTTTAGTGGAGATAGGCAATACTGTTGGTGAATTCAGTATATGTATTCCAATTGCCATGATCGAGCCATTGCGTGAGCGCTTGATTAACCCACCAATGGAGCAAGGTCACCAAGAAAATGAAACTTGGGTAACCAATCTTGTTACCCAAGTAAAACGCTCTGAACTTGAATTGGTTGCCAACTTTGTTGACATTCCAATGCGAATTTCTCGCTTACTGCAACTGCAAAAAGGGGATGTGATCCCAATTGAGAAACCTGACCGCCTCATCGTTAATGTTGATGGTGTTCCCGTATTAACCAGTCAATACGGTACTCAAAATGGCCAGTATGCATTGCGTGTAGAACATTTGATTAACCCTGTATTAAACACTCTAGATGAGGAAAGTACCAATGAGTGAGGCGAAGAACTCTCCTGATGCATCAACCAATCACGATAGTGAAGACCTATGGGCTGAAGCGCTGGAACAGCAAAAAAAAGCGGAATCCGCCTCAGCTGGTGCACAGGCTTTCGACAACTTTGATGGACAAAACCCGCTAAATCAGCTGTCCGATATCGATATGATCATGGACATCCCAGTGCGTCTTTCTGTTGAATTGGGTCGCACTAAAATGACCATTAAAAAGTTACTGAGCTTATCCCAGGGTTCAGTGGTTTCTCTGGATGGCTTAGCGGGTGAGCCGCTGGATATTTTAATCAATGGCTATTTAATTGCACAAGGTGAAGTGGTCGTGGTTTCAGACAATTACGGTATTCGTATCACTGATATCATCACGCCTTCTGAACGTATGCGCCGTTTAAGCCGTTAATTAACAACGTGAGTCGCTAATAATGGCAATATCCAATCAAACTGAGCAGGCACCGACATCTGTGCCTTTTTTATCAACAACCGTTTCCTCGAGTGAACCTAATGCGCCGGCTATTGACCATAATGATAGCTTAACGCAGATATCCGGTACTTTAGGGGGGATCATTTTATTGATATTAGCAGGGGCTTGGTTGGTGAAAAAATTAGGATTTGCGCCAAAAAAAATGGGCAATGAGCAACTCATAAAAGTCAAAAGCCGCTGCTCATTAGGAAATAAAGAATGCATTGTGGTGGTTGAGGTGAATAATGAGTGCTTAGTATTAGGTGTTACCACACAAAATATCAGCCTGTTACACCAATACTCATCAGAACCTGAAAGCACAACGGGATTGCCAGTTGAACCGCTCACATTTCAGTCTTTATTAAAGAAAAAACAAGAGGCTGCAAAATTTGCAGCTTCAGTGACATCTATGCATAAGTAATCGGAAGCACTCAATGTTACCTCTAAAATCTCTTTTCACGATTACTGCGCTCTTGTTTTTACTGCCGAATTCAGCTTCTGCGGCACTACCTGCCGTTATTAGCCATTCTCTAGCAGATGGGGGACAAACTTGGTCTTTACCCGTTCAAACTCTATTATTTTTAACCTTATTAGGCTTTATTCCTGCCTTATTGTTAATGATGACCAGTTTTACTCGCATCATTATTGTTTTAGGTTTATTACGTAACGCTCTCGGAACGCCCTCCGCGCCTCCGAATCAAGTCTTACTAGGCTTGGCGCTATTTTTGACCTTTTTTGTGATGTCACCCGTTGCTGACCAAGTTTACCGCGAAGCCTACCAGCCGTTTAGCGAAGATAAAATTAGCCTCGAAACCGCTTTAGAGAAAGGCACTGCACCATTAAGAACCTTCATGCTAGGGCAAACGCGAGAATCCGACTTGGCCCTGTTTGCAAGGATAGCTAAAGTCGGTGAAATTCAAGAAGCGAAAGATGTTCCGTTACGTATTTTAGTGCCCGCTTTTATTACCAGCGAACTAAAAACTGCATTCCAAATTGGCTTTACCATTTTTATTCCATTTTTAATCATCGACTTAGTGGTTGCCAGTGTTTTAATGGCATTAGGGATGATGATGGTTCCACCTGCAACAGTTTCCTTGCCATTTAAATTAATGTTGTTTGTTTTGGTTGATGGCTGGCAATTATTACTTGGCTCATTATCGCAAAGCTTTTTTAATTAGGATTATTTTACTCGGAGTAGTTATGACACCTGAATCAGTGATGGCGATGGGAACTGAGGCGATGAAAATCGCACTGATGCTAGCGGCTCCCTTGTTATTAGCCGCTTTAGCCGCAGGTTTAATTATCAGCTTACTGCAAGCCGCCACACAAGTGAATGAAATGACGCTATCTTTTATCCCTAAAATTTTATCGGTCATTTCTGTGATTATTATTGCAGGGCCCTGGATGCTAAATTTGCTTACCGATTATATGCGGTCATTGTTGAGCAATTTACCGTTTATTATTGGCTAACAATGCTAACCATTACCAGCGAAACACTCACATTGTGGCTAAGCCAAGGTTTTTACCCTTTCATACGCCTTTTGGCGCTGCTTGGTACAGCGCCCTTTTTTAATGAAAAACAGTCAGTTACCAAAGTTCGCGTTGCATTGGCTTTTTTTGTCGTCTTGATTGTTTCCCCACAACTTCCTGTCGTAAATATTCCCCTATTTTCTGCCATGGGGCTATGGGTTATCGCGCAGCAAATGGTGATTGGTATTGCGATGGGACTCACAATGCAAATGGCATTTGCTGCCGTGCGCCATGCGGGAGAAGTGATTGGTTTGCAAATGGGGTTATCGTTCGCCACCTTTTTTGACCCGACCGGTGGACCTAATATGCCGATTTTAGGGCGCATATTTAACGTCATCACCATTTTATTGTTTCTCGCTTTCGATGGGCACCTGTGGCTTATTTATATTGTGGTCAATTCATTTGAACTTATCCCAATTCAAACCGCACCATTAAATCGCGATGGTTTTTGGGTGTTTGTTCAATTTGCTAACACTATATTTATTAATGGGTTAATGCTAGCACTGCCGTTCATTACACTATTTCTCATTCTTAACCTTGCTCTCGGTATTCTAAACCGAATGACCCCACAGCTATCCGTGTTTGTGGTAGGTTTCCCCCTTACATTAACCATCGGTATCAGTATGTTAGGGTTGATTATTTCTATACTTCCCCGCTACACGGAACGGCTTATCCACCAAGCATTTGAGCAGCTATCATTGATGTTTAATTTGTTTGTTTGAGAATAGATAATTAATCAATTAATTAATGATTAATGATTAATTGATTATCAAAGTAATTTTTCGAATTTGATAATTAAAGTAGCCCAAGAAAAACTGATTTAATTTCCTATTTGTAGTCTATATTAAAAGCAACTAGTATAGTTGTAAATATTACCTATTATTTGATACATTTCTAAACTATCTAATGACAGTCTCAGTAAATACCCAATACTAAACCTAACTAAAATTTAGGTATAAAATTAATTTATTTTCGCAAGTAAATTTATATGCCAGTGTCGCTCTGAACATGTCACAATAGCCATTCTCTCACATCATTGACTTCTCATTAATATTTTAATAAGTGTCATTATATTTTGTGTATTGTTTCATTTCTTTAATGAATGTATTTAAATATTGTAATTTATTTATATTTTCATAAAGAGGAAATCAGATGAATGATGTAATGGTAGTTACCCCACATAGTAGTTTCCGTGATAATTTGATATACGATGGAATCGCTCCCACAGCACATGGTAATATTTCGTTAAGTGATGCTGCTAATGTATATTGCATGAAACTCACCCAACCAGTTATTAATATTAGTTACAGTAGAATTTGAGAACACATTTAGCCATATTGCAGCTAAAGGAATAGCTCCTAATAAAACAATAATAGTGAAAACCCATTTAGTATTTACCTTAAAAACTCGCATAAATCTCCTATATCACAAAACACTCAAATGAGAATAATACATATTATCATTTAATTATTAAAGTTTATTGCGTAATAAGACATTAATTCAAATTTTTTACATCAAATCTATAACATATTGTCTAACATAGCATTTTTAAAGCTCAAAAAAACCGCGCTTGGATCACTCCAAAGCGCGGTGAGTAAAAATAATATTAAATAATTAACGGCTGCCGAAAAGTGACATGCTGTTTAAGTCTTTAAAAATACTTTGTGAAGCTTCAAACATCGCTTTTTCTTTATAATAATCTGTAGTGGTGCCAGTCCAGTTGGTTTCTAACAACTCACTTTTACGGGCTGCATTTTGAATAGAGCGCGTGTCAGCTAAAAAGTCTAATTTATCAATTTCCTGTAGCTGTAGACCTTGCTTAGCTTCAATGTTGGAAATTTGATCTAATGCGGACTTGATGGCACTGTTCGCTTCACCCAACTCTGCTTGCGCTTGGTCTAAATCTGCTTGTGGTGCTCCTTGCAATGGTTTTTTCAGTGATTCGATACCCGTGTTCAACGCTTTAAAAATATTGACCACACCATTACTGTCTGTATCAAACACTTGCGCACCGGTGAAATAGGTTGTCATCTCACGGTCACTCGCCACATTCTGCATAATGGCTTTATCACCACCGTGATAGAGCACCTCACCACTAGCATCAATTTCAAATGGCGGTTTATCTGATTTAAAACCCGCAAAAATATACCGACCATTTCCATCTGTCGAGTTACCTAACGCCACTAATTGCTCTTTTAAACCCGTTAGCTGTTCAGCCAAAGTATTGCGGTCTTTATCGCTTAAAGCACCTTGGTTTGATGCCTGAATAATCGTGGTATCGATTTGCGTCGTCACATCCGTCATCTGAGTCAAAATACTCATTTGCAATGTCATTCCCGTTTTCGCAAATCCACGGCTTGCTACATATTGTTGGTTACGGTTTTCTGACTGATTAATCCGCACCGCTTGCGAAGATGCTTGCGGGTCATCAGAAGGCTTGCTTACACGCTTACCAGAAGCTAATTGGCTCCCTGCATCCATCCAACGCGCTTGCGCACTATTCATGTCTTGCAAGCGTTGGTGATAAATCATATTGGTACTTAAACGCATCGCTAAATCCTTATCCTATCGCTAATATTTAGAATGCACGCATCAATGCGTTAAATAAATCATCCACCGTTTTTAGCACTTGCGCATTGGCATTGAAAAACTGTTGGATTTTCTGCATCTGAATACTTTCTTCATTCATATTCACGCCCGAGATAGCTTGTTCTTGCTCATAGAAGCTCTCGGTCATCTTGTTCTGTGTTTCTGAATCAATTTGCGCTTGTTTGGTTTTACTACCCACATCATTAACTAACGTTGCATAGAAATCGGAAAACGTAGAACTACCATCAATCAGTTTTTCGTCTTGTAATTTAACCAGTTCTTTAATGTTTTCATTGTCACCAGGGCCACTGTCTTTGCTTCCCGCTGCCGCAAAATCGGATGCATTGCTGACCAAGGTCTGCATACCGTTGATCACACCACTCACTGGCTTCACCAGAAATGAGTCACCTTTTGACATACCCGTACTATTGCTGATTTTGATTTCTAAACCATCAAATTTCAGTGTCCCTGCCGTATTTGAATCCACAGGTACTTTGGTACCTTCTGGTAAACGTGTGACATTCCATTCACTGCCGTCAAAACGCATCTCGTAGTTATTGCCTGTGACTTTAGACACATCGCTATAACTGAGATCAAAGTCCGCTTTGCCACTATTATGGGTGTTGCTAACGACAGTTCCTTTACCAAGTTCAAAGAAGTCTTTGCCCGTGTTGCCGTTGGCATCATAACCTTTGCTATGTACTTCATTGAATTTAGTCGCGAAAACTAATGCTAACTTATTGAGTTTTTGATAAGCCGGGTCCATGACTTCTTGGCGAGAACGCAAAATACCACTGAGTTCCCCACCACGAAATGATTCGTCAGGAATTTCGCGGACTTGGCCATTAGCTCCAACAAAGCCAATACTAAAACGGCTATCATCTTTAGAAGACGGAACCGCTTCCAGACGATTAGCTTTCTCCCCCGTGACTAGTGGTAACCCATTGGCAAAGGTCACATTATAGTTACCGTTTTGCTCAATAACCTTCACTCCAATTAATGAGTTAATTTCATTGACTAAACGGTCACGCACGTCTAATAAATCGTTTGGCTCTGAACCACTTACTGAACGGATCCGTGAAATTTGCTGGTTTAAGCCGGCAATTTTTTCAGCGTAGATATTGATGTCTTTTACTTTATTTTCTATCTGATGATTGGTATCGCGTTCCATTTCCTGCAGACGACGATCCGCTTCTTTAAACTGGCTTAGTAGTGCATTT
Organism: Providencia sp. PROV269; assembly: GCF_028477785.1. Classification (NCBI taxonomy): domain Bacteria; kingdom Pseudomonadati; phylum Pseudomonadota; class Gammaproteobacteria; order Enterobacterales; family Morganellaceae; genus Providencia; species Providencia sp. PROV269. The sequence goes on along the minus strand of NZ_JAMPLV010000002.1, from coordinate 66,889 downwards.
GAATTGCCTAAAAAAACGTCAATCAACGTTTTGTCACTTGCATCACTGCTAGCTGCATCTAACGCGGTGAAAAAGCTACCAATATTGCTTGAGATATCTTCAATATCATTAGTAAGCAAATCATCAACTTTATTACAATTCTTAACGTACGCCTCATAGTCGCCACTACGTGCGCGGGATTGGCTGTACTGCGCATTGATAAATTCATCAAACTCACGGCGAACATGGCTGAAATAAGTGCCGTTACCAAAATAGCCATTAGGTGTCATCGTACCGGGATTCTCCCCGAAAACAGCACTTTGGCGGTGATAGTAACCCACACCAGCGTTGGCTAAGTTGTTAGAAATAACACTTAACCCGCCTTGTGCAGCGTTCACACCACTGAGCGCATTATTCATTACATTGTTCAGCATAAGCTTTTCCTGTTCTGGGTGCTTATCGCCACCATTGGCTGACACAATGAAAGCGATAGCAACTCAAATTATTTAGAGCATATTTGGTTATCGGAAATTCAGCGTAATTGTTTAGTCCAAACTCCCAATAATTCCGTATTTTTAGAAGATATCGTTCAAATCTATGGTATATGCCTGTACAGCCCTTGAAGCAGAATGACTACCTATTGGTTGATGACCACGTATTTGATTAATCAAAGTAATCAGTTTGTCCGAATAACTCGGGTCTGTGGCATATCCTGCTTGATGTAAACGGCGTGCAGCAATCTCTGGTGTCGGCGCTTTTTTGACGTCTTTATAACGCGGGTTTTCTGTCAATAGATTGATATAATCCGCAATCGCCTCTTCATAAGAGCCATAAACGCGGAAATCATCACGTATTTTGATGGTTTTGCCGTTAATCACTTCTGTTGTCATAATATTCGTAACAGGCCCTTGCCAGTTTTTTCCCGCTTTGATCCCAAATAAGTTATGACTGGTTTTTCCATCTGACTTCAGAATTTCTCGCTGACCCCAACCACTTTCTAATGCCGCCTGTGCTAATACCAGAAAATGTGAAATACCGCTGTCTTGGCTCGCGGCTTTTGCGGGGCCAATTAATCGGCTAATAAAATTGCTACTGTTAAGCGATAATGCTTTGATTTTTTGGAATGGTGCCGATAGTGCATCGCCCATTGGCGCAAAGTGTCGCATCATTTGTTCCATATTAAATGGTGGTAATGATTGTGCTGTTTTTTCATCTAACGCTAGTAAGCTGTTGGATGTTGGCTCGCTTGAAGTATGTTGGTCTCGAGTGAGCTGTTGGTACATCATTTCCCCGAAACCTAAACCTTTTTGCGAAAGATCTTGGGCGATTTGCTGGTCATACATACTGGTCAGCATACGAGTTTGGTCGCTGGAAAATAAGCCATCTTGCGGGAGTGCGTCACGCATACTTTTTAGCATCAATTGAACGAATGTTGCCTCAAGTTGCTGCGTGACATGGCGCAGCCCTTGCTCCGAATTTTTATTCAGTTCACCTTTTAACTGCCCCAGTGACTGTAAATCAAATGCGGCACCTTGCAATAGCTGCATGTCACTCATTAGATGATCTCCAGTTTCGCGCGTAAACAACCTGCGCTTTCCATCGCTTGTAATATCGACATCAAATCGTTTGGTGTTGCACCGAGTGTATTCAGTGCTTGAATAACTTGGTTTAATTGCACACTTGCATTGACTTTTTGCAGCGCCCCACCTTGATCACGCACCCCAACATTGGTATTACGAGTCACTACGGTTTGCCCTCCCGCAAATGGGGTATCCGGTTGGCTAACTTGAGTTTGTCTTTCTACCGTAACCGCTAAACTGCCGTGTGCAACAGCACAGCTATCTAAAGTGACACTGCGGTTAATCACCACAGATCCCGTACGTGAATTGAGAATGACTTTCGCCTCAGCCACTGGCGCACGTACATTCAGTTCCTGTACCCGGGCTAAAAAACGCACTTGGTCACGGTTATTGGCAGGCACCAGTAGTTGTACCGTTCTTGAATCTAACGCCGATGCAGTCCCCATACCGCCCATACGGTTAATTGCATCAGCAATATCTTGTGCCAATGTGAAGCTATCTTCGTTTAATTGCAGGTTAATCGCACCGTTTTGCCCGAAACTGCTCGGTAATTCGCGCTCAATAGTCGCTCCACCTGTAATACGGCCACCATTGAGTTGATTAACCTTAATACTACTCCCACCGCCACTGGCACCCGCACCACCCACTAAGATGTTACCCTGAGCCATTGCATAAATTTGCCCATCTACCCCTTTTAGGGGGGTCATCAGCAGCGTACCACCACGTAAGCTTTTCGCGTTACCCATTGAGGAAACAACAATATCTACGGACTGCCCAGTACGTGCAAAAGGCGGCAATTTCGCGGTGACCATGACCGCTGCCACATTCTTTAATTGCATATTGGTACCCGGCGGAACCGTAATCCCCATTTGTGACAGCATGTTATTCAAGCTTTGTGTGGTAAACGGCGTTTGCATGGTTTGGTCACCTGTCCCATCCAGACCAACGACTAAACCATAGCCAATCAACGCGTTATCTCGTACACCTTGTACGGTAGTTAAATCTTTAATACGCTCACTGTATGCTGAAAAAGCGAAGCAAAAAAATAGTGATAGCAAAATTAATACTTTGTTTTTCATTGAATTATCTCGGCTGTTTTCTCGCTAATGTTTAATTAATAAGGCGAAACATTTAAGAAAAAGCGTTGTAGCCATCCCATGTTTTGCGATTCGTTAATATAGCCGTCGCCCACATATTCAATACGTGCATCAGCGACTTGTGTCGAACTCACATGATTGTCTGAACCAATTGTGCGTGGGTTAACCACTCCCGAGAAACGAATCGACTCAGTACCTTGGTTTATCGCGATACGTTTCTCACCAACCACATGTAAGTTACCGTTCGCCAATAATTGATCTACTGTGACAGTAATGGTGCCTTTAAAGGTGTTGTTGGCATTGGCACCGCCTTTGCCGCTAAAGTCACTGTTACCTTTAATATCTAATTCTGTGTTTTTACCGCCAATCCACCCTTGCATGAAACCCGGTAAGATCGCAGCTAAGAAACCTGTTTTCCCACTACGATTCGCATTCGCAGAGGAATTTTTGCTCGCACTTACGTTTTCTTGCAAATTAATAGTTAAAATATCGCCAACATTACGAGGGCGCCTGTCTTCAAACAACGGTTGATAACCATAATAAGCGGGTTGCGCGCTTTGAAATATCGAGCCATTGGGGGCAGGTGCTGTCGGTGCTGTTGGAATTGCAGTGGTTTGTGTGTCCACTAATGGACGCGATTTGATTTGTGCACAACCGCTGGTAACTAAGACCAAAATGGCAAGTAACCCTGCCTGTTTAGGCGCTATGAAATGCGTTAGCAACGCTGTTTTTTGCTGTTGAGAAATCGTGCCGCTTTCAATCATCATGTTACTCTTTTGCTGCTGTGTACGTTTTATCATCACGAAGAGATCCCTCTCATTGATAACTCATCACTATCGCAATGAGTTATTTTTACGTATTTTTTACCAATTACAATTGCGTTAAGCGCTGTAACATTTGGTCAGAAGCGGATACCGCCTTACTGTTGATTTCATAAGCACGTTGAGTTTGGATCATGTTGACCAACTCTTCTGCCACGTTAACGTTAGAGGTTTCTAACATATGTTGATAAAGTAAACCGGCGCCGTTAGTACCTGGTGCGCTCTCATTTGGTGCACCAGAACTGGCCGTTTCCATATACAGGTTTTCACCCATACTTTCCAAACCGGCGTCATTGATGAAGGTGGTTAATGTTATTTGGCCAATTTGCTGTGGTTGGTTATCGCCATATACAGTGATAGTCACGGTACCATCGCGCGCAATTGACAAGCTATTCGCGTTATCGGGGATCATAATCGCAGGAACGATTTGATAACCACTTGAGGTCACTAACTGGCCATCTTGGTTTGGCTGTAATGCCCCATCACGAGTATAAGCATCTGTACCATCCGGCATTTGCACATGTAAAAAACCTTGCCCTCTGATAGCGATATCGTTGGTATTTCCCGTTTTATTTAATGCGCCTTGCGCATGAATACGCATTGTGGCAACAGGGCGTGAACCTGTACCCATTTGTAAACCAGATGGTAACGAAGTTTGTTCTGAACTCATGGCACCCGGCTGGCGAATATTTTGGTACATTAAATCTTCAAAAACAGCACGTTGGCGCTTAAAACCATTCGTACTAACGTTGGCTAAGTTATTGGAAATAACATCAAGGTTAGTTTGTTGAGCATCAAGCCCTGTTTTGGCAATCCATAATGAGCGGATCATAATAATTCCTTTGTGAAATTAGCTAACAGCGAGCAGTTGGTTCGCCCGTTGTGCATTTTCATCAGCACTGCGGACAACTTTCATTTGCATTTCAAAGTGCCTTGCATTAGCAATCATAGAAACCATCGCTTCCGCGGCATTGACATTACTGCCTTCAATGACTCCCGCGGTGACAATTCCTCGTTCACTTTGTGGCAAAGCATTGCCATTTGCCGCTTGCCCTTGTGGTGATAAATGGAACAAACCATCTTCGCCACGTATCAAGTCTTGCGGTTGCGCTTCAACCACTTTCAAACGCCCGATTTGCCCTAACATCGTTGGCGGGTCAGTGGCTAAAAGTGCGGTAACTGTCCCGTCTGCACCAATGGTTAATTCTGCATTTGGCGGAACGTTAATCGGCCCACCATCACCTTGTAAGCGGCGCTCGCCAATGACAAGTTCACCTTCGCTAGACACTTGGATGTTGCCGTTACGGGTATAAGCCTCTGTGCCATCGGCTAACTCAACAGCTAAAAAATGCTTATCGTTTAACGCAACATCGGTTTGTTTACCCGTATAATTGAGTGGCCCTTGGCTCATATCAGCACCAGGAGTCGATGCCACCACCAGCGTTCTGGTTTGCTCGCTGTCACCATTTATTGGAACGGCACGCATTGCGGACAATTGCGCTTTAAAGCCTGCAGTTGACACATTGGCAATGTTATTTGAAACAATCGCTTGGTTTTCCAGCGCATGACGCGCTCCCCCCATCGCGGTATAAATGACGTGATCCATGGCCACCCTCTTGTTTTATCGTAAGTTAACCAGCGTCTGTAACATCTGATCTTGTGTTTTTATGGTTTGCGCGTTTGATTGGTAATTACGCTGCATCACAATCATGCTGATTAACTCTTGGCTCATATCGACGTTAGAAGATTCCAATGCACCACTGGTTAATTTACCAAACTGGCCGACACCCGGAACACCGTCCATTGGGTTACCAGAGGCATTAGAAGAGGCCCAAACGTTGCCACCTTGGGATACCAGACCATTTGGGTTTGCGAACGCAGATAACGCCACTTGGCCAACCACACGTTTTTGTTGGTTAGAATAGTTAGCGGTAATCAAACCGTTATCTTCAATTTTAAAGGTGGTGTATTCACCAGCAGGATAACCATTCACATCAATCGCACTGACGGAAGATTCGCTGACTTTTTGTTGACGAGTTTTCCCTAAATCAACTTTTAAGGTGCCATCATTTGCACCATTTAGCCCTTTGTATGCAAAATCAAACGTTGTTTCTATTGGCGTTACAACAGGGTCATCACCTGGATTCGGGCCCGGTGTTACCGTTTCTGTCACCAATTTTCCGTTACCATCAAATGACATATCCCCCAGCTTAGTTGCTGCTGTGTCATTCGCATCTTTAGCGTAAGCCGTCCACTTGTTGTCCGCTGTTTTTACAAAATAAACAGAGATTTCATGCGTGTTACCTTGGCTATCATACGCCGTCATGGTTGTACTGAAATTATAAGTCGCGGAATCATCAGGGTTATCAACATCGAAAGCTTTATCTTTGATTTTGTCTTCTGAATTCAAATTAATGGTTAATTTCGCTAACTCCGATGCTTTTGCATCCATCATATCCGTTGGGATATTCAAGCCCTCAGGTACACCACCACTTTGAATGGTAACATTGCCTTTTTCGTCGACACTCGCAGGGTAACCTGTGACCACCATACCTTGGTTATTCACTAGGTTACCGCTTTTATCCCGTAAGAATTGGCCATCTCGGCTGTAATAAGTATCACCGTTTTGGTCTTGTACACGGAAAAAGCCATTTCCGGAGATAGCAACATCTGTCGCTCTATCCGTACGCGTGATTGGGCCATCTTTAAAATTTTGTGTCACCGCGGCCACATTAACACCGAGACCAACACCTGAACCTGCAAACATATCTGCAAATGAGGTTGTCGCTCCTTTAAAACCATTTGTTGCGGAGTTGGCAATATTATTACCAATTGAATCAAGCCCCGCTGAGGCTGCATTTAAGCCACTGACTGCTTGTGAAAAAGACATATTTTCTCCATGAGTATTGGGGGTAAATTAAGAAGATGGATAAACCTTGAAAATGCTGCTCAGCGGGACACTTTGCCCAATGCCAACATCAAGTAATGGTGCGTCAGCCCCTGGAGTCACACCGTTAACACGGGTATACCCCAGTTTGGTGACTTCGATTTCAGCCCCCGAACTGACGGCTTTCACATCAAAGTAATATTTTCCTGTTGTATCTGTGACTAAGTTTCCGTTGTTATCACGACCATCCCACGCCATATCATAGATATCGGGTTTAACTTCCGTATCATAGGTAATGGTTCGCACAACCATTCGGTTTTTATCACGAATAGTAATTTCAACTTTGTCTGCCAATTTCGGTAAAAAGAAACCAAACGGCGAAGAAATATATTCAGATTGCGGCTCTTCAGCGCCCTCTTCACCTTCAATGGCATCTTTGTTACTCAATCCAAACATTGAAGGGCTATTTGGGCTGATGCCTTCATCAGGAAGCGGGTTTGATGGCTTAGTCACATTGCTGTCTTCACCTGTGCTCTCTTTCTTGAGCGGCGCTAAGATGATTTCATTGCGCGGAATAAGCACACCCTTACCAACCAGCTGAGTGGCTTGTAATGACTGACCTGAACCAATTTGTTGGGAAATACCACTCACGCTATCGCTGAGTTTATTCATGCTTTCAAGCGTGGCAATTTGCGCCAATTGGCTGGTTAAGTCCGTGTTTTCCATTGGCTTGGTTGGGTCTTGGTTTTGCATTTGCGTGACAATCATTTTTAAAAAAGTGTCACGCATATCGTCACTTTGACTTTTCTTTGGCACATTACTCGCAGCTGGCTCAGGGCCAGCGGTTGTATTATCCAAAGGGTCGTACATTGTGGCTGCAATTCCCATGAAAACGCTCCCTTACTGGCCTATTGTGAGTGTCTTTTGCAGCAAGGTTTTTGCTGTATTCATCACTTCTAAATTGGCTTGATAGCTACGGGAAGCTGAAATGGTGTTGATCATTTCACCGACCATGTCGACATTTGGCATTTGCACATAGCCTTTTTCATTCGCTGACGGGTGGCCGGGCTTATATTCCATACGAGGTGGCGTAGGGTCTTCTATCAACTCGCTCACACGTACACCACCTACTTCATGGCGCCCTTGTGGTGCCATTTGAAAAACCACTTGTTTTGCACGGTATGGTTGGCCATCAGGCCCTGCTATACTTTCTGCATTGGCCATATTGCTCGCACTGACATTCAAGCGTTGAGATTGCGCGGTCAATGCTGATGCAGAGATATCAAAAATACTCAGTAAAGCCATGAAGATTACCCTTGCTGTAAGACAGCCAACATACTTTTGACGCGGCTATTGATGAATGTAAGGTCGGCCTGATATTTCAGGGTGTTATCTGCGAATTGGCTACGTTCAATGTCCATATCTACCGTATTACCATCCATTGAGGTTTGGTAAGGAACTCGATATTTCAGGTCAATATTGGGGGCTTTGCCTCCTCGCCCTTCGATATGCCCTTTCGAAGTGACAGCAAGAGTCACACCTTTTCCCCCTACCACACCTTTATCCATGGCTTGTTGAAGTTGACGATTAAAGTCAATATCACGTGCTTGGTAGCCGGGTGTATCGGCATTAGCAATGTTTGAAGCTAATACGGTCTGCCTTGCTTCGCGTATTGACAAAGCCTGTTGCTGGAAAGCAAACGTGGCGTTTAATTTATCAATCATAGTGGCCCCCAATGGAGATAACGCGATCCCTGATTTGAACGTTCGCGAGTAAAAATTAAAATTCGACCTGCATATCTTAGCGGCCTACGAAAAATTCTAATGGCGAGATAAAGGCAAAATAATTGACCTATTTGGCTCATTCGTTATTTCAGAGCTGCGTAAACTGCAATCGTGAAAAAGTTTGCTTGCTGGGGGAGATAAAAGGGATGTATTACGCTAAAAAATTGCCATTATACTTGGTAATCAGCTTATTAGGGCTTACTCCAACGCTTTCTCAAGCGTCGTTACCTCAAGACATCAACCAATACTTTCGACAAATTCATGGGAAAGGCAAGCAAGTTTCAATTGAGATTAAAACACCGATTGAGCGTTGGCCGACTTGTGAAAACCCCCAGCTCAACCCCCCAGTTGGTGGGCGCAATATGGGTAATGTTTCCCTACCGATACAGTGTGGTAAGAAAAAGCAGTTTATTCAGCTTACCGTGAATGTGACAGGTCAGTATTACGTGGCAACACGTAATATAAATAGAGGGGAATCCATACAATTTGTCGATATCGGTACCAAGAAGGGCTTATTACATAAACTCCCCACAGGTGCAAGCACCGATAAAATCGCGCTACGTGGTGCGATAGCCCTGCGTAATATTCCTGCCGGGCAAACATTCACAAAATCAATGACAAGACAGCCTTGGGCAATAAAAGCGGGACAAACGGTATTTGTGTTCGCCAATGGTGATAATTTTTCAGTGAAATATGAAGGTCGTGCCATTAATAATGCCACTGCCGGCCAAAATACCCGAGTACGCTTGTTAAATGGGCAAGTGGTGAATGGGGAAGCGTTAGAAAATGGCAGTGTCCAAGTGGTATTGAGGTAAAGATAACCCCATTGATACGCTAAATAATTCGAGTTGCAGCTAGGCGACAAGTGAAGATAGACCGATGAACATACATGAGTCTATGATTCGGCTAGCTGAGTGCAGTCAACAACGCTGCAACTTGCAGTAATACGAGTATATACTCTAAATAATTCGAGTTGCAGCTAGGCGACAAGTGAAGATAGACCGATGAGCATACATGAGTATGTGATTCGGCTAGCTGAGTGCAGTCAACAACGCTGCAACTTCAAGTATGACGAGTATAGCTGGTGAATGATGCAATATTTTGTAACACTATAGACACTAAAGATTCATCAATATAAGCCGATAACTGACATATGACAAAAATCGGGAATAGGAAAATACATTATGGCTATTGAGCAAACATCTGCAATTTCTGCGCTGACTCAGGTGACAAACCGCGACCCACAAGATGCGGCTGCCCCGATGCGCGACAAAAAAGTGTCCAGCAATGAAGTCGTTCAAGAGAGTTCTTTTGCGCCAAGTGAGTTACAAAAAAAATTATTGCAACCTCAAGCTAGCGATATTAACAGTGCTAAAGTTGAGCAAATCAAACAAGCTATCAAAGATGGCACCTTAAAAATGGACGCTGAAAAAATTGCCGATGGCATTTTACGTGATGCCCATGAATGCATGTTATCAATGAAATAAAAATAGCCATCATGACTGACGAATTACTGATATTACTCGAGCAACAACTCTCTCACTTGCAATCATTACAGATAGTAATGAAAAATGAAGAGTTATTATTAGGTTATCACCGTGTACCACCTTCGCCTTTTCAAGAAACCACTGAACAAAAACGGTTTCTGGTTGCCGCAATTGGTCATGGTGAAACAAACCGCTTGGCATTAGAAGCACAAGCGGAGGTTAGTGCACCTTATGAGAACAATGACGCACTAGCTGGGGTATGGGAAGCCATTAAAACCTTAACCACCAACCTAAAAGAGCTGAATTATCGTAATCACCAGATGCTGCAATTGCATATTGAGCTAAATGCTCAGCGCCTAAACTTTGTGAAAAAGCATAATAACCAGTCTACTTATGGTGCTGATGGCTTAGAGTCAAAGCGCCCTATATTAGGTAAGAAAATTTCAATTTAAGGTTGTTTTGTATTTTTAAACTAAAAAGGATTACCCTTTCATGTACTAGATAATAAACACTTTTTCATCAATTAGTTTGAGTAGCCTTAATGCTGCACCATTTGGTTTAATCTCCCCTCTTTCCCATTTAGAAACACTTTCCTTGGTCATATTTAATATCGAAGCGAGAGAAGATTAAGAAATATTATTTTGCTCACAAATACGTTTAATGTCTTCTCCTGTCATAGACTTAGGGTTGGTGAATTTTTTCTTAAGCTCTTGTGTTTTTATCCGCGCCTCGATACGGCAAGCCGCGGTGCCATCAGCACCACCAATTGCTTTCATTTCTTGAGCAAATTTCAGTAACTCATTTATTTTATTATTCATAATGAATCCCCACCAACAGGTTAGCTTCAACTCACTATAATTTTTACTATAGTAAAAATTATCATGGTTAAGGAAGAAAATATGCTAATTAAGCAAAGTCTTGGAATAAAAAAAGAGGAAAATTACCGTATCCTATTGGCAATTTTCCTCTTTTTAATACTGTAGCTAAATGGCAAATAATACCGATAGAATTAACTGCCGCTGATCATTGACGTCATTCTGATCTTACGGTGGTCAGTCATTTCTAAATTCGACATGACCACTAGCTGTGGCAGGCTGCGCCGCAAGAAACGCGACAAAATTAGGCGTAAGCCATGGTTAACTAATAATACCGTTGGGGCTCCCATCGCCTCTTGGTGTGCCACGGCTTGCTCTGCTTGGGTTTGAATAAACTGCGCCAAGTTTGGCTCTAAACCACCGCCATTTTTAGCGGCTTGCAGTAAGATCTGTTCAAGACTAGCTTCTAAACCAATAACTTGAATTTCTTCTGCATTACCAAACCATTGCTGGGTGATAGCCCGACCTAACGCAATTCTCACTTGTGACGTCAGGTAATCCGTATCTTTATTCTCACCATTTTCCCCCGCCATTTCAGCTAAGGTTTCAATGATGGTACGCATATCGCGGATTACCACATCTTCCATTAATAAATTTTGTAGTACACGGTGCAAAATGGTTAACGAAATGGTATCTGGGATCAGGTCATCTGCCAATTTTGGCATCTCTTTTTTCACACGATCATACAACATTTGTGCTTCTTGGCGGCCAAATAAGGTGCTGGAGTTTTGCAACAAAATTTGATTAAAATGAGTTGCCACTGCGGTACTCGCAGATACCACGGTATACCCTTGTATTTGCGCTTGCTCACGTAAATCATCATCAATCCAGATTGCAGGTAAACCAAATGCAGGCTCTTTGGTGACGTCGCCTTGTAACGACCCGGCGGCATTACCTGGGTCAATAGCCAGGCTACGACCAGGCTGTGCTTCTCCCCGCCCAACTTCTGCACCTTTGATCAGAATTCGATATTCACAGGGGGAAAGCGCCAAGTTATCGCAAATATGTACGACAGGTGGTAAATACCCCACTTCTTGAGCAAATTTCTTACGTAAACCACGCAGTCGCCCTAATAATTCACCTTGCTGGTCATTATCAACTAAGGGAATCAACCGATACCCCACTTCCATCGCCAACAAATCTTCTAGTTGCACGTCATCCCACGTGGCTTCAACCACTTTATTTGCTTCTTGGAAATGCTGCGATTGGCTATTATCTCCCGTGGCACTTTCGGGTTGTTGCGATTTACGCACTAAATACCAACCAAGGGCAGCCAGTGCAGCAGTAAATAGCAAAAAAACAAAGTTAGGCATACCCGGAATCAAACCGATTAGGCCTAAAACGCCTGCGCTCAACCACATCACTCGCGGGTTATTAAATAGCTGGGTGACCATCTGCTCACCCACATCTTCATCGGTTGCCACTCGAGTGACAATAACCCCAGCAGCCGTTGAAATAATCAAAGCAGGAATTTGCGCCACAAGGCCATCACCGATGGTCAGCAAGGTATACGCACTTGTCGCCTCACCCAATGACATATTGTGTTGACCAACACCGATAATTAACCCCCCCACCACGTTGATCACCATAATCATGATCCCCGCAATCGCATCCCCACGCACGAACTTACTCGCACCATCCATTGAACCGTAAAAATCCGCTTCTTGAGTCACTTCCGCACGGCGTTTTTTCGCTTCATCATCCGTAATGATACCTGCGTTCAAGTCGGCATCGATGGCCATCTGTTTACCCGGCATACCATCTAACACAAAGCGAGCGCCCACTTCCGCAATACGCCCTGCTCCCTTAGTGATAACCATAAAGTTAATCAGTACAAGAATAATGAACACCACAATACCGATGGCAAAGTTACCGCCCACCAAAAAGTGACCAAAAGCTTCGACAACTCGTCCAGCTGCATCTGGCCCTGTATGGCCATCTAACAAAATAATTCGCGTTGAGGCGATATTCAAAGAAAGGCGCAATAAGGTTGCAAATAGCAAAATGGTTGGAAATGCAGCAAAGTCTAATGTGCGCTTAGTGAACATCGCCACTAATAGCACCATAATAGAAAGTGCAATATTGAAGGTAAACAGTAAATCCAATAAAAATGCCGGCAATGGCAGTACCATCATCGACAAAATCAATAAGATAAGAACCGGTCCAGCAAGTATTTGCCACTGCGTTCCCTGTAAATTTTTAGGCAATTTTAATAATGAAGCCAAATTAGCCATCGCGATTGTTATCTCCAGCAAAGTCCAGCGTCGGTGGCACTGGCAAATTTTTCGGTTTTTTTGGTCTGAGTCCACCTTCACGACGCCAGCGGCGCAATTGGTAAACCCATGCTAAAACTTCTGCAACCGCCGCATATAAGGCAACAGGAATGCTTTGGCCTATCTCCGCATGGCGATATAGCGCACGAGCAAGCGGCGGTGCTTCTAACTGTAATATTCGGTGCTCTTCACCAATTTCCTTGATGCGCTGAGCCAATACGCCCGCACCTTTCGCTAATACTTTTGGCGCCCCCATTTTTTTGTCGTCATATTTAAGGGCAACCGCATAGTGTGTCGGGTTAGTGACGATGACGTCCGCACTTGGGACATCCGCCATCATTCGGTTACGCGCAATCGCACGCTGTTGTTGGCGAATTTTGGCTTTAATCTGCGGGTCACCCTCTTGCTGCTTGAATTCATCTTTAATTTCCTGACGACTCATGCGCAATTTTTTTAAATGGGAGCGAAACTGATAGAAAACATCAAAAGCCACCATCGGGATCAGCAAAAACACAATTAAATACCCGGCAAAAATGACTTTCTGTAGTGCATTACTTAGCGCCGTAACCGGTGATTCCATCACTAAATGCAGTAATGATGGCCAACTTTGCCAAAGAAAAATAAACGCCCCTAAACCCACAAATAAGGATTTTAAAATTGCTTTAAATAACTCAGATAACGCATTCATCGAAAAAATACGCTTTAGCCCTTTGATTGGATTTAACTTTTTCAAATCAAATTTAATCAACTTGCTATTAAAAACGAGCCCACCCACTAACGATGACGCAGAAATCCCCACCAAAGCTAACCCACCAATCACGGGTAATAAGGCAAATAAAGCCTCACTGACAACACGTCCTAAATAGCTGATCATCAAGCCTGTGTTTTGTAAGTAATGACCATCAAAAATAAAACCCTGACGAGCTATTTGCCGCAGTTGTGCCGCCAAATGTCCGCCACTTAACCATAGCAAGCTCACGCCAGCTAACATCATCATTAGCGAACTCAATTCTTTTGAACGAACGATTTGCCCATCATCTTTGGCTTTTTGCTTTTTATGGGGGGTGGGCTCTTCTGTTTTTTCTACATCACTCTCGTCGGACACCGTGATTCCAAAATTTAATGAAAATACGAGTTATCGCTATAGCATGACAGAGTGTAAAAAAATCAATGGTGGAAAATAGACGTAGTTCAAGGGGGTTATTTGGCTATTGAGCAATAAGCATGCTTAATTACACATGCCTGAACACGTGTAATTAAGGAGATACCATGAGTACAATGGCTCAACGCATGAAAAAAACGCCAGTGTCACTATCGCGCCTGAACTTTATGAGCAAGCAAGGCTTGTTAAAAAAACATTACCTGTACGCCTAAGTCCACAATTATCAATCAACGGGCAGGTTTTCATTTTAATGACTCATCAAATGGCTTGCGTCCCTCATTCATTATTAGGGAAAAAAATCGTTGACTTAAGTTGCCAACGAGACACCATTAAGCACGCAATCGACTTACTTATTAATGGCTTTTAACAATAAAGGGTTATTATGGATACTTGCCACCTTGTTGCCCCAGATATTTCCTTAGAAGATGCCCCCAAACATGCCCAGCGCATGCTTGACTGGCTAAAAGAACAAGGCATTATTGACCCACATTTCCAAGGCGTTGAATATGGTGAAGTCATTTATCGCCCTACACCCGCTCACAAAGAACCCATTTTGTACGTCATTAATGATGAAATCGTCCCAACCCAACTCCCGGAAGATATGCTAAAAAATTACCTGTCTATCGTAACTGAACACACGGTTTTTCACGCAGGTGGCAATGGCCTCGGTATTTACTGCCCACAATGTGCCAGTGAACAAAGCGAACAGAGCCATGCATGGAGCGATACGGTATCTGATTGGTATGAGGGAAAACCAGAAAACCTCGCTTGTTTTTGTTGCGATTTTCATGGTCCACTTAATGCGTGGCAATTTGATCCGCAATGGGCATTCGGTAATTTAGGTTTTAGTTTTCATAATTGGGATGTCCGCGATGATTTTATTGAGCTATTTGCACAAATACTTGGCAGTAAGATCATCGCAGTCTATCAACATGATTAGCGATTAAATACTCACCTGAATACATATAGATTTACTTATACACTATATAATTCAGGGCTTAGAAGGAAAATCCAAGGTAAGGCGCAAGCCAACCGCTTCCGCATATTTTAATAATGTGCCTAATTTCGGGTCGAATTGCGCTTTTTCCAAACGCGACACGTTTTGCTTTTGAGTTTGCATTTTTTCTGCAATTTGCATCTGGGTTAAGTTATTGGCTAAACGCGCTTTTTTAAGTTGATTGATTAACGCTTGCCTCATTTGTAATTCTGAAGAGCACTCATCAACATCCCCGTTATTTTCTTGAACGATATCAGCTTGTTCTTTTTGTTCTTTAATCACGAAAGTAGAAATTAAATCGTTATTTATCATTGCAATCCCTTCCTTGTAACGCAAGTACAATAAAACTACCCTAATCCTATGTAATTAGAGTAGTTTAATTAAAATCTTGTTAGCAATTAGAAACCTAACTCATCAAGTAAATCATCAACCTGAGACTGTGATGCCATGACATTAACGCCTTCTTTATTGATTTGCGGGCCATTGAGCAAACTTTCGTTTTGCGTTTTCGCACGCATTTCAGGTGGCGTATTTTCCATTAATAATGCGAGCAGTTGTTTTTCAGCTTCTTCAACCACTTCCATCATTTTTTTGATGACTTGTCCTGTTAAATCTTGGAAATCTTGTGCCATCATGATTTCCAACAACTCTGCTTTAGTCGTTTCGCTGTCTTGGATCACCTGTCCTAAAAAGGCTTCTGTTGACTCACGCAATTGTGCAGGAACCGCATCTTCGGCAGTTTCTTGCCACTGCTGTTGCAGCACCTGCGCATTTTTATTCATTTCCACTTGCAGTGGTTTGATGACATCAATGCCATTTAAGGTTTTTTCTGCCGCTTGCGCCGTCATTTGTGCGATATAACGCAGCCTGTCTTTTCCGTCTGGAATACTCGCCACGGCTTGTTGAACGCTTTTTTCTAGGCCCAATTCGCGCATACTTTCACGCAGGGTTCTCATTAGCGTACCAATGCGTGTAATGACTTGTTTTAAATCATCATTACCATTGCGAATACCTTCCATACCCACTTGTTCAGTCATGAAAATCTCCTTTGGCACGCACTGTTATTGCAGACCCATTTTTTCGAATACTTTATTCAATTTTTCTTCTAAAATAGCGGCAGTGAACGGCTTAACTACGTAACCACTCGCACCCGCTTGTGCAGCCGCAATAATATTTTCTTTTTTCGCTTCAGCCGTCACCATCAAAACTGGGATGTGCTTTAATGCATCATCACCGCGAATAGTTTTGAGCAGTTCTAAACCATCCATATTTGGCATATTCCAATCGGCAACCACAAAATCGATGCTGCCTGCACGAATTTTCTCTAAGGCATCAACACCGTCTTCCGCTTCTTCTATTTTATTAAATCCGAGCTCTTTTAATAAGTTACGGACGATGCGGCGCATAGTAGAAAAATCATCAACAACCAAAAAACTGAGATCTTTAGCGGCCATAACCACTCCTTCAAAATACAATTGTGAATTCCTGCCCCGGGTTAAACCGTGACAGAAGAAAGTCTTGCTAAAACACTTGGGGCAATCTTGAGAATATCTTGCACTTCATCCGCAGCTCCCATTTCAATCGCAGCACGCGGCATACCAAATACCACACAACTACTTTCGTTTTGTGCGTAAGTGATTGCCCCCTGCTTACGTAAATTTAATAGTCCTTTCGCTCCATCCATCCCCATTCCCGTCAATAAAATACCAATGCATTTTCGCCCAACACATTGAGCTACTGAATCGAACAACACATCAACAGAAGGACGGTGCCGGTTAACAGGTTCGCTTTGCTGTAAAATGACTTGAAATCCCTTGCCTTTATCGGCAATCAACATATGCGAATCGCCTGGTGCGATATATGCATGGCCTTTTTGTAATAGCTCGTTGTGTTCAGCTTCTTTTACGGTCAATACACACAGCTTATTTAAGCGATCAGCAAAAGAACGCGTAAAACCCGCAGGCATATGCTGAGTGATCACGACAGGTGGGCATTCATGAGGTAACATTTCCAGAAATTGACGTATCGCCTCTGTTCCACCTGTCGATGCGCCAACCGCAATCACACGGCTGTTACAAACATAGGGAGAGAGCGCTTTGGCTTGAGAAACTGGCTCACTGACCTTTTTGTCCGGACGAGCAAAACGGCTGCGCTGAGTAATTTTTGACATAGCTGCTGCGCGAATTTTTTCACCAATAATATCGCGATAACTCATCATGGTTTCACGAATACCAATTTGCGGTTTCGTGACAAAATCCACAGCACCTAATTCCAGCGCCTTTAATGTCACTTCAGAACCTTTCGACGTTAATGTTGAAACCATGACCACAGGCATTGGGTGTAAGCGCATTAATTTCTCTAAGAAATCAATACCATCCATTCGTGGCATTTCCACATCTAACGTAATCACATCCGGCTCATATTGCTTGATTAAATCACGAGCAACATAAGGGTCTGGTGCGGTATCAACCACTATCATGTCATCATGGCTATTAATAATTTCGCGCATTAATTGGCGCATCAGTGCTGAGTCATCCACACATAGCACTTTAATTTTTTTCATTACCCCCTCCTCGCCGCTTGCAAGCTGTAGACGGTTTGCCCTTTAATAACGAAACTTTGTGATAACTGCGATAAATTTTCAGAATGCCCAATAAATAACAAACCATCTGGCTTAAGCAATGGAGCAAAACGCTCCAGCATTTTTATCTGCATCTCTTTATCAAAATAAATCATGACGTTACGACAAAAAATCGCATCAAATCGATGTTGCATTTGCCAATCATGGTCACTCAAATTTAAATAACGAAATTCAATCATTTGGCGTAATGCTGGCTTGACTCGCGCATAGCCATCAAACTCGCCAACGCCTTTCATAAAATAGCGTTGTCTCTGTAATGCCGTTAAAGACTTCAGCTCTTCTATGCGATACACGCCTTGTTTCGCTTTTTCTAGCACTTCCGTGTCAATGTCACTGGCAATGACTTTGGCATTAATTGCGTTTGGCCCAAGCACATCACTCAATGTCATGGCTATCGAATATGGCTCTTCTCCTGTTGAAGATGCAGCGCACCAAATATTAATCGCGCTATTTTTACGTGTGCGAACAAAGTCTGCTAGCGTCACAAAGTGGTGCGGTTCACGAAAAAATGCGGTTAAATTTGTCGTCAGAGCATTCACGAAAGCTTGCCATTCTGCATGGTGAGGCTCACGCTCTAACATCCGTAAATAATCGGAAAAATTGTCGATATTACAATCACGCAACCGCTTTAACAGCCGGTTATAGACCATATTTTTTTTATTCATGGTGAGGACAATGCCTGATTTTTTATGAATAAATCGACAAACCCGACCAAACTCATCATCAGTCAGTGGTTCTACCTGTGGTACAAAAAGCATCGTACTTGTCGTCCTATTCAATAAAAACCCAGAGGCAGCCAGTTATTTGGCTGCCTTTTAGGATGGATAACCTAAGAAAAAATAACCAGTTACGATTATCCACCGAAAACTCAAAAACGAGTTTTCACAACACTTAACGCCGATTACGATTTAATTGACTTTCAGGTAATTCAAAGAATGCAACCGTATCAACTAAGTTGTTCGCTTGATCTTCTAGCGCTGCCGTCGCACTGGTCGATTGCTCAACTAACGCCGCATTTTGTTGTGTGACTAAGTCCATTTGGCTTACTGCTGTTGCGACTTGCTCAATACCACGGCTTTGCTCATTGGATGCAGAGGCAATATTACCCATTAATTCAGTAACTTGGTTAACTGCAGCAACCAATTCACTCATAGTTGCTCCTGCTTCATTAACTAATTGAGAACCTTGGCTGACTCTGCCAACAGATTCATCAATCAAGGTTTTAATTTCTTTTGCCGCTTCCGCACTACGCTGAGCTAATGCTCTAACCTCACCAGCAACCACAGAGAAACCGCGCCCCTGTTCACCCGCTCGAGCAGCTTCAACAGCAGCATTCAATGCTAAAATATTGGTTTGGAAGGCGATGCCATCAATCACACTAATAATGGCACTGATTTTTTGTGAGCTATTGGAAATGGAAGTCATGGTGTCAATCACGTCTTCGGTGATCTCTCCGCCTTTCGTTGCGGTTTTCGATGCGCTAACAGCAAGTTCACTGGCTTGGCGCGCGTTATCCGCATTCTGCTTAACCGTAGCGGTTAACTCTTCCATACTGGCTGCGGTTTCTTCAAGTGATGCCGCTTGCTGTTCAGTACGTGAAGATAAATTATTATTTCCTAACGCGATTTCACGGATACCAGTGTACATTTGGTCCGTATTTGAACGTAGCGCTGTTACTGAAGTCGCTAGAGACTCCTGCATGTCTTTTAACTTACCAAACACCTCACCAATTTCATCACGGGTAGTGACTTCAATTTTCTGATTGAGTTTACCATCAGCCACTAATGCAAAGTGCTCTCCCATACTTTTCAATGGGTTAATCACTTTACGTTTCATCCAGTAGTTAACAAAAACAATAACGGCAAGGATAATAACAATCACTGAAGCGAATGAACTCCACGCAAACGTGTTATACATTCTTGCTGCTGCAAGAGATTCATCATTTTCAGCATTCAGTAATTCAAGGTATTCCTCGACAACTTGCTCCAACTGATCCTGGTTTTCTTGGGCAGGAAGTTCAATATAGGCTGCAATATCTTTATTATCTAAATGTGTTTTTAATGCTTTGAGTGTCAATACAAAGGCTTGATACCGAGCCTCAAGAGCGGCGAGATTTTCTTTCTCACTCAAAAGAGGCTGGTTTTTAAACGTGGTGTAATCTTTCTCAGCTTCTTCGAGTAATTTATCAAAAGTTACTCTCGTTTCTTCAATCAACGGTTCGTTACCACCCACTTTATGCAGCAAAGCAATTTGCGTTAAGCTGTTGCGTGCTTGCATTAGGTGTTTACTGGTTTCTTCAAGCATCGCTCGCTTATCAGACCCCAAATCAATACGCTCTAAAGATTTTAATTCACTTACAACAATCCCGACAGAAACCCCGCTAGACACAATCTGCATCCCACAAAATAAAATGAGAAGTAGATACAAACTCACCGAAATTCGGATATTTTTACCAAACATAGAAATCCCCACTTGTGCCAGCTAAGAGAACTGAACCTCTGAAACATTGCCTTGTTTTCTAATGCACAGAAACGCTGCAAAACCAAAGCCTTGCAGCGAAAGACTGAGCTTAACCGTTAGAAAGTTTCCCAATTGTCATCATCTTTATGTTCTTTCGATGACAGTTTTGTCAGATCCGGCGTTTTAACGATATTTGAAACCGTTCTTGCTGCCGGCTGAATATTGCGTATTTCGCTTTGTTTTAATGGTGGTAAACGGAAGATGGAAATCAATTGCGACAGTTTTGCCACTTGTTCTTCCA
Source organism: Providencia sp. PROV269 (assembly GCF_028477785.1). Lineage (NCBI taxonomy): Bacteria > Pseudomonadati > Pseudomonadota > Gammaproteobacteria > Enterobacterales > Morganellaceae > Providencia > Providencia sp. PROV269. Next base: position 46,545 of record NZ_JAMPLV010000002.1, on the reverse strand, counting down.
ATACATTGGCTGCAACCGCAGACTGCTCAACCAGCGACGCATTTTGCTGTGTAACCTTATCCATTTCTGCAACAGCGATGCTGACCTGTGCAATTCCTTTACTTTGCTCGTCTGATGCAGTTGCAATGTGCGTCATAATGTCAGTGACACGTGTGACAGACTCGACAATCTTGGTCATTGTTTCGCCCGCATCTTCTGCTTGGCGAGCGCCTGTCCCAGTTCTTGACACTGAATCTTCAATTAACGTTTTAATCTCTTTAGCCGCATCAGCACTGCGTTGTGCTAAATTACGCACTTCATCAGCCACCACAGCAAAACCACGACCATGCTCACCTGCTCGTGCCGCTTCAACCGCTGCGTTTAGCGCTAAGATGTTGGTTTGGAAGGCGATGCTATCGATAACCGCAGTAATATCAGAGATTTTCTGTGAGCTATCGGCAATGTTCAGCATGGTACTGACCACATTCGATACCACTTTGCCACCCTCTTTTGCTATCACTGAAGCTTGGTTTGCAAATTCACTCGCTTGGTGGGCGTATTCCGTATTTTGTTTTACGGTTGCAGTCAGCTCACTCATACTGGCTGAGGTTTCTTCTAAGCAAGCAACTTGCTGCTCAGTTCGTGCAGATAAGTCATTGTTACCTGCTGCAATTTCGGTTGTACCTTGGTAAATAGTTTCGCTACCATCTAGCACACCACGAACGGTATTAATCAATTCCTGCTGCATATGTTGAACACCATTGGCCAACTCACCAATTTCATTCTTGGCAATTGTTGTCACATTCGGTGTTAAATCGCCTGAAGCAAAGACTTTAATACGCTCAATTAAGATACCGAGTGGTTCAATAATGCCTTTACGAACATAGCGATAACTAAAGAAGCCAATTAAGGCGAGTAAGATAAATAGCGTCACCAACATATATAAAGATTGGCGATAGTTATTATCTGCGTTAACGACTTCGGCTTGAAAATCTGCTGAGATATCCGCAAAATAAGCGTTAAATTGCTCTTCAAATTTTACTTGGTGCCCTGAGGTTCTGTGTGCATAAAAGCCTTCAAGGTCACCTTTTTCAGCGAATTCACCTAGCTTGATTAACGCATCACGATAGGTTTCATAGGTGCTAAATAGTTTTTCAAATTTGGCCTTATCATAATCCGAACTTTGCATCAGCTTGTTATAACGTGCATAGGCATCATCCGCTGATTTAAAGTTACGTTTAGCGGCTTTAATCAAATCTTCTGTCGTTGCATCGTCTTGAATTTTACGACCTTCAAGTAAATAGGCATTGATAGAGCGGTTTAAGTTAGCTCGAGCTTGTAACAAATTGACCCAGCTTTCCGTTAATACTTGTCTTTGGCGTTGTAATGAATTCAAATAACTGATGCTGTCGCTGTTATCGCCCAGTTTGGTAAACATCAACCCACTGGATACCAGTTGCAGCAAAATAAAGATAAAAATGACGGACAAAAGTCCCGATACGATTTTAATTCGACTGTACATGACGTTTTACTAACATAATTTTGTTGTATTTTGGATATCGGTCATCCAACCAAAAACTTTAGTTAATGACTTATTATTATTTGAACAATTGTTGGGGCTGAGAATTACTCAGCCATGCTGTCAATCAGCGCCATTTCATCGCTTGTTAATAATTTTTCGATATCGACTAAAATCAACATACGGTCGTTTAATGTTCCGAGCCCTGTCAGATATTGTGTTGATAATGTCACGGCAAAATCAGGTGGCGGTGCAATTTGTTCTTCATTCAAGACCAGTACATCCGAAACTCCATCGACGACAATACCAACGACGCGATCTTTTAAATTCACTACGATAACGACCGTGTTATCGTTATACACCACGTTTTCATGGGAGAATTTCACCCGTAAATCAATAATCGGAATGATGACCCCACGTAAGTTAGTCACTCCTTTGATAAAATCAGGGGTATTCGCGATACGAGTCACTTGTTCGTAACCACGAATTTCCTGCACTTTTAAGATCTCAATGCCATACTCTTCTTCACCCAAGGTAAAAATGAGGTAGCCTTCGCCGTTTTTTTCTTCTTCGTGTTTATTTAAATCATCATCTAACATAGACATGGTGTATGGCCTCTATTTAGTGCACGACAGGTTGAGAAACCTGCTGTTTCTTTTTAATCAAAATGCTGTTATTCATTTTTTGTAGTTCAGCCACATCTAAAATCAATGCAACAGAACCATCACCCATAATCGTTGCTGCGGAAATACCGGGGATCTTGCGATAATTACTTTCAATGTTTTTCACCACCACTTGCTGCTGCCCAACTAATTTGTCGACCAACAATGCAAAACGATGACCTGCATTCTGAATAATCAGCACAATACTGTTATCTAAATTTCGTTCGGCTTCTTCGATGGAAAATACGTGGTGTAATTCAACAAGCGGTAGATATTCACCTCGCACAAGCAGCATTTTTTCCTCTCCAGCCAAGCGATAAATATCCTCTTGTCGAGGCTGCAACGTGCTGATAATTGCACTCAATGGCACGATAAAGACATCTTCCGCTACTTTCACCGACATCCCATCCAAAATAGCTAAAGTGAGCGGTAATAAGATGCGGATAATGGTGCCTTTGCCTTCGGTAAAACCGATTTGAATACGACCGCCCATGTCTTGGATATTTCTTTTCACCACATCCATTCCAACACCGCGTCCCGAAACGTCTGTCACTACCTCTGCGGTTGAAAATCCTGGAGCCATAATCAGCATCGCAACTTCATCATTGCTCATACCATCATGCACGTTCATGCCTTGTGACTTCGCTTTTGCCAAAATACGTTCACGGTTTAGCCCTGCGCCATCATCACGAACTTCAATGCAAATATTGCCACTTTGATGTGCTGCCGCTAAGGTCAATGTGCCAGCTTCTGGCTTACCATTTGCCACGCGAACTTCTGGCTTTTCAATCCCATGGTCGAGGCTATTACGAACAAGGTGATTCAGGGGATCGACGATGCGCTCAATCAAGCTTTTATCGAGTTCAGTTGAACTTCCTTCCACTTTCAGCTCGATTTTTTTACCTAATTTCGATGCTATATCCCGTACCATGCGTGGGAAACGACTAAATACGTAATCCATTGGCATCATGCGAATTGACATAACGGATTCTTGCAAGGCGCGAGAATTACGCTCCAACTGTACGATTGAGCTTAATAAATCACTGTATTCATTTTGATCGACATGCTGACTATGTTGGGTCAGCATTGATTGAATAATGACCAACTCCCCGACTAAGTTGATCAACTGGTCAACTTTCTCTACAGCCACACGAATACTGCTCGAATCCCCTTTCGGTTTAGCGATTGCAGGTTTTTTCGATGTATTTGCAGGCGCAGCTACCGCTGGTGAAACAGTTACAGGTTTTGCCTCTTTCTCCGGCTCAGGAATCTTAATTTCGATTGTACCATCGGAGCCATCCGTGATGACTTCTTCAGGAGATAAGGCGAGGCAATCCGCAAATGATACGACTTGGTGAGCAATCTGTGATTCATCCACCACAAAACATAATACGCCACTAATATCATCAATATCAGTGTTTGTACCAAGCCATGCTTGCAAACTATTTGCTGTTTTTTCAGTATGATACAAGTGCCCAAATAAACTGAGCTCATCTGCCAGTAAATCAACTTCATTTTCTTTGAGCTGATTTAACGAGATCATAAAGTAGTGTGAATATTCACCTTGCTCTGCGGGAGCTTCTTCAACAACCGCAACATCAACTTTAGTCTTAGGTAACGCAGCCGTTGTTTCAGTGACCTCTTCTGCTCTATTTTCAACCCGGCTAAGCACCTCACAAATGCGCTTAAAGGTCTCTTCATCCGGCAAAGAATCATTTTTATAGGCATCTAACTGTGATGCCATGACATCCTTAGCATCAAGAAAAACATCAATAATGTCAGGTGTGAGTGTTAATTCATCATGACGCGCCTTATCTAAAAGGTTTTCCAATGTGTGAGTCGTATTCTGCAACTGAGTGAAACCAAAGGTTGCAGCCCCTCCTTTTATTGAATGGGCACTGCGGAAGATGGCATTTAGCTGCTCGCTATCCGGGTCAAAAGGATCAAGCTCAAGTAAATGTTGTTCCATATCCCTGAGCAACTCATCAGCTTCATCGAAAAATGTTTGATAAAACTCGGTAATATCCATGGTTTTTATCCAATTTCGCTTAAGTTTCACTTAACGCTGACTGCCGGACATTCCGGCAGGCAACTAAACATGTTATGTAATAAATTCAAATAACAGCAATTCATCACGGTATTTTCACCGCAGCGACAACACCCACGGACGTTTCTGGTGTGGGCTTTTGCGGTTTATTCAGCACATCATTGATCGGCTTTGCGCCATCATATTCACGGAGGATCTGCTTTGTTTCTTCATCATTTAAAACAATGATACTTATCCGGCGGTTGATCGGAGCAAAGCCATCATCTTTGTCTAAATGAATAGCTGATGCCATTCCAACCACGCGTAAGACTTTATTTTCATCCATTCCACCGCGAATCAATTCACGGCGTGAAGCATTCGCGCGATCAGATGAAAGCTCCCAGTTGCTGTAATTGGCTCCGTTGGCATAAGCGAGGTCATCAGTATGACCGGAGATACTAATTCGATTGGGAACATCATTAAGAAGTGGTGCTATTGCTCGCAAAATATCACGCATATACGGTTCAACCATTGCCGAACCAACTTTAAACATTGGGCGATTTTCACTATCTACAATTTGAATTCGCAGCCCATCGTTGATCATATCAATCAGTAAATGTGGTTTTAACTCATTCAAACGTGGGTCTTTTAAAATGGCCTGCTCAAGTGACTCTTTTAATTTTTCAAAACGATAGTTTGCATTTCCATCAATAATATTATTAGGTTCTGGCATCACATCCCCATCACGGAAAATAGGGTCTTTACCACCACCAGGAATAGGGTTTGTGGCATCTCCACTTTTACTTCCTGGGTTGATAGCTGTACTTAAGGGAGTACGAAAATACTCGGCAATTTGAGTTAATTCTTGAGGACTTGAAATTGAGATTAGCCACATCACTAAAAAAAATGCCATCATCGCCGTCATAAAATCGGCATAAGCAATTTTCCATGAACCGCCATGCCCGTTTTGCTGATGCGAACTGCGTTTTTTAACCCGAATAACATGCGGTGTATTGGCTGCCATCCGTTAGTTACTCCTCAGTTGTTTCTTGTGAGCGAGCACCAACTTTCACTTCTCGAACTTTATCTTCAAGTTCAACAAATGAAGGCCTATCTGCACTGAATAACACCTTGCGGCCAAATTCCACTGCAATTTGAGGGGCATAGCCTTGCAATGCTGAAAGGAAAGTCACTTTAATGCATTCCATCATTTTCAATTGCTCACTACTGCGTAGTCTTATTAGTGCAGCCAAAGGTAAAATGAAGCCATAAGCCACTAAAATACCTAGAAATGTTCCCACCATAGCATGAGCAATTAAAGCACCCAATTCACCAGCAGGACGATCCGCTGAGCCCAAGGCATTTACGACACCCAAAACGGCCGCAACGATCCCAAATGCAGGCATAGAGTCACCGACCATATTTAACCCCGAAGCCGGTACTTCATTTTCTTGGCGAAAAGTTTCTAATTCTTCGTCCATTAATGCTTCAATTTCATGGCTTTGTAAGTTACTGCTTACCATCAAACGTAAGTAGTCCACGATGAACATCATGGTGGATTCGTCTTTTAAAATACGGGGATACTGGGAAAAAATTTCACTTTCACTTGGGTTATCAATATCTTTTTCAAGTGCAAGTAACCCTTGCTGGCGTGATTTATTAAGTAATTGAAATAACAACGCCATTAAGTCCATTGACATTGTTTTATTGTAAGAGGAACGACGAAAGAGTTTTGGTAATACTTTACACAAGGCGACGATGGATTTGCCACTGTTACCAACAACAAAGGCACCTAAACCTGCACCTAAAATAATAACAAATTCAGCAGGTTGATAAAGCGCACCCAAATGGCCACCGACCATTAAGTATCCGCCTATAACCGCAACTGTAACAATGATATACCCGATGAGTATTAACACAATATTCCCTTTCACTCCGTTGGTTAACAGATGGCAGTCAAAGGGAATATTAGGAGTGACAGGCAAAAACCTTTGCCTGTTAACCAAATCAATCCAATTACATTACCGCTTTAGTAATGCCATCCTGTCGATATACCGTAATATCGGCTAGATGCTCGGAAAGTTTACGTTTTTTTATTGCACGTGATGGCGGTTGGCATAAACTACAAGTAAAGCTATTTTCAGGAATATGTGCGTAAGTAATAAAAGAACCATGGCAACAGCTACATTGTGAACTTTGTAACATGCCACTTTCCACAAAACGGACTAATGTCCAAGCGCGTGTTAAAGCTAACAAAGGCTCCTCACCAGGTTCTGGAATGCACTGTTCAAGGTATAACCTGTAGGCTTTTAATATGGCATCCACACCACGACATTGACCACTTTTAAGTAAAAATTGATAAGCATTATAGAACATGGATGAATGAATATTCTGTTCCCACGTCATAAACCAATCTGTAGAAAAAGGTAGCATGCCTTTTGGTGGTGGGCAGCCTCTTAGCTCTTTATATAAACGAACTAAACGACCACGACTAATTTGAGTTTCACTTTCTAACATTTGAAGGCGAGCGCCTAAAGAGATTAGTTCCATGGCTAATCGAATATCATTCGCTTCTTGGACTATACTTTTTTCAGCTGCGGTACTCATCTTTTTCTCGCTATTTCTGTGTCGCCCTCATTATGCGTTTGCAATAATCGGGTCGAAAGTAAGATACCTGTATGAATTTGTTGCAATTCATCAACTCTTGAATCACGGGTTAGCTTTTCAATTGTGTCACTATTATCAAATCTAAACTGGCAGATTAGCTGGTTTGTCTCTGCTAATTTGACTAATTGAGGGAGTGTAAGGTCTGCTAAAGTAGTTGCCATTGCATCAGAGATACCTAAACGAAACATCGCAGAGGCTTTCTCTTGGGAGATGAGTTTTTGGGCTAATAGCAAATATGAGAGGTTAATATCGTATATATGCTTCAGAAAATCTGTCGTCGAGCTCATTTTTTTTCCTTTCCGAAAATTATCAACATCTGTGCGATCTGTGTGCAAAAAGAACAAATATAAATTTGAAAGTATTGTGTAATCAAATTATTAAATTTAAAAAGTAATTAAATTGGGTAAATACAATTCCATTAATTTTCCCATGTCATCCATTCAAAAGTACCCAATTTGGAGTATAAACACACAAATTTCCAAACTTAAATTAAAGATATTTCCTGAATACCTACAACAATAAAGAATGACTAAAAAATTAGCGGTTCCCGTAAAAATCAGAAATGGCTGATGTCATTATTAGTCGCTAATTATTATGCACCACTAAATTAACTATTCAAGGTACTTATGTTTCTTTTTATACCAATGGGATGATTACCCCTTAATTCATTAAATAATCTTCATTATCTCTTTATCTTCTATTACTTTATCCTAAATATCCACAACATTTTTAGTCACCTTAAGCAAAATGGCAGGATTTTAATCAAAGCATTCACTCTTTACATGTGATTACCAAGCAAAAAAAACCAAGCACAACATCAAAAACAACATATTGATCCAAATCAATTTTTAGTATTAAGAAACTGAGTTACCCATGTCTGTAATAAGCCGTTATCGGCACTATTGGAATAAAACTTAATCATTAATTTTCAATAAGTTTAATCTACATTACAACCATCGTTCAAAATTATTCAATCGTAGTTATCATACAAACTCTCACTATATTGTCATACATATTAAGTATCCGCCCTCAATTCTCATTAGATTAATTAAACAATGATTATAATGTCATCATCTCGTAATATTAATAAAATTAATAAAATTTAAATAAATTACCAATAATAAAAAACTATTTAGCTTAAATACTTTTACTGGTTATTTTTGTTTTTTTAATATTTTAAGTAATCACTTTGTTATTAATTCATTAAAGTAATTTTTTTTGATTAATTAATATTTGTTTTTTTATATAAAGTAGCTGAGATTTCATTTTTTTTAATAAAAAGATCAACCTACGTTAACCAATCACTTTTGTGTTAAGGGTGAAAAATGAAGGTTTCAATTAAGAACATTCCATTTTCTATATATTTTTCATATCACTTTTAAAACATTCGATTGGCACTTAAAATAAAAACGACTAAGCGTATTATTACATGTCTTCATGCTTATCCGTTCTAGCTGTTTTCACGCAATGACAACAAATTTGATTAACCAAGGTTATAGTAACCTTTGATTACTATATACTTTTATTTTAACAAAATACCCTAATCATCATCCTAACTTAAGTAAAATTGCTTAATCCAATAATGAAGGAATAGAAAAAAATGACTTTTAGTTAAAATAATTCAGTGAGAAGCTTGCTTATAAAACAAACAAATTTATTGTGCTTTTTATGAGCAAAAATATTCTCCAATTTGCGACAGTCTTCACACTTGTTTTCTTTGTTTCTCAATAATTTCCGAATAAAACGATACTCTCATTGATATATTTATGTTAAGAAGATCACATTAATATTGCTTACAATGCTCTCTAAGTCGTATGTAGGATCAATATAGACAAAATGATGAAAAAATGACAAGGCCAGTGAAGTGATAAACTTGTTTTCCTCATGCACCAATGCAACACTGAGCACACTAAAATATAATTTTAAGGAAAAGCATGTTCAATTATCAAGCAACTGTAGACTTCATTGAGGAAGAAAACGTATATGAAATCAACTTTAGTGATTTTTCTGGGCTACAGGGCGTTAGCTATTGTAAAGAAGATGTTGAGTTAGAAGCCCAAGAAATTTTGCTCGCTTCTTTTGCTGAACTAATTGAACTCAGAAAACCTATTCCATTAGCAACACAAACAAAAAGTGAAGCAACCTTTACTGTTTATTTACCCATAATCTGCTGCTTAAAAATTGCCTTGCATAACGCGATTCTCAATTCTGCAACACAACGCATCGACCTCGCTCGCAGGCTGAACATCAATGCACAACAGATAGAACGCTTACTCGATATTCATTACGCATCTAAAATTGAACTTTTAGAGCAGGCTTTATATATATTAGGCGTTGAAGCTTCAATTACAATCACCCAAAAATTGGTTGATAACAGCATGAACTGATCATCATTGATAAGAATAGCGCCGAAATAGCCTGAAACACCTTTATTTACCTATACTGATTGTTAGGCGTTGATGAAATGGCAGAGACTTGAGTTAATTTTATTTTCCTCATGTCTCAAACCCTGTAATTGCAATCACTTCTTAGGTACATTCCATATTAAAAAATAGTCTCTTTAAATTGTTCGCAATTCAACCAAATCATACTTTTCCACCCCAATACAGATTCCTTGGGGTGTCTATCACGTTTCATGTCTTAAGCATCTGTGATTTTTATCGTACTCTTAAATGATGAATAAAGGATATTGTAGCCTTATATCCGGTTACTAAATCATGAGTTAACTCGAATTAAGAGTAACATTTAACTTAATAAGACTCATCAATATTTGACGTATTACCTTCCCTTTCATAATCCCTAAAATAATTTATTTTAAATAAAAATCTCAATGAGGTACAATAAGTGAGTTTTTATATAGGGTATATGTATGAAAAATGAAAATCACTTAATCTCGAATATAAAAGATAATAACCAACCATACTGGCCTACACTAAAGCTTATATTGAGTTCATTAATTGTTTTTGATTTTTATTTAAATTTAGTTGATAAAAACAAATATGCGTTGCTTATTAATACTTTTGAATTAACATTAATCCCTATGTTTGTATTTATAGTTGCATTTATAACAAAAAATACGACATGGAAAGAGTTACAATCTCATCTTCTTCCTGCTGTTATCATTTATTTTACGTTCCAAACAATCGATATGATCCCACTTTATTTCACCGGTGAGTTAACTTTAAGAACCTATTTACTTTCTCCTCAATACGGAGTTTGGTTTTTCTTAGCAACGCCTATCTGGCAAGCTATTTTTTTATTATTACCGAAAAGCTTTAAATTAAATAAATTCTACCTCTCTATAATTTTAACATTATCATTGATAATTTCTTATATAACAAAAACTTACCTTATGCCATTTTCTAGTTTCTTCTCAATTATTCTATATTTTCCATTTTTTGTCATCGCTTATTTTATTAATAATAAAAGTATATCTTCGTTAAGAAAAAAACCTACCATGGTAATTTTTTGTATTACAATTTCAGCTATTTTATTCCTTCATTATCGAGATGCTTTCTTAAGTGAAATGCTCAGCGGTATCAACTCCTATTTATTCTTCAACGAATTTATTATTCATATTTTAAATTTTTCTATAAGTCTAGTGTTAGGTTCAAGCATTATTTACTTTGCCTTATCAACTGATAAATATGCGAAAACATCAAACAATGCTTTAGGTGTTTATTTAATCCACCCAATTATTTGTTTTATTATATTACAAACATTAGTTTTTTTAGGTATAGAGCTTAATTTATTATTAATAATAACATTTACTCTACTAACCATTTGTATAGCACTTTTATTAGCATCAATTCCAATTATTCATTGGTTTATAGATCCTATTTTTTACTCTAATAAATTGAAATAATTAGGTAAAAGCCTAACTCATAAACAATCAATGCTATTTGAATACTAATTAAAAAAGATAAAAAATCACCTCAGCAGGTTAGTTTGAAACGCTGTTTAAATTCCTTGCAATCCTAGTTAGTTCAATCCGGCGTCCCGCTGTCTGATCTTCAAGAAATGGGCGGCTAGGAAAGTATTGAGATAGTTCTGCGATATGCTCACTGAGCCCCAGATCACTTAGCCAAACATGCTAAGCAAATTGATGCAATATTTAATGCTTGCGTCCCAAATACGTCCCATACAGTCAGTATAGGTTCCGCAGCATGCTCATAACTCATTGAAAATCTTGGTGGGTTGTGGGGGGCTCGAACCCCCGACCTAATGATTAAGAGTCACCTACTCTGCCAACTGAGCTAACAACCCGATACAAATTATTTAACGCCTAACAATTGCTACAGTCAATATGATTCTGCTATTTTTATTATCTAAGTTAATTTAAAGTTACGAATGTAAAATTTAAGAAAACTATCGCTTGAATAAACATCACTTCGTTTCTAACAAGATAACTTTTCCTTACTCTAATTGAGATTTGTGTCACAATATTTCACGCAAACATAACCACAAAATTATAAAAAAGACTGTGGCTAATTATCACAAACCACTACGGACATCTTTAGTATGGAAGAAAATGCGAATTCACTATCAACACAACCCAACGCTGATCGTAATCAGCTAAAACGTAGTCTTAGTAACCGCCATATACAACTTATTGCTATTGGTGGCGCAATTGGTACAGGCTTATTTATGGGTTCTGGTAAAACCATTTCACTTGCGGGCCCATCAATTATCTTTGTGTATATGATAATCGGCTTTGTGCTATTTTTTGTGATGCGCGCAATGGGTGAACTGCTACTTTCTAATCTGGACTACAAATCATTCAGTGATTTTTCTGCTGACCTTATCGGCCCATGGGCAGGTTTTTTTGTCGGTTGGACATACTGGTTTTGCTGGGTTATCACAGGTATTGCCGATATCATTGCCATAACAGCCTATGTGAGCTTTTGGGTTCCTGATTTTCCTGAATGGGTAACCTCATTTATCTGCGTAGTCACCTTATTAACACTCAACCTGGTTTCTGTCAGGCTTTTCGGTGAGCTCGAATTTTGGTTCGCTATGATAAAGATTGTTGCCATAGTGGCTCTCATTGCAGTAGGTGGCACACTAATTGCCATGAATTTTCAATCCCCTGCGGGTCATACGGCATCTTTAAGCAACATCTGGAATGATGGTGGAATGTTTCCGATGGGGATCAGCGGCTTCTTTGCTGGCTTCCAAATTGCTATTTTTGCGTTTGTTGGGATTGAATTAGTCGGAACGGCAGCCGCTGAAACACGCGATCCAGAAAAATCTTTACCGAAAGCTATCAACGCGATACCTATCCGGATCATTGCATTCTATGTGTTATCTTTAATTGTGATTATGGCAGTTAGCCCATGGCGAACCATATTGGCCGATAAAAGCCCATTTGTAGAAATGTTTGTCCTGATAAGCTTACCTGCAGCAGCAAGTATTGTTAACTTTGTCGTTTTAACTTCTGCAGCTTCTTCTGCAAATAGTGGTGTATTTTCCACCAGTCGAATGCTTTTTGGGCTTTCAAAAGAAGGGGATGCACCAAAACAGTTCAGCCAATTATCGAAAAAAGCCGTACCCGCTACTGGGTTGATTTTTACCTGTATCTGCCTCAGTTTTGGTATTGTTCTGATCTATTTTATTCCTGATATCATGCATGCATTCACACTAGTCACAACCGTGTCTGCAATTCTTTTCATGTTTATTTGGAGCATGATTTTATATAGCTATTTAAATTTCCGTAAAAAGCGACCTGAGATGCACAAAGCATCCCATTATAAAATGCCTGCGGGTATTGTGATGTCGTGGTTAAGCCTCGCCTTTTTTGCCTTTATGGTTGTTTTATTGGCATTTCAGCACGATACAAGACAAGCCTTAATAGCAACACCAGTTTGGTTTATTTTGCTCTTCATTGGTTACCAATTCGCTAAGCGCAAAAAGAACCATTAATGAAAAATAAGCAAAAAGGCCGAATAACAGTATTGTTACTCGGCCTTTTTAGTTTATAAACTCGCTCGATTAACTTGCTTTATATTCTGCCTCGGCTTCATCAAAACGAGCCTGCGCAGCTGCACTTGGTGCTTTAGTTATCAAGCTGACAACAACAATCGCGATTGTTGCTAATAAGAAACCTGGGATGATCTCGTACAAATCAAACCATTTGTATTTTATCCAAACGAGTACTGTCACTGCACCAACTAACATTCCTGCGAGTGCGCCCGTACGCGTCATTCGTTTCCACATTACAGAGATTAAAACAACAGGACCAAACGCTGCACCGAAACCAGCCCATGCATTACTCACTAATGCCAAAACTTTATTATTTGGATCACGAGCAATGTAAATGGCAATTGCAGCGACTAACAACACCATAAAACGCCCGACCCATACTAACTCTTTTTGGCTAGCACTCTTACGAATAAAAGGCTTATACAAGTCTTCCGTTAGCGCACTCGCACAAACTAATAATTGGCAACTTAACGTACTCATTACCGCGGCTAGTATGGCTGATAATAAAATACCAGCGATCCATGGGTTAAACAAAATCCCCGTTAACTCCATGAATATACGCTCATTATTTTGCATGACCGAACCCGCTAAAGCCGGATTATTTTCAAAATAAGCGATACCAAAGAAACCAACCGCAATCGTTCCACCTAGGCATAATACCATCCATGTCATACTAATACGTCGAGCAGAACGAATAGTACGAGCAGAGTCTGCTGCCATAAAACGCGCTAAAATGTGAGGTTGCCCAAAATAGCCTAATCCCCAACCTAATAATGACAGAATTGCGATGATATTCATGTCTTTAAACATATCAAGATATTCAGGATTCTTAGCTTTGATCACTTCAATAGAGGTATCAATTCCCCCTAAAGAAAGGATCACAACAATAGGTGTAAGAATCAATGCGAAGATCATTAATGAAGCTTGAACAGTATCGGTCCAACTCACGGCTAAAAAGCCACCTAGAAAAGTGTAAGCAATCGTCGCGAGTGCACCTAACCACATCGCCTTCTCATAGCTCATATTAAATGTGCTTTCAAATAACAAGCCACCTGCGACCACACCTGACGCACAATAAATCGTAAAGAAAACTAAAATAACAACAGCAGAAATAATACGTAAAATCTTACTGTTATCCTCAAAACGGCTAGTAAAGTAGTCCGGTAATGTTAACGCATTATTATTTTTTTCTGTTTGGACACGTAAACGCCCAGCAACAAATAACCAGTTAAGATATGCACCGAGACTCAAACCGATAGCAATCCAACTTTCAGAAATCCCGGCCAAGAAAATCGCACCTGGTAACCCCATGAGTAACCAACCGCTCATATCTGAGGCACCAGCAGACAATGCAGTTACAACACTGCCTAAACTTCTCCCACCCAGAATATAGTCGTCAAAGTTTTTCGTTGAGCGATAGGCCATATAACCAATTAATAACATGCCAGTAATGTATACGACGAACATAATGATCATCGGAGTGCTTACAGTCATCCTGTTTTCTCCATTGAGTAGCTTTAAAATTATTAGTTATCTTTATAAGTGACCGCTGATAACTTGTAACTTCATGGTGTTGCACTTTATTGCACATATTTAATTTATCTGCGCAAACACCAAATAGGTTGTGATTGTTTGTGTTGCACTAACTTAATATCTTAACTGCCACATCCTAGACAGAGTCGTATTAAATTAACAAGAAATTAACTATTTTTTATTGCATAAATAGAATCCATATCACAAATGTTAAAATTTAAACTTAAATTCACAATCAGATGTTTAATCGTCTCATCTAAAGATGATAAATATAACTACATGTAAAATATAATAAATAAATGAATGCCAATTTAATTGAAATTATTAGAACTCAAAAAACTCGATATGTTTCACATTTCTTTCAGAAATCACACGTAACAATGTTGCACAAAGTTGCAACATTAAGATAATGTGGTGTAACTTTTTGATTAAAATGACTCGTGACCTAGAGGAATTAAGATGAGTAGCACTACAACTATGGGTGTGAGACTTGATGAAGCAACTCGTGAACGCATTAAAAATGCCGCTCAGCGTCTTGACCGCACATCACATTGGCTTATCAAACAAGCTATTTATAATTACCTAGAACAACTCGATAATGGCCAAGCCTTTCCAGAGCTCTCACCGGGTATCGATGTAAAAGAAAATCAAACTTCTGATGAAGACACCACCGTTGAATCTAACTATCAACCATTCTTAGATTTCGCAGAGCACATTTTACCACAATCTGTAAAACGCTCTGCAATTACTTCTGCTTACCGAATTCCTGAAACACAAGCCGTGCCAATGTTGTTACAGCAAGCACAGCTCCCTACAGAACAAGCTGAAGCCGCTCATAAATTAGCTTATTCAATAGCTGAAAAACTACGCAATCAAAAAAATGGCATCGGCCGCTCAGGTTTAGTTCAAGGTCTACTCCAAGAATTTTCACTTTCATCTCAAGAAGGTGTCGCATTAATGTGTCTCGCAGAGGCCTTACTGCGTATTCCTGATAAAGCAACTCGAGATGCGCTCATCCGCGATAAAATTAGCAATGGGAATTGGCAATCACACCTTGGCCAAAGTAGCTCAATGTTTGTCAATGCCGCGACTTGGGGTCTGCTATTTACGGGTAAGCTAGTTTCTACGCATAATGAAGCTAAACTCTCAACCTCACTTAATCGCATCATTAGTAAAAGTGGTGAACCGCTGGTACGCAAAGGCGTTGATATGGCGATGCGCCTTATGGGAGAGCAATTTGTTACTGGCGAAACTATTTCCCAAGCGCTCGCTAACGCACGAAAACTCGAAGATAAAGGCTTCCGCTATTCCTACGACATGCTGGGCGAAGCCGCATTAACGGAAAAAGATGCACAAGATTACATGGTGTCTTACCAACAAGCTATCCACGCGATTGGTAAAGCATCAAATGGCCGCGGTATTTATGAAGGCCCTGGTATTTCAATTAAGCTATCAGCATTACATCCACGTTATAGCCGTGCACAATACTCTCGCGTAATGGAAGAGCTTTATCCACGCCTGTTATCCCTAGTATTACAAGCGCATCAATACGATATAGGGATTAATATTGACGCAGAAGAAGCCGACCGCTTAGAAATCTCTTTAGATTTACTAGAAAAACTCTGTTTTGAACCACAACTCGCGGGGTGGAATGGGATTGGCTTTGTTATCCAGGCCTATCAAAAACGCTGCCCATTTGTGATTGACTCAATCATAAATTTAGCTGAACGCAGCCAACGTCGTTTAATGATCCGTCTGGTAAAAGGGGCTTATTGGGACAGTGAAATCAAGCGCGCGCAAATGGATGGGCTAGAAGGTTACCCAGTTTATACGCGTAAAGTGTATACTGACGTTTCTTACATTGCCTGTGCACGAAAACTGTTGTCGGTTCCCAATTTAATTTACCCGCAGTTTGCAACGCACAACGCACATACTCTCTCTGCTATCTACCAAATTGCAGGTCAAAACTACTACCCAGGCCAATATGAATTCCAATGTCTACATGGAATGGGTGAACCACTTTATGAACAGGTGGTTGGTAAAGTCGCTGATGGCAAACTAAACCGCCCTTGCCGTATTTATGCACCTGTCGGTACTCACGAAACACTACTTGCCTATCTGGTGCGTCGATTATTAGAAAATGGTGCAAATACTTCATTTGTAAACCGTATTGCTGATGCCACTATTCCGCTAGATGAATTAGTTGCTGACCCAGTTAAAGATGTCTTAGAACTGTCTAAAACTGAAGGTCAAATTGGCTTACCGCATCCAAAAATTCCGTTACCACGTGATTTATACGGCCAAGAACGAGTAAATTCGATGGGGCTTGACCTATCAAACGAACATCGACTCGCTTCTTTATCAAGTGCCCTACTGAGTGCGGGTATGCAGCAAAAAATAGCAGAACCGCTGTTAGGGGGCAATTTCCAAGCTTCGCAAACGTTACCTGAAGCAACACCAATTATAAACCCTGCCTGTAATAAAGATATTGTTGGCCATGTTCGTGAAACAACAGAGCAAGAAGCTGAACATGCATTAAATACCGCTAACGATGCGGGTACTATCTGGTTCGCAACTCCGCCTTCTGAACGAGCAGCTATCTTATTACGAGCCGCTGACCTTATGGAGCAACAGTTACAGCCACTATTAGATATTTTAGTTCGTGAAGCGGGTAAGACCTACAACAATGCAATTGCGGAAGTTAGAGAAGCGGTAGATTTTCTTAATTACTATGCAACTCAAGTCAAGAATGATTTTGATAACAATACGCACCGTCCTTTAGGGCCTGTGGTCTGTATTAGTCCATGGAACTTCCCGTTAGCAATATTTTCAGGCCAAATTGCAGCTGCTCTCGCGGCAGGAAATACCGTACTCGCGAAGCCGGCAGAACAAACACCATTAATCGGTGCTATTGCGGTTTCCATTTTGCATCAAGCGGGTATTCCACGCGATGTACTGCAATTTTTACCGGGTAAAGGTGAAACGATTGGTGCCCAACTCGTTGGTGATAGCCGTGTTCGTGGAGTCATGTTTACGGGGTCAACTGAAGTTGCAGGATTACTTCAACGTAATATCGCTGGACGCTTAGATGCACAGGGCCGACCAACCCCGCTGATTGCAGAAACGGGCGGATTAAATGCAATGATCGTTGATTCTTCTGCATTAACAGAACAGGTTGTCATTGATGTTGTCGCATCTGCATTTGATAGCGCAGGTCAGCGTTGTTCAGCACTGCGCATTCTATGCATCCAAGAAGATGTCGCAGATAGAACGATTCGTATGTTAAAAGGCGCAATGGAAGAGTGCCGCATGGGGAATCCAGAACATTTATCAACCGATATTGGCCCGGTGATTGACCGTGAAGCAAAAGAAAATATCGATCAACATATTCAAAAAATGCGTAGCAAAGGGAAAGTCGTCTTCCAAGCCGCATTTGAAAATCATGATGATCAACAAGAACAAATGGAAGGAACCTATGTTAAGCCGACATTGATAGAACTTGATGATGTTAGTGAGCTGAAAAAAGAGATCTTTGGCCCTGTTCTGCACGTTGTACGTTTTAAACGAGATGAGCTAGAAGCACTCGTTGAACAAATTAACGCTGCGGGTTATGGGCTGACACTTGGTGTTCACACTCGTATCGATGAAACTATCAACCAAGTTGTTTCAAAAGCTAAAGTAGGTAATCTGTACGTAAACCGAAATATGGTTGGTGCCGTTGTTGGTGTGCAACCTTTTGGTGGTGAAGGTTTATCTGGAACTGGGCCTAAAGCAGGCGGGCCACTATACCTCTATCGTTTATTAAGCGAACGCCCAGATAACGCGGTTTCAAACACTTTAGAGAGACAAGATAGCCATTTACCGATGGATGCCAGTGCCCGAACCGTATTACTCGAGCCATTTGAAGCACTTACTCAATGGTCTGAAAAACAAAATTCGGTTATTTCCCCCTCCGTTATTGAGCTATTTACACGCCATAGTCAGACAGGAACCACTCGTGTGTTGCCCGGTCCAACGGGAGAAAGGAATACCTATACCTTGCGCCCACGTGGTTTGATTTTATGCCTTAGCGATAATGAACAAGATTGTTTAACTCAGTTAACAGCGGTGCTTTCTGCGGGTTGTCAGGTGTTATGGCCAGATAGCGAACTTCATCAGAAGCTATTTAAGTCACTACCTGAAAAAGTGAGAAAAACCATATCGCTAACTAAAAACTGGATAGAATCTAAAGAGCCAATCGAAGGGGTTATTTACCATGGTGACAGCGATCAGTTAAAAGAGGTTTGTGCAGCGGTTGCACAACGTAAAGGGCCTATTATTTCAGTACAAGGCTTTGAACGAGGTGAAACTAATCTGCTGACTGAACGCTTACTTCATGAGCGTTCATTGAGTGTCAATACCGCGGCTGCAGGTGGTAATGCTAGCTTAATGACGATCGGGTAATAAACAAAAGGCCTGACCTCGCAGTTTATGAGGATCAGGCCATACATCACAATGTGTTTATTTAAAAATACACTTATCTCATAAGAATAACAGTCGCGGTTCCTATCAGATAAGTGCTATCTCATATATTTACTGCTAGAAACATAAAAGGTGCCCACGAGGACACCATTGTTTAAAAACAACAATGAAAATAACGATGCTTATTTTCAGTATGTCATTCTAATTATTGCACTTTTCAGATTCCCAGAATAAATATTGTTCATATTTACGTAATGCAATATTGTAATTGCTAAATGCAGAGTCTGTCATTTTTTCACTTAACTCTTCTTGAACTTTACTTGCAGTAAATTCTTTCATAGAAAAATTAGAAGAAGATAACAGCTCATCTAAACGTCGTAAACGAACAACATATTCACGAACAGTACTATGGCTCATCTCAGTCTGTAAGAATAAATACTGTTTAAATGACATAATATCAAAATAATCAGTATTACTATTGCAATAAATTTCACTACAAAAACGACAAAGTGCAGTAAATTTATCTTGCAGCTCCCCCCAGGTACCTTCATCAACCAATTCAGTCATATCAGCGATAGCTTCTTTATTTAAGATGTCATCGTTGAAAACTAAAGAGATGCGATCAAGGGTCTTGTGACAATGTGCACAATGAGTTTGGCTGTGTTTAAAATCTTTGATGTAACGACTCAGAGGCCGTTTCTTTACAATAGAAGCAGACATAATGGTAAAGCCCTGTGTGTAAGTCTAAATATAAAATTGTAACCAAATAAATCAGGTTACATACATTGTATGCCCATAGCATTAATATATTATTTGCTATGTTGCATTGCGATATGGTGAACCCATATCATATATTCTTACTTTACCTTTAGAGAACTAATCATTCTAAAAATGTACAGTAAGAAAAGGTATCGCCCTTTGTTAAAAACATTCTAACCCGTCTCTCGCTCTTTGGCGAATTTCTACGGTGAATCAATTTTGGTATGAATTTGAGTTAGCGTCAACAAAATTAACTTAATTGTCGTTAACCCTGTACACCTATCATTAACCATAAGTTAAGCGATATTTACTTATTAGTTCGCTTAAAAACAAAGACTTTACCTGATAATTTCATCTTCGTACAAAGAAAATTTAATTTAAAAATCAAACTTATACTGATACAAAGGTTTTCTTCTTAAATTTGTGAAGTAGCTCACTTTTCACATCTATAATTGCATCTTAAATGAACAGCCATTAATTCTATAAATATTTCATAGTAAAAATTTATCATTCAACCGTAAATATTTTGTTACAAATAAACGATTTTTTAATAATTTTAATTGTGTATAAAAAAATGTTATAACAATATTTCAAAATCTTATATAGGTAAATTCACGCATAACGCATTATTCTATCTTGCGAGTTGAAACATAATTATCGTCAAAAAATATGTTTATTAAAATTAGACAACCATTTTTCCTTCTCCTAATAAACCTTTAACTTCTTATCTCAAGCTTCAATCACTTCATCCGTCTATTAATCACCCTAGATAAGCGTAAAATAGTCAAAGGCATCCCATAACAACATGATAAAAAACAATTTAGTTATAGTTACAAAATTATGTAATGTAAACATCCTGAAATGAAATATGATAGCCTAATTAAATTGAAACTTAATTAATTAGCTAAGATATTATTTTAGGATTTGTCACGTTTGATATTAAAAACATCTCTTATATACTCAATTTGCTATATAAATAAATAATTTTAATAAGGTTGATTATGAAAAAGTTGATTTTAGCTTGTGGTATGGGTTTATTGGCACTGACAATCACTGCTTGTTCGGAAGAAGAGCAAAAAGGCGAAGTTGCTGGTGCAACTGAAACTTGTAACGCTTACTTCGCTGAAGTTGATAGCTTAATTGCTAAAGCTTCAGAAAACCCGCAAGCAAAAACTCAGTTAGATGCAATGAAAGGTCAGCTGGAAGAAGGTAAAAAACAAGTTGCTGCACTGCCTAAGGATCAGCAAGATAAAGCTTGCCAACAAGGTATTGATGCAATGAAACAGATGAAAGCTGCTTTAGGCCTGCAATAAGCCCTATTCTTCTTTATTCTGTAGATCAACAAGAGCCACACTGGTGGCTCTTTTTATTGCGCACAGAAAAGAAGAACCATCCTTGGTTTTTCTTTTTCCTGACTTAACAATATATTATAGCCATGTGCCAAAACGTTTAATATAAAACTGCTTCATCAGTTGAGCGACAACACAATAGCTCACTAATGTCAGAGCTAGCCATGGGAAATATTCTATTGGCAACGGTTGTAATCCTATCATTTCACCAAATGAAGAAAATGGAATATATAGCCCGAGAGCCATAATTAACCCTGTCGTTAACATAACAGGTAGCGCAGCTGTGCTTTGTATAAAGGGTATTTTTTGTGTTCTTAACATATGAACAACTAGCGTCTGAGAGAGTAATCCTTCCACAAACCAACCGGATTGGAACAACGCTTCATGAGCAACACTATTTGCTTGGAACACGTACCACATTAGCGCAAAAGTCGTGATATCAAAAATAGATGACGTTGGCCCAATCCAAAGCATAAAGCGGCCAATATTTTTTGCATCCCATTTACGAGGTCGTTTTAAAAACTCTTTATCCATTTTATCCCAGGGTAATGCAAGCTGGGAAATATCATACAGCAAGTTTTGAACGAGCAAATGAATGGCTAACATCGGTAGGAAGGGAATAAATGCACTGGCAATTAATACAGAAAATACGTTACCGAAGTTAGAGCTCGCTGTCATATTTAAGTATTTAATAATATTGCCGAAAGTTTCACGTCCTTTAATCACCCCCTGCTCTAATACCATTAAATCTTTTTCAAGTAAGATAATATCCGCAGATTCCTTAGCAATGTCCGTCCCTGTATCAACTGAAATTCCCACATCAGCATCACGTAATGCCGGTGCATCGTTAATCCCATCACCAAGAAAGCCAACTGTATGCCCATTTGCTTGTAACCGCTTTAAAATACGGGATTTTTGCAAAGGTGTTAATTTACAAAAAACTGAAACCTGCTCAACTTTCTGACCGAGCTCTTCGTCCGTCAAAGCCTCAATTTCCAGACCAGTCATGATTTCACTGATATTTAGACCAACATCACGACAAATTTTTTCGGTAATAATCGCATTATCACCCGTCAACACCTTCACCGTAACACCATTTTCACGTAGCGCTGCAATGGCTGAAATTGCGCTTTCTTTTGCTGGGTCAAGAAAAGTTAAAATGCCTTGTAGTTCTAACTGATGCTCAGCTTGAGTTGAAAGCGGTAAGCTGGCTTCAGCATCATTCAAACGGCGAGTTGCGAGTAGTAATACACGAAATCCTTGTCTGTTATAGTCACTCACTAGCTCAGTAATTGTTGCTCTTGCTTCGTTATCAAGTAAATGAAGCTCACCATCTTGTTGATAGCTTTGGCAAACAGCTAACATTTCCTCAGCGGCGCCTTTACAAATAAGTAGGGCTTCGCCTTCTGGTGTTCGTACTGTCACTGACAATTTACGCCGAATAAAATCAAAGGGTAATTCATCAATTTTTTGAAATCCTTTTAGCTTCTCAACTTCACTGTTCCCTCTACCACGACGAATAATTGCCTGATCCATCATGTTCTTAGCGCCACTTTGATGGAAGCTATTTAGCCAAGCCAGTTGCAAG
Source organism: Providencia sp. PROV269 (assembly GCF_028477785.1). Lineage (NCBI taxonomy): Bacteria > Pseudomonadati > Pseudomonadota > Gammaproteobacteria > Enterobacterales > Morganellaceae > Providencia > Providencia sp. PROV269. The sequence continues at coordinate 24,020 of NZ_JAMPLV010000002.1, read as the reverse complement.
ATTTTACTATTTTTCTGCCCATTACTGTCTAAATAATGTTCTAAAATAATACGATCTTGCGTTAAAGTTCCCGTTTTATCGGTACACAGCACATCCATTGCACCAAAGTTTTGGATAGCATTTAATCTTTTGACAATCACCTTGTGTTTTGACATGGCAATTGCACCTTTGGCTAAATTGGAGCTAACAATCATCGGTAACATTTCGGGTGTTAACCCCACAGCAACCGCCAGTGAGAATAATGTTGCTTCGAACCAATCACCTTTTGTAAACCCATTGATAAGTAAGACAATTGGTACCATGACTAACATAAAACGAATCAATAACCAACTTACGCTATTCACACCACGATCAAATGATGTTTGCGCACGGCTCCCCACAATGGATTTAGCCAACGAGCCTAAATAGGTTTTTCCGCCGGTTGCCACCACAATTCCACGTGCTGTACCGCTGGTAACATTGGTTCCCATTAAACAAATATTTGAAATCTCTAATAATTCATTTTCTGTTGGCGATACGGGATCTAAACTTTTGGCTGAAACGTCACCCAATGTGTCATATTTTTCAACGGGTATAGACTCCCCTGTTAGAATCGCTTGGCTGATAAACAAATCTCTTGATTCGACTAGCTTTAAATCAGCAGGAACCATATCTCCTGCGGATAACAACACAATATCCCCAGGTACTAAGCATTTAATCGGCACCTCTTTTCGAACTGAACGTCCCGTTTTATTGTCGCGACGAAATACCGTAGCTGTCGTTCGAACTAAAGATTTCAATGCTTCCGCAGCTTTATTGGTACGATATTCTTGCCAAAAACGCAAAAATCCACTCAGTAAAACCATAGTGACAATAATAATCACCCCGGTTAAGTCTGTTTCTTCACCTTGACGTTCGGGAATAACATAATCCGTAAAAAAACTAACAACTGCTAATATAATCAGTACGAATATAAATGGATTTTTAAAGGAAGTGAGTAGTTGCTTCCATGCTGGAGGGGCTTTTTCATGAGCAACTTCATTCTCACCTTCAGTCACTAGGCGGTCCATCGCCTCATTCTCAGATAAGCCTAATAGATTTGTTTGATATTCATTGAGCACTTGCTCAATATTTTTACTCGCTTGTTCGCCAACAATATATTTTTGGCGTGCAGCCGCTTTGACGCTTTTACGCGGTTCTCTTATTTCAGTCATAACGTTGTCTCGAATACAACACTCGTGATTTTAACGCTATCCAACTGAAATAAAATTAGTTTATTATCAGTTAGATAGCTCCAGCTTACGACTCCATGACGGAGGGTGGTCGTCCATTTCAGCTCCTATAGTGAGTTAATTTAAAGTCATCAGGCAGGTAGCTCTGATGCGACTTTCCAATTGATAGCACTAACACTTTGCTCAAGACTTATTCTGCATACCAATGCTTCAATTTCCTTTTGCTCGGCGGGTGTTGCAAGGAATTCAGCACACACTTCCAGCTGTTCAGGCTTTAATGTGTCGGCACTACTTAACGATTGCAATCGAATATGAAGCCCGTTAATTGCTTGTAAAATAAGTGTTCTTACTAAAATTTCATCCGTTTGATGGCACATTACACGGATCTTATAGCGCTGTTCTACATCAAGCGCTTGCTGCTGTGGTTGTTTATTAATTCGTGAAGCTGCTTCTCTTAATAAAATGTTGGCGCATAAAATTAATAACGTCGCCATCAATGCTAAAGAGTACTGCCCTAATCCACATAAAACACCGATCCCCGCAGAACACCAAAGCGTTGCCGCAGTATTTAGACCTCGAATGTTCATGCCTTCACGCATAATCACACCCGCCCCGAGGAAACCAATTCCAGACACCACTTGGGCAGCAATACGCCCAGGGCTATCAGGAGATGTTGTTACAGAACTTAAAATAAACACCGCAGCACCTGTTGCAACCAGTGCATTGGTTCTCAAGCCCGCCATTCGTTGACGCCACTGGCGCTCAGCACCGATTAATGCACCAAAACACATAGCAGACAGTAAATTTAAAATATCAGGGGAAAAAAGCATGATAATCCCTCCAAAAATAACTTGGATAATGATTTATATGCCTAATAAAAAGCATATAGCCATATATTTTGAGTAAAATAAATTACTCAAAAACCATTAGCTATTGCCTGGAGGAAATAGAGAATAAATATAGACCAACATGATACACACTCAATACAGCTATAATATGCTATCTAATTAAATACAATTATAAGGGAGTAGTATGATGAGGAAACATCAGACACCGCCCGCCATTGTGGCAAGCAGTGAAAAGAAAAGATGATTACTGGCTTGCCATTAAATTAAGTTTTTATTCCAACTCTGACTGTCCAAGTAATAATCCCCTAAGTAAAAGATGGAAGGAGTATAAGTGGGGAAAATTATTAAGTAAAGAACAAAGTGTTCATTAACTTGAAACTTATCTTTCAATTGGTGTAACAAAAATCCCTTCATCACCCTCTTTTTCATTAAAAAACCAAATACCTTCCGGGTAATCTGGTAATGCGATTAAGTACATTACCCCTTCATTGAAGGGCTCAATAAGTAAAATAGTGCCTTCACGACGCTCTTCCCCGTCTGTTTTTACATAAACACGGTCATTAATATTCATAACAGTCTTTTCCAACAAAATATATTAACCATAAATGTAGCGCATACGAAAAAGCCCGTCATTAAAAATGACGGGCTTTAGAAAATCAGTTAAGCAATTAGCTTAGATAGCAGTTACGTTAGCAGCTGCTGGGCCTTTTGCACCGTTTTCAATGGTGAATTCAACTTGCTGACCTTCAGCCAGAGTTTTGAAACCATTGCCCTGAATGGCAGAGAAGTGGACGAAAACGTCTTTGCTACCATCAGCTGGAGTGATGAAACCGAAGCCTTTAGACTCGTTGAACCACTTAACTTGACCTTTCATTTTGTCGGACATTTGACTTTTCCTATATAACATCAAAAAAACTTGCCTTTTGGCATATACGGGCCAGAGTCAACTATTTAATCAGGGAAACACCAAGATGCAGCGTCACGGTCAAAGGCTATCTGTGATAACTTTCTTCTTTAGAACACACTAACTCAGTAATCATACATCAAATAGGACTGCTAAACAGGCCGACACTCATTAACTCATGACTTAAAGATAATAGCAACTATTTTATACGGGCAAACTTCAAAAATATGTCGTTTTTTCGATTGCGTCACTTTTATCGACTATAACGTTAACAAAAATGCTGCATTTAGTTGATAGTTTAAAGAAAACTTTAATTTAAAAAGCCAACAACCCAATAAATGTCAGTAAGAATTATCTGATACGATGACAATCTGTGTAAATATTTTTTTTAACTGATATATAACAATCTCAACGGCTCGTGATACCCTCCTAGTATAGATATCTGACAGAGAGTTATACACATGGATATTATCAAACAAATACTCGTCGAAGACTTGGATGCCATCAATAAACGTGAAAACCGAGATGGGAAACCTTACTTTAATAGCCAGTTTCTCGCCAACCACCCTTATTTATGTGTTGGCATGGTTGCGGCTTATGTCCCCCTAGCCATTATTCTTTGGTATGCCCCTTATTTTGGCCCTTATTGGGCTCTGGGTATCACTATTCTCTTTATTATACTAGCAAGTGTGCTACTTTTTGACATTAAACCTGTCTATCATTTTGAAGATATTGGTGTGTTAGATTTACGCGTTTGTTATAACGGAGAATGGTTTGTCACTGAACCCGTTTCTGATAATGCGATAAGTAAAATCATTGATTCACAAGATGTTAGCTCTGCAATAAAGCAAGAAATATCGCGTTTAATTGCATTAAAAGGAATGATATCGTTTTATGATATCTATCATGTTGCTTATCCTGAAGTTTCTACGCAATTACCTGGTACACTTGCAGCTCAAAATTAATTCAATATCAATTAACTAGAGCAAAACTTCGTCAGAATGTGCAGTGAATGAGCAGTTAGATATTTTTTCTGTTTTTATGATTGACAGCCTGAGATGATGTCGTTAATATTCGCCTCGTTCTCAGGAACAAGCAATTCCTCCATAGTTCAGTCGGTAGAACGGCGGACTGTTAATCCGTATGTCGCTGGTTCAAGTCCAGCTGGAGGAGCCAAATTTAAAAAAAGCCCGCTTAATGCGGGCTTTTTGCTATCTGTTTGTTATGTTCTGCTACTCATGAATTATTCACCTCTATTATCAGTTCCCTCTGCATCTCCTATAAGCCGCATACTATAGACAACGACACCACTTATTGGAGTAGATAATCATCAAATCGATTACTTAACACTCACTTGGCTATTTTTTTCGTTTTTATGCTTTACAACGGTGAACAGGATGGGTAATATGCGCCTCGTTCTCAGGAACAAAGCAATTCCTCCATAGTTCAGTCGGTAGAACGGCGGACTGTTAATCCGTATGTCGCTGGTTCAAGTCCAGCTGGAGGAGCCAAATTTAAAAAGCCCGCTTAATGCGGGCTTTTTGCTATCTTTCTGAAAGTTACCCTTCTGAATATTCAGCTACTAACTAAGCAACCGCAAAGACCCGCACCATAGAATGAATAGCTACTCTTTCTCCAGAAAAAATTGTTTAATTGTCTGGCGTAACCATTGATGCGCAGGATCTCTATCCAACCTTGGATGCCATGCTTGCACGATAAATATAGATTCCAATTCCAAAGGGAGTTCAATTTCAATTAACGGCAAATTAACACTCTTTACCCCTTGCAGTACATGGCGAGGGAGCGGCAAAATATAATCAGAGTTCATCGTTAGCATCATAGCTGAATGAAAGCTAGGCAAAGTCAACGCAACATTACGCTCTAATTGAAGGTCACGTAACGCGTCATCAATTGGTCCCAATGTACGCCCCCGCCGCGATACGCTAATATGCGGGTAATGCGTTAAACTCTCAGGTGTCACTTGTCCAATAATCGGATGCCCTGGGCGAACCAACGCCTGAAAAGTACTAGTAAATAAGCTCTGAGCCTTAATTTCAGGGTGCCAATCTCGAGAAGAACCAATAACCAAATCGACTTTACCGCTACGCAAAGAATCATCTTCAGTATCACTTTCTGCGATAAAAATTAAGCTACTTTGGGGAGCTAATTCCCTGAGTTTTTCTAACAACCCACCACCTAAGGCGCCAATAAAAATATCATTCGCCCGAATAACAAATGTTCTTTCTAATGTTTTTGGATTGAATAATTCATCAGGATTAATTAACGCTTCTGCTTGAGCAATAATATGGCTAAGTTGTTCTTTTAATTCTAATGCTCTGGGAGTTGGTACTAATTTACGCCCTGCCCTGACTAAAATGGGATCATTAAATTGCTCACGAATTCGCCCTAGAATTCGGCTCATAGCAGGAGCACTCAGGTTCATTTTTTCGGCGGCTCCTCCTACACTTCCTTCCTCCAATAATAAATTCAACGCATAAATCAAATTGAAGTCGATTTTTTGTGGCATTTTTCCTCCTCGCCCCTTTGCAGCCCTCCTCATTAGTGGATTGCGTTTCATGCAATAATTTAATTACATCATTTCATTTTAAACAATTAAATAAAGTTTAGATACTACTACTAAAAAATGACAGAGCAAATTTTTAAATGGCAGGAGTTTGAAATGGTTGATGCGTCTATCATACAACCTAAAAAAAACAAATGGATAGCCAGTGCGAGTGAAATTAATGGCCGCACATGGATGGGTCTATTTGGTGTTTTTTTAGCAGTAATGGCGAGTGGCGTGGGAGAAAACGCCAGTAAATTCGCCCTAGGCGATATTCAGGGGGCAATGGCATTAAATATTGATACTGGCAGTTGGTTAATCACCTGTTATGTAACTGGTTTTGTAATTGGTTCAGGATTTACTCCTTGCTTTTGGCCAACATTCTCACTACGTCGTGTTGCGCTCGTTATGTGTTCTATTTATCTGATTGGAGGATTAATTACACCATGGCTAGGAGATCATTATGCTCTTCTATTAACAATACGTAGTTTACAAGGCTTTGCGGGCGGGGCTCTCCCGCCTATGTTAATGACGGTAGTGCTGCGCTTTATGCCTCCGCTTATTAAAGTATTAGGTTTAGGAGCTTATGGCTGGGTTTCTGCATGGAGTGCTACTTTTGGTGCCACTGCGGCCGCGTTTGCCTTCCACTGGGGGTGGAGTGGGTATTTTTATTGGAACTTACCACTAATGGCGATAGCCACCATCTGCATTGGCTTTGGTTTGCCACAAGACCCTTTACGCTTAGAACGACTGAAACAGTTTAACTGGCGAGGTTTACTTCTGGGGGGAAGTGCACTTGCTATGCTCACCGTAGGTATTTCTCAAGGAGAACGCCTTGATTGGCTAAATTCATCACTAATTTATGTTTTATTGATTGGTGGATTTGGTTTATTAGCCCTGTTTTTAATAAACGAGTGGTATCACCCATTACCCTTTTTCAATTTACAGTTACTTGGCAAACGGAACCTCTCATTTTCATTAATCACCCTTGGTGGTGTGCTGTTGATTATGGTTTCTTTGGTGAATATTACCTCTGGCTACTTATCGGCTATTCAAGGGTATCGCTTAGAACAAACCTCCGACATGATGCTATGGGTATCACTCCCACAACTCATCACGCTCCCTATCATAGCCATTATTTGTAATACCCCTAAAGTTGATTGCCGTTGGGTGCTCGCCATTAGCTTACTTTTGATGGCAGCCGCTTGTGTCCTCGCATCACAACTGACCCCAGATTGGAATGGCGACAACTTTAGAATGATTTCTCTCTTACAAGCTGTTGCACAACCCATGGCCGTGATTCCGCTATTGATGATGGCAACGGGCGGATTATTGCCTACCGATGGCCCTTTTGCTGCTGCTTGGTTTAATGCAGTTAAAGGGTTTGCAGCAACGGCTGCAGGGGGAGCAATTGCCCTGTTAACTCGCCAACGAGGCGATTTTCATTCGGGCGTCATTGCTGACAGCTACGGCAGTACTTATCGCGATACGGCGACAAATTCTATCGGTGAACTCACAAAACTCTCCTCAAGCCAAGGACATGTTTTAGCTAGCTCTGACCTATATCTATTGGTTTCTGGTTTAGCACTGTTATTAACTGGGCTGATTTTAGTGATGCCAACTCGTATTTACCCACCGCGGTCTGTTGCCGCAGCTTAGTTATTGATTATCAGGAAATTAGAATGAGTAAGATCAAATTAAAAATTAATAAAAATGTCGCTCTGGCTATCATCGCTATTGTTGTTTTGATGGGAGGATTATTAATTAATAAATTCGCCATTAAAAAAAATGCTCAAAACACCAATGATGCTTATATCCGAGCGGATATTTCACGTATATCACCACAGATTTCAGGTGTGGTGACCGAAGTCCTTGTGCAAGATAACCAATGGGTTAAAGAAGGTGAATTATTAGCAGTCATTGATCCCAGAGAATTTACAGTTGCACTTTCTCAGGCTGCTGCACAAGAGCAATCTGCTCGCGCACGGCAAGATGATGCAAAAGCCAATTTAACGCGTCAACAGGCCTTAATCGCTGCGGCAGAAGCCCAACTGCAATCTGCAAAAGCAGAACTCCAATTTGCGTACCAAGAAAAAACTCGCTACCACAAAATGGCAAATACTGGCGCAGGCTCACAACAAGCGGCACAACAAGCAACTACACGAGTGCAAACCATGACGGCAAGTGTTGCACAAGCCGAAGCATCATTAAAAGCAGCCAAAAATATGTTGCAAGTTTTAGAAGCCAAACAGGCTGATAGCAATGCTGAATTGACATTAGCTCAAGCCAAAAAAGCAATGGCTGAACTTAACCTCTCTTACACCCGCATTACTGCCCCAATTGGTGGGGTAATTGGTAAAAAAAGTTTGCGCGTCGGTGAGTTTGTTAAGCCAGGCGATGCTTTAATGGCTATTGTTCCCCAAAATAAGCTCTACATCATCGCGAATTATCAAGAAACTCAATTGGAAAATATTACTCATGGCCAAGTCGTTGATATTAGTATCGACACCTTCCCAGGGCAAATATTAAAAGGCTATGTCGATAGTATTGCTCCCGCGTCTGGCGTAAGTTTCTCACCCGTTGCCCCGGAAAATGCGACGGGTAATTTTACTAAAATTGTACAGCGCATACCTGTAAAAATTGTTTTTGATAGCAACACCGAGCATGCCCAGATGATGAATGCGCTGCGTGTGGGTATGTCTGCAGATGTCACCATTAATACACTCGATGGGAGCCGCTGATGAACAAAACTGTGATCACACTGGTTTTGTTAAAAACTTATCAGCTACTAAGCCATTGGGCAAGATTTCACTCCACTGTAAGCCACACTCCCAGACAACTGGGTAGCCACGCAAAACACAGCGACTTTGCCCACCGAATGGTGGGTTATTTTTCATTTATCGATCAACGTATGATCCCCAAAAACCTTTCCATTTTACAAAAAGTATTGGAAAAAAGGGGAGCTAACTTTAAAGGCGCTATTTAGTTCGCCTATCAGGAACTAATCATGATTAATAATGTGTTGTTAGCCGTCGACAGCTTTGAGAATAGCAGTAATGCACTTAGTTTTATGCAGCGTATGACTGGCTGTGTCAGCAATGTGATTGTATTGACTGTTGTCGATAATACCTTTGCACTAAGCCGCACTGGGTTAAGTAAAGATAGCGATGAGTGGGATGAATACCCTGCCGCGCAAAAAGAAGAAGCTTTGGCACAAAAACAATTAAAAGAGGTCACCAGCGCCTTAAATAGCATGGGGTTTAAAGCCCAAGGACTACTCGCTGCAGGTACCCCTATCGATACCATCCCCAAAAAAATGGAAAAATATAACTGCGAATTATTAATTATTTCTCATCGCCATCTTTCTTCACTTGGACGCTGGCTTAATACCTCAGTGACTCGTAGTTTACTCGACGATATCGCCCAACCAGTTCTCGTTATTCCGCTGTAGATAATTTCTGTAAGTTACATTCATCAATTAGTGGTTAACTGCAGTTAACCACTAAATTTGAAATAATATACCGCCCATCGACTTAAGTTTGTTACCGTCTTTTTGTTTGTGTATGGTCTTGATTAATCACCATTACCTAATTTTCGATCAAACTTCCAACAGTTCGCACAGATAACAGGCAAACAAACATATTTTTCGCTATTCTCCTTTGACAATACAGTAAGAGAAAGCTAATATCCTCTGCGTACCAAGGAGTTCCTCCATAGTTCAGTCGGTAGAACGGCGGACTGTTAATCCGTATGTCGCTGGTTCGAGTCCAGCTGGAGGAGCCAAAATTTAGAGAAACCTGCTTAAGGAAACTTAAGCAGGTTTTTTGCTATTGCATGCCTGAATAAGTTAGCTATTTACGTCATTTACATAATCTACCTTTGAAATAAGCTATAATCGCGATTTCTCATAGCTATTTTTTCACTTTACCTTTATCATTCTATTCCGGCTTGAGCACTCGCTCATCATTCACTCTTCCCCTATGGAGCCGGTTTAATGACAACTGTAACTACCCTAACGATCCGCCGCCCTGATGATTGGCATGTTCATTTTCGCGATGATGATATGTTAAAAACGGTCGTTCCCTATACCAGTGAATTCTTTGGCCGCGCGATTGTCATGCCGAATTTAGTGCCACCAGTCACAACAATTGAAGCCGCAAAAGCTTACCGCGAGCGTATTCTAAAAGCGGTTCCACAAGGACATCAATTTACCCCTTTAATGACCTGCTACCTTACTGATAGCACAGATCCTGCTGAAGTCGTTCGCGGCTTTAACGAGGGGGTATTTACTGCCTGTAAACTCTACCCGGCCAATGCAACAACTAACTCTAGCCATGGCGTATCCGATATTAAAAAGATTTACCCCGTATTAGCTGCAATGGAACAAGCAGGAATGCCACTGCTTATCCATGGTGAAGTCACCGCAAGTCATATCGATATTTTTGACCGAGAAGCCTTATTTATTGAGCAAGTTATGTTGCCACTACGGGCACAGTTTCCAAAACTAAAAGTCGTTTTTGAACACATCACCACCAAAGAAGCGGCTCAATATGTCCAAGAAGCGAATGAATTTACAGCTGCAACTTTAACACCTCAACATTTGATGTTTAATCGTAACCATATGTTAGTTGGTGGTATAAGACCGCATTTATTTTGCTTACCTATTTTGAAGCGTAATGTGCACCAAGAAGCATTACGTACAGCGGTTGCTTCAGGTTGTGACCGTTTCTTCCTTGGTACCGACACCGCACCACATATACAATCACGTAAAGAATCTTCCTGTGGTTGTGCTGGGGTCTTTAATGCTCCCACCGCATTAGCGGCTTACGCAAGTGTTTTTGAAGAGCTCGGTGCCTTGGCGCATTTCGAAGCTTTTTGTTCCCTAAATGGCCCTAAATTCTATAACTTACCTGTGAATGAAGGGACAATTACGCTAACTAAAGAACAAAATATAATTTGTGAATCCATTGACTGCTGTAATGATAAATTAGTTCCTTTCTTAGCAGGGCAAGATGCACGCTGGACAGTCTCTCTGAGTTAGTCGTTTACACGCCGATGGGAAGTTCAAAATACTTCCCATTCTATTTTTACAATGCTTGTTATTCGTTTTATGCATTTTCTGCCATATAGACAAAAAAAATGTTTTATTTGCTTTCTTATTGGCGAAATCTCCTTATACTAAAAGTGGACTCATCACGAGGTCATTGCTCTTAGTCAGTTATAGATATTTATTATTTATCACGATGTTTGATTAGGAGGTTTATATGAATAAAAAAAATGATGTCATTCAAACCCACCCAGTAGTTGGCTGGGACATCAGTACAGTCGATGATTACGACGCTATGATGTTGCGTTTGCACTACCTCCCCGAGCAAGATAAACACACAGGTGACGCTATTGTGGATAAAACCATGTGGCTAACGACTGATGTGGCTAAACAACTCATTCATATTCTTCAAGCAGGTGTAGACAAGATAGAATCTGGGGAATATGTTGAGCTTGGTTTTAAAACACACTAGGGAAATAAATGGATATTAGGGTCACTAATATCCATTTAATTTATTCATTCATACAGGTAATTATATATTTTTATATAATTACCTTATTAATTAATTACTAATTCGTAATTTAAAATAAGAACACTATTTATTGTTTTTATTAATCCTTGGTTGACTTCACTATCAGTTCCAATTTATTGTAAGGCATCTTCTTGAACAAGGATGTTCCAATGCGAATATTAGTTATTGATGAATGTTATTATACACGTCTTGGCATTACAGAATATTTATCCAAAAATAAAAAACTCGAATTTATTAGTACAGGATGCATAAAAGAAGCCATTGGTTTTATAAATATAAACACACCAAGCATTATACTGGTGAATTTAACGTATTATTGTAATTACTCTAATTACTGTCCTACGCTACAGCAATTATTAAGCAATACCAATAATACACGGTTTTATATTTATATTAATGCCCCGTACCCACAGACAAACAATCCATTGTTATTAAAGGATAATTATTTCATTCTATCAAAAGATATTATTATTCAAACTCTTGATAAGGTTATTCGTGACTATGAACAAATAGAGAAAATTACTAAGCTTGCTAATAATATTGAGTCATCTATTTTCACAATTAAAGAACAAAATATTATTAACAATTGGATGAATGAAACACCTAATCATATTATTTCTCGAAAACTAGGAATTAGCAATAGCACTGTTTACTCACAAAAAAGGCATATTACCTCTAAAGTTTTCGTCAAAAACAGAATAGAGTTATTTTTTATATATAATGTGTTTAAATATTTATATTAAAAAAAAGCCCTAATTGCAGGGCTTTCTTATTATAGATAACATTAATGACTAGTTGTCTTTATTTAATAACCCATCGGATAAACGGTGACGTGATTTATTAAAGATTTTATTACTGACCTCACGGCCTGCACGGCGTGCGCGTTGCTCTTGCTCAGGAAGTTTCATTTCTTCTGTGCAAGACGAACTGCAGCAGCCTTCATACTTTTCTGCACAACTAGGGCATTGGATAAACAATAAGTGGCAGCCATCGTTACGGCAATTGGTATGTGCATCACAAGGCGCGCCACATTGGTGGCATTGTGCTAATGTGTCCTCTGTAATGCGCTCACCCATGCGGTTGTCAAAAACAAAGTTTTTCCCTTTAAACCGTAAAGGTAGGCCCTGCTCCTTCGCCTTACGTGCGTATTCAATAATCCCACCTTCAACATGGTAGACATTTTTAAAACCATTATGCAGCATATAAGCACTGGCTTTTTCACAACGGATCCCACCAGTACAATACATCACAACATTTTTGTCTTTTTGCTCTTGCAGCATTTCAACCGCCATTGGCAGTTGCTCTCTAAATGTATCTGATGGTATTTCAATCGCATTATCAAAACGCCCCACTTCATACTCATAATGATTTCGCATATCAACGAAAACAGTATTTGGGTCATCAATCATCTCATTCACTTCGTGAGCTTTTAGATATTGCCCCGTATTTGCTGGGTTAAATGTTTCGTCATCAATACCATCAGCCACTACACGCTCACGGACTTTCATACGCAGCACCCAAAATGATTTACCGTCATCATCAATCGCAATATTTAAACGTAGGTTTTCTAATGCGGGATCTGTTGCATAAATGAGTTCGCGTAATGCGCTCACATTGGATTCAGGCACACTGATTTGTGCATTAATACCTTCTTTGGCAATATAAACGCGCCCAAAAACACTCAATGCTTTAAATTGTTGGTACCATTGATTACGAAATTCGTTTGGGTCTTGGATATTAAAATACTTGTAAAAAGAGATAGTGGTGCGCGGCTCGACCTCAGCCAACATGCGCTCTTTTAAGATTTTATTTGAAATTTGGTTATGTAACACTGGCATGGTGTTCTCTTTTCCTTTGTAACTAGTTAATATTTAAAGCTTAAAATCATGTGGTGTTCACGAAATGTCCACATCTGATTATTATCAAATATTATCGCTGTTATTTTGTTAATAAAAAACCCTTTATTTGAAAGGTTATTGTGATAGAAGTATTAACGACTCGTTTTAAGTTGATTTTTAAATCATTCCGAAATATTTTTCTTTTTAGTTTGCAGTTCGTTATGTTATAACATTTGTTTGATAAGCCAATTTAGCTGACTGAATGATGCGATTTTTTCCTTTCTATTTTTTATTTCTGTTCATAGTTGCTCCACTAGTAGCGGCACACCCTCACAGTTTTATTGAGATGCAAATTTCCCTTGAAAATAAACAAGATAAATACACAGGGATTAGCTATGTTTGGAAAATGGACCCCATGACATCAGCGGATATCGCCTATGAATTAAAAGGCATTAAACCGGATGATCCTCGTTGGAAACAGCAAGAAGCTATTATTATGGCAAATGTGTTGGTGCAAGATTATTTCACTGATTTTTATTATCAGGGGAAGAAAGTGAGCTTTAAACGAATTCCAGATAGCTACCATTTAGAAAAAGATGGCTTTTCTTTAGTTTTCTTCTTTACCGCTTCATTTATGCAACCCCTGCCTATAGCAGGTTCCCATGTGGAAATTCAAACTTATGACCCAACTTTCTATGTCAGTATGACTTACCAAAATAAACAACAAATTAACCTACCGTTGGATATTGCTGCAAATTGCCAGATGGAATTACAAGAAGCAAATGTGACCGATTCAATGCGCGCCTACGCTTTCTCTTTAGACAAAAGTGATAATCCAGAAGAGGATTTAGCACTTGGCAAACAGTTTGCACAACGGGTTGATATACAATGTCCATAATGCCTTTACGTACGCAAAAATTAATAATTACTGCGCTGTTTGTAGGACTTATTACCTATGTCACTTGGCAGCTATACATTCACTGGGGATCATGGCTACAACTTAGCCTAGCTTGGCAAAAACAGTTAAACCAAGGGTTATCTTACTTATTGCAAGAAACCACCTCTCGCCCATGGTATGCAGGTGGGTTACTGGTGATTGCCAGCTTTGCTTATGGTTTTTTGCATGCCCTTGGACCGGGTCATGGCAAATTAATTATTACCACCTATATTGCCACCCAAGCGACTCATTTAAAGCAGAGTGTTATCATTAGCTTACTAGCATCACTCTTACAAGGGCTTGTTGCGATTACTTTAGTTTCCTTAGTATTGATCCTATTCCAACTCTCTACTAAACATCTCAACCAAGCCAGTTTATATGCAGAACAAATCAGTTATCTATTTGTTATTTTACTGGGTAGCTATTTATGTCTCAGCGCATTACGTCGTGGCTGGTTAATCCGCAAATCAAAATACTTAACCCCACTCACGATAAAAAGCATTCAGCCATTGAATTCTTCAACGAAAGCAATAATTAAAACAAAAGCCCATAGCCACTCGGACAGCTGTGGTTGTGGCCACCAACACGTTATCCAGTCTCATCAATTGCAATCCAGTTTTAAAAGTAAACTATTGATTATTCTATCAATGGGGATTCGTCCTTGTTCTGGAGCAATTCTCGTATTGCTGTTTTCTTATGTGATAGAAGTATATACATGGGGAGTTATCGCTGCCTTAGCAATGGCAATGGGTACTGCATTAACCATTTGTTTAATTGCCATTTTTGTTCATTTAATGCGTGATAATGCGGTTCGCGTATCACAATTAAAAGGAAAGTCATTTTCCCCTTATTGGGCAATCTCACTAAAAATTTTGGCAGGTATTTTATTTATTTTGATGGGTGTTTTGATGCTTCAAAGCATCGGTTTGGAACAATCGGTTTCCCCACTGTTGCGATAAACCATTAAAAAAGGGAGGGCTCCCCCTCCCAGGCATTTGCCGAAGTCACGGTGTGGTAGCACACCGTTTTATGCGCAATGTCAACTGCTTACTACTTATTGCCAACAACCAGATGGTTAATAATAAAGCTATGCAGGTCCCCATCACTAACCATCCTTACTACTTCGTTTAACCAATTAACTCAATGCGAGCAGGTAATCCTTGGCGTACCGATGCCCCCGAAACCCAGTCTAACCACGTGTTGGCGACTTCACGTGTTGGGTCAGCAAACCCAAGGTCATTTAAGTTAATTCCTGAACCATTTGCCTCATTCATTGGCATTGGTTGGCCATCCAGATAATGCTGTTTCGCCCCCATTTCGGTGTGCCCATAACCATGCTCAATCGCAAGTACCCCAGGCATTACACCATCAAGAACACTCACTTGGGCTTCAGCATGGCCACCCGGTGTGGTGATCCGGATCCAATCGCCATGTTTGACACCCATTTTTGCTGCATCATCGGGATGCAAAGCAACAAGATTCGTTGGTTTCACATGGCGTAGACGTTCAATGACTGTCGTTGAACTGCTCATGACATGGGATTTAAATGACATCAGTTTCAACGGCCACTCTTGTTCTGGGAATACCGTATTCACATCATCGCCATTTGCCATACGTGGTGGATAGTAAGTTGGGCAACCACTATAACGCTCACCCGTTATGGCATGTCGATTGATTGCCACCGTTGGATTCCAAATTTGTAAGCCTTTTTTCCATTGAGGTCCTGTTGCATCGCCATCCCAGGCTTTTTCATACGGAGCAAAACGGCCTCCTCTTGTGAAAATATAGGCAACACGGCGAACTTCTTCTGGTTTTAACGTACGCGTAATCGCTGGTAAAATGCGCTCCACGCCACTGATTTGGATATCTTCTGTTGCGGCTTCAGGAACTGGTTTTTCCCCTAGCCATGCCATATTTGCAGCAACTCTTAAGTAATAGTCTTCAGCTGTATTGAGTGAATGCATGTTGCCATCCATATCTTCAATCACGTTATCACCAAAGCCCGGTAAATTAAGTTCTTTTGCTACAGCGATACAAAAACTCTCCATCGAAACTGGCTGGCCATCTGCTGTTTTAGCCGTGCGTGACTCAACAATCGGCCAACGTGCCGTACTGGCTTTGACCTGCACACCAGACCATGGTGCACTGAACCCCCAACTTTCGAAATTATGGGTATCCGGCACAATGTAATCTGCCAATGCCGTGGTTTCATTCATAAAGGCATCAATACCTATAATCAGCGGCAAGTGTTTAGGGTCCTTCAGTTTTTCTTCCATCACCTGACGAATACCTGCGATACCATATACAGGGTTAGTCATATTGGTGATCCACGCTTTCAGTGCATAAGGATACCCCATCAAGGCGGATGCTAACTGTTCTGTTAGTTGACCTTTGGCAAACGGGTACCAAGGGGCTTTTGCGGGATATGGGTTCTCACCTGCTGCCTGACGCGCTTTGAATTCATCTGATTTTTCATACACTTCATTGCTACGTGATAACACCACACCTTTAGGTTTCACTTTACCTTTATAGCTGGCAATTTTGTAACGTGGCCCATCGTTTTCTCCGTTGAATTTACCACCACCAACAGAAACACCGCCTTTCAAGTTTAAGTTACCAATCAATGCGTTAAGCATGATAACTGACCATGCAGTGTAGAAACCATTACCGCCCATCATACCGCCATGGGAAATAACTGCGGCTTTTCTATCATAAGACGTTAATGCTTTACCCAGTGATTCAATGGTTTTTACTGGGACATGACAGCGCTGGCTATATTCTTCCAAAGTCATGCGATTTGCGGCTTCTTTAAGACACTGGAAGCTGGATTTAACCGTCACTTCACTGCCATCGTGCAAAGTCACTTGGCGTGTCACAAACAATTCAGCAGTTGGAACTTCGTTTGCCAGTTTTAATTCGCCAGAGGCATCTTGTACTAAATAGGCTTTCTCATCGTCACCTTCTCCTGTGATATAAGAAGAAATTAACAATTTGCCAGCTAATGGGTGGTTATCATCCGTAATGACTAAATGTGTTGAGTTAGTCCAGCTTTTCTCCCCCATCGCTTCCATGGATTTTTCACTTGGCACACTGAGGTATTTGGCATTGTAACGCTCATTTTCAATGATCCAACGGATCATCCCCATCACTAACGCAGCGTCAGTACCCGGCTGTACTGGGACCCAGTGGCCGTGGTCATTTGCTAAAGTCGTTGTTAATGGTAATGCAGGCGAAACCACCACATAGTTAAATGAATCACGTAAACGCGCAGTCGCCAATTGACGGCCTTGGCGCTTAAATGGGTTACCTGATTGCGCAGGCGATGTGCCTAAGAACAGTGCGAAACGAACATTATCCCAATCGGGTTTGACGTGGGCGTTTTTGTCCAAATCATCCATCAATGCACCGGAACCGGCACGATAAGCCAATCCACAATACGAACCGTGAGCTCCAAAGTTTTTACTACCAAAGGCATTTTGTGCAAAGCGACGGATAAAACCATCACGGCCGTCGTCACCTGCATTGGTCACTAATAATTGGTTGGCTTTTGGTCCCAGTTTTGGTTGGGATGGGTCTAAAGGCGTTTCTAAGTCACGGATCGCCCGTAAGCCATCCACATGCCCTTCACCAAATAAATCGCCCCCTTCAACCACTTCTTTTATTAATTGTTCAAAACTGATGCGCTCCCATTTACCTTCCCCGCGTTTGCCAACACGTTTCATCGGTTCGAGAATACGCAATGGGCTTGTTAAGCCTTCCATTAACGTCGCACCTCGAGCACAGGCAGTCGAACGGTGTTCAAGGCCTGATTCCCCACTCATTTTGTTAAATGCCGTTTTCAGCGGCATGCCATACGGAAAATGCTCTTCATGAGATAGTGGATGATAAGGGTTCCCCGCAATACGCAATACTTCATTTTTCGCTGTATCAACGCGAGCACGAATACCACACTGAGTCCAACAACCAAAACATTGCGTCATCGCAACCACTTGTTCTGGGTTTTCTTGCCAACCTTTCAGTGCCTGTCCTTCAGGACGTAAAGAGTTACCATTGAGCCTATCAAGAGTGACTTTACCTGACGTACCATTAACCAGACCATCGACTGCACGTTTGGCCACATCACGGTAGCTTGCACCAAATAATGCGATACCACCGACAACCAAACCACCTTTAAGCCATTGACGTCTTGAGAATTTAGCCATGTTGCACTCTCCTCGCAAACCAGCGAACACCTTCACGAACAATAATTGTTAATGCAATCCATAAACCGAATGTACCGACAATTGCCAGTAATCCGTCTGTTCCCAATGGGAAATGGTATGGGTTAGCGATAATGTTATATTTTGGTACCGCTTGAACTTCCATCAGGAAAATCCAACGTATCGTCCAAGCAAAAGCCATTGAAATTAAAGCGAGAACAGTGATATATGCAACCGAGCGATTCGCTTTTAAATTACTGACGGACATCGCAAAAGTGATTACCCACAATGCACAAACTCCCATCAACATCCACCACCCAGGGCTTGCTGTATCTAACTGTTGACGTACTGCAATACCTGAGGTGGTATCACCTGAGAGCCATAGCGCAAAACAAACGGCGAACAGCAATAATGTCACAACTTGGAAGCGTGCTAAGCGGTTTTGATATTGAGGTTCACGGCGTGCTCCTAAGTTAATCAATGCAGGTAATACTTGTAGCGCACTGAGGAACATCAATACTGGTATCCACCAGCTATACCAAATTGGGCGAGCATTTAATACTGAGGCTTCACGGCCGGTATATAACAATAATCCTATCGCTGAAAGTGCAGCCAACAACGCCACCCAACGTGTTGCTTTAAACTCTTTTTTCCAAATCAGTTTCACCACTAATGCGACAAAATATAAACCAATAAATGTAGTGAATAATGGCAGTAACACAGACCCCCACCACATCCAAGACCATATTGTTGGATGCGCGTAGAAATGCCATACCCTTGCGGTTTGGTGTAAATCTGCGGTTAATGCTAATGGAGCGGTAATACCCATCGTGATAGCAATAAATACTGCAATCATCTCTAAGCGACTGTTTTCAGGTTTATTTCTCCAATGAAGATAACAAGCGTACAGTACCGCGCAAGCAGCAATTCCTATGAAGAAGAAATATTGTACCGCCCAAGGAAGCCAAAAGAATTCTTGTGGCTGAGCCATGACTTCTAAAATATAAGTTACTTGGCCATTCATCAGAACACCTCCTGCCATAATGCGGGCTGCCCTTTGCCTTGTAGCGGCTGCACGAATGCGTCATCTAAACCGATATAGAAAACTTGAGGTAATGTGCCATTTTCCGGTTTGAGGACTTTGATTTCAGCTTCGTGCTCTGTCAGCATTTTACGAATAGTACTGTTCGGGTCTTTTAAATCCCCAATAATGCGTGCGCCCCCCACACAAGATTCAACACAAGCTGGCAATAACCCCACTTCTAAGCGATGAGCGCAAAATGTGCATTTATCGGCGGTTTGCGTAGAGTGGTTGATAAAGCGAGCATCGTATGGGCACGCTTGTACGCAGTAAGCACAACCAACACAGCGTTCGTTATCAACGACAACAATGCCGTCTTCACGTTGGAAAGTCGCTTGAACTGGACATACCGGTACACAAGGAGGGTTATCACAGTGGTTACATAGGCGAGGTAATAATACGTTGGTAAAACCTTCTTCGCCCTTCACTGCAACTTGATATTGATTCACTGTCGTTCTAAATTGGCCTTGTGGGGTTTGGTTTTCAACCGAGCAGCTTACTGTGCAAGATTGGCAACCAATACAACGGCGTAAATCAATCAACATTCCATAACGTTTTTCTGGGTTGCCTTCTCGGCGTGTCGGGGAAAAACTGAGCCCAGCTTCTGCGATAGGAATTAACGAAGCTCCCGCAGTCACCGCCCCAATTTGTTGTAGAAATTTTCGTTTACTCAGATCCATAATTGGCTCCAGTACTGACATTGCTAATGCGAAAATAAAAGTTATTAATCAATATGTTATTTGTATTACATGCGTTATTGACAATGGGTACAGTCTCGTTAAGATAACCCGTGGAATTGTTATTTCTCTTTAAACCAAATGAGTTATCTTGATAAAACGTGTAGTGCCATTGTAAGAAGTGTGGAGCCGCCGCCCTATTGTGGTTTACCACATACCCGTAGCTAAATTGATCTAACGCAACGAATAACTCAAATATGTTAAAAAAATCGCCTAGGCCGTTGTATCACATACTATTAATCATGCTACTGACGTGGTCTTTGCCTGCAATTTCGGCACAATGGACTATCGGAGTATTAGCCTTGCGTGGACCGAGTTCCACCCAATCTCATTGGCAACCACTTATTGACACACTCAATGAGTCTATTCCTGGGGAACGTTTTACGTTACAACCACTCAATTTAGATGAAATGAAAGAAGCAATTTCCAACCGTAAGATTGATTTTTTACTGACGAATCCTGCCCAATTTATTCAGTTAGATAACCGCTATCATTTACGTTGGTTGCTCTCCCTTCGTTCTGATGTGGAGCCCAACAGCACGACGCGTAATGTTATTGGCAGCTTAATATTAGTTCGCAAAGACAGTGATATATCAGAAGTTAAAAACCTAATTGGCAAAAAAGTCGGCGCTATCTCGCCAGATGCTTTTGGTGGCTATTTATTAGGTTACAAAGTGTTAAGGGATATGGGCTACGATGCGGCTAAAGACTTTAAGATGCAATTTTTAGGCTTTCCTGCTGATGCATTATTATATGCACTGCGTGATGATTCATTATCTGCGGCAATTGTTCCTGTCTGTTTATTAGAAAATATGCATAGCGAAGGGCTGATTGATAAAACACAATTTCGTCCACTAATTCAACATCCAAGCTCTCTCTCTTGTTTAACTAGCACAGAACTGTATCCAAACTGGTCTTTTGCTGCCTTAAGTGAAGTGCCGGATAATTTAGTCGACAAAGTCACCAAGACATTATTATCAACCGATAAAGCCGCCATGCGTTGGGGAGCTCCGGCCTCGGTGACTCAAGTTGAAACCTTGCTCAGGGACGTTAACCAACACCCGCAACAACGTCAAATCTGGCAAGATATCGTCAGTTGGACCATTCAAAACCAAATCACTCTTAGCCTTGTCGCGTTATTTTTTGTGTTACTTGGCATTAATCATGTTTGGATTGCCTTTTTGGTTAGACGCCGTAGCCGCCAATTAGAAGAAGCGCATAACCGCTTACGAGAACAAGAAGCCAATTTACAAAAGGCACAGCGGTTAAATATTTTGGGGGAAATGGCTTCTGGATTTGCTCATGAATTGAATCAACCCCTGTCTGCAATCCGCCACTATGCCCAAGGGTGTATTCTACGCCTGACTAAAGAGTCTGAAAGCCACCCATTAATTAACGCATTAACAAAAATCGATGACCAAGCTCAACGTGGAGCCGATATCATTCGTAATTTACGCCTCTGGGCGGGTAAACCAAGTCTTGACCCGGCAGTCACCTTGAGCCAACAATCAGTTAAACAGGCCATTAATCATATTTGGCAATTATTGCGTGCAGACCAACACTACCCCGATGCAAAGTTAATTTTACCTGAAACGCCTGACATCTCCCTGATGTTGCCTGATACGTTACTTGAGCAATTACTTTCCAATTTAATCAGCAACAGTTTACAAGCGGGGGCAACCCTACTGCATTTCGAGTTTCATTTTTCACAGCAGCATTTTTTACTTGTCTTGCAGGACAATGCCGGAGGTATGCCTGCGGGTCAATTAGAGCAAGGTATCACACCATTTACTACGACTAAAAAAGAAGGTTTAGGGTTAGGTTTAGTGATTTGCCAGCGTTTGATCCAAAGCCAAGGTGGCGATATTCGTATCGAAAATAACCTGAGTGATGATGGATTACATGGCCTAATGGTCACTCTCATTTTCAATTATCACAATAAAATCGTGGATTGAGCATGTTTTGCCACGTAATTGATAACATTCACATTAACTATATGTGACAATGGCTTTATTACGATAATCAATGCTCATTACATAAAGCACCCTATTTTGTCACCCTCTACACGACGAGGTATATGTATGCCAGTGATCCATCTCGTGGATGATGACCCCGATGTGACGGATGCCTGCCAATTCTTACTAGAAACATTGGGCTATAGCGTTACCGTTTGGAATGACAGTGAAGCATTTATCCAAAATGCGGCATTACACCAAGAAGGTGTGGTGTTATTGGATATGCGCATGCCTAAATTAGACGGGCGACAAGTTCACCAATACCTGAGGGAACAACACAGCACATTAGCCGTGATCTTTTTGTCTGGCCATGGGGATATCCCGATGGCGGTAGAACAAGTGAAACTGGGTGCCGTTGATTTTCTACAAAAACCCATTGATAGCCAACAGCTTGCTAAGACCTTAGAGCAAGCTCGCTCACAAACCACGAAAGCCACTGAAGGGTATTTAATTAAACAGCGCTATGAAACGCTCACGCCTCGTGAAAAAGATATCTGTGGCTATGTGTTGCAAGGCTTAATTAACCGTGAAATTGCTGAGGCAGCCTGTGTTTCTGTGCGCACCGTTGAAGTTCATCGGTCTCGTGTCATGGAGAAAATGGCTGTTCGCAACTTAGCTGAGTTAATGAGCACCATGCAGGCAGTTAACGCTTTAAACGAATAATTTGATATAGTTTAATCATGCCTTTTTATTAATTTATGACTAATATATTCGGATAATAA
The DNA here is from genome assembly GCF_028477785.1 of Providencia sp. PROV269. Classification (NCBI taxonomy): domain Bacteria; kingdom Pseudomonadati; phylum Pseudomonadota; class Gammaproteobacteria; order Enterobacterales; family Morganellaceae; genus Providencia; species Providencia sp. PROV269. The sequence continues at coordinate 1,386 of NZ_JAMPLV010000002.1, read as the reverse complement.
TGATACTAGCTCCAAAATTTCAAAAACGGTTCCTCCATCCTCGTTACTGGCTAACTTGGCTAGGTATTGGCGTATTATATCTTCTTGTTTTATTGCCTTATCCTGTCATTTATTGGATGGGAACTCGTTTAGGTTTGTTTTCCAAGCGCTTTTTGAAAAAGCGGGTGAAAGTCGCAGAACGAAATTTGCAATTATGCTTTCCAGAGATGAGTGAGCAGGAACGGCAGCGTTGCATAGACAAAAACTTTGAATCTGTCGGCATGGGCTTATTTGAAACGGGTATGGCTTGGTTTTGGCCTGATTGGCGCGTTCGTCGCTGGGTCAAAGTCATTGGGGAAGAAAATGCCGTTGCAGCCCGCCAAACTGGCAGAGGGATTATCGCGCTCGGCGTTCATTTTCTAACCTTGGAAATAGGTGCGCGTGCCTTTGGTATGTTAAACCCGGGTATTGGTGTGTATCGCGCCAATGATAATGACCTGCTTGATTGGTTACAAACCCGTGGGCGGTTACGTTCCAATAAATATATGTTGGATCGCAAAGATATGAAAGGCATGGTACGCGACTTAAAAAATGGGGAAATTTTATGGTATGCCCCCGACCATGATTACGGCCCACGCAATAGTACATTTGCACCTTTATTCGCTGTAGAAAATGCAGCGACAACCAATGGTTCACAAATTATTTTACGCCTGGCTTCCCCTTTAGTGGTGCCTTTTACCCCAAGGCGTTTACCTAACGGTAAAGGTTATGAATTGATCATTCAACCTGCCATTGATGATTTCCCAATTGAAGATAATGTGGCTACCGCAACCATGATGAACCAAATTATCGAAAAAGAAATCCTCAGGGCGCCAGAACAATATATGTGGCTACACCGCCGTTTTAAAACACGCCCTGAAGGGGAACCTTCGTTATACGGGGATTTAGACAAAATCCATCATTAATGATTAACGTAATCAGATAAATTATGGCGTGATTTTTCAACTATTTTTTATGATGCTTTTCTTGCTGTTTTTTATACTGTTTTCTCTAAATATGGCGTGATTTTTCAACTGCTTTTTATGATGTTTTTCTTGCTATTTTTTATGCTGTTTTCTCTAAATATGGCGTGATTTTTCAACTGTTTTTTATGATGCTTTTCTTGCTGTTTTTTATACTGTTCTCTCTATATGGCGTGATTTTTCAACTATTTTTTATGATGTTTTTCTTGCTGTTTTTTATACTGTTCTCTCTATATGACGTGATTTTTCAACTGTTTTTTATGATGCTTTTCTTGTTGTTTTTCATACTGTTTTCCCTAAATAGTCGGGTCTACAGCTAGGCGGCAAAATGAAGATATCCCGAGGAGCATACATAAGTATGTGACTCGGGTAGCTGAATGAAGCT
>NZ_JAMPLV010000001.1:0-292149 GCF_028477785.1 Providencia sp. PROV269 | reverse complement strand
AACGGGAAAATTATGACGGGAAAAACAGAGTATTGGAAACGTAACCTATACGTCGTGTGGTTCGGCTGTTTTTTAACAGGTGCCGCCTTTAGCCTGATCATGCCTTTTCTCCCGTTATATATTGAAGAACTTGGTGTCAAAGACCATGCTTCGTTGAATTTATGGACTGGTGCCGTTTTTAGTATCACCTTTTTATTTTCTGCCATTGCCGCTCCATTTTGGGGGAGATTATCCGATCGCAAAGGGCGAAAATTAATGCTATTGCGATCCGCGCTGGGCATGGCGATTGTCATGGTGTTAATCGGCTTTGCGCAGAATATTTGGCAATTATTAGCCTTAAGAGCCATATTAGGTTTATTGGGTGGCTTTGTTCCTAATGCTAACGCGTTGATTGCAACTCAAATTCCCGTGAAAAAAAGCGGCTGGGCTATGGGCGTCCTTGCGACTGGTGCGGTCAGTGGCGCACTTATTGGCCCATTAATCGGCGGTTTTCTTGCTGACCAATATGGCTTACGCCCCGTCTTTTTTATTACAGCAACGGTGCTGTTTATTTGCTTTTTTGTCACGCTCTTTTATGTTAGAGAACGCTTCACGCCGGTTTCGCGCAAAGATGCATTGTCCAGCAAGCAAGTATTTGCCTCACTACGCAATAAGAATTTAGTCATTAGCTTGTTTTTCACCACGATGATCATTCAAGCTGCGATGGGGTCAATCAACCCCGTGATCACCCTCTATGTTCGGGATCTATCTGATTCTTTAGAAAACCTCGCCTTTGTCAGTGGTGTAATAGCCTCCATTCCCGGTGTTGCGGCTTTAATCAGTGCGCCCATGTTAGGTAAACTCAGTGACCGAATAGGCCCTGAAAAAGTTTTACTCGCCGTGCTGGGCGCATCTATTTTTGTATTATTCCCAATGGGGTTGGTAAGTAGTTATTGGGAGTTAGGCTTTCTCCGATTTATGCTTGGGGCACTAAATGCTGCACTATTACCTGCGGTACAAACGTTAATTATCTATAATATTTCTCACCAAGTGACTGGGCGTATTTTCAGCTATAACCAAGCATTACGCGATGTTGGAAACGTGACAGGGCCTTTAATGGGCTCCTTTGTCGCTGCCACCTATGGTTTCAGAGCCGTATTCTTTTTCACTGCGGCGTTAGTTCTCTTCAACTTAATTTATTCATGGTTAGTTATCCGGCGCCAATCCGATGGTCTACGCGCTTCCCCGTCCGACCAATAACCCCCTTGCTATTTTTTGTACAAAAACCTGATGATTTATACGCTTTATTGTCTCACTTTGCTTAAAATTAAAATTTTACAACCTCAAGTAATTGATTTTAAACAATTTAATCGATTCAAAATTCTTTCTTTTATTGTCAACTAAAATCCTGTATCTTCCCCTAGCTTATCGTGAGAAATGAGAGTTATATCGACTTTTCACCTTAAAAGCACACCTTTTACAATAAATTCATTCTGTATATAGGTGATTCTATAATAATGTATGTTAAAAATATGTTTCACATGCTTGTGTTAACATATCAATAACAATTGACATTCAAGCGCACGGCTTGGTGTTTTATATCATGCACAACCTCTCAAGAGAGTATTTATGGGAGTTCACAGATGAACAATTCTGCGACTAAAACAAAAACTTTTTTTGGGCATCCATACCCATTGAGTTCGCTTTTCCTCACAGAAATGTGGGAACGCTTCTCTTTTTACGGAGTTAGACCGTTACTTATTCTATTTATGAGTGCGGCATTATTACAAGGCGGAATGGAATTACCTATTGAACAAGCTTCCGCTATTGTCGGTATTTTCGCTGGTGGGGTTTATATCACCTCGTTGCCGGGTGGTTGGTTAGCCGATAACTGGTTAGGTCAGCGCCGCGCGGTTTGGTACGGCTCATTAATTATTGCGTTTGGCCATTTATCCATCGCAATGTCTGCCTTTTTATCAAATACCTTCTTTTTCGTTGGTTTATTACTCATCGTATTAGATACAGGGTTATTTAAAACCTGTATTACTGTGATGGTAGGAACGCTGTATAAGAAAGAAGATACACGTCGTGATGGCGGTTTCTCTCTGTTCTATATGGGTATTAACATGGGTTCATTTATTGCCCCGTTAATTATTGGTCCACTTCATGAAAAATATGGCTGGCATTTAGGTTTTGGCCTTGGTGGCTTAGGAATGCTAATTGCCCTGTTAATTTTCCGTTTTTACGCCATTCCTCAAATGCGCCGCTATGATAAAGAAGTTGGCCTTGATTCCACATGGAACCGCCCAACAGTTGAGCGCAAAAACGTGGGGAAATGGGTAACCTTTGCCATGGTATTATTGGCCATACTGGTTGTCTTGATTGATAATGGTACGATTCCATTTAATGCCTCAATCATCGCGAAAAGCTCTGCTTATGTTATCTCGACCTGTGTGGGCATCTATTTCTTATTTATGTTCTTCCTTGGCGGTTTAAACAGTAGCGAGCGTTCTCGCTTACTGGCTTGCTTAATTTTACTGATTGCAGCCGCATTCTTCTGGTCCGCTTTTGAGCAAAAACCGACTTCATTTAATATCTTTGCTCGCGACTATACTGACCGCCAAATGGGCAGTTTTGAAATCCCAACCATTTGGTTCCAATCAATTAATGCGTTGTTCATTATATTGTTAGCCCCAGTATTTAGCTGGTTCTGGCCTTCTCTGGCTAAACGTAATATGAACCCAAGCAGCATGACCAAGTTCGTGATTGGTATCTTATTTGCTGCAGGTGGCTTTGCTATCATGATGGTGGCAGCAAACCAAGTGCTTGCAACACAAAGTGGCGTTTCCCCTTTCTGGCTAGTTGGCAGTATCTTATTACTGACATTAGGAGAACTGTGCTTGAGCCCTATCGGCTTGGCAACAATGACTTTGCTCGCACCACAAAAAATGCGTGGTCAAGTGATGGGGTTATGGTTCTGTGCGAGTGCGTTGGGTAACCTTGCCGCAGGTATCATGGGTGGTAACATCCGTAAAGACCAATTGGATTCAATGCCTGAGCTATTCTCCCATGTCTCTATTGCGCTGGTCATCTGTGCGGTCGTATTGGCAGCGTTGATTATCCCTGTCAGGAAAATGCTCAAAAATGCAGACAAAAATGAAGCAAATGCTTAATAACGCGGATTAATTGTCTTTTATCCGGTAGCAACCCACACGCTACCGGATCTCCCCCCAGCTTCATTAGCCTATTAATAATTTGCCTATTATATTTCATAAAATAGGCGTTATACTGGCCTTTCATCATCCCATAATGACTCTTGGAAACCCTATAATGAGCCTTTCTGCTCCCATTTACTATGTTGATGCTTTTACAGATACCCTTTTTCACGGTAATCCCGCAGCGGTTGTATTACTCGATAATTGGTTATCAGATGAACAGCTAATTGCAATTGCCGCAGAAATTAACTTGTCAGAAACCGCATTTTTAGTCGGCCGCCATATTCGATGGTTCACCCCTAAAGTCGAAGTAAAATTATGTGGTCATGCAACACTTGCCGCAGCCTTTGTGTTAAACCATGTGCTCCAACAAAACATTCATCCTTTAACATTTAGCTCTTTATCAGGTGAGTTGGTTGTGACACAAAATGCCCAAGGATTTACACTCGATTTTCCAATTATTGAATCTGTACAAAGTCATCCAGACCAATACCCACACCTCGCTGACATCCTTGGAATCAAAATCAAAGAGCTTTGGATAGCGAAAGACCGTTACCTGTGTTTTCTTGAAGGTGCAGAACTCGTTCAAAACTGCCAGCCGGATATGCTAAAACTTTCACAGCTTTCTCTACCTGGATTAACAATTACAGCAGAAAGTGCTAATAGCGATTATGACTTTGTTTCTCGTTATTTTGCCCCTGCAAAAGGGGTTGATGAAGACCCTGTAACAGGCACTTCACATTGTGCTATTGCACCAATATGGGCAAATCGGCTAAATAAAGTGCAGTTAGTTGGCCATCAAATATCATCACGCGGAGGAGTAGTTCATTGCGAGCTAGCCTCTGGTCGAGTAAAACTAACAGGTAACGCCGTTTTGTTTCTAACAGGCCAAATCCTAATTTAAGTTTTATAAATCAATAAACTAGAATAAAAGCCATTTTTTCCTGCCTGTTTCTCCTACTTCAATTCCGCCAGCGCCATTATTTTTCTTGAAATATTGGCGCCCATTTCATATTAGAAAAAAATTTTTTTTAACATTTAACTAAAAATTTTAATTCCAACTCAATTTAGTTTACAATCATAATCATTATTAAAGATATAATTACAATTATAAATATTTCTAATTGAAGCTTTGGTCAATAGTGAAAAACTCATTCGATATAAGGAACTTTATAAGATGGCTATTACTAGAAGAAAATTTTTGATTGGTGGTGGCGTTGTTGCCGTTGCTGCAGGGGCCGGAATTTTAACTCCAATGTTAACTCGTGAAGGTCGATTTGTTCCTGGTAAACCGCGACATGGTTTTGTCGCAGGAACAGAAGGTCCTCTACCACAGCAAGCTGACGTCGTTGTTATTGGTGCTGGAATTCTAGGAATTATGACAGCAATTGAGCTGGTTGGGCGCGGTTTAGATGTTGTTATTGTTGAAAAAGGTAATATTGCAGGCGAACAATCATCCCGCTTCTATGGCCAAGTCATCACTTATAAAATGCCAGATGAAACCTTCTTACTCCACCACTTAGGCAAACAACGTTGGAGAGAGATGAACGCGAAAGTCGGTGCAGATACAAGCTATCGTACTCAAGGGCGCGTTGAAGTACCGTTCGATGAAGAAGATCTTGTTAATGTTAGAGAATGGATTGATACTCGCAGTAAAAACGTCGGTTCAGATATTCCATTCAAAACACGCATCATTGAAGGCGCAGAACTCAACCAGCGCTTAAATGGTGCACAATCTAAATGGACTATCGCAGGTTTTGAAGAAGACTCCGGTAGCTTAGATGCTGAAATTGCGACCTTCGTCATGGCAGATTACGCGAAAAAATTAGGTATCAAAATTTACACTAACTGTGCTGCTAGAGGCTTAGAAACACAAGCAGGCGTTATTTCTGATGTCGTCACCGAGAAAGGGCCTATTAAAACCTCGCGTGTTGTTGTTGCAGGTGGTGTCTGGTCAAGACTGTTTATGCAAAACTTAGGCGTTGATGTCCCAACATTACCAGCTTATCAATCTCAGCAACTGATCACCGGTTCACCAACTGCGCCAGGTGGTAACGTTGCTTTACCAGGCAATATTTTCTTCCGTGAACAAGCGGATGGTACCTACGCAACATCTCCTCGCGTGATTGTTGCTCCGGTTGTTAAAGATTCCTTCGTCTATGGCTACAAATACATTCCACTGCTGTCGATGCCAGATTTCCCTGTCCATATTTCATTAAATGAACAGTTAATTAATTCATTTACTGAACCAACAAGCTGGAAAATGGATGAAGTTTCACCATTCGAAAAACACAGAAATATGACTGCATTACCTGACTTGCCTGAGCTGAATGCATCATTTGAAAAATTAAAAACAGAATTCCCTGCATTTAAGGATTCTAAATTGATTGACCAATGGAGTGGTGCTATGGCCATCGCACCAGATGAGCACCCAATCATTTCTCAAGTCAATGAATACCCAGGTCTAGTTATCAATACTGCGACAGGCTGGGGAATGACAGAAAGTCCTGTTTCTTCCGAGCTCACCGCTGACTTGTTATTAGGCAAAGAACCCTCACTGAATGTGAAACCATTTAGTCTATACAGATTTAGTTAATACTTGTTTGTAAAATTTGCTCACAAAAAACCCTTCAATATGAAGGGTTTTTTATTACCTATTGTGGCTCTATTGCTTAGTATTCGAAACTTAAATCAAATGGAGTGATTATGAATAAATCACTATTGGCAATAGCAATTTCACTGTTAAGCGCCAAAGCTTTCGCTGAAAAAAGTTACACCGTAGGGCAATTAGAGGACATGATTGCTGATAACAACAAACCACAAATTGCAGCCCCTGTTTTAGATGGTTCTATCGCAAAAGCTGTTCGTATGAGTGCAGAGTATTTAGATAATTAATTCCATGCCTCATTAGAATTTAAAAGCTCATAATTTGAACTCTGGGCCTTTAATATTCCCTCTTCTGATTTTATCTACAGCTGACATTCTCAAAAATTTCCCTGCCGGAACGATTCACTTCACATTTATTGCTGAATTAGTTTGAAATGAGTATTACACTTAGCTTTTAACATTATTGCTTTTAACAATTACTAGCATACTAAGTAACAATTGTAAGGTAGACCATGAGTTCCATCGCTGACGATGTCATCACACAAAAAATTGAGCAATCCATTTCTCGCGTATCTAAAGTGGTATTTCCAACAACAACTAACCACCACAGCACCCTATTTGGCGGTACTGCTCTCGCTTGGATGGATGAAGTTTCTTTTATTACCGCAACACGTTTTAGCCGTAAGCGCCTTGTTACGGTCTCCACTGAAAAAATTAATTTTACTCATCCAATCCCTTCAGGAACCATTGTTGAGTTGGTGGGTAAAGTCATTCGAGTTGGAAGAACCAGTTTGACGGTCAATGTATCGATTTTTTTAGAAGATATGTATTCAGAAGGTCGTGAAGAAGTGATACATGGCCAGTTTAATTTTGTTGCAATTGATGACAATGGTAAACCTACCCCACTATTTGAGTCATAAGCTTTTTTAAGCCATCAACATAAAGGTTTTTTTTATATTGCTAAAGGTGCGAATTCTGTAAACTTTAATTCACACCTTTCTAATAACACATCAGCCGCCCTTATTTAATTCACTTTTCTCACTTCTGATGTGTTTTATATCGAAAATTTATTCGTATTAAATGTTTTTATAAAATAATCACCCTAACGCCTTAAACCACACTTAAAATATCAATTAATATTCCATTCCCTTATCTTTTCATCTGCCTGGCATGACTTCTTAATCATTTCTCTTATTAATATCTTGTTACAACAAACACATAACGTGGCTAAAAGATAGGAAATCCCATACCCTAATATATTGTATATTTTTATTATATATTGATATTTTTAAATTAAAATCGTAGAGTATAGATGATGCCAATAACTCTAAAAATGCGTAAAGTCCTCAGGCTTATAGCTTATTTTATATTACGTATTTTGATGTAAACTTTTCTTTATGTAATATACTTTGTTGGTAATAAATCTCATTGAGACATTTTATTAAAAATAGAAATAAACAACGCTAAAATAAGATATCAAATTATGCTTAGAATTCTTTCATTTATTATTTTATGTGCCTTTTCAATTAACCTAAGTGTCGCTGCGGTTCCCAAAGAAACTATCAAACGTATCGAGCAAGAAGCGCAAAAAGGCGATATAAAAGCGCAAGTCATGTTAGGAATTGGCTATTACCTTGGTAACGAGCTTAAACAGGACTATGGTAAAGCAAAAAAATGGTTAACGATGGCATCGAATAAGGGCAATTCTGATGCTCAGTTGTTTTTAGGGGACATGTATTTAAATGGTAATGGGGTTGAGGCCAACCTTGAAACAGCCATGGATCTATTCGAAAAATCAGCCAATAAAGGCAATGTTGAAGCCCAAAATTATATGGGCCAGTTTTACTATCAAGGTATTGGTGTAAAACAAAATTATATTACGGCTTTTGAGTGGTTCAAAAAATCTGCTGATAAAAAATTTCCACCCGCACAATACCAAGTCGGTAAAATGCTAGAAAGTGGAGAGGGAATTGAAATCAATGAAAAATCTGCAGCTGAATATCTAGCTCAAGCCTGCAAAGCTGGCTTAAAAGAAGCTTGCGTAAAAAAATAAATCTACCCCAATATTTCCTGCATTTTACCTGATGTTATTCATTATAATGGCATCAGGCTCCCCTCTTTTTTTGATGAAAAATCTTATTACGGCTACTTGCTCACACCCTTCCACCAATAAATTCATTACTATTAATAATCAATTTCACAATGTATGATATTGTTCTAAACTTATAATATAAAAGAGAAAGGGAGATATTATGTACAATACAATCTTAGTTCCGATCGATGTAACCGAAGATGCTCTCACTAACTTATTAGTTCCTCATGTTAATTCGCTACAAAAATTGAATGATGCAACAGTGTACTTTCTTGCCGTAACCGCACCAATTTCAAACTATTTACGCTATGGTGGCACCATCTTACCAGGAGACTTTCCTGACGACGAAAAACAAGCTGAAATTATCCTTACAGAATTAAAAGAAAAAATTAAACTATTTGATATCCCTGCAGATAAAATAAAGGCGAAAGCAACCGTTGGTTCTGTTAAAGACGAAATTTTGGCAACCGCAGAAGATATCAACGCCGATATTATTCTATTAGGTTCACGCCGCCCGAGTATGTCAACCTATTTGCTGGGTTCTAATGCCGCCTCAGTAGTTCGTTATGCAAAAACTAGTGTATTAGTGGTTAGATAATAAAGACTAAAGTGCTATTTGGAGCTTAAGCAAACACATTTTACAAACAAAAGGTTTAGCCTTAATGATTGTTACAAAAAACAGCAAAGACATACACTTTATAGGGCTATTTATGTGTTCATTTAGGGTAAATTAAAGGCTCATAAACATTTTCGTGATTTTCACGCCCTGCTTTTTTAGCGGGGTTTTTTTATGCTATAAAACTGATGAATGGCTTAATCTAAAGCGTTTAAAAGGAATACCATCAAAATCAACAATGCGTTCTTCAGTAAAACCATAACGTAAAATCGCGGATACTTTCTTGCGTGTTAACGGTAAATGTATTGTAACTGACTCAACCTTCAGTGATGTAAAAGCTTTATTAATAATATTCTTAACAATAGATTTTCCCTTTCCCCAAAACTTAGGATGTAACACTAAAGCTAAATCTGCATCACCCGCTTCATTTTGTAACCCTCCCCAGCCGGCAAATTGGTCATCAATCATAATGGCCCATACTCCATAGCCATGTTGCTCCCAATGCAGCTCTTTTCCTGAAACCCACTGCTGGCAGGCCTGTTCATCGAAATGGCTGCTGCCTAGAGGCATATGTTCAAGTACAGCTGGATGAGTATTTAATGCGATAAGATCTGCGGTAGCAATTTGATTTAGCTGAAAAAACTGAATAGGCATAGTGACTATTTTGTCCACATAAGATATTAATAAACCCAATATATAATTTGGCTATCTTCCCAAAAAATGATGCCCCGCTCAAGTTTGTAGGGCATCAATATACCGTGATTACTGTTCTAAGGCTGTCGCCATGACTTTTTGAAAATCTTCCCAAGAACAATAGCCGCTTTTATCAATTGGACACCCTTTTAGCTCTAATGTGACATGTTTAGGCGGTGTTTGTAATGATAAATACGTATTATCTCTAAGCTGGTCTGCAGTTTGGTAAACATATTCGACTTTCATAAAATCTTTATTCGCTTGCTTATCTGTCCAGCGTTGGAACACTAATTTACCTCCAATCGGGGTATGTTCATACTGCTCTGGTAATTGATACGGTTTAAAATCCATTGCTGACATGAGTGACGCAATATTCGAGTCATGACCGACTAAGAATATAAATTTTGCTGTTTCTCCTTTATCGACCGAAACAAAGCCTTTATCGATATAATTGAGTATTGGATGTGCGACATTTTTTGCAATGATTTTTGGCGTAAATAACGTTTCTTGGTAAGCATTTTTTAGCGTATTCAGTTTTTTCCATTTTTCAGGGGTATTCACAAGCCCCCAAGCCACTTCATTAGCAGGAAAACCTTCATAATATTGAAGGTCTATCGCATCCACCGCTGAATTCGCAATTTTTAATGGACCACTGACGCCTGGTTCTTTTTCAGCTTCAATAATAAAGCTGTTTTTTTGGTTATTTAAATTACATAATTTGTCTGTTTTACATTTCTGAGAATCTTTAATATTCAGAACACTATCTAATTCGTCATAACCCGCAGTCAGTGATAACCCTTTAAAATATTGTTCCATCTCAGCGAGTGCCTGCTGTTTAAATTCAGGGGAAGCATTGGTAATAATTGGGTTAAAAACAGGGTCCATTTTACCAATTTCAGGCTGATGATGAATACTTACCTTGCATCCTGGAAATGCGCCTGCAGCAAAGAATTGGGCAGTTGCTATCGTTCTTTGGAGACTATTTGTATAAAGGTATACATCCTCATTACTTGTTGGACACAGTTCATCTGCAAGTAATTTGTTTTGGTCTATCCACTCCCTAAAATAATGCCCCATGTAGACTTCAAGTGCGCCGCCTTTAGTAGTGAGATAACCACTTTGTGCATCCCATGCAGGCCATTTTTTATCAGTCACTTCAGTAAGAATACCGGTATTTACGATAGGTGTACGTAAATTATGGCGGCTAAGGACTAAAACTTGATCTAAAACCATATCTGTTTTGCTATCTGTACTCGCTAATACAGGCGCAATAGGTGTTAATAATGCCGTAGATAAACAGAGAGTTAGCAATTTATATTTCATTAATATACCCCTACAATTAAAGCAACAAAGAAAAATACGTTCATCGCTATATAAAGAACTTAGCGAAAAATCACACCGCAACTTATCTAATAATGACGAAGTTGACTTTTTTTTCTGCGATAAATATCTCAAAAACAATCTTAAGGTAAATTAAAAACAAACGATTGACAGAAGAAAACCAGCAGTTAAGATTTTCCAATCAATACACGGAGATAATATAATGATAGTCCAAAGCGCAACACGTGCACACGATGATGATATTATTCGTGTTTGGGAGTCTTCAGTGAGAGCAACTCACCATTTTTTAACTGAAGAAAAAATTGCTGAACTAAAAATTGCTATCAAAGATATTTATTTGCCGTATTTAGCTGTTTTTGTGACATTCAATAGCGCAGGCAATATGACCGGTTTTCTAGGGTGCGATAAACACCGCCTTGAAATGTTGTTTATTTCCCAAGAAAGTAGAGGCCAAGGTACAGGGAAAAAACTGCTTCAATATGCCATTGATACCTTAGGCATTACTGAGTTGGATGTTAACGAACAAAATCCTCAAGCTATCGGGTTCTATCAACATATGGGTTTTACACAATATGCACGTTCTGAATTAGACGGCGAAGGTAATCCATTCCCTATTCTTCATATGCGTCTTAATAAAAAGTAGCCATGAAAATCATTGAGTTAGAAACAATACGTTTACGGCTACGTGGGTGGCAAGAAGAAGATAAACAGTCATTTTACCAAATGAATAGCCATCCCGATGTCATGCATTATTTTCCTTCTGTGCTTAATGAGCAGCAAAATGCACAATTTATGCAAGCCATCATAGATAAATTTGCTCAACAAGGAGGATGGGGATTATGGGCTGTTGAATTAAAATCCAATAGACAATTCATTGGGTTTATTGGTTTAAATATTCCCGCCTCTAATTTACCTTTTTCCCCTTGTATCGAATTAAGTTGGCGTCTGTTACCGGAATATTGGCACCACGGCTATGCCACTGAAGGAGCGAGTCGTGTCATCGAATATGCTTTTGATAAACTAAATCTGCCCGAACTGGTTGCATTTACGGCAGTGGTTAATTCACCATCAGAATCCGTAATGAAAAGACTAGGAATGATAAAACAACTAAATAACTTTTATCACCCAGCACTCCCTGATGGCCATTGGTTGCAAGAGCATGTGTTGTATCGCATCAAGGCCAGTGACTTTTTAAACAAATCTCATCAATAAGAAACCATATAAGCCCAAATACCCACAAAAAAGCCATCACAATGTGATGGCTCAGATTTGCAGCCAAACATATTATGTTTAGCTGCAAATCTAATAGGTTTTGAAAATAAATTAGGAAAATCAATTTATTGATTTTCGGCTGATAACACAAAGTGGGAAAAACCACGCTTTTATCCCGCTTTGTCAACAACCTAAGCCATCACAATGTGATGGCTTAATGTTATTTAGCACCTACTGCGTAAATTATTTTTTACTTTCAGCTTCGGCTTTGGCTTCTTTCGCTTCTACGTCACGGTACCAACGAGGGTGATGTTTTCGCGCCCAACGGCGGCTAACTTTCCCTTCGATCATTCCGTTGATTGAACCTTTAACCCAGAATGCCATGTACATATGAATTAAAATGGCATGGATCAATACAATCGCAGCAACGGCATGAATCAACAACCCCCACCGCACAACCCACATTGGGAATAAATGTGCAAAATAAGGGCGCCAAATGATAATACCAGTTATCAAGAGCACAAAAATCAGGCTCATGATGCTCCAGAACATCATTTTTTGACCGGCGTTATATTTACCTACATCAGCCACTTCATGTTCATTACCCTTCAATACTTCGACAATATTTTTAATCCAAGGTAAGTCTTTCTTATCTGGAATATTGTGTTTCACAAAGCGAACAAACATAAACATCAGCACAACGAAAATCAACACACCAAAGAAGGGATGTAAAATCCGTCCCATTTGCGGTGTACCAAAGGTTTCCGTCAACCATTTCAATGTTGGGAAAAATAACGCGATCCCCGACAAAGCAACCAAGAAGAAGCTGATGACAACCGTCCAGTGACACGCGCGGTCAATAAACTTTGTCCGCACAATCATTTTGCTTTTCTTACTCATGGTCATCTTTCTCCTCTTCATCACTCACTTCTTTGTTTGGACCAATTCCCACATAGTGGAAAATCAACCCTGCAAAGGTCGCGATAAATCCAACGACAGAAAGTGGTTTCAAGATGCCCTGCCACAGATTGATTGGTGTATCAATTTGCGGGTCTTTAGGCAGGCCATGATACAGTTCAGGTTTGTCAGCATGGTGAAGCACATAAACAACATGCGTACCACCCACACCTTCAGGATCATAAATTCCCGCTTGCGCATACCCCCGATTTTGCAATTTAGTTACGCGCTCTGCACCGTATTCCAACATCTCTTTTTTCGTGCCGAAACGGATAGCCCCCGTTGGACAAGTTTTCACACATGCTGGCTCTTGACCAACACTCACCCTATCAACGCACAAGGTACACTTGTACACTCGATTGTCTTTCGGGTTTAATCGAGGAATGTTGAATGGGCAACCCGCGATACAATAACCACAACCAATACAGTGCTCTGATTGGAAATCCACAATACCATTTGCGTACTGAATGATTGCTCCAGCTGATGGGCAAGATTTCAAACATCCAGGGTCGGTACAGTGCATACAGCCATCTTTACGGATCAACCATTCTAGCTTACCCATTTCAGTGGTTTCGCTAAAACGCATCACCGTCCACGATTTTGCGCTTAAATCCGTTGGGTTATCATAAACCCCAACGCAATGACCAACTTCGTCACGGATATCATTCCACTCAGAACATGCCACTTGACAAGCTTTACAGCCGATACAAGATGACACATCAATGAGCTTACAGACTTCAAGCTTATCATCACGCGCTTGTGGCGGAGGCGTAATGCTATTGGTCGCGGAACGTTTAATAATGTCTTGAGATTGCATGGACATGTTCCCTCCCTTACGCCTTCTCAATGTTAACTAAGAATGCCTTATACTCAGGTGTCTGAGAGTTAGCATCGCCGACAGACGGCGTTAACGTATTGGTGATAAACCCTTTTTGAGTCGCGCCTTCAAAGCCCCAGTGAATAGGTAGTCCAACTGTTTCAATTGGTTTGCCATCCACCATCAGCGTTTGTAATCTAGGAGTGACAACTGCAACAGCCTTGATAAACCCACGTTTACTGCTGACTTTGACCTTATCGCCTAACGCAATTCCTTTGGCTTTTGCTAATGTTTCGCTGATCTCAACAAATTGCTCAGGCTGAGCAATTGCGTTCAAGCGAGCATGCTTAGTCCACGTATGGAAATGCTCTGTTAAACGGTATGTGGTTCCGACATAAGGGAAATCTTTGTGGTCGCCAAGACGTTTCTTGTCTTCATCAAAAATCCGCGCCGCTGGGTTAGAAACCACATTCGGGTGCAACGGGTTAGTGCCAAGTGGTGTTTCAAATGGCTCATAGTGCTCAGGGAATGGCCCTTCAGCCATCTTATCGATAGCAAATAAACGACCTAAACCTTCTGGTTGCATGATGAATGGCCCAGTTCCGACTTCAGGAGCAGAAGCATTGAAGTCAGGAATATCATTACCGACCCATTTTTTACCATTCCACTCGATAAGCACGCGGTCTTTATTCCACGGTTTACCTTGGGTGTCACAAGAAGCACGGTTATAAATCACACGGCGGTTCAGAGGCCATGCCCATGCCCAACCAAGTGTATTACCGATACCGGATGGGTCGCTATTATCACGATTTGCCATCTGGTTGCCTTTCTCAGTCCAGCTACCAGTGTAAATCCAGCAAGAAGATGCCGTTGAACCATCTGCACGCAATAAAGCAAATGAGCTGAGTAGTTCGCCTTTTTTCGCTTGTAAATTGCCATCGGCATCATAAAGATCAACCAGTGCAACACCGTTGTTTTCTTTCGCCACTTCTTCTGATTCCGGATGGAATTGTTGTTTATAATTCCATTTCATTTGCATCAGAGGATCTTGGCCTTGGCCGCCTTCTTTCTCATACAGTTCACGGATTTTATACAGAATACCGGTCAATATTTGGCCATCATTACGCGCTTCACCTGGAGCATCTGCCGCTTGCCAGTGCCATTGTAACCAACGGCCTGAGTTGGCTATCGAACCATCTTCTTCCGCAAAACAAGTGGATGGTAAACGGAACACTTCGGTTTGAATCGAAGCTGTATCAACGTCATTCATCTCACCATGATTTTGCCAGAAATTAGCCGTTTCAGTGACTAACGGGTCGACAACAATCAGGTATTTCAACTTACTAAGGCAGCTAACCACTTTATTTTTATCAGGGAATGACGCTACTGGGTTAAACCCTTGACAGATATAGCCAGTCACTTGGTCTTTGCTCATCATGTCAAAATACTTCATCACATCATAAGCTTGGTCCCATTTAGGTAACCAGTCATAACCCCATTGGTTCTCAGCTTGAGCGGAATCCCCATAGAAAGACTTCATCAAACTCACAAAGAACTTAGGATAGTTGCTCCAGAAATTTACCTGATTTGGCAATGTCGCTTTTGGCGTATTTGCAGTAAGGTAGCTATCAATGTTCTGATGTTTTTCAGAAGGTAGTGTCAAGTAACCCGGTAAACTGGTTGATAGTAACCCTAAATCTGTTAAGCCTTGAATATTCGAGTGCCCACGTAACGCGTTCACACCACCACCAGCAACCCCCATGTTACCTAGCAGTAACTGGATCATGGCCATGGTACGAATATTTTGTGCACCAACAGTATGTTGTGTCCAACCTAACGCATACAGGAAAGTCCCGGCTTTGTCTGCCGCACTTGTTGTCGCTAAGATTTCACAAACCTTCAAGAAGTCTGC
Source organism: Providencia sp. PROV269 (assembly GCF_028477785.1). NCBI lineage: Bacteria > Pseudomonadati > Pseudomonadota > Gammaproteobacteria > Enterobacterales > Morganellaceae > Providencia > Providencia sp. PROV269. Next base: position 276,708 of record NZ_JAMPLV010000001.1, on the reverse strand, counting down.
TTTTGGTGTTCCACAAATTTGCTCAACAATATCAGGCGTATAGCGTGATACGTGTTTGTGAAGTAAATTCCACACGCAACGTGGGTCTTGTAAAGTGTCATCGCGTAATGCGTGACCATTTTCATCAAACTTATAGTTCCAACTGGTTTTGTCATAACTACGCTTATCAGCGTCATAGCCACTAAATAAGCCATCGTTAAAGTCAAAATCATCTCTAACAATCAATGATGCATTGGTATAGTTCTGAACATATTCAGCATTGATTTTTTGATTTTCAATCAGGTACAGTAAAACGCCCGATAAAAAGGTAATATCGGTACCTGAACGAATTGGGACATAATGGTCAGCAACTGATGCGGTACGCGTAAAACGCGGGTCTATGACAATCAGTGTGGCATCATTATTATTTTTCGCTTCAATTGCCCAACGGAACCCAACAGGATGTGCTTCCGCAGCATTACCGCCCATAACGACGACAACATCGGCATTTTTGATATCAACCCAGTGGTTGGTCATCGCACCGCGACCAAATGTTGGAGCAAGACTTGCTACCGTTGGTCCGTGTCAGACACGCGCTTGGTTGTCAACCGCTAGCATTCCTAGCGATCTGGCGAATTTTTGTGTCAACATTCCCGTTTCGTTACTGGCAGCTGATGCGCAAAGCATTCCTGTTGATAACCAACGGTTTACTGTTGTTCCTTCAGCATTTTTTTCGATGAAATTCGCATCGCGGTCATCTTTCATTAAGCGTGCAATGCGTGTGAAGGCATCATCCCAACTAATGCGCTCCCATTTATCAGAGCCTGGTGCTCTATATTCAGGATAACGTAAACGATTTTCGCTTTGGATATAATCGAGCAGACCAGCCCCTTTAGGGCATAAAGCACCACGGTTTACCGGGTGGTCTGAGTCACCTTCGACATGGAATATCGCGGATTTAGCATTCATGGCGCCATCGCCCATGCTATATATTAGTAATCCACAACCGACAGAACAGTAGGTACAAGTATTACGCGTCTCTTTAGAGCGAAGTAATTTATATTCACGTACATTAGCTATTGCCATTCCAGGCATAAAACCTAACGCAGCTACAGTTGTACCTGCCATCCCGCCAGCGCAGATTTTAAAAAACTTTCTGCGACTAACGTTCATTGCTACCTCTTTATATTTTTTGTATAAATCGGTGAGAGAATAGCAGCCTAATATGATTAGATATTGCCTAAAATCAATGAAAGTGAAAATAAAAGTTTAATTAATATTAACTGAGTAGTTAAACATCAATTAAAATTACTACCAATAGAGTATTTATTGTTAAATTGATTTAGATCAAATGTTACATTTAAACTATTTTAGTTAAATTCCATTTCAATTAACATTTCGTAAAAGAGAATACGTCTATTTTTTAGAAAAAATAAATTTTAAATTTAATTTAAATATAGATTTAGTATTTATCTGATGAAATAAACATAAAGGAATCATTTTGTGATCGCCTTAAATGCACGTCATCTTAAAATAAACAAATATTTTTTTTCAAGGTGACGTGATAACACTATCGTCTATTTCCAACCACTAATTATGATCCCTGCTCCAAGGAGCACAACTAGAGCACCTACCCAGTCAGTCACGGTAAGAGACACACCATCAACCACTTTCAGCCAAACTAATGCGGTGGCAATATATATCCCGCCATAAGTAGCATAAATTCGGCCACTTGCTTCCGGATGCAATGTCAATAACCAGACAAATAGCATTAAACTTAACGCCGCAGGGATCAATAACCAAGCCCCACCTTGCTTTTTCATCCAAAGATAAGGAAAGTAACAGCCTGCAATTTCAGCCAACGCAGTGATAAAGAATAAAGCAATAATTTTTATCGACATAAAAACCCATTCAAAATAGTCCCCATAAATTTCACCTTGATATTAGCAAATTTCATCAACACTGTTATGTGGTTTTCACTAATATCAGTGAAATACGTCTTGCAATCGGTAAGACAAAAAATACATTCTGCAGCGCAATCATCCAAGGAAGCATCCACTAACTCAATCAAGGAGAAAACACGTCCCTAGTAAAGGCTAAGGCTTTTATCGTGCTAATTAGCGAAACATGCAATTCACAAGGAAAATTACACTGAAGCACTAAAAATTCTTTTAAGAAAAGCGATAGGTTATGATTCAATATGATTAGCTTTTAAGCTAATAAAACTCCATTCTCTTAAACTTTTAGTTTAAATTTTAAGACCTATTGCTGTTACTATAATAGTCACCTTTTCTATCATCTTATTGGCTAATAAAATTATTATGAGAGCAACATCTGAAGAAGCCCGTGTATTTATAGAAGTGGTAGAACAAAAAAGCTTTAGTAAAGCGGCTGATAAACTTAATTTAGCAAATTCAGCAGTGAGCCGAATCGTCAAAAAATTGGAAGAAAAACTGGGGGTCAATTTACTTAACCGTACCACCAGGCAAATTGACCTAACTGCAGAGGGCGAAATTTATTTTCAACGCATGAAAATTATCTTGCAAGAAATGCAAGCGGCAGAAGATGAATTATATGACACACAAAGCTCTCCAAAAGGCCTATTACGAATTGATGCAGCAACACCGATTGTATTGCATATATTAATTCCTTTTGTTGCTATTTTTCGCAAACAATATCCAGACATTCACTTGTCGTTAGTTTCATCGGAAACCTTTGTTAATTTAATTGAACGGAAAGTTGATGTTGCTATTCGGGCAGGGCATCTCACCGACTCCAGCTTACGTGCTCGCCCATTATTTAAGAGTTATCGCAAGATTATTGCGTCGCCAAATTATCTGAAACAACATGATGAGCCTAAATCTCCTCAAGATCTTTTGCATCATACATGCCTGACCTTTACTGAACCTGCATCATTAAATATGTGGCCAGTTAAAGGCATTGATGGGCAACTAATGGAAGTTACTGCAGGGATATCATCAAATAGCGGGGAGACACTAAGACAGCTTTGTTTAGCTGGAAATGGGATTGCATGTTTGTCTGACTTTATGGTGAATAAATATATTCAAAATGGCCAATTTGTCGAAGTATTAAAGGATGAATTGCAGCCTGTTCCTTTACCATTCCATGCCGTATATTACAGTGACCGCGTTGTCAGCCAGCGTATTCGGGTTTTTATTGATAGCTTAACTCAATATCTTGCAGAAATTCAGAGGCCATAACAAATCCTAGCCTCTGAGCATATAGAATAATCAATTAGTCCCAGTTTGGCGCTAAACCTTCTGGGCTAACTAAGCGGTCATTACAATCTAATGCTGCAATCGCCGCTTTATCGTCACTATCTAACTGTAATTGAGTTGCTTGCAAGTTACTTAATAAATTTTCACGTTTTGTTGATGATGGAATAACAGAATACCCTTCACCAATCGCCCACGCTAAAATAACCTGAGCGGATGTTGCATTGTGTTTCTGTGCAATACTCGCAATAACCTCATCCTTTAATGCTTTGCCATACGCTAATGTCATATAAGAGGTAATATGGATATTATGTTGTTTTGCCCACTCTACAACTTTTTTGTTTTGCAGATAAGGTGAAAGCTCTATTTGGTTTGTCGCAATATTTTCAACACCGACTGCCGCGATTGCTTTTTCCATTAATGGAATAGTGAAATTAGAAATACCAATTTCACGTGTTAACCCTTGTTTTTTGGCTTCCAATAATGCTTGCATGAACTCTTCAACAGAAACCGCATCATTTGGAGATGGCCAATGCACTAGTGTTAAGTCCACATAATCCATTTGCAAATCACTTAAACTTTGTTTAAGACTTGGGATAAGTTTATCTTTACTTAAATTCTCAATCCAAATTTTTGTTGTGATATAAAGCTCGCTGCGCTCAACGCCACTTTCTGCAATAGCCTGCCCAACCGCAGCTTCATTCTCATAAATTTGTGCTGTATCAACAGCGCGGTACCCAACATCTAATGCATTTTTTACTGAAGCAATCACGACATCATCTTTTAAACGGAATGTACCCACACCAATTACAGGAATCGTCATTATGTTACCTTTCTTAAATTTTTTACATTAAGCTTCACGGGTAATTATCTGGATAGTCCATGTTCATTCGCTACGAACTAACCCATAATTACTGCGACAATTTGAATACGACAAAGAATACGATGGGATAATGCAGAGAAAAATAGCCGTAAGCTCAATAGACTTTTGCTAAAAAATCAATAATCTCTATTATTAATAGTTTTAACTATAAAAATAGTCTTTATAGTGATATTTGACTAAACTTCGCCTAATCAAATCATAAATATAGACAATAAATCCATTAAAGTAACAAACTCTGTTTTATTACTCTACTTTTTATCTTTATTTTAGTTTGTTAGCCTAAATATAACTTAGCAATTAACGAATAAGGCAATACAAATGAAAATTCTTCTTCTCAATGGCGGACAAACATTTGCTCACTCGGCAGGCCAGCTTAATCGTACATTACATGATGTAGCCAAAACCACGCTAAATGAGTTAGGGCACACTATGCAAGAAACCCATATCGAGTCGGGCTACGATATCGATAATGAAGTTAAAAAATTTCTTTGGGCCGATACGATTATTTACCAAATGCCTGGTTGGTGGATGATGATGCCTTGGATGGTAAAAAAATATATGGACGAGGTTTATACCCTCGGTCATGGTCATTTATATACAAGCGATGGTCGTACTCGCCAAGATCCAAGCAAACAATATGGTACTGGAGGCCTACTTCATGGAAGAAAATATATGCTTTCGGTGACTTGGAATGCCCCTCTTGATGCATTTGATGAGTTTGATAATTTTTTTGATGGTCGAGGTGTCGATGGTGTCTATTTTGCCTTTCATAAATCACAACAATTTCTCGGATTGAAAAAATTCCCAACCTTTATGGTAAACGACGTGATCAAAGAACCCAATATTAAAAAATATATTAACGATTACAAAACACATCTCACCGAAATTTTCGGGTAATCAAATTAAAAAGGAATACATTTGTATTCCTTTTTGTTATTTAGCCATTATTAATTAATATTATGCAATTTTGCTTATTAATTTCACATCTAATGAATCAATTTTATCTTCTATCTTCTCAATGAAATCTTTCAAATGTTGTGTTCCATTATGTTTATCTAATGATTTTTGGTCCTTCCAAATCTCAAAGAAAATAAAAATGTTTGGATTAGCATTGTCTTGATGTAATTCATACTGAAGACAACCTTCATCCTTATTGCTTGGCTCAACAATTGATTTAGTTGCTGCTTTCACAAAATCAACTTCATTATCTTTTGCAATTACTGTTGCAACAATTCTTATTTCTGACATAAGCTCACCCTGTTATAAATAGATAATTTTAACTCATCTATTTATATCATAACTCGAAGTTAGAATTTAACTTTTATTATTCTATAAATTAGAAAACACTTTTCTAACTTTAATCATGTTGTTATATTGCAAAAATAGTGTAACTTCAAAATATAATACAATCAATTTTATCGTTTCATTACATCTTATTTTTCCTGACGAGAAAAGGCTGAATTTTAGCACGTCATGAGATGGGAATTTTCAATTTATACTCATTACCATGTTGTGCAACATATTAACAATTCATTCACATTAATGGATTTACTATACAGATAATACTAACCAGCGTAGCATGATGAAATCATCATATATGAATGAGGCCACAATGAAAAATCATATTCAATTGGATATTCAAGACAATGAAGCCATTTTATCTTACCTATCGGATAAAAAAATTTTACCTATTGGCATTAAGAATTTTAATGGCTTTACGTTTCAGCATTCCCCTATTACAGCTTATGAAGCTGAAATGGCAATTGAACATATCGAAAATGCAATTATTCCGATAAAAAAACAGCTCCCTACAGGAGAAATATTGCTTTTTAGTCATGATAAAAAATTAAATTTACTGATAGAAAGTAGGCATATTAATGGTAACTTTATCACGACATCGCAGATTGAAGACGCTTTTAATGAATTGGTCGATGTGATTAATGGCAGCCCCATTCATTCAACACAATTGCCGACAAATAGCGAATTCAGTGCTTTTTTATTAATCATTAGAGAGATTACTCATCATTGGAGTTTGCATGGTATTACATATAATTAACCACAATAGCGAAGGAGGATAAAGACCTCCTTCTTTTTCTATCAACTCTATTAATTTAGTAGCTCTTTCATTAACAATGCTCTTTTTTCTTCTGCAATAAAACTCGCCAGTAATGCATTTACATTACACTCAGTAAAGTCAGCAATACTCCAACCAAATATATCATGCAATAATTGGTACTCTTTATTTAATGTTACATCCGCAACTGTTCGCGCATCTGTATTTATGCTTAATTTAACGCCCTGCTGTTTCAACTTATTAATAGGGTGGTTTTCGATACTATCAAAGACATTGCACACCAAATTGCAACTTGGGCAAACTTCAAGTAATACATTTAACGCTTTGAGCTTTTCAATCGTATTTGAATTTTCAATACTTCTAACCCCATGTCCTATACGAGAAACTTTTAATTTATCTAATGTTTCAATCACACTTTCATAGCCTAAAGCCTCTCCAGCATGTGCGATAACATTGCCGCCATGCTCTCTGACATAGTTAAATGCAATTTCATGATTGTCTAATGAAAAGCGAGCCTCATCGGCAGCTAAATCTAGTGCTACAACACCACGAGATTGATACTCTACAACTAATTTTGCCGTTTCAAGACTTTGAGAGGCAGTAAAATGCCTCAAAGTACACAAAATCAAGCCAGCTTCTATTTCGTACTTTACAACTGCCGAATTCATCGCATCTAATATTATATCGACAACCTCTCGGCTTGAAAGACCATGTTGAGTATGTAATAAAGGAGCAAACCGAATTTCTGTATAAATTACATTATCCATTTTTAATTGCTCAAACAAATCATCAACTGCTAGCCCAATAGCAGATTTTGTCTGTAATATATTAAGTTGCGGTTCAATGCAACGTAGAAAATCGCCAAGATCTTCGCATCTTTCTGGTGCAATAAAGCCTTGTTTAAACTCATTAAACGTTAGTATTGGAATGGTTTGTTTAACATAAGAAAAACTTAAACATGTATCTAAATGTACGTGTAGTTCAACTTTTGGCATTATGTTAATTGCTGCTTTTATGCTTTTAGTAAATACGCTTGACGGTTTTAAAGGGACTTTCATGTTAATATCCTGCGAGTTATTTTTTAATAAGCTAGCAAGGTTATTACCATTTAAAAAAGGACATATGTCCTTTTTTAAATGAAAAAAACGAGTATGATTTAAGTATAATTTCAAGCGAAAAATGGTTATAACAATGAAAGCAATAAACTCTACAATAAAGCGTGCAGAATTTATTACTCATCATCAACTTGATAAAATCATTTCTGACGAAACTCTCAAAAATACAAAACTTATCCACATAAAGGCCAAAGAATATTTAATATTTCAAGATAGCCAAATCAGTCACCTTTACTTCCTTGTTAACGGGAAACTGCAAATTGAACGTTATGAAACTAACGGTTGCAAAGTCATTTTTTCATTTGAAAATACATTTTCTATAATTGGTGATTTAGAACTTTTTCAAAGCAATCTTGAAAATGACTGTATCTATAATACGATCCAAGCAGTTACAGATGCAGACTTACTTGCGCTACCTTTATCTATGATCCGAAAAAAAGAAATTTACTCACCATTATTTTTGCAATTTATCTGTCAGCACCTTAGTAAAAAGCTTTATAACACATCACAGTTACACTCCAGTGCATCATATTCAGTTGAATATAAATTAAGACGCTATCTTACTTTTGCTGAAAAGCAGAATGGAGAAAGTTTTCAATTAGAAAAGCGTGACTCTTTAGCCGCAATGCTAGGAGTCTCCGTTAGGCAATTAAATCGAACACTATCTAAACTTGTCAGTGATAAATTGATTGAAAAAAAAGGCAAGAAAATTAAGATATTAGATACTAGTCAGCTCTTAATTTCATGTCGGAAATAGAAAAGGCGGCCACTTCATTTACAATGGCCGCTTTTTATAAAATAAGAACACCATTACTTTTTGGTTGCTAAAATAACCGAAGAGGCTTTAACTATGGCAGTTACTTTACTGTTCACTGCTAACCCCATTTCAATTGTACTGTTATTCGTTACTACTGCTGATAATAATGTTCCTGCATCCGTTTTTACATTAACGACTGAGTTTACACTGCCTTTTTCAATAGACTCTACTTTGCCATCGAATTGGTTACGTGCTGAAAATTGGTACTCTTGTGCATCAGAAACAAGAACAACCCAAGGTGCTTTAATCACCGCAACTACTTGTTTACCTTTTTCTAACCCTAACTGTTTAGTGCTGTTTTTAGTGATGATTGCAGCAATGCTTTCTCCATTACCTAAATTTAAAATAATTTCATCATTTACTGAGCCGATAACAACCGACTCAACAACACCTGTAAGTTGATTTCTTGCAGAAATAGCCATTAAACATCTCCTATATTTAATAAAAATCGACTTCAGTAATGCTATTTTTTAGTAATTTAATATTATTACCATTCGAATTAAGATTTAAAGTAAAGTTGCATTTATAGGCAATATTTTTAGTATTATAATCGCACTTAGAATTGACTAATAATATCGTTTGTCCCAATGCACGGATATCCATTGTATGATCAAACGGCTTACTCATATCTTTCCCATAAGTGACTATAGTCTCTGAGATGAGTGCATTATCTTTAAAATATTTTATCGTTGTTGGAAGTTTAAATTCATTATAATCATTTTTGCTATATTGTTTTTTCGTGTCAGCAAGCAATGAGCCAGCAATAATGCCATCTTTGTTATATTGGTAGATTAATTCACCATTTGAATCTTTTTTAGATATTATTTGACAGTTATCACCTATCACCATTTCGACAGGACCACTAACATCCCTACCAATCAATTTATTTTTAACTCGTTTTACAAAAAGATAGTTATGAGCACCATTTAAATACTCATCTTTCTTTTGATCAAAAGTAAAACTTTCCACACAGCCATCCTAGCCAATTTTTAACATTGATTCATAATTAATTGATTTATCTTCATTATAAACAACTGATTTTATTTGCTTAACAGCACCTCTAACAGGATTGAAATCATAAAGTTGAGCCAGATTAAACACGACTGGGTTATATTGCTGTTCTTGAAACGCTAATGATACAAAAGAAATAGGGAATAAACTTAAAAAAACGATTCCCAATGGGTATTTTTTACTCATTTCTATCGTCCACCTCTAACAGCTACGGCTTGCTTTGACTTAAAAATAGCCTTTTGTATACATATTATCAGTTTTTCGATAAAAGTCAGGTTATGAACCCATAATATGAGTATAAAAATGAGTCTTAAATTAAATCCAAAGCCATTTTCGGCTAAAGACAAATATAAATATGAAAAAATAATAGAGAATAGCAATGGCTGTAACTCCTTTTTTATAAAATAATAACAAAGGAGTTACTTAAATTGATTATGGCATAATTGGAGCTGGTGTTGGCTCGCGCTCATCGTTAAAAACACGACCAAAACGTGGGTTTCCTTGGTTCCATTCCTCAACTGCGGCATGAATATCGGCTTTAGTTCGACCAATAAAATTCCACCACATTAGTACTGACTCATTTAAAGGCTCACCACCAAGTAATAAAATGTGGCTATCTGAAGCTAGCTCTATAGAAGTTTCTGTTATATTTTTGCCTAAATAAACTAATTCATTACTCTTAATTTGCTGTCCTTCAATAGTAGCACTTCCACTTATGGCAAAAATACCGTATTCAAATTCAGGTCGTAAAGTTAAAACTTGTCGGGCTGTTTTCTTCGCAATAATATCAAGCCCGATCAACGGTGAAAATGTCAATGTTGGTGCTTTATAAGTGCCATATTCCCCAACTAATAAATGGAAATGGATCTCGCCTTCAGCCCAACGAGGTAATGTAGGATAATGGTCAAAGCGTGGGGAAATATCTTTAACTGCTTCGGGTAAAGCAATCCACAGTTGCACAGCATGTAACTGGCGGCTCTCTCCATAGGTATCTTCAGAATGACTGATCCCATAACCTGCTGTCATTAAATTAACCTGCCCTGGTCGAATAACCTGTTCATAGCCAAGGCTATCTCGATGCAATACTTCACCTTCAATCATCCAAGTGAATGTTTGTAAAGCAGTATGAGGATGAGGTGATACCTTCATTCCCTCTGAGTCGCCTTTAAAAACCGTCGGGCCCGCGTGGTCAAGAAAACACCAAGCTCCTATTAACCTACGCTCCCTTGTAGGCAAAACTCGTGCAACAGGAAGCCCACCAACATCCTTCGAACGTGCGGTAATCAACTGTAAATCAGGTATTTTATCATTAAATTGAATACTCATACTTACCTCATCAGTAATTAGCAAATGTTATTGGCGGATATCACTGTATTCAGGTGTTCTATCGAATATTGCTTTTGCAAAAGGGCATAATGGAATAATTTTTCGGCCTTCATTTCTCATTCGATCAACAACCTTAGCAACTAATAACTTTGCAATGCCCTGTCCTTTTAAGCTTTCATCAACCACAGTGTGGTCAATAATCACCAGTTCATCGCCAGTATAAACAAAGGTTATCTCGGCAAGACGAGTTTGCTTGTCATCGGATAAAATAAAAAAGCTATTGTGGTCAGATTGGATATTCATCATAAATAACACCCTCTAAGTTAAATCAATTTAACTTAGAGTATGTGACGTATACTAAAAAGACAATATTATACAATTGTCGATGTGATCCAAATATTTTGAAGTTAGCAAGATAACAACACGAGAAAAGATGCCGAGACAGCGCTTAACTAGAGATTAAATTTAGTTTAACGCTGTTTTTCAATTGGTTAATTAATGCGACATACATTAATTGTCAGAAAAATTGCTTATCACTGTATAGGTTAATGAATTTTCTGAGCTATCAATAACTTTTAATTTTACATTTCGATAAGAAATAATGTCGCTGTTTTTAAGATTATACTGAATCGTATCGCCAAATCCTTGGTTCTCAATATTCGAACCTATTTTCTGATAACTAATATCGACAACCTGGTCATTTATCCCATTGAAAATTAAGGCTTGTTCAAATGAATTACCATCAGAATTATTTAATTTTACCTGTTCGATTTGTGCTTTATCGCTACAAACAGCAACATTGACATCCGTTACGATACAAATGTCATTAGGACTAGACCCTTTTTTAATTAAAAGTGAATTCCAAGGTTGCCCTAAAACCTCAACAACGACCGAACCAGAGTCAATTATTTGGTCTGGCATATAAAAATCGCCTTTATCACTTGAGCCCACTTTTTTGAATACACCCGGAATAATTTTGTATGCCAAATCTATCTGCACAGGGTTTAATACTTTAATTCCGTCTATTTCACTAATATTGCCTTCTCTTACTAAGGGTTGCCCTACTGTAATATGGTTGACCTGACCTATTTTAGGCTCACTGATTTTTTGTGAGTCAGGAACATAATTATACTCAGTCACCGCACATCCTGATAAAGAAGCAATACAAAAAATTGGAACTAATAATTTATTCATCTTGATAAAATCCATGGCATTAAGATATTAAATATTATATTTATAAAACAATTTCAACAAGTTACTATCTTTCTATCCACTGAAATTTTTTGATGAAACTAACCTTGATGATTTACTTATAACCCATGGTATTAATCATTATTTAGTTATGTGGGATGGTAACTCAAAACTGCATGCTATTTACTCTCATGTCTGATTAAGCCAAAAAATACAAATAAAAACGCCATTAGATCAACAAAAAACACCTTATATTATTAACGTTTCGTTAACGTATATTCTGCCTAGCAACCATCATATAAGCATTAGTACAACTGGCTTTATTACCATGATTTTTTCATTTGGTGAGCCCTTTAGTTGATAAAGCCAATTATACATAACCGCCTCGGCTTATGCTTTGGCGGTTTTTTCGTATTTATATTTTTTGATTAAATTTATTGTTATTTGCGTAAGGCATTTTATTATCTAGTAATTTAAAGCTAAAGCTCTCTCTATCTATATATCCAACAACATTGTTTGAGTCATATAGCTGAATGAAGAAATCAGCTAGTTCCTCGCTAGAATGATATGTACCAAAAACTTTATCGTAATCATAATATTCTACTCCGTTAGCAATTCGACCAAAATCTGTTTTGGTCGCTGCAGGAGCCAGTAATTTTACTTTAATCTTAGCATCCAAGTTCAATAATTCATGAGCCAATCCCTCAGTAAAAGAGCTAACAAAGAATTTCGAAGCACAATAGGTAACGGCTGTAGGTACGATAGTATATCCTCCTGCAGAACTTACATTGATCAACTGTGAATCATCAATATTCTGATTATCACGCACGAACATTAACGATAGAACTGCGAGTGTATTGATATTCAAATTTAATAAAGTTTGTGCATCTTTTATTGGCTGAGAGAATGCTTCCCCATAATATCCAACACCGGCGTTATTTACCCATACCCGAATATCAAAAGCTTTCAGTTCCTCATAAAGTGAAATAGCATCATCTGTAATAGATAAATCACATGATTTTGTTACGACCTCAATGTATTGATTAATCTTACGCAATTCGATTTTCAATTGGTTCAACAAGGAATCTCGCCTTGCTACAGCAATAATATTAAATCCACGCTCAGCTAATTTTATTGAAATTGCACGACCAATACCTGAACTCGCACCTGTAATAACCGCATAATGTTTATTTCTCATGACATACCCTCTTTGACAAAAGTTTCAAAAGGGTAAAGGATAGAGTTAACTCTAGGTCAAGAAACTTCTAGGTAATACATGAATTATTCAATCAGTCAGTTTGCACAACTAACCGGATTCACCATATACACCCTTAGATACTATGAAAAAGAAGGAATATTGAAATCATCCAGACAAGCAAACAATCATAGGTACTATTCTGAAGATGATATTGAATGGGTTAAGTTTATCACTCGTTTAAAAGAAACTGGCATGCCTTTAAAAAAGATTAAAGAATACGCAGCACTAAGAAATATAGGAACATCAACTTCATTTGAGAGAATGAATTTGCTTACTGAACACTACGCTAATCTTGAAAAGCAAATTTTATCTCTAAATGAACACTTAAGTAACTTAAAGCTTAAAATTCAGCATTATCAAGAACAATTAAAAATGAATACCAATTAACTTACACGGCTAATTCACAAGCACCATATCTTATGGTGAATTATGGTGCTTAATAAATTCCCCTGCTATTTTTTAGCCCATTCCACCAGCTTTTGTTCTTTGGGTTGTTGGTTTGGGTCAATTCCCTCCACCAGTAATCTCTTTGCATCATCACGCTTTCTTCTGGCATCAGCTAGTATAATGATTAGCTTCATTTGGGGGTACTCAAATCATGGGGTATAAATGTACCACCTAAGGGGGGTAGTTTTTAATAGACGTTAGTAGACATTGGAATAATGGGATTTAGTTGGAATGCTTGATTTACTTGGGATTGGAAGACTTTACTAGAATTGAAGATGGCGGAGGAGGAGAGATTCGAACTCTCGGATGGTTTCCCATCGGCGGTTTTCAAGACCGCTGCCTTCAGCCGCTCGGCCACCCCTCCGCAATGACGTGCACTATAAACATCCTCTCATTGGATGTAAACCCCTAATTTGATCATTCGCTTTAAAAATATACGTCTTTCATACTGTTAGATGAAAATATCGACATTCTAACGACTTTACTTGGGTTATATCCCAATTTTTGCTAAATTTACGTTCTAATTTTATTTGAGTTGAATAAGAGTATGTTGGTTTTTAATAATCAAGAAATAGAAACAGATGCGCAAGGTTACCTGCTTGATAGCCAACAATGGAGTGAAGAATTAATCCCTTTACTCGCGCAGCAAGAAGATATTGAAATTACTAATGAACACCTAGAAATTATCCGTTTCGTCAGGAATTTCTACTTGGAATTTAATACCTCACCGGCTATCCGTATGTTGGTTAAAGCCGTTTCTCAACAATTTGGGGAAGAAAAAGGCAATAGCCGCTATTTATACCGGCTATTTCCAAAAGGCCCAGCTAAGCAAGCCACTAAACTTGCTGGCCTGCCAAAACCGGTGAAATGTATTTAATTTCTTGCTAATAGCGGACACTAAAATCCGCTATTGGCTCAGCTTTCCAATTTTCGGTGAAAAAATGGTCTATCTTTGCTCCCGGAGGACCACCCGCTTTCAGCCAGTCATCAACAAACTCAATATCTTGCTCTGAGCCATAAACAGCTAACTTAACGCTGCCGTCATCCCGGTTACACACAAAGCCTTTTATGCCATTCTGATTAGCCCAATGATAGGTTTGGTAACGAAACCCAACCCCTTGAACACGACCATAAATATAAAAATAACGACCTGATGCAGTCATGTGAGCCTCCATTGTCAGAGCATATTGTATTGATACCTTCTTTTAACAGTTGTTTTTTATTCATTGAACAGATAATCTGCTAAATGAGGCACTGCTTTTGATAGTTACGTATAAAGACAGTGTATTGCGTTATTGATAATTGTCCATATCTTAGCTTGAAAACGCGTAGCACTGCCCATATATAGTTTGAAGTATAAGCAAGGCTTTTAGGAGGTCGCTATGATGATCACCAGTAAATATGGAATCGGGCAACAAGTTAGACACAAACTTCTCGGCTACTTAGGCGTTGTTGTAGATGTAGACGCTGAGTATTCGCTCGAACAACCACATGATGATGATATTGCCGCTAACAGCACACTACGCGATCTACCTTGGTATCATGTTGTTATGGAAGATGACAATGGGGATGCTGTTCATACTTATTTGGCCGAAGCTCAAATTACCTATGAAACCGCAGAAGACCATCCAGAACAACCATCAATGGATGAACTAGCGGAATCAATAAGGTCTCAGTTGCAAGCACCTCGCCTTCGCAACTAACCTGCAAATATCGATATTGTTATTTATGAACGCAACCGTAAAGCAGCTAACTAGCTGCTTTACTTTTTAACGCTAAAATGTAGTTTATTTTTCAAGGCCTAATGCGGGAATTTCTTGTTTTGGGCATTTATCCATAACAAACTGTAAACCTGCCTGCAAAGCGATTTTTTGCGCTTCTTCGCTAATCACGCCTTTTTGTAACCACAAAACTTTAGCTTTTACTTCTACCGCTTCCCTGGCTACTCCTACTGCAGCTTCTGCATTACGAAATACATCGACCATATCAATAGGAACAGGTATATCACTAAGCTTTTCGTATACAAGCTGCCCTAATAAAGTTTGCCCTACCAATTTTGGGCTCACTGGAATAACGGTATAACCTTGGCGCAAAAGATATTCCATAACTTCATAACTCGGCCTATTTGCCTTATCACTCGCCCCGACTAAAGCGATAGTTCGGACACTCTTTAAAATTTCAGCAATTTCTTGATCTCTCATCAAAATATCTCCCAAAATCTATAAACTATTCATTAGCATTATGATATATGTTGTATATCTTTGCTCATTCAATTTTTAAAGATGTCTATCTCGCATCTTATTTAAGGGAATATCATGGAATCAACTACCCGTAAAATTACAGCCTCAAAAAATATTGCTTTGGTTGCCCATGACCACTGTAAACCCTCATTATTATCTTGGACTAAGAAAAACAATGAACGGCTTCAAACTCACAATTTATATGCAACTGGAACAACAGGTAATTTAATCAACCAGCACACTGGATTGCCAGTCACCAGTATGTTAAGCGGCCCAATGGGGGGAGACCAACAAATTGGTTCAATGATTGCGGAACAAAAAATCGACCTATTGATTTTCTTCTGGGACCCTCTTAATGCAGTACCTCATGACCCAGATGTTAAAGCTTTGCTGCGCTTAGCCACAGTATGGAATATTCCTGTCGCAACCAACCCTGCAACTGCTGATTTTTTAATTACTTCCACCTATTTTGATAATGCGATAGACATTGTTATTCCTGATTACCAAAGCTACTTAACTAAACGAACTAACTAATCTATCAATATTAAGCGCCACAGCATTCTGGCGCTTAATATAAAATAAGTTTACCTTACGGTTTCTTTTGCTTTGGAACGCCCAATTGCTTGAGTTCATCAACAAATTCTGACGGCTTTTCTGGGTGATAAAGCAACCAAACTTGCTGCTTAGCCCGTGTTAATGCGACATATAGCAAACGTCTTTCTTCTGCATGGTCAAAATCTTCTGGCTTAGGCAGTAATACTTGCTCAATAATTGATTCGCGGGCAGGAGCAGGGAAACCATCCTTTCCACTATTCAAACCACAAATTATCACATGGTCTGCTTGCTGCCCTTTTGAGGCATGAATAGTCATAAACTGAATATTTAATTTTGGCCAACGGGTCTTGGCTTTACCTAATATATTAGGTTTTAAATAATGATAGCGAGCGAGCACTAATATCGTTTCATCATCAAGAACATAACCACTCATTTTATCCAATAAACGTTCCAGTGCATCTTCATACAGAAGAATAACGGATTTTTTATTTCCTTTAGTTAAGCTATTCAATGGCTTATCTAACTGCATAGGGTTTTGTAAAATAAACTGATTAGCAACCTCACCTATACGCTCATTAAAACGATAAGTTGTGTCTAAAGCGCAAAGTTCTCCAATACCAAAGTTATGTTCAAACGATGTGGTTAAGTCTAATTCTGCGCCACTAAACCGGTAGATAGCTTGCCAATCATCTCCAACAGCAAATAACGTCGTTTGCTTATTCTGCTTGCGTAGTACTTGCAATAACTTAGCGCGAAGAGGAGAAATATCTTGAAACTCATCAACTAAAATATGTTTCCATGGGCTAATAAAACGCCCTTTTTCTAGAATATTGATGGCCTGATGAATTAATCCTGAAAAATCAATTGCACCTTCATCTTTCAATGCGCTTTTCCACGCTTTCAATAACGGCGCCATTAAACGAATACGTTTTTGAAAAAGATCTCTTATTTCTTCCGCCGTATTCTCAATCATGTCCTTTTGGCTACCACCATGCATACGCATTAAGCTTAGCCAACGGTCTAACCGAGTAGCGACTTTAGTGCTAATTTTTTCGTCTTTCCAGAATTCACCGTCTGGAATTTCCCATTGTAACTCTTCAGAAAGCCATTCTCGCCACCCTTTTGCTTGCGCTTTCTTTGCTGAACATTGTTCTCGCCATTCATTTAATAATAATGTTTGCCGTTTTTGAGTATCTGTTTCTAACTCACTAATCACGGGCGATTTTTTGCTACCTTCACGAATAATGTGTAAAGCAAGAGCATGAAAAGTTTTTGCTTCAATATCTTGTTGTAGGCGTGAGTGAATACGCTCGTTCATTTCATCCGCAGCTTTACGACCAAAAGCCAGCAAGAGAATTTGTTTTGGTTTTGCCAAACCTCGCAAGATAAGCCACCCCGCTCTAGCGACTAGGACTGATGTTTTACCACTTCCAGCCCCCGCCAGCACTAATACATTATCCTCACCATTGATCACAGATAAGGACTGAGAATAATTGAGAGGTGATGTTTCTACTTGCTGGAAAAAATCGTGATAACGAACTAAAACAGACTCACACCAATAGTCATTAATTTGTTTTCGACATTCTTGGCTGTTATTTAGCCAATTCAGGCATTCTTGATACTGTGATGCACAATTTTCAAACAATGAAATGCGTGCTAAAGGCATAGGCAATGATGAGAACTTTTGTGATATTTTATCCTTTATTTCAGCCAATTGATGTAATGTCAACCAATGATCTTGCTGAGTCAATTGTTCAATCGTATTAACTAACTCAGTCAATACATGAGCACTGATTTGACTCATTTCAGTGCTCCATTGCTGCCATTTTTCATTTAAATAATGGTAAAAGCGCTGAGTTTGTTTCCATTCCGTGCCATGTAAACGAACAACCTGTTCATTCACAATTTCAAATTCTAACTCCCCCCAAACAATCCCTCTCTTACAACGAAGATCAATGAGTTCATTAAATGGGATAAGATATTGGTGGTTTTCACCACTGACTTCAATACCTGCGTTGAGTAAGCGAACCCGATTGTAGGGATGCTGAGCCAGACGCTGTCCAATCTGTGTTGATTTCAGTTCCATACGTCCTGCACCTGAGAAAATCAATGACAAAAATACGGTTGGCTTGATTCCAAACGGTTTTTTATTCCTTGCAAACAAGCTATCCTATATAGATTAAGGCTTGTCTTACCTTTGAGGTACTTTGTGTTAACACTGCTTACCAGTTATCGTCGTGTGCTATATAACAGCCATATTTTATATTATATCCGAATATTTATAGCCCTGACAGGCGCAACCTTAGTGCCATGGTTGTTAGGTCAAGAGCCTAAAATCACCATCCCACTCACATTGGGTGTCGTTGCTGCAGCACTAACTGACTTAGATGATAGGCTAACTGGTAGAATAAAAAATTTAATTATTACACTTTTTTGTTTTTTTATTGCATCCGTTTCTATTGAACTCCTTTTTCCCTATCCTTTATTTTTCTTTTTTGGCCTCGCATTTTCTACGTGTGGCTTTATTCTTCTTGGTGCTTTAGGACAGCGATACGCTACCATCGCATTTGGTGCACTATTAATTGCCATTTATACCATGCTCGGCGTACCCATTTTTGATACTTGGTACCAACAACCCGCATTATTACTGACAGGGGCAATTTGGTATAATATTTTAACCTTGATTGGGCATATTTTATTTCCTGTAAGGCCATTGCAAGATGCAATAACCCAATGTTATCAGCAACTTTCAGCTTATTTAGACGCAAAAGCTAACTTATTTGATCCTGATTTAGAAGATGACTACCAACGCTCTGTTTATGATTTAGCATTAGTAAACAGCCACTTGGTTAGCACCATGAACCAAGCAAAAATTGCATTATTGAGTCGATTAAAAGGGGATCGGGGACAAAAAGGTACACGAAATTCGCTACAATATTATTTTGTTGCTCAAGACATTCACGAACGAGCAAGTTCATCCCACATACAATATCAACAGCTTAGCCGCACTTTACGTCACTGTGATATTTTATTTCGTTTCCAACGCCTATTAACCATGCAAGCGAGAGCCTGCCAACAAGTTGCTCAATCTGTTTTATGGCGTAAACAATACCAACATAATCCTCGTTTTGAACGTACCTTCGCTTACATTGAAAAATCGCTACAGCTACTAAAACAGCAATCGCCTGAGCTTCATGAAATTAAAGCCCTGTATAACCTACTTAAAAACTTAAAAGGAATTGATGTTCAACTTAAAGGCCTGAGCCTTGAGCAAAGTGCATGGCAGCAAAATAATAAACAGGTAGAGCAGTTATCTGATGAATCGTTATCAGGTATTAGTGATATTATTTCGCGGGTTAAGCACCATTTAACGCCAAAATCATCTTTATTTCGCCATGCAGTAAGAATGTCAATTCTCCTTTGTACTGGCTATATTATTATCCAACTATTTGATATGGAAAGAGGATATTGGATATTACTCACTAGCTTATTTGTATGCCAACCTAACTACAGCGCCACTAAACGCCGCTTAGCCCTTCGCATAATAGGAACTATTGTTGGTATTCTCATTGGTTTACCTTTGCTGAATTTAATCCCCTCAATGGAAGGGCAACTTACGCTAATCGTTATTTCTGGCTTACTGTTTTTTATGTTTCGCAGTAGCCAATATGCCCAAGCAACATTATTCATCACACTTCTCGTTTTGTTTTGTTTTAACCTATTGGGCGAAGGATTTGATGTTGCACTTCCACGGATCATTGACACATTAATTGGTTGTTTTATTGCATTACTTGCCGTTAGCTTTATTTGGCCAGATTGGAAATTCCGCCAACTCCCCCAAGTCATTCAAAAAACCATGGATAGCAACTGCCGTTATTTAGATGCTATTTTGCAGCAGTACTACCAAGGTAAAGACAACCGCCTTGAGTACCGAGTTGCACGTAGAGACGCACACAATAATGATGCAGAGTTTGCATCGATTGTTTCCAATATGGCTTCTGACCCTAAGTCTTATCGAATCACCCAAGAACAAGCTTTTCGCCTTCTTTGCTTAAACCATACTTTACTCAGTTATATTTCAGCATTAGGTGCACATCGTGAAAAAATGCAAAATGAAAGTAATCTTTCATTACTCAACGATGCTATTTGCTATGTTGAATCATCCTTGCAAATCACAACCATTGACCCACTAGTTATCGATGAAAAATCAGATAAACTTCGCCATAGTCTATTACACCGCATAGATTATATTTCAACCAGTGATGACGAAAAAACGTTGCTTATCATGGAGCAAACTAAGTTATTGCTTGAACTAATACCTGAGATACGGCAAATCATTCGCACTATCAGTGCAACATAAATATACCGATGAGCGGGTATAAAATTCTAAATACCCACTCATCTTCATATAGCGTATATGTAATATTGATTATATTAATAGTAAAAGTCGTTTTCAGTGAGTTTAGGCTGACGTCAACTCAAAACTATTATACCAAGCAATTAGCTCTTGTTTGATATCCTTAGGCAAAACAGCACTATGACACCCTTCTATTGCAGCTGCTAAGCCAATCAGTAGCTTGATACTGGGGTTATTCCTACCATGTTTTTTTAGCTTCATAAAACAAGCCTTTGCGCCCATCATGCGCAAATCGTCAACATGAGATACGCCAATTTTCCCTAGAGCACGCTCAACTGACATATTCATATTGGGTAAATCTTTTATACGCATGGTCATTGATTGCTTTTGTTTTAATTCCTCGATAGCTGAACGGTAAGCCAACTCAATATATTGGAGAAACAAAACTTCGTCATGCCAAACTTGTTCCGAAAGTTGATAGTACCGCATTTCCAATGGAATACCTTTTTTACTATAAACTAACCGATTAAACCCTAACGCTTCAAAGTGGCTCCTCGCTACTAAACAACCTCGTAAATAAAAACATTCATCAAGTACCAGCCCCACAATTGCATCATCGACTAGTAAACAAAATCCACCAAAATGATTTTTACGTTTTAATGCGCCAAATTGACTTAACAAACCGGATAAATAAAAAATTTTTTCTTCTTCTAACAACATTACCAAACTCCTTTTTGGGTATGCTCAATTTTCATCCTTTAGAAAATTAATTTTATAATTTCTTTTTTTACAGATAATTACGCGTAACCAATTTTGAGAGTTTCCATAAAAAATGCCAAGAAGAATGCGGAGAAAAACAACAAAGTTGCGAAGCGCTTTGAAAAAATAGTCTTGATATTGGATGGATATACAGTTACTGTATGTTCATACAGCATTGTAACGAGGTAAATTATGAGCATCTATTCTTGGAACAACTCAACAGAACATTCTCTTAATAATTACGCACAATCAATTCCTGCTACAGGGCTTACCAATAGCTCTATACAACAAGGTATGGTGAGCGAACTTGTTTACGATGAAAAACACCCTATTATGGATTATATTTTATTACCAATGCTTCGTCAGTTTGGGGTTCAATCACGCTGGTTACTTTGGCTAACTCCAAATAAAAGGCTAAGTAAACACTGGTTAGAACAATCAGGTATACCTACTCATAAAGTTATGCAATTAAATCATATGGAAGATATCACTACGATTGATGCTATGGAAAAAGCACTAAGAAGTGGTAATTATAGTGTAGTTCTAGGGTGGCTACCGGAAATAAGCGAGCAAGATTTTGTTCGCTTACAATATGCAGCTCAAGAAGGTCGTTCTATCGGTTTAATTATGCGCCCACAAGAAACATATAATATGGTTAGCGCACATGCAGGACAGCCAAACCACTTAAAAATTCACTCAAATCATTATCACTAGCTAAGATTAAGAATTTTCTTACTAAATTTAACCTTTAGAAATATTTATCTCTAAAGTTAAATTAAAAGTATTGTAGATCAATCAGATAGATAAAAAATAATCATTACGAAAAATATACATATCTCTCTGATTTATACACTAAAAAAATACTTTTTTTAACGATTATTGCTCACTCTACTTGTATCTTTTTAAGTTCGTTGTAGACTTTAGCTTGTTCGGCTTATGGCATTATTTTTTTACTTTTATTATTTTTTTGTAGATAATGTCTGCGAAACCTAGCAAGTAAATTAAACCAATGGCATATAATAAGGCTCAGCGAAGCCAAGCCAATATTGGATGATAACGAGGCGTAAAAATGAAAAAAACAGCTATCGCAGTAGCAGTGGCAGTAGCAGCTTTTGCAACCGTTGCACAAGCAGCTCCAAAAGATAACACTTGGTATACCGGTGCTAAATTAGGTTGGTCTCACTATGAAGACACTAGCCTGAACCCAGCAAAAACTGGTACAGACTATGCAGGTTGGGGCACTGTTGGTAACAGCACTGACCGTGACACAATCGGTGCAGGTGCCTACGCTGGTTACCAATATAACCAATACTTAGGCTTTGAGCTAGGCTACGATTGGTTCGGTAAAATGAAATACAAAGGCGCTGGTAACAGCGGTGACCTGAAATCTATGGGTGTTTCATTAACTACCAAATTAAGCTATCCAATCATTGATGACTTAGACGTTTACACTCGTTTAGGTGGTATGGTTTACCGTACTGAAGCTAAAGCTCACCAAAATGGCGAACGTTTCAAAGAAACTGACACTGGCGTTGCACCTGTATACGCATTGGGTCTTGAGTACGCAATCACTCCAGAGTGGGCGACTCGTTTAGACTACCAATGGGTTAGCAACTTAGGTGACAAAGACAATATCGGTACTCGTCCAGACAACGGCATGCTGAGTGTTGGTGTTGCTTACCGTTTCGGTCAAGCTGATGCTCCAGTTGTTGCTCCAGCTCCAGTTGTAGCTCCTGCTCCAGTTGTTGAAAACAAACGTTTTACTCTGCGTTCAGACGTTCTGTTTAACTTCAACAAAGCAAGCCTGAAACCAGAAGGTCAAGAAGCTCTGAATGAGCTGTACAACGAACTTAGCAGCATCGACCCAACTCAAGGTCGCGTACTGGTAGTTGGTTTCACTGACCGTATCGGTTCACAAAACTACAACCTGCCACTGTCACAAAAACGTGCTCAGTCTGTAGTTGACTACTTAGTTGCTAAAGGCGTTCCAGCTAGCGCAATCGCTGCAGAAGGCCGTGGTAAAGAAGATCCAGTAACTGGTAACAAATGTGACGATGTTAAAGGCCGTGCTGCTCTGATCGAGTGTTTAGCACCAGACCGTCGCGTTGAAATCGAAATCCAAGGTACAACTGAAGTTGTAACTCAACCAGGTGCTTAATTCTTAGCCCTAGTTTGAATTTCGAACTGAACATAAAAACCCCAATTAATATTGGGGTTTTTTTTACTATTAGAATAATAGGAACGATATAAAAATTCACTTTAAAATAAATATCTCGTAATAAAAGCATACTACTTGAATACATACAACAGTAATGAGCCGCTAACCTTTGTTAATTATCCTTTTCCTTTGACGTCCCGAGGATCGCTTGTAAATCTTGCTTTAATGAGCTCATCTGGCTTTCGTATTTATCTTTATGTTCTGCATCTTCAATCAACTGAATAATAGTTTCAGACAACGTTTTATTACGCTTCACTGCAAGATTAGACAAACGCTGCCACACCGAAAAATTTAAATCTATTGATTTCTTACGTGTATGGGGATGTTCTGCATTAAAATGACGTTTACGCCTCGCTCGAATACTCTGTTTCATTCGATTATCAAGCTCAGGATTCATATGCAAAGAGATCCACTTTAGTACATCAATCGGTCTATTTTCCATTTTTAGCAGCAAGTCTATCGCTTCTTTTTCTGCGCTTCTTTCTATATAACGGGTAATAGCTTCACCACCTCTTGCTTTATTGACGAGGTATTCCCATTTCCAGCCACATTCAAGATTTTCAAGCTGCTGATATTTCATAATTTTTCCTGAAGAAAATTGAACCTATCTTTATATTAGCAAGATTATAAACAAAATACTCAAGCAGATATTCGATTTAGTAGAATATTCACTTTTTCAGTAAAGAAGACAACCTACCCTTGTGAAAATAGTGTACAATCTGCCCCTATCTGTTAACAAATTAATAAAACTGCATGTCCACATTTGAATACATACTCGTCATCTATGGGATTGGCGGAGTATGCGCAATGCTATTTACCTTACTCGTTACAAAAGACCCTAACTGTTTTATGCGTTTACTGAGCGCCATACTAATTGGTTTAACTTGGCCAATGACACTACCTATTGTGTTTATGTTTTCGTTATTCTAGTCGATAATTCAACAATTATTGCTGCAAGATTGCCTATCAAAGGCTAATATAACAGGCTTGCCCATTGGGTAATGAATTAGCCTGAATTTTGTTTATAAAACAAACAATGTTATTTAGCAAATTTATTAAATAAACCTTGTTCAGGCATATACGCCCAGCTTATTGGCAGGCATTTTATTTATAACCCTATTAATAGCAGATAATTATAGTGATCAGTCAAGAACTAACATGGCAAGGCCTAATTCCTAACTTATCGTCATTTCAGACGAAATTTGTATCTTCAGAAACGTTGCCCCCTGCAATTTTGTCAGACATTCAGCCTAGGCTGTCTGATGGCATACAACATTTTGTTGATGAATTTGCCCAAACACGCTTTATGTTTATCAAGTCTGATGAAAGTGAGACATATCTTAGCCTTTATGTTAATGCAATTACCCCCCTGCTAGCAGAGATCAACACCATTGATGGTGATTATCAGTTATCTGAAGATAACCGACTTTTTCAGTGGAAAAATGGTGTTAAAAGCCGTTTTTCTTCTCGTGAAAAAATCGCTTACCGTAATTGGATAGAACCTGAACAATTATTCGGCTATGTCACCCCGTCCTTGAATTTAGTGCCTGGCTTACTTCATCAAATCAATGGCGGCATATTAGTTATCGCAGCTAGTGCATTAATTAGCCAGCCTTTAATGTGGGCTCGCCTAAAAAATATGGTTAACCGTCAACAACTTGAATGGTTACCTTATTCTGAAAATCAACCTTTACCAATTGAAATTGAGCCACACCCCTTAGAACTTAAAGTTATTATTGTTGGTGACCGACTCGCTTTAGAAGAATTTGAATTTACAGCACCGGAGCTATTTAGCTGCGCTATTTATGGCGAATATGAGCCTATTATGTTCTTCGAGGATGAAGAGCAATTGGCCTTATGGATGCGTTACATAAAATCCATTATTGATTCGAATAAACTACCGAATATTTCGCCTGAAGGTTGGCTTCCTTTTATCCAACAAGCTGTACGTTACTGTGAAGATAAATTTAATCTTCCTCTTGATATTCTTTGGTTAGTTCGATCTCTTGTCGATGCCAGCCATTACCATGTTAACCATTTGCTAACTCAAGAGTCATTTAATCAAGCAAATGAAAATCGCCAATGGCGCCACAGTTTTCTTGCTGAACGTACTCAAGATGATATTTTACAAGAACAAATCTTTGTTAAAACCGAAGGCGAAGTCATCGGGCAAGTTAATGGTTTGTCTGTTTTGCAATACCCGGGGCACCCAGATGCCATTGGCGAACCTTCGCGAATCACCTGTGTTGCGCATTTAGGTGATGGTGAATTTACAGATGTAGAACGTAAAGCCGAACTAGGCGGTAATATTCATGCCAAAGGTATGATGATCATGCAAGCCTATTTAAATTACGAGCTTAAATTAGAACAACCTCAGCCTTTTTCCGCCTCTATCGTCTTTGAGCAATCCTATGGTGAAGTTGATGGTGATAGCGCATCGCTCGCAGAGCTGTGTGCTTTAATTAGTGCATTAGCTCTACAACCTATTGATCAGCAAATTGCCATCACCGGTGCTGTTGACCAATTTGGTTATGTCCAACCTATTGGTGGGGTAAATGAGAAAATTGAAGGCTTCTTCGATATCTGTGAAAAACGAGGATTAACTGGTAGTCAAGGTGTCATCATCCCAATGGCAAATGTGCGCCATTTATGCACCAAGTCGGCTGTCGTTGAAGCGGTACAAAAAGGTCAATTCCATATTTGGCCTGTTGAACATGTTGCCCAAGCCATTACTTTACTCACTAAGCAGCCTTACTTTGAACAACAAGCTGAAGAGGAAAATGTACACCTGTTAGCTTTAATTCAAGAACGAATCAACCAAGCAAACTCACCTGATAAAGCTAGACTCCCTTGGTTCTTAAAATGGATGAGTTGAGTAAAGATTGCGTAAAAAATAGCAGATCGGAGTTGTTCAGCGTACAAGTGTACGCTATCCTGTAGCCCTACACATAATAAAGGCTATCTTAAGAACATGGTTGAGAAACGCGGATCCTACACAAAAGATGATTTAATTGCTTCTGGTAAAGGCGAGTTATTTGGAGAAAATGGTCCTCCATTGCCATCAGGAAACATGTTGATGATGGATCGTATCGTCAGTATGACTGAAGATGGTGGTACATTTAACAAAGGTTATGTGGAAGCTGAACTGGATATTAATCCGGACCTTTGGTTCTTTGGCTGCCACTTTACAAACGACCCTGTCATGCCAGGCTGTTTAGGCCTTGATGCAATGTGGCAGTTAGTTGGCTTCTACCTTGGCTGGCTCGGTGGTGAAGGTAAAGGGCGTGCGTTAGGCGTTGGCGAAGTTAAATTTACTGGCCAAGTTCTCCCTACCGCGAAAAAAGTCACTTATCGCATCAGCTTTAAACGCGTGATCAACCGTAAACTGATTATGGGTTTAGCAGACGGTGAAGTATTAGTTGATGGTAAATTAATTTATACTGCAACAGACTTAAAAGTGGGTCTTTTTAAAGACACGAGCGCATTCTAAGCTTTGAAATGCAAACCTCCGCAATGGCGGAGGTTCTTAAATTGATTGATCTCTTTAACTTGAAAACCCAAAAATACGCAAGAAAATCAGTACAGGCTATTTAACCTAAAGGATCAAAGAATATGGGGATTATACTACCGCTACGGTTCGGTCCTCCATCGCCTTTCGCCAACCACCTAGCCAATGCGACCGAGCATCTACTGCTTGATATGGGCACATCTCTTTAGAACGCCCCGCTAAACCTGCTTGATAACCTCTTGATAAAGCTCTTTCTAAACGGTCTCGCTTCTGTCTTTTCATGCCTTACTTCCCTCATCATTTAAATGGAAAAGAAAACAGCACCTACTATTTTTTAATAGGTACTCTATAGAAATAGCGCCCGTTGATAAAAAAATCAAGTAAAGATTTTCATATATTTGTCATAAATAGCATAAGTGTGACTTGTATGTGACAATTAGCATAACTCATTGATTTAAATTAAAAATAAAAACATTCTTTTATTTATCATAATATTAGCGAATAAAAGAAGTTATTGTTCACTAATATATAAATTAAAAGAATATCTATATTTGATAAAAATAATAATGCACCTGAAATATATAAAACTACATATATTCAAGGTGCATTTAATATAATTTACTTAAATAGTTGCCAATAACTAGTATTTATCTATTTCTTTCGCAATGCTCTCAGCCACTTGCTGCCACCCCATCGATAACGTACGGACTAACTCTGGATAGCCATCTTCATTTTGATCTAACTGTACATCAAAATTACGGCGGATCACGTTGTTATCATGAGAGTAAGTCCAGAAACCTTGCACTAATACTTTCCCGTCATACCGCCCATTAAAGGCCGTTAAAGTGATATCAAGTGTATCCGGTGAGTTCTGTAATGGCTGCAACGATACCAATTTTTCAGGTAATGCTGCAGATAATTCACTCACCATCGACTGCCCAAGTTGTTGCTCTAATGGGCTAGCCCATAAGTGGGTACTTGCATTGGTATAACTGACATCTGTCGTTTGGTAGGTAATACCATTTGACGTCAGTACATCCGATAACATAATACGCTGCAACCATACTTGGCCTTTATCCATCACCTCGGCAGATTGTATCTGAGGAGTTTTCATTGGCAATTGGTAGTACTTTTTCTCTGGGGTACTACTACAAGCCGCCAATAACAAAACAAATATCGATAATAAATATCTCATTATTTTTTCACTCCTTTAGGCTCAACATCCTTCGTGGGTTCAGCTTCAAAAACTAGTGCATTACTCTTATTATTCAAGGTACGTAAAAGTGGCTGAACTTCTCTCAATACTTGGTCTAAACGCTGCATGTTATCCACCATTTTATTATAAGCTGGTGAACCAGGTTGGAAACCTTGCATTGCTCGGTTCATTTCTTGCAGTGTTTTTTGCAAGTCATGAGGTAAATTCTGGAACTCTTTACTCGCCATCACTTTGTTAAGCTGTGCTAACATAGCATTAGCTTCTTTAACAACTTTTTGCCCTTCTGCCAATGTTTGTGTGGTTTGATTAAGCATCGGTTCAATTGGCATATTGTTAATTTTATCTAACACTGCAATGACTTTTTGTTGAATTTGCGCTAACCCTGCACTGGTTGTTGGGATAATTTTATAGCCAGCAACCACCATTGGGCCTTTATAAGGCTCTGCATTTTGCACAAAATCCAAGTCAACAAATAATGCGCCAGTTAGTAAATTTCCTGATTTTAATGATGCTCTCAAGCCATCTTTCAATGCTAAATTTAATTCATTTTTTAAATTAAAATTCTTGCCAACATCTTTAGAGAAACGTTCTGGCTCAATATGAATCAAAACAGGAATTCTAAAGTCATTATCCAGAGATTGGTCTAAACCTTCCGTATAAAAAGGCACTTGTGCAACAGTACCTAAACGAATACCCCGGAACTCGACCGGCGCGCCTGGTTGCAAGCCTCGCACTGAGTCGGAGAAAAATAAGACAAAATCTTGATACTGTGTATACAAAGAGTTTTGAATACTGCTTTGGTTGTCAAACAGTTGAAATTCCGTATTTTCCTTCACATTTGCACCTGGAACCCATCCCGTTGGAACATCAAAACTCACACCACCAGTAAGCAGTGTAGCAATTGAGCCCATTTCAACGTGAACACCTTGGGATGACATATCAAAAGCAATACCACTGTCTTTCCAGAAACGTACATTTGAACTAATTAATTTATCATACGGCGCATTGATAAATAATTGGTAGCGCATATCACGCTTATCCATATCAAAGTTGCTAGTTTCAACAGAACCGACTCGGTAACCACGGAATAATACAGGGTCACCTGGGTTTAATTGCCCTGCTTTATCACTCACCAGTACCACACGAATGCCCTTAGCATCTGGTGATGCAAGAGGAGGGGTATCCAACAGAGTGAACTCGAAATGCTCTTTTGCCGCTAACCCCGGTTGAAGCTCAATATAAGCACCTGAAAGTAATGTGCCCAGCCCAGTGACACCATCACGACCGATTGTCGGTTTTACAATCCAAAACGCGGAATCGGTACGTAGCAACTCTTTCATTTCATTGTTCAAGCGCGCTTTAATGATCACTCGACTAAAATTATCATCGAGTGTCACGCTTTCCACAACGCCAATATCAACGCTGCGACTTTTAATTTTCGTTTTACCCGCTTCTATTCCTTCAGCATTGTAAGTGATTAATGTCACTTCTGGGCCTTGGTTGCTAAAGTGGTAAAATAAGACCCAAGCACCAAGCAAGAGCGTCACTATTGGGATCACCCATACAGGCGACCAACTTTTTAGCTTGCTAATTTTGGCATTGGCCTGTGGTGTTTCTTTATCAGTCACCCGATGACTCCTTCTTGTTCAACAGTATTTACTGCATTTTTTCTTTCACAGCGGTCCCATGTTAATCTAGGGTCAAAGGTCATCGCTGCAAACATTGTGAGAATAACAACCACACCAAAGAAAATAATCCCCATCGCAGGGACAATATTCATCAATTGCCCCATTTGAACCAAAGAGGCTAAAATAGTGATAACAAACACATCTATCATTGACCAACGGCCGACATATTCCACCAGCTCATAAATAAAGTGCATACGATGCGGGTCGCGATTACCGTACCCTTTAGAATCTAGGCAAAGCCACGCAATTCCTATCATTTTCAATGTAGGTACCATGATACTGGCCACAAAAATCACCATGGCAACAGGATATGACCCGTCTTCCCACAACAAAATCACACCATCAATAATGGTTGAATTTAATGCCGTTCCCAACGTATTAGTAGTCATCATTGGCAACACATTAGCAGGGATATACAACATAATTGATGTGACTAAAAGCGCCAAAGTCCATTGTAAACTTTGGTTTTTACGTACACTGCCATGGGAGTGACAACGTGGACATTTTGATTGTTCGGCAGGTAAAATCGCCGTACACACTAGGCATAAACGTACGTCTTGTTTAATACCTGTCTGGCCCACGATTAACCGCCTATCTAGCTTCGGAGCCGCTTCAATTCGGTTCCACAGCCAATGGCGATCTAAGCATTGAAAAGCCCTTACTTGTAGCATGCAATACGCACAATAAGGTAAAAAGCTTAACCCAATGCCAATATCACCGTAAGCTATCAATTTAACAAAGCTGACTAAGACTCCCGCTAAAAAAATCTCAGCCATGCACCACGCTTTCATTTGGAACAAAATGCGGGTTATCACCACTTTGATACTTTTAGGAATATGAACTTGCAACCCTAAAAGAATAATTGTGATCATGCAAAATGCAGGAATAATCAATGAAAAAAATAGAAAAAAGAGTGCCAGACCGCTATAACGTGTGGTTGCTATAATTTCAATTATTTGAAATAACGAGATTTCATTTTCAATCCCTGCGGCCCCCATCTTAACAAAGGGGAATAAGCAGGCAACAAACAACATAATTAATGCACTGAAGGCATATGCTGCTGGCTGCTTATACGGATATCGCCACTTTGAGACCAATGTGGTCTCGCAGCGTGGACACGTTGCCTTGCTCCCTTGCTCCAATTCAGGGACTGCAACCAACATGTCACACTGAGGACAAAGCACATGTTCATGAGACTCATGGTTGCACAAAGTGTATTTGCTCCTTTAATTAAAACGTAATTAGCCGTTTTTCAGCAATTCAAGCTCTTGCCAACGGTCAAACGCTTGCTCTAACTCAGCTTCTTTTGCCGCTAACTGACTCAGCGTTTTTTCTGTTACATCATGTGGTTGGTTGAAAAAATCAGCATCACCAACTTGAGCTTGCAGCGCTTCAATTTCACTTTCAAGTTGTTCCAATTTTGCTGGTAATTGTTCCAATTCACGTAATAAATTGTAACTGAGCTTATTTGAACGTTTTACCGTTTCTTTCGATTTCGTCTGCTTATCTTGGCTAGCCACTTTACCCGTTTGTTCTGCTTTCAAACTCACGGTTTGTGCTTTTTGCTGTTGAGCATCGTAATACCCACCAGCAAAACGGTTAATAACCCCATTACCTTCGAAGATCCAGCACTCTGTCACGCTGTTATCGACAAATTCTCGGTCATGGCTGACCAGTAAAACCGTTCCTTGGTAACCATCAACTAATTCTTCAAGTAACTCTAAAGTTTCGACATCAAGGTCGTTAGTCGGTTCATCGAGGATCAATAAGTTACTTGGTTTTAGGAATAAACGCGCGAGCAGTAACCGGTTACGCTCACCGCCTGAAAGTGCTCGAACAGGTGTCATCGCACGTTTTGGTGGGAACATAAAATCTTGCAAATAGCCTAGAACATGGCGTGGCTTACCATTTACCATGACTTCTTGTTTGCCTTCTGCCAAGTTATCCATCACGGTTTTATCTGGGTCTAATGCCGCACGATGCTGGTCGAAATAAGCAACTTCCAACTTAGTACCACAATGCACTCGTCCGCTGTCTGCTTGTAAATCCCCTAGCATTAAGCGCAACAATGTTGTTTTACCACAACCATTTGGCCCAACTAAAGCGATTTTATCACCACGTAATACTTGAGCTGAAAAATCTTTTACCAGTACTTTATTATCAATCTGGTAATTCACATTTTCCATTTCAAATACAATTTTGCCAGAACGAGCTGCTTCACCGACTTGCATTTTCGCTGTGCCCATCACTTCACGACGCTCTGAACGCTCTACGCGTAGCGCTTTCAGTGCACGAACACGCCCTTCATTACGAGTACGACGCGCTTTAATACCTTGGCGGATCCACGTCTCTTCTTGGGCTAATTTACGGTCGAATTCTGCATTTTGCATCTCTTCTACACGCAAAGCTTCTTCTTTGTTCACCAAGTAGTCATCATAATTACCCGGCCAAGAAGACAATTGCCCACGGTCTAAATCAATAATACGGGTTGCCATATTGCGGATAAATGAACGGTCATGGGAAATAAATACGATACTACCTTGGAAATCTTTTAAGAAATTTTCCAGCCAAAGAATTGTTTCAATATCTAAGTGGTTGGTTGGCTCATCTAAAAATAATACTCTCGGGTTACTCACTAACGCACGGCCCAAAGCCGCTTTACGTAACCAACCACCTGATAATGAAGACAGTTCTGCATCCGCAGGTAAACCGAGTTTTTTCAGGACATCACTGATACGAGAGTCTAATAACCATAAATTACGGTTATCCAACACCTCTTGCAATTCAGCTAATTTATTTAAATTTTTCTCGCTCGGGTCAGTTTCGACCTCTTTCGCAACATGGTGATAATCTTTGAGGTACTGAGCTTGTTCTGCAACGCCTTCAGCCACAAAATCAAAAATAGTGCCTTCAATATTACGCGGTGGATCTTGCTGTAAGCGAGCAACAATCAAGTCTTGCTCGTAAATTAACTGGCCATCATCCAGCGGCTGCTCTTTCGTTAACACTCGCATTAATGTCGATTTACCCGCACCGTTGCGACCAACCAAACACACACGTTCGTTATCTTCGATATGAATTTCGGTATTATCCAGTAATGGGGCATCACTAAACGAAAGGTATGCACCCGACAAATTAATTAAAGCCATTGATTCTATCCTTACTCTGCGTGGCTAATTAACCAGCAGTTATGTATTTGACGGTTACGAGCAAAATCTTCTGACAGTGTTTTAGCTGTGATTTCTTGTGCTTGTAATCCTAATTCTTTAATTGCTTCAAGATCCATTTTGAAACCGCGTTTGTTATTAGAAAACATCACGGTTCCACCACGGCGCAATAACCGTTTTAGATGGGTAATCAATTGGATATGATCCCGTTGTACATCAAATGTACCATCCATGCGTTTTGAATTTGAAAATGTTGGCGGATCAATAAAGATCAAATCAAATTGCTCCCGGCTATTTGCCAGCCAACTCAAGCAATCCGCTTGAATTAAACGATGCTGACGACCTGTTAGCCCATTCGCTTGTAGGTTTTTTTCAGCCCACTCAAGATAAGTACGTGACATATCGACGGAAGTGGTGCTTTTCGCGCCACCAAGCCCTGCATGCACAGTGGCAGTACCGGTATAACAGAACAAGTTTAGGAAATCCGCATCTTTACTCATTTGGCCTAACATTTTACGGGCAATACGATGGTCAAGGAATAACCCCGTATCTAGATAGTCCGTCAAATTCACCAACATTTTTGCATTGTATTCTTGTACTAAAAAGAAATCGTCTTTTTGGGCTAATTTCTCATATTGCTGCTTACCTTTTTGGCGCTGGCGTGTTTTTAACACTAGCTGATTCGATGTCAGTTCTAGCACATTCATTGTTGCAGTGATCACATCAAATAAGCGTTGACGAGCTTTACGTTCATCAACGGTTTTTGGTGGTGCATATTCTTGAATCACCACTTTATCGCCATAAATATCAACCGCAACATTGTATTCCGGTAAATCCGCATCATAAACACGGTAACTATCAATACCTTGTTGTTTTGCCCATTTACTTAATTTTTTGATATTTTTACGTAAACGATTTGCAAAATCAGGTGAAATTTCCGCGATAGTTTCTGACGGTGTAGCCGCTAATTGATAATTCTTTTGAACGCAATCTAAAGGACCATTCTTGGCCTTAAATTCACGCTCTGAACGCAGTTGCAAACAGCTAAGTAACTCAGGAGAAGCACTAAAAATCGATAAACGCCACCCAGGGAAGCGAGCCTTCACGATACGCCCTAATTGGCTATGTAGCGCAATTAAAGCAGGCTCACTTTCTAAACGCTCACCATAAGGCGGGTTACTGATAATTGTTCCTATCGTATCGGTGTTAACTGGGTTTTCCAATGCTGCGGCATCACCTTGCTTAAAGGTGATTAAGTCTTGTAACCCTGCACGACGCGCGTTCGCACGAGCCATTTCAAGTACACGCTTATCAATATCAAAACCATAAAAACGTGATGTCGTCTCTTTCAAACCTTGGCGGAAACGAACTTGCGCTTCTGTGGTTAATTCACGCCAAAGTTCCGCGTTAAATTTCGACCATGCATAAAAGCCCCAATGAGTACGGTGTAATCCCGGGGCTTTATCTGTTGCCATCATTGCAGCTTCAATTAACAGTGTTCCTGAACCGCACATCGGATCGACCAATGGTGTTCCTTGTTGCCAACCAGAACGGTTAATAATTGCTGCTGCCAGTGTCTCTTTTAAGGGCGCTTGGCCTGCCAAATCACGGTAGCCACGTATATGTAGCGAGTCACCACTTAAATCGAGTGCCACACTGGCTCTTTCTTTATTAAGGTAGACGTTGATACGAATATCTGCTTGCTGGCGAGCGACATCAGGGCGCTGATCAAGCTTACGTACGAAGCTGTCTACGATAGCATCTTTAACTTTCAATGCACCGTATTGGCTGTTGCGAATTTCTTCGTTAGTCCCTGTAAAATGAACAACAAAGGTATCATTGACGGAGAAAATCTCACTCCAGTCGATAGCTTGCACACCAAGATACAAATCTAAGTCACTGTAGACGTCAAAATCATTCAGTGGCAATAAAATACGCGATGCCAGCCGACTCCACAGTAGGCTTTGGTACATAACACGTTCGTCGGCCTGAAAATAGACACCCCCCTGGGCCACTTTGCATTGGCTAGCGCCAAGCGATTCTAATTCCGTTTTCAGTAGTTCTTCAAGGCCGCGAGCTGTGCTGGCAAACAGAGAATTCATAGTATTTATTACCAATTTGGATGAAAAATTGTTGCGCATTATAGCTAATCTTATGCAGTTGTCATAAAGTTGCTACGCACAATTATAAGGATTAAAAAATGATAACGCTTTCGCGCCTTTATACACACCCAGTTAAATCTATGCGAGGAGTTCGTTTATCCCACGCCTTCGCTGATATTAGCGGTTTGACTTTTGATCGTAATTTTATGGTAACCACGCTGGAAGGTAAATTTATTACGGCGAGAAAATATCCACAAATGTTACTTTTTACACCGGTAATGCTCAATAATGGTCTTCACTTGCGAGCACCAAATGGCGAAAGTGCAACAGTATTGTATCAGGACTTTGATGAGAAACAGAGCCCTACTGAAGTTTGGGGCAATCATTTTCACGCACTTATTGCCCCTGAAGCGATAAATAGTTGGTTAACTAGCTTTTTTGACGAACCTGTACAACTACGCTGGCTTAGTCCTCAGCTTTCTCGCCGCGTCAAAGAATACCAAGATGTGCCAATGTCTTTTGCTGACGGCTATCCCTTTTTACTGATCAACGAAGCTTCTGTCCAAGACCTGCAACGTCGATGCCCTGCCAGTATTAAATTAGAACAGTTTCGTGGCAACTTAATTATTACTGGCGCCAAGCCGTTTGAAGAAGATACATGGAAAACTATTCAAATTGGTGATGTCGTCTTTACATTAGATAGGCCATGTAGCCGATGCATTTTAACGACTGTTAGCCCAGAAAAAGGGATTAAACACCCCCACAGTGAACCACTTGCAACACTACAAACCTTCCGTTCAGATGAAACCGGCGATGTCGATTTTGGCCAAAATGTGATTATCAAAAATACAGGTGTTATTCGTGTTGGTGATACCCTGACGGTATTAGAAACTAAACCTGCAAAACAATATTTAGTTCAAGAGCGGGAAAATGACCTAGCAGCTAATAAATTAAATACTCAAGCCAATAATGTCAGTTTAGTTTTTGAGGAAACAGAATATACAGGTGATAACCAAAATGTGATCCTTGAACAATTAGAATCCCATGGTTTAACTATCCCTTATTCGTGTCGAGCAGGTATTTGTGGTCGCTGTAAAATTAAGCTTATTTCTGGGGAAGTCACTCCATTAAAACAAAGTGCCATCAAAGAAAACGGTTACATACTCGCCTGCAGCTGTATCCCAAAAACAGCGGTTAAATTAGCGTTTAACTAAATGTTGGTTTTGCTTTTTAACACCATCAGCGGAGTAATTCTCAGATGGTGTTAAACACTCAAAACTAGATTAATTAAATTAGCAAAGAAACCTATTTATTTAACTATTTTTCACTAGATCTTTGCCGATCATTTAAATAGCATTACCATATAATTGACGTTTAACTTTAGATGAATATTCAAGCATGCGATCGTTCATGATCTTAATTGGATCGCAAAACCGTAAAGTTCGATCGGGTAATTCTAAGATTGGTTCTGCTAATAAACATAAACTCGCAGATGGGCCAGCTTCAGCAATAATAAATGTGAAGTACTGGTTTGTATTTTCTAAACACACTTGAATTATTTGCCCCTGCTTAGGTTCATTAATATAGTGAAATGAAGAAAAATACCAACTCTTTGGCATCTGTGGTTTTAAAAAACGAAAAGCAACTAAGCTATTTAAGACTAATTCAGCTCTTTCTTCTTGAGTAATATTTAATCTTTTAGCCTGCTCATCGAATAAATAATATTCACCTGCATCTTCGATACTAAATGGCATCTCATTACGAGCAAAAACCGTTAGCATCTTAGCAGGAAAACATGAACGAAATATCATGCCGTTGGCGAGATCTAACATCACCCTATTATGGTCATGATCAAAATACCAACGCCAATGATCATCAGGTTTAATATTCATAAACGACCCTTTAGCGATTTACCGGTAAATATAGCAGAAATGATCTCTATAGTGATCCTTTCTAAATTTACTCTAGGGCTTATTTTTATATGCTAAAAATTGGATCTACTAAATAAGATACGTTAGAAATACCCGGATAATATTGTTATCTAAATAGCAAATCTACTAAAAATTGAGTTCAATTTGATACAAAAATAGCCACTATTAGCAATATAGTTTAAAAGGGGGAATAAATAAACCCCCTTGATAGGTAAATTTACAATTTATTACTAGATATGATTAACAATATCTTTAATTAATTTTGGCCCATGGTAAATAAAACCAGAATAAATTTGAATTAAAGAGGCACCCGCTTCCATTTTTTCACGTGCTGCAGTAAGGGAATCAATTCCACCCACTCCAATTATTGGCAGTTTGCCATTTAATTCACGCGAAATAATCTTAATAACTTGTGTGCTTTTTAATTGTACAGGACGACCGCTTAATCCACCTGCTTCATTGCAATGATTTATCCCTTGAACCAAAGAACGATCTAACGTGGTATTCGTTGCAATAACGCCATCGATATTATGTCTGACTAGGCTATCTGAAACTTGGATAATTTCCTCTTCAGATAAATCAGGCGCAACCTTTACAGCAACAGGCACATATTTTTGGTACTGTAATTGTAATTCCAGTTGTTTTGCTTTTATGCTACTTAATAAATCATCCAGCGCTTCGCCATATTGTAATGTACGTAACCCTGGCGTATTTGGTGAGGAGATATTAATAGCAATATAACCTGCATGAGCATAGACCTTATCCATGCAAATTAAATAATCATCTTTACCTTGTTCAACAGGCGTATCTTTATTTTTACCTATATTGATTCCAATGACCCCACCGTAATTCGATTTCTTGACGTTCTCGACAAGGTTATCGACACCTTTATTATTAAAGCCCATCCGGTTAATTAAACCTTCAGCTTCTACAAGTCGAAATAACCGCGGTTTATCATTACCAGATTGGGGACGAGGAGTTACTGTACCAATTTCTATAAACCCAAAACCCATTGCGCCAAATGCATCAATACATTCACCGTCTTTATCTAAACCCGCAGCAAGCCCTAGTGGGTTTTTGAAGGAAAGCCCCATACATTGAACGGGCTTAGTGGCAACTGATTGGCGAATAAGACATTGGAAAGGGGAATGATTTAAACGTTGAAGCTGGCGAAAAGTCAATTCATGCGCTTTTTCGGGGTCGAACTGGAATAGTGCCTTGCGGGCAAGGTGATATAGCATATCCAATAACCTATTTTTACTAGTACGTTTCAATAGAGTAGACATCATATCGCACGCTAAAACCCCGCCAAATACAATTTGCCGAGCTTTCATTCATACATGCGATTTTTTCGTCGGATAAAACGCGCTACAGATTACCCTATCTTATTGCCCTTTTACCACGAAAAAATCAATAAAAATGCATTTGTCTGGGTTTTCGAGGGAAAAACAACCATTTTATGAGAGTTATCTCTCATTTAATATTCCACTTTTGTCATAAATAATAATAAGCCGCTAAATTAAATTTTAGCGGCTTATTAAAACCAATAATTGGCTAGCTATATAAATTAGCTTTCTAACGCTTTGGTTATTTTTTCAAATAGATCACCAGAAAGGTTATCAAGCGCTTTTAACTGTTCAAGCACTTTGCGCATCTGTGCTTGGCGCTTTGCATCATAACGTTTTAAACGGATCAACGGCTCAATCAGTCTTGATGCTACCTGTGGATTACGCGTATTCAGATCGACTAAAATTTCATACAAGAATTGATAACCACTGCTATCTTCTGCATGGAAATTAACTGGATTCCCTGCAGTGAAGGCACCAACAAGTGAGCGAACACGGTTAGGATTGCTCATACTAAATGAACGGTGATTCAATAATTCACGTACATTGGTAAGGGCTTCTTTCGCTGGATTTGCGCCTTGTAATGTAAACCACTTATCCATAACTAACCCGTCATGGTGCCAACGCTCATCAAAGTCTGCCATTAACTGCTCTTTACAAGCTAACTGTGATTCATTTGCTGCGGTCAATGCAGCCAACGAATCCGTCATGTTATCCGCTGATTGGTATTGTTCCAGCACTAATTTGTTCGCCAGCTCGCTATCGTCACCCGCGGCTAAGTATTGCAGGCAAATGTTACGCAATGAGCGTTTAGCAATATCTTGGTGATCAACACGATAGCCATCAATATTAATGGAACGATAAACAGAGAGAAGTTCATCATGCATTTCTACCGCTAATTGATGATGGATAAAGTTCACCACTTCATGGATTGCGACAGGGTCGATAACCGTAAATAATTCGGCAAGCTCATTTTCGGAAGGTAATGTTAATATCAATGCGACTAACGCAGGATCAATCGAATCACTTAATAATACCCCACGGAAAGCATCAACCACCGACTCAGGCAAAACTAATGCCTCGCCGTTTTGATAATGAGCCACGTTAATTTTTACATAATTATTAATTAGTTGCTGCGCGGCATCCCAACGAGCAAATTCATTGCTTGCATGCTGCATCAAGAAAGCTAATTGCTCATCCGTGTAGTTGTAATCTAATTTTACAGGGGCTGAAAACTCACGTAATAAGGATGGAACTGGACGTCTTGTCACCTCATCAAATACAAACGTTTGAGTTTCTTGCGTAATGTTTAGCACTGAATTTACAACACTGCCATCACGTTTTAGCGTAATAATTCCACCTTGCTCATCATAGAGCTCAATATCCAATGGGATATGCAATGGTTTCTTTTCAGCTTGATCTGCTGTAGGTGGCGTCATTTGGCTAACATGTAGGGTATATTGCTGTTTTTCTGGTGAATATTCATCACGTACAGTTAAAACTGGTGTCCCTGATTGGCTATACCAACGACGAAATAGTGATAAATCAACATTTGATGCATCTTCCATCGCCTGCACAAAATCGTCACAGGTTGCCGCACTGCCATCATGGCGATGAACATAAAGTTGTATTCCCGCTTGGAACATTTCCTCACCGAGCAGTGTATGAATCATGCGAATAACTTCAGAACCTTTTTCATACACCGTTAAGGTATAGAAATTGTTCATTTCAATGACTTTGTCAGGACGGATCGGGTGCGCCATTGGGCTTGCATCCTCAGCAAACTGGGCTGAACGCATCACTTTGACATTGTTAATACGGTTAACTGAGCGGGAGCCTAAATCAGAGCTAAATTCTTGATCGCGAA
Source organism: Providencia sp. PROV269 (assembly GCF_028477785.1). NCBI lineage: Bacteria > Pseudomonadati > Pseudomonadota > Gammaproteobacteria > Enterobacterales > Morganellaceae > Providencia > Providencia sp. PROV269. The sequence continues at coordinate 236,417 of NZ_JAMPLV010000001.1, read as the reverse complement.
AAACGGTTAACCCTTCTTTTAGGCTTAATTGAAACCAGTCACGACAAGTAATGCGGTTTCCTGTCCAATTATGGAAATATTCATGGCCAATCACAGATTCGATATTCAGATAATCTTTATCCGTCGCGGTTTCGCTTTTAGCTAAAACATATTTAGAGTTAAAGACATTCAGCCCTTTATTTTCCATTGCTCCCATGTTGAAGAAATCAACGGCAACAATCATATAGATATCAAGGTCATACTCTAAACCAAAGCGTTCTTCATCCCATTTCATGGCATTTTTCAGGGACTGCATTGCCCAAGGAGCACGGTCTAAATTGCCTTTATCGACAAAAAGTTCTAACGCAACTTCACGGCCACTACGAGTCACAAAGCTGTCTTTTAAAACGTCAAAATCGCCTGCTACTAAGGCAAATAAATAACTTGGTTTCGGGAATGGGTCTTCCCACTTAACCCAATGGCGACCATCTTCTAACTCACCTTCTGCGATACGGTTACCATTTGACAGTAAATAAGGATAACGTGATTTATCTGCTGTAATTGTGGTGGTATAACGAGCCAGCACATCTGGTCGGTCTTGGTAATAGGTAATATGGCGAAAACCTTCCGCTTCACATTGTGTGCATAGCGCCTCACCTGAAACATATAGCCCTTCTAGCGCTGTATTTTTTTCAGGACTAATTTCATTCACAATCCGTAGTGTGAATGATTCAGGTAATGACTCAATAATCAATTTACCTTCAGATTCTTTATAGTCCTGCCATGCTTTGCCATCGACTTCGAGGCTGACTAACGATAAATCTTCGCCATTGAGTTCAAGCGTTGAAGATTGCGGATTAAGGCGTTTTACCTTGCTTACTGCGGTAACCACTGTCTTCACTGGGTCAAGATTAAAATCGAGGTCAATTTCTGTAATTGTGTAATCAGGTGCTTGATAATCCTGACGATATTTCGCTTGTCTTAACTGGGTCATAAGTAACCTTTTAATTCGTTATATTCAATATCGTACTGCTTTAATACTTATACAATACTATAAGCCACAATAATGTGAATGGATTTGAGAAACATTTTCATCAAAAAATGTTATCTATTTTTATGGCTATGTTAGCTTTGTATGTCTCACCCTACTTAACTTTGTTAAAAATTCGTTTGTTTGTTGGTGCTATAGCACTATTAAATATTTTATGGCGTGTTAGTATCTTTTCGTGATTAATGCTTTTGTCTGTTTCTATGGGCAGAATATACATAAAACGTATTTATTTGATTTCATAGTAATACAGAAAGGCAATACGCGAATTTAGGTTGCCGTGCTCCTTGAAAACAAGAGATAGAATAACACTTCTATCTTTTGCTAAAGTGGGTATACTTTTGCAACTTTAACGATTTAGCTAACGACTATTGCTGCTTTTATCTCATTGTGACTTTTTGGAAAACAAGAGTAAAAATGAATAGCATTAGTGGTAAAGATAAGCTCCGCGAGGATGTCTGCGTGCCATGAATTTAGACGCTACACCAATTATTACATCACTGCTTGATACCGATGCTTACAAGCTTCATATGCAGCAGGCCGTTTTCCACCGTTACCACCAGGTACCGGTTGTCGCTGAGTTCCGCTGTCGTAGCAGTGAGATCTTAGGTGCTTACGCCGATGAAATTAGGCAACAAATTCAGTTAATGGCTAAATTGTCACTTTCTGATGATGAGCTGAATTTTCTCCGCCGCTTACCTTTCTTCCAAGAAGACTATCTTATGTGGTTAAAGTCATTCCGCTTTAACCCAGAACAAGTCGTTGTCAGTACCACAAATGAAGGTCAGTTAGCGATCCGCATCAGTGGGCCTTGGCGTGAAGTGATTATGTGGGAGGTACCGCTCCTTGCATTGGTCAGTGAAATCATCCAAAAAGATAGGCACCCAAACATTCATCCTGATGATGCTGTTCAGCAACTCAAAAAGCTGCTAAATGTTTTCTATCAACAAGCCGATGAACACCAACTTGATTTGTCTAACTTTAAGCTCATGGACTTTGGCACGCGCCGCCGTTTCTCCTACGACGTACAATCCGCCATTGTTTCAATGCTTAAACAAGAGTTTCCTTATCTTGTTGGGACGAGCAATTACAAACTTGCACACGAATTAGATTTATCCCCTGTTGGCACACAAGCCCATGAATGGTTCCAAGCCCATCAACAAATCAGCCCTGAGTTAGCAAATAGCCAACGTGAGGCATTGCAGAGCTGGCTTGATGAATACCCTAATCACCTAGGTGTGGCATTAACTGACTGTATCACCATGGATGCCTTTTTGCGTGATTTTGATGCTAACTTTGCAAACCGCTACCAAGGGTTGCGTCATGACTCAGGGGACCCAATCGAATGGGGTGAAAAAGCCATCGCTCATTACCAAAAATTGGGTATTGACCCGATGAGCAAAACGTTAGTGTTCTCTGACAGCTTAGACTTACAAAAAGCACTTGAGTTATATCGTTATTTTCATCAGCGGATTAACCTTGTTTTTGGTATCGGTACTCGTCTAACCTGCAATATTCCACATGTAACCCCGTTGAATATTGTGATTAAGCTCGTCGAGTGCAATGGTAAGCCTGTCGCTAAGCTCTCAGATAGCCCAGGCAAAACCATTTGTGAAGATGATGAGTTCGTCAACCAACTCAGAAAAGCGTTTGACCTACCTAAAATGGAAAAAGCCAGCTAATTAAGTCGCTTTTCCCTAGCTCTGAGTAAGAATTTGCACTTTTCTTGCCCAGAGCTTCAAAACCCCCTTTTTCTTTTATTCACTTACTATTACTATAGCTTTTAAGCTCAATAACCATGCTTCGCTTCAACAGAAATGTTTTATCGCGATTTTTTACTTGTTTCCTAACAAATGGCAAGTAACATAGAGCTTTGGCCCCTGAAAAATGGGTTTAATATTGAAGAAGCCTTATTAATCTGCTTCATCCGCCATTCGCATAATAACAATGTTGTTGTGCCTTTGAACTCGGTGTTGAATATTCCTATTACGAAAGTTGGAATACACCCTAAATAATTCGAGTTGTAGGAAGGCGGCTAGCAAATTGAGCCCTAGGAGCATACATAAGTATGTGACTAGGGTCAGTTTGTGAAGCCAACACACCTACAGCTCGAAGTATGACGGGTTGCAGATGCATAAGATTAACCATTATATAGAAGAGAGTGAATTATATGATAGTAGCGCCTGTAGTCGACGTACTGCAAGGCCGAGTGGCGGTAGGCACAGAAGTCACCGTTCAAGGCTGGGTACGTACAAGGAGAGATTCAAATGCTGGTTTTTCTTTCCTCGCCGTTTATGACGGTTCTTGCTTTAATCCGTTACAGGCTATCATTAATAATAATTTACCTAATTATAATGACGAAGTCCTGCATCTCACAACGGGTTGTTCGGTTGAAGTTACGGGTACCGTAAAAGAATCCCCAGGCCAAGGTCAATCATTTGAACTTGAAGCCACAAACGTTAAAGTGGTTGGTTGGGTTGAAGACCCTGACACCTACCCAATGGCAGCAAAACGCCACAGCGTTGAGTTCTTACGTGAAGCAGCCCACTTGCGCCCGCGCACTAACTTAATTGGTGCCGTTGCGCGCGTGCGCCACACTTTAGCGCAAGCTATCCACCGTTTCTTTGATGAACAAGGCTACTTCTGGGTTTCAACTCCAGTGATCACTGCGTCAGACACCGAAGGCGCGGGTGAAATGTTCCGTGTTTCCACGCTGGATTACAACAACCTGCCACGTAATGACAAAGGTGAAGTTGACTTTAGCGAAGATTTCTTTGGCCGCGAAGCTTTCTTGACTGTTTCAGGCCAACTGAACGGTGAAGCCTACGCAACAGCAATTAGCAAAGTCTACACTTTCGGCCCAACCTTCCGTGCTGAAAACTCAAATACTAGCCGTCACTTAGCTGAATTCTGGATGGTCGAACCTGAAGTTGCTTTTGCTTCTTTAGACGATGTCGCAGGCCTTGCAGAAAAAATGCTGAAATTCGCCTTCAAAGCCGCTCTTGAAGAACGCCGTGATGACTTAGAATTCTTTGCACAACGTGTTGATAAAGACGTTATCAACCGCTTAGAAAGCTTTGTTAACTCAGACTTTGCACAAGTTGATTATACGGATGCCATTAAAATCCTAGAAACTTGTGGTCAAAAATTCGAAAACCCAGTTTATTGGGGTGTCGATATGTCGTCTGAGCATGAGCGTTACCTTGCTGAGCAACACTTTAAAGCCCCTGTGGTTGTGAAAAACTACCCGAAAGACATCAAAGCGTTCTATATGCGCCTCAATGAAGATGGCAAAACCGTTGCTGCGATGGATGTATTAGCACCGGGTATTGGCGAAATCATCGGTGGATCACAGCGTGAAGAACGTCTTGATATGCTCGATGCCCGCCTTGAAGAAATGGGCATGAATAAAGAAGATTACTGGTGGTACCGTGATCTGCGCCGTTATGGCACCGTTCCTCACTCAGGTTTCGGCCTTGGTTTTGAGCGTTTAGTGGCTTATGTCACTGGTGTCGGTAACGTGCGTGAAGTAATTCCATTCCCACGTACCCCAAGAAATGCAGCGTTCTAATAACGGCTTTTCTGTATTAACACCCTAATTTACGGGCCAGCTGATGTTGGCCCGTTACTTTTCAGCCCTAATATACTTTCGCTGTACAACTATCTCATCTCGTTACATCGAATTGCAGCCACATGATAACCAGATCACAATTTTTACGTTATCACCTTATTATTCTCCGTAAACAGCCAGCAATCTGCTAGTGCTAAGAATAATCTGCTTTTTAATCTCGCTATTCTCTTTTTACTAGTGATAAATAACCGCTTTACACTCGCTAAACTGCTCAAAAAAAACTCAATTTGTCTTTTGAAAAAGTTCCCTAATTTTTGTAATATTTTTTAAACTGGTACGATGAGTGGTTATTTTTTGATCTATTTTTTACATTTTGAAACATCTAGTTACCATTTGTTTCAGAATCTTTGATTTTGTAGCACTTTGAGGGTAGATAATTTTATTTAGCAATGGAACACTGGTCGCCGACATAGACGACACTAATCTCTCACAAATAGTTCCAATTATTTTTTGCGAATTATTTTTGGCAGTGGCAGGTGTCCGAATAACACCAATGAGGGTAATAATAATGATGAAACGCAATATTCTTGCAATGGTTATCCCAGCTCTGTTAGCTGCTGGTGCAGCAAACGCAGCTGAAGTATACAACAAAGACGGCAACAAATTAGATGTTTATGGTAAAGTTGACGTTCGTCACTACTTTGCAGATGGCAAAGGCAGCGAAAACGCTGGTAGCCAAGACGGTGATGATTCACGTGTTCGTTTAGGTGTTAAAGGTGATACTCAAATCACTGATCAACTGACTGGTTTTGGTCGTTTCGAGTGGGAAACTAAAACTAACAAAGCAGAGAACGAAGGCGAAAACAAAAACCGTTTAGCATACGCTGGTTTAAAATTTGCTGATTTCGGTTCAATCGACTACGGCCGTAACTACGGTGTTATCTATGACACGAACGCATGGACCGACGTATTCCCATTATGGGGTGCGGACACTATGGCTCAGGCAGATAACTTCATGACTAGCCGTAACCGTAACCTGTTAACTTACCGTAACAGCGACATGTTCGGCTATGTTGATGGCCTGAGCTTCGCTCTGCAATATCAAGGTAAAAACGGCGACGATAACCTGTCTGGCTCTAAAGATGGCGCACGTAAAGACAATGGTGACGGTTTCGGTTTCTCTACCGCTTATGACTTAGGTTGGGGCGTAACACTGGGTGGTGGTTACTCTAGTTCTTCACGTACTCCAGATCAAAGAGACACTACTATCAACCCTAACTATGCTGGTGGTAAAAAAGCACAAGCATGGAACGTGGGTGGTAAATTCGACGCTAACAACGTTTACTTAGCGGCTATGTACGGCCAAACTCAAAACATGACTCGTTTTGGTGATAACGGTATTGCAAACAAAACTGAAAACGTTGAATTAGTTGCACAGTACCTGTTCGATTTCGGTTTAAAACCATCTATCGGTTATAACCAATCTAAAGGTAAAGACCTGCGTGCATATGGCAACCAAGATTTAGTTAAATACATCTCTGTAGGTTCTTACTACTACTTCAACAAAAACATGTCTGCAGTTGTTGATTATAAAATCAACCTGTTAGACGACAACAAATTTACAAGAGCTGAAGGTATCAGCACTGATAACGTTGTTGGTTTAGGTTTAGTTTACCAATTCTAATTATCAGTTAACTGATAAGTTAGAAAACGGTAACATGTTTTTGTAAGCAGCGCTTCGGCGCTGCTTTTTTATTTCTCTTTTTCATCTCTAGCATAAATTCCTCCTCCACGAAAACACCAGAATTATCAATAAGACAGACTGATTCACCATCCTTATAGATATTTATGGTCAGATTACATGCAATTCCTACCTAGTTCACAAGATCTCGCCAATTTTTGGTAAAACGGTTGGCAAAAAGCCTTTATCACGTTACCCTGAGAACTCGACTCGTTCGACTAAACCCGTTTTCAGCTACACCCGCGAGTTTCGTATGGTCTGGGCAGATTACAAGCAAGGATAGCCAACCGCGTTCTCACTTATGCCTTCATACCTTAGGAACTGTGTGGGTACCACTACAGAGCTTTGGAATCGACAACATGTTTGAAAAAATTACTTCTGCCCCTGCTGACCCAATCTTAGGTCTTGCTGATAGTTTCCGTGCTGATCCCCGCGATAATAAAATCAACTTAGGTATTGGCGTCTATAAAGACGAATCAGGGAAAACCCCTGTGCTTGATACCGTTAAAAAAGCAGAAAAATACCTGCTGGATAACGAAAACACCAAAAACTATCTTGCGATTAGCGGAATGCCAGAATTTGGCCGTGTAACACAAGAACTGTTATTCGGTGCACAACATGAAATTGTCACCTCAAAACGTGCACGTACAGCGCAAGCTCCTGGTGGTACAGGCGCACTGCGTATCGCCGCTGACTTTATTGCCAAACAAACCAATGCAAAACGTGTTTGGATCAGCAACCCAACTTGGCCTAATCACAAAAACATCTTTGAGGCAGCTGGCTTAGAAGTTTTAACTTACAACTACTATGACGCAGCCAACCACGGTATGGATTTTGACGGCATGCTTAACAGCTTATCATCTGCGGTAGCGGGTGATGTGATTGTTTTACACGGCTGCTGCCATAACCCAACGGGTATTGACCCAACCGCTGAGCAATGGACAAAACTCGCCGCATTATGTGCAGAAAAAGGCTTATTACCGGTTTTTGACTTTGCTTACCAAGGTTTTGCAAAAGGCTTAGATGAAGATGCCGAAGGCCTGCGCATTTTCACTAAAAACAACCCTGAAATGATTGTGGCGAGCTCATTCTCTAAAAACTTCGGTTTATACAATGAGCGTGTCGGCGCTTGTACCATCATCGCTAAAGACAGTGACAACGCAGAGCGCGCATTCAGCCAAGCGAAAGCCGTTATTCGTGCAAACTACTCAAACCCACCAGCACACGGCGCCGCAGTGGTAACAACCATCCTTTCTGATGACGTGTTAAAAGCTGAGTGGATCCAAGAGTTAACCGCAATGCGTGAACGTATTAAACGCATGCGCCAATTGTTAGTGAAAACATTGGAAGAAAAAGGCGCTAAACAAGACTTTAGCTTCATTATCAACCAAAATGGTATGTTCTCCTTCAGTGGCCTAACAAAAGAGCAGGTAGAGCGTCTACGTAGCGAATTTGGTATCTATGCGGTCAGTTCTGGCCGTATTAACGTGGCAGGCTTAACACTGGAAAACATGGTTCCTTTATGTGACGCTATCGTGAAAGTGCTGTAATTATTCGGATGCATTAAAAATTAAGCATTGAAAACGATAAAACAGCGTTTTTAATATCATGCCAGTCAGTTACGTTACTGACTGGCATTTTTTATAAAAAACTATTTAAGATGGCTAAGGAAGCGCTCCGTTATTTGTACCGCTCCCCAATTCTTCCGGTAATTATCATTAGTGATACTAAGGTCGAGATTTCGTTCGTAATCAATGCGCTCTTCAACAAGTAACTGAACCAAGCGATCAATGGTTTGCTCTATATGTTGTTTCGATAATTCCTTGTAATTATTGAAATGACGCACCTGCATGACACTATGCATTGACCCAACATGGTTGTTATGAGATAGCGTCACTTGCCTTCCACTCTTTGAGCGATATGTTGTTTCTGCAACCTTAGCAGACAATTGTTTATAACTAACTTCTTCAGTATTAAAATCAATTAGAACCACTTGATTGCGTCCCTCAACATCCGTGATCTTCACATCACCTTTTCCATGACCGCTGACAATATAGAGGTCATCACCTTGAGTTCCCGTTAATTGATCTTCTCCATTTAAAGAGATTAGCACGTCTTGATGCATCCCTTGTGCCAGTAGTACATCATTACCTTGCCCGCCATACAGTACATTTTCACCGCCTAGGGTAATCAGCTTATCGTTACCACTACCCCCCTTAATAATACGCCCTTGTTGAGACATATCCATAACATTATCATTGCCGGCTAAGGTATCAATAAGCCAATTATTTCTCGTGCAATCCTGTTGTAATACAATCCCATCATCTTTCAATGTTAGGTTTAAAGGTCTCGCTCCGTCATTGGCTACCACGCCATTTAATGTGCTTGTAAGCTCATCAATGGGTTTCCAAGTGGTAAACTCCCCTGACTGTTTGGCTTTATGGAGTTTTTCAGAGAGATAATTAACGAGCGGGGTCATCCCGTGGCTCGTGGAGCAGTTAAATTTTTCATCCAGCCGCTCATAGTGGTGAATATTGAATTTACCCTCACCATCATCGATAGAAACCTTAATTTTGACAAGCTTGCCAGCTGATGATTCATAAAACTGGTATTCTGTATCACTCTTTTCAGTTGGCTGATGTTTAAAATTGATTAAATGAATATGGTTATTCCCAATCTGGTCTTTAATATATACCTTACTCGGCTGGTTACCATCGATGATATAGTGGTCATCCCCTACGCCTCCCAATAGTTCATCGTTTCCCTGACTTGATAGCAGCAAATCATCCCCAGACCCACCACTAATAGAGTTATCCCCCGCACCACCATATAAAATATTATTTCCAGCACTAGCTTTAAGATTATCATCGCCATCTCCCCCCAACAGGACATAACTTTCTAATCCTTTATTAATAATAGTGTCGTCACCACTTTGCCCATCAATGACATGCTTTTCAGATAGATACCCTATCGGTAATATAATTTCATCGTCGCTCGTGCTGCTTTCTTTAACTGGGTTTACTGGTGATAAGCGGTTTGCCTGTAAATTGACTTTAAATAAGTTGCTATGCTTATCTTGGATTAAAACAGCATTAGAGATCTTATTACCTACGTTGCTAAATTTAATAGCCAATTTTTTTTGCCCAAATTTATCTACGCTGTATAGCTGCCCATCATCCTTATAGAGTGAATAACCATTCTCTGTAGGTAACAATAGGCACAGGCTGTCTTTATCTGTAAAACTGTCATTTACTTTAGAGAAATCAAACTCAACCTCACCATACTCTTCTTTGCCTTGCACAATTTGATAGGTATCTATTCCATGGCTAACTTCAATATGGCTACCTAATTTTATCAGGGGTAATACGTTGTTTTGACTATTTCCACGGTAAGTTAAATGATTAGCATGGCCTATTGGCACAAACCATCCCCATGTTGGCTTTTTATAATGACGAGATTGGTTTATCGTTATGATCCCCGCAGATTCATCTATTTTGACGGATTTTCCTTCTGTAGAGGGAAGTTGATCACTTTCTTGTACATAGCTTAAGCTGAAATACTGGTTAGGATGTTTTTCATCTATCACTGTTGTCATCACCCAACCATCAAGTGTTTGTAGCTGATATCCATGATGCGGTGCCTTCAACGCCGCATCTTGAACATTTTCGAGGACAATGGTGACTTCACTTTCCACATGTTGAAAAAAATGGCCATCAATACTACTTTTTGGTTGTTTGAGGGTTAAAACCAAGTGGTTGCCGTCAATTTGAACGTGCTTTATTTCATCTAGAAAATACTCTAAAGTGACTCTGCTTTGTAAATAATTAGATTCTTTAATAACCACCTTTGCCTGAAACTGATGGCTACCTTCTGTATAGCTAGGGTTAAGAGACTTTCGCGTTTTAACTGCTTTCTCTTTTCTGTCGAAATAACGCTCTGTAAGGTACAAATCATCAACATGTTCAAGCCACTCATAGCGGCGAATATGATAGTTGTCATTTCCATCACCACCAGCTGCAATTCCTTGCGTTAAAATGAGTTTATCATCCCCTTCTTTACCCTCTAAGATATCCTTACCTAGTCCACCATCCAGTATGTTTGCAGTGTCATTCCCCTGTAAATGATCATTGCTATTCCCCCTGACCATCACATTTTCCATATTTTGCAAATGCGCAACGGGAATAAAAGGATGATCCCCTCCTCTTTGGTAATGCAGCCTATTTTCGTTTAAGTCTACAGACACTCGGTAGCCATCGGGTAGGTTATCAATAATGACGATATCCTGCCCTCCTTGACCGTCAAGGTACTTAGTCGGCTTGTTATCTTCTCGCGATGTTAACGAGGCTAAACAGCTATCTCGGATAAAAAATAGATCGCTCTCATCTCCTCCCGCAAAGTATTTCTCACCTGATAACACCTGAAAGGCATTTTTTTGTACTTTTTTACCAATGACAACATCATTACCATTCGCTGTATTCCAGCTGGTTCCTTCGCTATTAGTATTTTCAATATATAACGCTGTCCGCTGGCTGTTATTCACTATATGCTCACTAAAAGCACGTTCGTTTTCTCTGAGCATATGTTGCCCTAAGACGCCAAACTCCGTTTTTTTCGAATAAAAACTAATTTGTTCCGGGTTAGAATTTATTAACTGATATTGCAGGGGTAATGATAATTCATTATCTAAAATTTGATGTCGTGCTTTAAATGCCTCAAATAACGGGCTCTTATAAGCAGAATTTAAAGAGTAACGCTCGTGAGTGGCGATACTTCCGATATTTTTAAGGTCAAATACCGCTTTCTCTTTTGATTGAAGGCGAAAATTATGGCGAATAGACCAGCCCATTTTTTCATATAAAACCTTTAAATTTTTAAACCACGCGGTGGTTCTGACAATTTTATTTTTTAAAATAAAATCAATCTCATCAGCCGTAAATGTGGGAGCCCCTTTACGTACAAACCGCACAGAAGTATCCCCTGCCCCCATATATAGATTTCCCAGCTTACCGTAGAAATAATTACCATAATTATCAACTAAATAATATTTCGGCTCATTTTCATAAGTCGGCTTTTCAATAATACTGAGGTGATGAGCAAATCCTGCCTGTAGAATATTATTTTCAAATAAAGCTAGATCCATATGCCAATCTTGCTCTTTGAACGCATTAATATAATGCTGTATATTCATCTCTTGCTGGCTACGTAAGGTTGGGTCTAAGCCTAAAGCACCGCGGATCCCTTCTTCTAATTCACGATCCCAATCAATATCAATAACTTGTTTGATGTTTTCAACCGCACGAACGCCGCTATAAATCCAGCCTCCTACCAGTAAGATCCCACCAATAACTAGCCCAGCGACTGGAATTGTAGAAGACCCCACTAAGATACCAATAACGGTGACCCCATTGATCACCGCACTCGCAATAGAGAAAGAAGCATTCACAATAAGGTCTTGGCGCTGTTTAGGGTCTGTTACACTGTCCAGTTTAGATAAGCTGTCGTAAGCTTGATAGATATCAATTCCCATCCCCACCAAATTGAAAATCACCACCGTCCCCGTGGCGATCCTCGCGCGGACTAACGAAGTCGCACCCTTACCTGATGCGATATTTAATAGCATTGGTTGCACTATCATATCGCCATAATTAAATAGAGCAGACGCAGCAAGTAAATAAAACTGTTTTTCTAGCTCTTTAATTTCTTCGTCACTAAGATCTGGGTTATCTAATTTGTCCAAAATTGCATACGCGCTGATCAGGCTTTGGATAGCACCGGTTGCGCCCATTAGTTGACCAGCACGATTGGCTATGCGCTGAAATTGAGGAAGCTTATGACCTGCTTGACGAACCTTAGCTAAAGTGGAAGGCGCTATAGTCTCCTGTTGAGCATCAACATTATTCGCTAAATATTTAAACTGTCTTTTCAATACCCCCGATTCAGCAAAATTAACTTTGCGCTCGACTAGCTGATGGATATCTGCTGATTTTAATTGCTCATGGAACACTTTAATGAAAGCGAGATCTTCTTTTCCACCTTCCATCAGTGTGAAATACATCGCTAGTTTATCAGGAGAAAAACGGATTTTATTATGTAAATCAATGGATTTTAGGTCGCCTAGAGAAATCGGTTTTCCTTTAATAGTTGCACCAAGTTGTTGTAATTTGGCAAAAGCAATTTTTTCACCATTGAGCGTGACCCAGCGGTTTTTTGGTAGTGTAAATTCAGCTTGGTCAATAATTGTTTGTCGTTGGTTACGCATAGAAGACAATACGGTTTTAAAACCTGTCGAATCCAAGTCAATAAACTGGAAGTCTGCTCTAAATTCGCCATTAGAAAGTTGGAGGTTTTCACTAAAATAATGCTTAATTTTCCGTTGGAATTGCTGCTGAGCTTGCTGAGAAGATCTGTTTTTTACACTTAACTGAATCCCTTGAGGATCAAATAAGCTGATTTCATAACCTCCATTACGTTGCACATGAGTGACGGTGTAAGTTACCGATTTCCCCTTTAAGAATATTATTACGTTATTCGTATCTGTAACTGCTGAAAACAGATTTCCTATCGGTTGATCCGCTATTGATATTCCATTTTTGTGAACTTCAATATTAATATATTGGCTATACTGTTCCATCTTTTTCAACAGTGATCTTTCTGCTGATGTCGATGTATTTTTCACTATAGCTTGCTCTATTTGCGATTTACGTTCAATAAAGTCTCGTGCTAAATGACCGTCTGCTAAATAAAATTCAATCGCGTATGTCCCCCCCAACGTTTGATCCATACCTCGGTTTTGAGAGCCAGAACGAATAACCCCATGGTTCAGTAACTCAACCTTATTACCATACATTAATTGTTGGTTAAATTGTGCCAATCGCTGTGCTTGGCTCTGTTCATAAAAATAAAACGCTTCTGTAAAAGAATATTTTTTGAATGGTGCATTTTTCCCAATAAAATTAGCTGAAGATAGTTCACTAAACTCATTTAACCTATTGTTAAATGAAATCAGTTTATGATTATCAGTCACTAACTCTAAAATTTTACCTTTATCTATTCTATCCCCAGCAGGAAATAGTTTAATTAATATATTCTGCGAACGCTCACTTAAGTGATTTAATATTGATAAATCATTTTTTATCGCGATCAATAATGTCTGAATATCACTCGCTTGTTGTTTATAACTACTTGATATTGAGGGTTCTAAGAGCAACTCTAATGATAATATATTCGTTTCAGCGTTTTGACTTAGATATTCATTTAGTTTTCGGTTAACTAACGGGTCTGATACTGCAATTTTTAATTTTTTAATATCTATATTTCCATTTCCATCTGAAAAATACGTCAATAAATAAGCGTGATCTGTCTTATTGATATCTTGAATAGAAATTTCTTTTAACGCTATTTTTTCTAGTAATACAGTTAGCTGGTGGTGTGGCTGCCACTCTAATTTGGCAAACGGTTTACCGAAATTATTTTCAATATTATCAATGTATCCACTTTGAGTTTCTTTACCTTCAATAAAATTTCGCACAGCGATAGGAATACTTTTCTTACGCTGTATCTCTCTACTTGCATTAATATAGCTATCCGATATTTTTCTTTTTGGATTAAAGTATTCAGCATATTCCCCTTCACGCCAGTTAGCATTAAGAGGAGCACGATATCCCTCATTGATTAATAACTGTTGAAAATTTGAAAGGCTTTCAACATCATTAATAATAACCGCACCCGATGAATTCATTTGGAAATATGTACCTATCGACTGACGTGTTCCTGATAATTTATTTTTTCCTTTTAATTTATCCGGTAAGAAAAAAGTAATCGGAAAGTTATCTTTCATCACACTTCCAGGATTGGCATCATCAGCCCCATGATGTACTAACTCTAATCCAATGGGGCGCTCTAATTTTTTATTTAACTCTTGATTAATCTCCTTGATTTTTGCATTCGTAATACCATTATCTTTCCCCTCTCTTTTATTATATTCAGCTTCATTGTGATAAAGCTTTTTCTGTTCATTTGTGAGTTCATCATAGTTAACACTCGCTTTCCACTCTTGCCATGAAGGCATTTCTGACACTTTAACGTAATGCTCTAGCTCAGAAACTGGATAGATAACACTAAAGAGATCATAATCTGCTGTCATAGCTTTCCCTGTTTTAGGGTCACCGACTACCAGGAAAGGAGCTGTTTTATGACCAGACTGATAAAAGACTTGCCATAACTTAGTTTCTCCTCGTGTTATATTATTCAGAATAAAACTATGTGGTACATTATCCACTTTGGCAGTTGTTCTTCTTATATGGTCCCCCCTGCCTATATCCTCCAATGAAGTCACAGCCCCATATTTAAGTAGCTCATTCATACGCTCATGAGTTACTTCAAGTATTACCGGCTTTGCATGCCCTTGCTCAATAGACTGCGTTATATAACCATTATATTTTTCTTGCTCATCCCGGCCTGATTTTTTAGCAAACTGCTGCAAAATAGGAATAAAGCCACTATGAGGCCCCCAATCTGAACTTTTACCTTTAATCATGAGCCCTTTACTGCCATATAAGCCAGAAGCGATTAAACTTGTCGATTTATAATCAATAGGTCGCATACCTATAATAACATTATAGTCATTAGCAACTTGCGTAATGGCTCGTTGATGATTTTCTGGGATCCCTGTAATAGCCTTAGGTTCATTACTGGATAACGGTTTTAAATGCAAGTTGGTACGAATATAATCCCTTGCAATGTTTTGGTTATTATGGCTTTTATTGATATTTTCAAAGGTCTTGATGTCGAAATTTTTATTTATCGAATATATTTTATATCCATCTTGAGAGATAAAAACATCTTTTTTAATTTTTGCTATAGTTTCAGGATTATTAATTATCCGTGTATAAAGGTCTTGTCCATCTAAAATATCCGTATATGCTATAAACTCTGTGCTCCCTGTGACAACCTTAATTTTTAATAAACAATTTTCCGGATTAAATTCTTTATATATTATTTTACACTTACTCCCCTTCTTCTGATAAGTGATTCCCCTCTCAGCTAAAAGTACATTTTCAGTTATTTTTAAACTGGTATTATTTATTTTTTTAAAATCAATCCCACTATTTCCATTTTTTACAAACTCACTAACAGCTATATTATAATCATTCTCAAAAATAGGTATTTTGCTTTCTTTAGCAATTTTCTTAATATGACTATCTAAATAAGAAAAAAAATCAACCTGTTTGTTAATCATCGAAACACCATAATTAGGGTCAAAGAATTTATATTCCCATGATTTATTTTTATTGTTATACTTTGCGCTAACAACAACTACGTGGTTACCTAAAATCAATTGATAATAGAGTGGTGTTTTATTTTTAGCTGTATGGCCAATAACGACGTCCTTAAACCTCTTGACTGTCGTTCCCTTTAATGTATTGAATGAATAATTCTGATGTATATTATTTCCTTGAACACCTCGTTTTTTATTTATTAATTCTAACTTTAAATAATTATCTCTATTAACACTTTCAGATATCGAATCAATAAAAAAATTTGCATCAGAGACGGAGTATTTATTTCCTAATACCTCCCCACCCCGAATAAATCTATCTTTTAATTTTAAAAATATAGGGTCAGAACTAATAATCTCTCCTTCCTTTGTATTAAAGAAATCTTCTCCTACATATAGTGCATTGATATATTCTTTAAGTTTTATTTTTTGAGATTCATAAAGATACTGATAATACACTTTATCTTTTTTATTTTCATTTACTGCTTTATTAAAATTTTTATCAATTATATCATTAAGATAATCACGAAAAACTCTATTATTAATTTCATCATAGGCTAGGCTATCAAAATAAGTTTTATTCCTTAATGAGTTATTATGAATTCCCTGAATTTTAATAAAACCATAAATATAGTCATTCAATAAAACTTGGGCGTGCATTTTCAAAGCATCATACTTTACTTTATCTATTGCAGATAAACCCTCGCTATCAAAATTAATAATATCATATAAATAATTCAATTGCTGAATGTAATCAGCACCTTTATTGTTTATTTCATAGATTAAAAACTCATTTGTCAACCCATAACAATAACCTGGTGATTGACTATGATTGATACCATACTCAGTCATCATATTGATAAAAAATGTTTTGTTTTTAGGAGCATTAATATAATTATATAAATTATATTGCATGAAATTAATAGTTTGGTCATTTTCTTTCATCTAGTAATTATCCATAATTATTATTTAAAATAGAAAAATAGCAAAACCAATACTTTCATTCCATAAGTAATATAAAATTAGGAGTAAATTTAACTACACTCATAAAAATAAAAATGCCTCAATAATGAGGCATCAATGGATAATATAAATAGTTTTTAATTACCAAACTGGTTGTTCATCTTGCAAGAAAGGGTTTGTTTTTCGTTCAAAACCGAGATTAGACATCGGCCCGTGACCTGGTATAAATTGAAAATCATCACCAAGAGGTAATACTTTATTTTTAATAGAGGAGATTAAGTCTTGGTGGTTACCGCGAGGAAAATCACTTCGCCCGACTCCCCCTTTAAACAATACATCACCCATTGAAATTAATTTATCAGCGTGATTCACAAAAATAATATGACCAGGGGTATGACCGGGACAATGCAACACATCAAATGTGATATTGCCACAAGTTACTTTATCCCCTTCTTCTAACCAGTAATCTGGCGTAAAATCAGGGCATTCGCCAATGTAAAACATCGCATTTTGCTCTGCGAGGTTTTCAATCCAAAAAGCGTCTTCTTTTTGTGGGCCATAAATAGGCACTGAAAAGTGCTTAGAGAGGATAGCTGATGCACCGATATGATCAGAATGGCCATGAGTTAACAGAATTTTAGTTAACTTCAACCCAAGGTTTTCAATAGTAGAAATTAATTTTTCCGCTTCTCCTCCGGGATCAACAACAACTGCATCTAACGTATTTTCATCCCAAATAACTTGGCAGTTTTGCATAAACGGTGTTACTGGGATAATAGTATATTTCATCGAGCAATTACTCCGTAATCTATGTCACCTATGCACAGATTACCACGTTCTTGCTGGTCCTGTATCGATATGTATAAAATTGCTTCGAGGATAATAACCAACGCCACCCGCTTTCATTTTCAATGCGGCTTTACGGATATTGCTCAACTGTAAACCTTCAATATGGAAATCCATTGCCTGCCCGCGTGTGTGGTAGCTTTTTTTCGCCACACCAGAGCTTTTACTGCGTAATTTATTATTAGTCTCTAAAGAACGATAACCAGAAATAAGCTGCACAGGTTTATTTGTTCCCATCATCATTTGTAATAAATAGATTTGATCAAACAGTTTGGGGTCGATGGTTTTCACTTTGTCACAACGATAGTCACGGAAAAAATGATTTAAACGTGCTAGTTCAGACTTATTGTAGCGGCGCCCATCAAAAAATTCAGTTTTTAACGATTCGCCTGTATTAATATTTTGAAAACGTAAAATACGTGGTCGAGGGGTCGTCATTGCAGCAAATACATGGCTTGGTAATAAACTAAGGCCAATCGTTGCGGCCCCAATACCTAACCATTTTCTGCGGGATTGATCAATTATATCCATAGGTGATAGCTCAGACTCTAATAAATTCAGTATTAATCGATAAAATTTTGGCAACCTATTGAGTCTAGCAAATCATGCCTAGCTTTAATGTATAATAATGTAAAGATATGCATACTTCACAGAAATTTTATTGCAATTTTCGTCAAAAAGAGAGTTTTGTCACTCAAACCGCTCGAAACATGCAATTTAAAACACAAATTATGCTGCCTTTTTCAAAGGTGAATAAAATGGTAATGGCTGAATAGCCATAAAACAATAGAATAAACAGGATAAAACGGATTTTAGTGGAATTTTGCTGAATGGAAATGTACAGCAAAGAATATTCAGACAGTTAATTTAAATATCTAAGGGGAGAAAAACTCCCCTTTTAAATAAACAATTAGTTTAAAATCTTTTTCAAAATTGGCAAATATTTATCTGCATTATTAATAGAATTATCATACTGATAAATATCGGCTCGATATTGTGGTTGCTGGTCTTTATCTACCCAAGCAGTTTGATAGTACAGAAAAACTGGGATCCTATCGGGTATATTCACATACCGTGTTGCGCCTTCTTTCAATGCACCATCAATTCGTTTTTGTTCCCAACCAGCATCACCTAACAAAATACTGGCTAATTCGCTTGCTTTATTCACTCGCACACATCCAGAGCTTATTGCACGTGCATTACGATTAAATAAACTATGGTTTGGTGTATCGTGTAAATAAATCGCATCTGAACTCGGCATATTAAACTTGTAGCGCCCTAATGAATTGGTAGGGCCAGGGGCTTGTCGAATGCGATATGGGAAATTCGCTGGGGTGATATTTTCCCAATCTATCGCATAAGGATCAATTTCGTACGAATCGGAGCCTCAACCTGAATACACTGTATACCCTTTACGGCTAAAATAACTTGGATCTTGCTTTCCTTTTGGTGCGATATCTTTACGAGCCATACTGGTTGGCACGCTCCAAGGCGGATTAATAACCACGTTATTTAGTGCACTACTCATGATCGGTGTTTTGCGATCAGCACGACCAACAATCACTTTTGAATCTAAAATCACTTCATCATTTAAATAGAAATCTAAAGAATAGCCAGGAATATTGACTAAAATTCCGGTACCACTACTTGCAGGAATAATACGCAAGCGCTGAATATTAAGTGCCATTAAACCCGCTTTCTGCTTAGGCTGCATATTTAGCCAAACACGCGTACCTTTTCCAACCACACCATCTGCTTCTAAACCATATTGTAATTGGAATTTTTTTACAGCCTCGACGAGTTCTTGGTCATAGACTTTCGACACAGCGCTCGCTGGTGTTTCTGATGGTTCGACTGTTTGTTCAACCGCCTGTTCTGCGACTTGAGCCATTGTCTCAGGAGGTTCAATTTCTTCGGTTACACTTCCACCTTCAAGTAACCCTTCACGTTGTAAGATTTGACGTAACATAACCACATCATCGCTAGACTGCCCTGGCTTTAATGTTTTCGTTCCCACAATTTCCAAATTATCTTCAGGCATCGCCAATAATTTCAACATTTCCTTGCGCATTGGCACATACATTGGATGATTTGGCGCCTGTGATTTTACCCAACTACTTAGGTTATTAGACTCAACTGCATCTAGCCATGGTTTCATTTGAGCCGTCGTGGGCGCAATAATTTTATATGGCCGATTCGTGTATAACCAATACTGCCCACTCGCTTCTATCGAAGATAAATACTGTAAATAGCCAAGCATGGCATCAGACAAAATAGCGTCACGGCCCAACTCATTTAATTGGTTATTTTCCAATATCGCCAACCATTCCCCGAATTGCGGCTGAACGCCAGCAAGAGATAATTCTGCCAATTGCTGTTGAAATTGGCTAATTGCTGTTTCATCTTGCCACAATAGCTGCATTTGCCTTTCAGCATATAGTTTTGCTAATTGCGTAGAAAAAATGGGTTTCACATCCGTAGGAAGCGACTGTGTTATTTTGGCTAAACTTTCTGTTGGTGTAACTGAAGCTATCGTTTGAACTTCAGAAACACTTTGCTGCGTATTTTCTTCGTTTGAAAATGCAGGAAATTGTAACGCCATCAACCCGCATATTACTGAGACTTGCAGAGCTCGCACTCTTCTCTTCGCCATACATCCACCTTAATTTACTACATGGATAACAATATTTTTATTATAATTACAATTTTATTGTATTTGATTTTAGCAGTAATGTTATAGGAATAGACTAATTTTCCTTTTTTCAGATTATATGCAGTTACGTTAACAATTAGTGAGAAAAAGAATTATTTTCATCATAGATAAATTCAAACATTTATTGGTGCCTTAAACATAGATGAAATTTATTTTAATTAAAAGCTTTAACTAATGCTTTCTTTGCCACTTAATTCCATATAAAAAAAGTGGTTTTTATCATGGGATAATATATTTTAAAAATCGGGTTTTATTCAAATTAATTAATAATCCTGTGAAACTGCTTCTATGCTATTTGTTAAATATAAAAAAACCGATATTCATTCCTAAATACCGGCTTTCATTTTATTCACAAAGACTATTATTGCAATGAGGGTGCTTGTACATTCGGGTTTTCTTGCCCGAATCCCTTTAGGCCAACAACATGCACATGCTCATGTGTGCCAATCACTTTACGAACTAATTTATACGTCGTGCCTTTCTCTGGGCTAATATTTTCTGGTGCGGCAATAATCAATTGCATTTCAAGCCTATCGCACAGCTCAAATAACGTCGCAATAGATTTAGCATCTAATCGCGCAGCTTCATCTAAGAATAATAAACGACAAGGAATAATATCTTTCGCACGTAAACGACGAGACTCTTCTTCCCAGCTCTGTACGACCATCACTAAGATCGACATCCCAGTACCAATCGCTTCACCCGTTGATAACGCACCACTTTCCGCTTTTAGCCAGCCATCTGAACCTCTGTTCACCTCGACGTCTAACTCTAAGTAATTACGGTAATCAAGTAGTTCTTCACCTATCGTTTGTGGCAACCGCTGCCCAACATCCACTTGTGGGTTAAGGCGTTGATACAATTTCGCCATCGCTTCAGAGAATGTTAACCGTTGGCTGGTGAACAAGTCTTGATGCATTTCACTTTCTTCAGAAAGCACACTAAGTAACAATGCATGGCTTTCACGAATATTCACATTGAGGCGAACCCCTTTAACCTGGCCAAACGCCACCGCTTGCAGCCCTTGGTTTAGCATACGAATACGATTCTGCTCGCGCTGAATGGTTTTGCGAATAATATTCGCCACACTTTTTGAACTGATCGCCAATTTTTGCTCACGCGCTGTTAGCTCTTCTGTTAAACGCGCCAGTTCAATCTCCATTTGCTCGATTGCATCAATCGGGTCATCTGTACGAATAATATCTTGGCGAATACGTTCACGTAGGTGTTGGTATACCGCGATAAAGAATTTTATCTTCCGATCTGGGTGTTTTGGATCTTCAGATAAACGCAATACATCGCGTAAATGTTCGTTATCCGCAACCGCTAAACGCAGCGCACCCAAGGCTTTATCCGACATCGAACGTAAGCTATCACCGTCAGTATAGGCCAGCTCACGGCGATGTAGACGACGCTCAACGCCATTGTCTTTCACCAAGCGCATGACCGCACACCAACCTGCTTTTGCCGTCACTACCTGCTCACGCAGCATATAGTAGTCTTTTTCTAACTTACGAAGACGCTTCTGTAAGTTATCCATTTCAGCTTCACATAATGTCAGCTGTTTTTCTAACTGGTTAATACGACTACGATTTTCCATGACCCGCTGGTGCAATTCATCGCGTCGAATGCGAGCACGTTCTTGAGCATCAGGATCTGCTTTTACGCCAATCTCTTGCATTTCAACTTCGAGTTCTTTCAACATCTCTTGTTTGGTATCGAAAGAACTGCGTAACGAAGCAAGGACTTGATGGAACTGTGCACTTTGTGCTTGGTGCTGACGCAATTGTTCACGAGCACGTGTACGTTCAGTTTCTGCCTGCTCTAAACGTTGGCGTAGTTTTTCATTCAAGTCCGCATTTTCATTCACCATCCCCGTTGAATCACTGTAACTAAAGTGAGCACGGCGCTGAACGACTTCGACTAATGCAAAAGCTTGTTGTTTAGCATTTTGTTGGCTGTGTTTTGCTGCCTCATAATCTTTACGTAATTGCTCATGTTGTTCAGGGTCACTGAGCAACACGGTCACAATCGGTTCTAATTTTTCTAACGCATGACCATGCTTATTCAGAAAATGCGCGGCTTCTTCCGCTTCCGTTAGCTCTTCGCTTATCTCTTCGACTCTGTCCACCAATGTTTCATCGAGTAATAACCCCATCTGAGGTAATAAGCGATTAAGAGCCGCAAGGCTTTCTTTGCCTTGTGCAAATTGTTGACGTTGTTGCTGAGTTTGCTCTTCAAACTGTACCAAAGCACGTTCAATTTCCGAACGTTTCTGATTAAGCGTACGAATTTCAGCTTCAGGATCATCTTCAAAGGCCACCGAAATATGTTGACCAATAAACCGACTGAATGCTTGGTGTGAACGCTGAATTTTCTGTACGTCAAATGACAGGTTCGCGTAACGCTCAGCCAGCTCATCACGCTCAGCAGTTAATGACTCTAAATGACTTTCACGAGCAGCACGACCAAACAAAGGCAATTCAGGATAACGAGAGTAACGCCATTGACGCTCAGACGAACGGACTAATACCGCACTTTCAAATTCTTGTGCATCAAAAACGCTGTCATCGAACGATTGAGGATCCCCTTCGATAAAATAAACATCATCAGGGCAATCTTGTAATGTTTCGAGCTGGCTACGGACCACAGATAAGTCTTGAACCACAATACCATGACGAGCAGGGCCATATAATGCAGAAAAATAAGCCGCATCTTCAATGGTAATATCATCATAAATTTCAGATAACAAAACACCATTAAAGCGCTCTGCCAACGCTAACATGCGGCCATCTTCCGCACCGCTTGGCTGGCTTAGCCGCTCAATTTGCTTTTCGAGATCTTTACGTTGCGCAGCAACTTCATCTCGTTCAACCGTTATTTCCCTTTCTTGTTCGAGGAGTTGCTGCATAAATTCAGTCACTGCAGTACTTGACTCAAACGTTTCATGAGATTGCTCATTAAGCTGTGTTAGTGCTTCTTGAGCCATAATCCATGCGGGAGCTTTAGATGAAAGTTGGCTAATACGCAGGCGAATTTGTTCCAATTCTTGGCGCATTTGCATCCGCCTTTCGCCACTCTCATTCACACCAACACTAAGTTCCTCTTGTTGTGCTTCCAGTTCAGCCATAAATGCGTCAAGCTCATCTGGCTCATAGCTTTGCCCATGACGTTTACAAAATTCCGCCAACATACGTTCTGCATTTTGCTGGCTATTCAAACGCTGTTGTAATTCAGAGAGTTGCATACGTAACGGTTGCACTCGCTCCGCTAAATGCTGTTGAGATGACCAATCACGTAATAATGTACGCGCTTGTTGGTATGCATCACTGCGGCTAACTTCCCCTATCATATTTTTAACTAATTGATAGGCTTGTTCAAATTGGCTATGAGCAGCATCCGCTACACTTATTTTTTGCTCAAGCGCTAATAACGTTTGAGTTGCTTGTTGCTCACGCGCTTCGAAGGTATCTAACCATTCATCTGCATTATCAATGGATAATTCAGGAAGTTGACACAATTCACGAGCACGCGTTAAAGCATGCAACGCTTGTTGGTACTGAATAGCGCGTGTTTGTTGTACATCCAAAGCTTGTTGGTAATCGGCGAGTTGATTTTTTAGTTCGTCAACTTCAATTTCAGCGGCTTCAGCTCGTGCTTCATATTCTTCTTGAGTTTCAGTCGCCTCAGCAACAACTTCACTTTGTTCTTCAAGACGATAAGTCAGTTCTTCGATGTCTGCTTGATAGCGATCGATTTTTTCTTGTTGACGCAGCGCGGCTTGCACTAAATTTAAATGGTCACTGGCTGCTTGGTAGTCCGCTTCTAATTCTGTAGAAGCCCCATTCTGCTCATTCAACTCACGCGCCATTTCGACACTGCGGACTTGTTCAATTCGCAATTGTTTACGGCTGGCTAATAGCTCATTGCGCGCAGCTAGTGCTGCATCAAGGTGAATGCGTCTTTCATTGGAATGGCGCATATAATCCGCAGAAACATAATCAGTCGCCTGGCTAATTAAATGTTTGAATAAGTCGCGGTCTGATTGAGTGACACGAATGGCTTCTAATGTTAAACGGTTTTCACGCAAAGCCGCTTCCATATCTTGGAATGCTTTACGTACCCCACTGTTTTCTGGCAATAAATAATCACGTAATGAGCGGGTGATTGCGCTAGAAATACCGCCATATAGTGACGCTTCAATCAGTCGATAATATTTGCTTCGATCACTCGCGGAGCGTAAACGTTTAGGTAAAACCCCTAATTCAAACAGGGTCGAATGGTAATCGGTAATTGAGCTAAACTGCTTAAATAAAACGCCTTCCTGTTCCTCAAGACGTTCTTTTAGTTCATTGAGTGGAATGACTTTGGCTTGTCGCCCATCGATAACTTCCGTCAATATTTCCGTTGGAACTGTCGCCAATGGAATGCCTTGTACCATAAATGGCTTAATATCAACTTTCTTATCGCGCCCAGCGACTTGCTGTAAACGCACACCCACCATGACACGCTGATGCTTCGAGTTTAATACATCCAAAATAGCGTAGCAGACACCTGGGCGTAATTTCCCGTGTAAGCCTTTATCCCGCGAACCAGATGTCGCACCGGCTTCCGTTGTGTTACGGAAGTGAAGTAAGGTTAAATCGGGGATCATTGCGGTAATAAACGCCGCCATTGTGGTTGATTTACCCGCACCATTACCACCCGATAACGTGGTCACTAATTCATCAAGGTCAAAGGTTCGGGCAAAAAAACCGTTCCAATTCACCAGCGTCAGTGAGCGAAATTTTCCGCGTTCAATCATTATTCTTCATCCTCATCACTTTCTGCCGGTTCTTGACTCTCTTCGCCATCCTCTTCATCACCATCTTTTAGTGATAATTCACCGTCAAGAGAGATAGCTTCACCATCACGGATCATCCTTAACTGTGCATCTTGTGGGTTATCACCACTGCGTACATCGGCACCAAAACGAAATACAGATTCGCTAATAATAAATTTACTTGAATCATTTTGCAGAAAATGCACCATTCCCAAACGGCGTAAGCGATTGAGTGATGTTCTTAATTTTTCCTGCAATTTTTGTTTATCTAGGTCAGAACCTGTCGAACGTTGATTAACAAATTTAAGTAATTTGCTTTCATCCGCTAATGATAACAATTCTTCAAATAACTCTTGTGAGGTAAAAATACCTTGGTTACTCAAGCGTTCAGGGCTGAGATAGAGATAACAAAGAATTTTTCCAACCATCATATCTAATTCAGATAACACGGAGCGAGGTATTAAGGTTGTTGAGCGCGGACGTAAATAAAAGAAACCTTCAGGGGCGCGAATTAGCTCTACGTTATACCGTGCATAAAATTGTTCTAATGCTTCCTGAAAATCCATTAAAAATGCGTGGTTATCAAGGTCATCAACACTAATATGGCGACCTGAACGCAATTGGCTGTCTAGCTCTGGAAAAATCGGGTTAGCTAATGCTTGAGCCAGCTTAACTGGCATAAATTGTTCAATATTTGTCGATGACATGTGCCTGTACCTTGGCTCCGTGATCATTAATAGCTTGCCATTCTGCCGGTAATCCCGCCAAATCAGCCTCTGCGATACCTAATTTAACAGCTTGGTCGATAATAATTCGAGCAACATCAAAATGACGTTTTTGTGGGTATTGCAGTAAGTAGTCATGCAACACACGGCCCACATCGAGTGGCCGCTGCTCTGTTTTATAAATGGCTAACTCAATTTCCATTAGCTCTGCAAGCTTGTCATTTAATTCACTAAACTCTTCAAATTCAAGCTCTGGGGGTAATTCACCCATGACTTCTTCATCATGCAACGCAAGCTCTTCATCACGCATATCGAATAATCGATCCGCATTGGCGTAAGTGAGTGCCCAAGGGCTATCAAGGTAATGCTGAACAGATTGACGTAACCGCTGAGAAAAAATTCTATTTTTGTCCATATCGATGGCCGTACGGATAAACTTATGAACATGACGATCATAACCAATCCATAAATCGATAGATTGTTGACCCCAGCTAACGATACGATCTAATTTATTTTGCAGGTCAAAAACCAGCCTATCCACTAAATCCGAGAACGCTGGCGCATTCATATTGGCTTCTTGAATACGTAATAAATTCGCTTGCAGTTTATCCCCTGCGGCTTCCAATGTGTCTTGCAGCTCACGCAATGTACCTGATGTTTCTGAGAGTAATTGCTCACAGTTAGCGATAGCTGCCTGCCAGTCTTGATTTAATAATGCCGCAATATCTTCTTTTACTGAATTTTGTTGTTCATCCATAATGCGTTGCGATAAATCAATACTGTCAAAAATTTCAGCAACTGAATATTTTAGTGGAGCAAACACATAACGATGCCAATAAAATTCATCGCCCCCTTCCTCAGCAGCCTCAGCGGCACGTTGTAGTTCTCCAGCAACAATAGAAAGCTGCATGGAAAGTCTTAATGTTGAGAACTCTCGCTGACGAATATAATAATCGCTGATACCAATCCCCAAAGGGGTTAGGCGGTAAATTGCATTACCTTCAACAATGTCACTAGCAAAACGGTTAAATATCTTCTGGCGAACCATATCATTGATAGCATTATTGGCTCTTACCGCCAAAGATTCAGTCGTCTGTTCAAACCCTTTGCAAACCTCACGAAAGGCATCAATCAGCTCCCCTTCACTCATTTCACCATTGACTCTTTCACTGTTTAATACCGCTACCGCGAGCAAAAATGCTAAACGTTCAGCGGGAAGTGAAATCGAAAAATCATTTTTTCGTGCCCAAGACACAAGTTCAGGGACGGTCTGGGAAAAATCACTCATAAATCGTCCTTTTGTATTTGTTTGCGTGCCATGACATGAATATAACGCCCCATGCTAATATAGGGTTCTTCACGGCAATACTGCTGTTCTAATGCCAACAATGCCGGAAAATCTTTCTGCTGTAACTGCCGACTTTGTAAATAGTCATGGAATACCCTGACACCACTTTTACCGATAATTTGCATATTACACTCACCCAACCAAGCATCAACTTGATGAGGAAAAAGCGGTTTTTGTGGTGATAACGAGCGTTTACGACGACGTTGAATATGTGGCGTTGCAAGATGAAAATTTCCCAAAATTGCGTTACGCATCACCAAGCCATTTGCATTATAGAACATGACAGAAAATACGCCTTCAGGTCTAATTATATCTACCAGTTGTTCAATTGCATATTTTTGATCGCTAATCCATTCAAGTACTGCATGAAATAAAACAAGGTCAACCGGTTCATCAATATACTGAGCTATGTCTTGCGCTGCACAATGAATAAAACGCATGTTATCGCTTATGCCTTGTTCCTTGGCGAGTTCACCGGCGCGCTCCAACATCTCTTCGGATAAATCGCAAAGTATCACTTGATGTCCCATTTCGGCTAGTTTGCGTGAAAAATGCCCTTCTCCCCCGCCTGCATCAAGTATTTTTAGGGTTTTCCCTTCAAATTGGCTGCACAATAATTGAGTTAAATCTTGCCAAACTACCGCTTCTCGTATTTTTCCTTTTGTCGTTCCGTAGATATTTTTTGCAAATTTATCGACAATATCATCAAAGTTGCGGTCTGCCATGTGCTATCCGGTTGCCTATCATCTATTATTTAAAGCGGTTTATGCGCCAATTTGTCGCGAAAAAACGTAAAATGGTTGATTACACCCTGATACTGGGAAAATTAATGCTAACCAGAAATATTCTCACATTGTATTGCACTTATCACATACAATGCGAAGCGACAGTTAAAGCAGGAATTATAACAGATAATCGCTATATTTTTGCATAGTACTTTATTGTACTCAGCAAATTTCAATTTAGTGCTATTAAACACTAATTTGTTATTTTTACGCCAATTTAGCTGCTTTATTGCGTTTTTTTTCTGTAAACACCACCACAACGATTGTTCGATAACCCTTAAGAATAGGCTTAGTTATGTTATTTCTCTTAAAAAAATATATTGGTTCGCTATTGATGCCATTACCATTATTGCTCATCGTCGGGTTTATCGGGTTACTTTTGCTTTGGTTCACGCGCTGGCAACGTTGTGGGAAAGCATTTGCTACACTAAGTTTAGTTTTAATAACCCTATTAGGGTTACAGCCTATTTCAGATACTTTGCTTGCTCCTGCAGAAAAGCAATTTAATAAACGCTATGAACTTATCACTGAAACTCCACCTCAAGAGGTACGTTACATTGTTGTACTCGGAGGCGGTTTTACATATAACCCTGATTGGAGTCCAAGTTCTAACCTATTGAATAATAGCTTACCTAGAGTGACTGAAGGCGTCCGCCTTTATCTTAACCACCCCGGCAGTAAACTCATTTTCACTGGTGGTAAAGCAAGTAGCCCTATCAGCAGTGCCGAAGTTGCCGCACAAGTCGCTCAATCCTTGGGGGTTCCTGCACAGGATACGATCCCACTCACTGAACCCAAAGATACACAAGAAGAAGCTTATGAAGTTGAAAAAATTATTGGGAAATCGCCTTTTTTATTAGTAACTTCTGCTAACCATTTACCTCGAGCGATGACTATGTTTACTCAACGGGGAATGAACCCTTTCCCAGCCCCTGCAAATCAGTTAGTTATCACGAGTGAAATCAATCCATGGGAGAAATATATCCCTTCCTCGTATTACTTCGGTCATAGTGAACGTGCTTGGTATGAATTTCTTGGTACGCTTTGGTGGCATTTAAAACCCAATAATACACAAACGTTAGAAGAGCAACTTGCCACGCCTGAAGTTGTTACCGCTGAATAGTAACAAAAAAGGTGTAATCTATTGAGATTACACCTTTCATTTAGCTAAATCGCATATTGGCCATTCCCGCTATCAGGAAAATGCTGACTACGGAATAAATTGCTTTCTAACTAGTTCAAGATCTTCAGGGGTATCAACACCAGCGCCTGGCGTAGTTTTCGCAACATCCACATGAATTTTCTCTCCATACCAAAGCACCCTAAGTTGCTCTAACATTTCGATTTTTTCTAATGGACTTGCTTCCCACTTAATATAACGGCGAATAAACCCTGCACGATAGGCGTATATACCAATATGACGTAAAAAGGTATCACCTATCGTGTCTTGGCTTTTCGCAAAGTTGTCTCTATCCCAAGGAATCGTTGCCCGAGAAAAATACAATGCATAACCTTCGTGATCAATAACAACCTTCACAGCATTTGGGTTAAATGCTTCATGGGCATCATAAATAGGCACAGCTAGTGTCCCCATTTCAGCTTTGCTCCCCCGAAGGTTATGAGCAACTTGGCTAATAATCTCAGGTGGAATTAAAGGTTCATCACCTTGTACATTCACGATGATTTCATTGTCAGAGAAAGCGTAAGTATCAATAACTTCAGCCAATCTTTCAGTTCCAGATTGATGATCTGGATCCGTCATACAAGCTTCACCACCTGCTTCAATCACCGCTTTAGCAACATCAGAGTGATCTGTCGCAACTATCACTCGACTCGCCCCCGATTTAATAGCTTGCTCCATCACTCGAACAACCATCGGTTTGCCATGGATATCGGCCAAAGGTTTACCAGGTAGACGTGTTGACGCATAACGAGCAGGAATAATAACCGTAAACATGATGATTACTGGCCTTCATCTAATGAAACAGGGCGCGCTTCATTTTCTAGCAATACAGGAATGCCATCACGAATGGGATAGGCTAGATGATCAAACTTACAGATAAGTTCAAGGTTTTCTTTGTTATAACTCAATTTGCCGTGGCATACAGGACAGGCAACGATTTCAAGTAAACGGTGATCCATGTTTTCTCCCGAATGGATTTTAACTCACTTGGAGTCAGGATATCACATGCAGATATCACCGTTAACTTTAATCTTCCTGAATAAGATCTCCTGCAGGAGATGAGAGGATAAGCAGGAGAAATTGTTCTGTTTATTATTTAATAAGCAATAACGTCAGCTGCCGTTACGCCATCCGAATTACGAGTAACAGAGAACTCAACGTTTTGACCTTCGAATAATGATTTGATTTTTTTATTAGCAATTGACTTTGTTGTCACAAACACATCATCACCACCATTGAATGGGGAAATAAAACCATAACCTTCTTTTGCGTCAAACCATTTAACTCGACCCATATGTAATTGAAAATTCATATTAAAACTCCTTTTGTTCTGAGAACAATATTTTTTTATCTTTGTATCATTACTCTTTCTTGCTTCCCATTTATAAATTGCCGATCTATTAATACATCAAAGAGTAATTAAACTTTACCAATTCATGCGCACAAATCATTGTGCATATTTTATAACGCTCATATATGTAGATTTCAGACACCGCAAATCTACTGCGAAGTTAACAGTCTATTTTGACATTATGATGACAAAACGTAGTGACAACGACTTTACAGTGTAGATTGTGCGAGGATATGAAGACTAACTAAAGAACGGAGCGTGAAATTTAAGCTAGTATAAAATCCAATTATCAATGTATTGCATCTAGATACATAATAAGTGGATCTATATCACATTGGCGATATTATTATCACAGAGAAACGTTATAGACAAGTTTTTTTGTTATTTGTGATAAGTTTTTTTATTCCGCTTAAGATTTTTTCAGCATCAGTTGTCTGTAATTGTGCTTGGACTGGCAGGAACCACCAATTCGGCTGAGCAAAAGCACGGCATTTCACCGCATCCTTTTCAGTCATTAATAAGTTTTGTTCATTTTTAACTAACCGTGAAAGCTGTTTTAATTCATATGACTGGTGGTCAGCAAAAGCATGAGTGTTAATGACGTCTACCCCTTTGTTTTCTAATGAGGTAAAAAAACGAGGTGGATGACCAATGCCTGCCATTGCGATAACCGCAGGTAATTGTGTAACCGCTCGTTTTTCCCCACTAACAAGGTTACAAGCAACATCACCTTCAAGGGCCATTAAGGCTTCATTTTCTTGAGCTTCACCGCCGTTAACAACAACAGCATTAACACTTTTCAAACGCCCAGCCCTTTCGCGCATAGGCCCTGCAGGTAACCACCAACCATTACCAAACCGACGTTGACCATCAATAACGACAATTTCGTAGTCACGTTGCAAAGCATAATGTTGCAACCCATCATCAGTAATAATCACATCTAATGGAAATTTCTCTAATAAGGCTTTAACTGCATCACTACGCTTGGGGGCAACCGCTACAGGAGATTTAGTACGATGAAAAATTAATACGGGCTCATCTCCTGCAACTTCAGTTGTCGTTGTTTCATCGAGTATCAGCGGGTACTTTTCAGATTTACCACCATAACCTCGAGAAACAACCCCTACACGGTAGCCTTCTTTAGTAAGTGATTCCACTAACCAGATAACAACAGGGGTTTTACCATTTCCCCCCGCTGTCAGGTTTCCAACCACTACTACTGGAATTGGGGCTTTCCATGAACGTTTTAGCCCGATTTTATAAACCATATCTCTAATTACCGTTACTAACCCATAAAGGAAAGATAACGGCAGTAATAAGAGATACAGCCATGATTTACCAGACCAAATACGTTCTATCATTGTTTAAATTGAATACTATGTAATTGTGAATATGCACCATCTTGAGCTAATAGCGATGCATGGTTACCACGTTCAATGATTCGTCCATCTTGTACAACTAATATTTCATCCGCATTTTCTATCGTCGATAACCGGTGGGCAATGACCAAAGATGTTCTATTTTTCTGTAACTCGTCGAGGGCCGCTTGAATAGCACGTTCAGACTCTGTATCTAGTGCAGACGTCGCCTCATCAAGAATAAGAATTGGAGCGTCACGTAGAAGTGCTCGAGCAATCGCTATTCTTTGACGTTGTCCGCCAGAAAGCATCACACCATTTTCGCCAATAACGGTATCTAGACCTTTTTCAAGTTTAGCAATGAAATCCATTGCATAGGCCATTTCTGCAGCTTTCTCTATTTGCTCACGACTGTAGCTACCATCTGTTGCATAAGCAATATTATTCGCTATCGTATCGTTAAATAGATAAACATGCTGAGAAACCAACGCGACTTGGCTACGTAATGAAGACAATGTGTATTCGCGGATGTCATGGCCATCAATTTGAATAGACCCTTCATCAATGTCATAAAAACGAGTAATCAAATTTGCAATTGTGGATTTACCTGAGCCTGATCGCCCAACTAGAGCAACTGATTTTCCTGCTGGCAAAGTAAACGAAACATCGTCTAACGCAGGATGCTCTTTGGTTGCATAGGTAAAGGTGACATGCTCAAATTTAATATCACCTTTAACTTCTTTAAGTACTTTGGTTCCGTTATCTTTCTCTTGTTCAGAATCTAAGATAGCAAATAAAGTTTGGCAAGCCGCCATACCACGTTGGAATTGAGAGTTAACATTTGTTAATGATTTTAACGGACGCATCAATGCAAACATTGATGAGAATACAACAGCAATTGTACCCGATGTTAATTCATCACGAATTTCAGGAAAACTCGCAGCATATAGAACAAATGCTAATGCAAATGATGCAATTAACTGAACAATAGGGTCTGAAATTGCTGAAGCGGTTACCATTTTCATATTTTGGCGGCGCATATTGTTACTGACTTTATTAAAACGTTCAGTCTCAACTTTCTGCCCACCAAAAATTAAAACTTCTTTATGGCCTTTTAACATTTGTTCAGCACTAGCCGTCACATGCCCCATACCCGTTTGCATATTTTTACTGATCTTACGAAAACGTTTGGAGACAATACGAATAGTGATTGATACAACGGGGGCGATCACGATTAAAATAAGGGAGAGTTGCCAGCTATAATAAAACATCATCGCAAACAACCCGATGATATAAGCACTTTCCCGAATAATTGTAATTAATGCCCCAGAAGAAGAGGATGCAACTTGTTCTGAGTCATAGGTAATCCTAGATAACAGTGTTCCTGTCGATTGCTGGTCAAAAAAACTAACCGGCATTCCCATCATATGACCAAATAATTTACGGCGCATGTTCATCACGACTTTACCTGCAACCCACGAAACACAATAGGTTGAAACAAAGCTAGACCCACCACGAACAACCATTAATCCTAACACCGCGAGCGGAAGCCATTTTAAAACGTCATTATCTGCCTTATCAAAGCCTTCATCCAATAAAGGTTTTAATAAAGAAATCATAAACGCGTCACCTGCTGCGTTTATGATAAGTGCTATTGCTGCAACGATTAAACCCGCTTTAAAAGGCGCTATTATTGGCCACAAGCGACGAAAAGTTTGTTTTGTCGAAAGGTCTTTATCATTCATACTTTTAATTACCAGACTTAATGTAAGCGCACTATTCTACTCGGGAAATAGCGGTAAGCCAAACCACAGATGATACCAGCGGGGCTGAATTTCATAGCGATAACGCGAAATCTGAATTTTTTCCTTTTTAAACCATAAAGTTAACTGCCCATCTTCTGCTGTATTTAACCATTTAATGTTACTATTTTTATATCTAAAATAGACTTTTGGAGATGGAATTTTCCATGCACTATACCTTGCTGATGATACTACCACCATTGAAGGTTGAACATTTCTTAACAATAAATCTGTTGATGAAGTGCTGCTTCCATGATGTGGAGCGAAAAGAAGAGTCGAACGTAATCGATTTTTGTACATTTCAACAAGTGATTTCTCCCCTTGTTTTTCGATATCCCCTGTTAATAAAATTTTATGGTAGCCATCCGTTAATTGAATGACACAAGAATCATTGTTATGCGATATTGGCGCTAACTTTTCAGGCCATAATACTTCAAAAGTTAATATTCCCCACCGCCATTTTTGACCTTTAAAACATGGAAGGTGAGCCATATTTTTTATCTTATTAAGTTTATTATTTTTTTTCCTGTATGCCGAAGTTTTTTGTGGCCCAAAACTACTTCTTACACTTAGCCATGGATATTGCTGGATTAAATAATTAGCCCCTCCAGTGTGATCTAAATGATTATGGCTTAAAATTACTCCAATTGGGGTTATATCATGATATTTAAGAAAAGGAATAATTTGACGCTGTGCATTGCTATCCCCTTTCCATGCATTACCTGTATCATAGAGTAATGCCACATTATTTTGTTCTATCACAACTGCCAAACCGTGTCCGATATCTAATACCGTCATTCTCCAGCCTTCTTTGAATTGTTTACCACTTCCCCTTTCTAAGAAAATCAAAATAACCACACAACTAACAAGCCCGAAATAACGCTTATACCACTTAAATAAAACGACAATGATACTTAGCCAACATATTAAGAATAAATAATAGGGGACATTGATGAATTCTGACCAAAAAGTACTTAAATAAGGTAATGGTTTTAGTCCTAAGGCTATAACGCTATCTATCACATATAAAAGCGACTGCTGAACTACTTCTATTGGCACTAAAAATACGACAAAAATAGCAGGAACAACACACCAGGAAACGAGCGGGACAAACCAAAGGTTAGCCACTAAACCCATTATGTTAATACCATTAAATATGATAAGTTGCATTGGAATAAGTAATACTAGTAAGCCAATTTGTAAGTGTATTAATCCTATAATTTTTCCCTGAACACCTTTAGCTAAATGATATGGTAGTGGAAATATCGATAACCAATAAAGAATGGCTAGAACAGCGAAACTAGACAACCAAAAACTATCTGACAAAATCGCCAATGGATCAAATAATAATATTCCCGCTATACTCCAAAGAGCCCATTGCCAAACAAAATACCTTGCTGGTTTATTTTTAATATATATCCATAATAGTAAGGCAAATAATGCTCGAGTCGCAGGGATAGCAACCCCCGAGATCCACGCATAAAAAACAGCTAACCCCAAACCTATTACTGTTGGTAGTATTTCATTGATATATTTTATTGGTAAAAAATATTGAATTCCTCGAGTAATAAAAATGCCAAACAAGTAAGCTAAGCCAATATGCAAACCTGATATGGCCATTAAATGTGTTAAGCCCGTTTTCTGTAGTAAATAGGCTTGATCTGCGGCTAATAAACTTCTATCACCAAACATTAACCCATAAATAACTCCTTTATTAGACAATGGATTAATTAGTTCCATGTAGTTATAAATGATTTTTTGCCTTACAGAACACCTCATTTGTAATGGTTTTACTTTTTGGCTTTTCAAAACCCCTATAATTCTATTAGCTAAATAGTAGCGTTGTAGATTAAATCCACCTTCATTTAGTGAGCTGTGCAATGGCCTTACTTTACCATTGATTCGCCAAGATTGCCCTGCGCAAACAGATTCTTTTGTTTTCCATGTAGCATATAAAGGCGGAAAAACAATACGGTTGTTAATTTTTTCAATACGTACTTTGATTTTTTGCTCTTTGTTATTCAAAGGAGTACCAATAATAACCACATCAATATCATTATTTTGGTTAGATAGATAATTAACATGATTAATAATGTTAACTCCATGCCAATTACCCCACAGGAAAAACATAATAATTAATGCTAAAAATTTACCTAACTTACCAAATACAAAAAACATTATTATCAACGTAAAAAATAAAAAAACAAATAACAATTCACTCAACATTATAATTTTAGGTATAAATAAAAGTGGTAACGTACCAAAAATCAATGCAATAGAAGCCATTGTTATCGAAACAGGTAAACTTTTACTAAAGATTGAATTATATTTTTTGAGTCGATTGTTTAGCCATCTTATTATGTAGATGATATTTTTTATCAATTTTTGTATCCCTACATAGCATTTATTCGCTTTAATTTATTTATTTCTATTATTTTTTTAAAGTTTCCTTCTTTTATTTTACGTAGCGCTTTCCAATATATTTTTCACCGACAAAAAAGTACATATTCGTTTGCGAGGAGCTTCGCAAAATATGGATATACCACTCAATATGGTTTTGAATTGGTTTTAATATTTTTTATAAATATAGAGAGGTGTTGGTGTTGGTGTTGGTGTTGGTGTTGGTGTTGGTGTTGGTGTTGGTGTTGGTGTTGGTGTTGGTGTTGGTGTTGGTGTTGGTGTTGGTGTTGGTTAGATATAAAAAACAGTGCCGTATAGAATACAAGCACTGTTTTGATGTAATAATTAAGATTTACAGCCTAATTATTGGCCGTAAATATTTACACGATCACGTAATTCTTTACCTGGTTTAAAATGAGGAACATATTTACCTTCTAGTTCCACTTTATCACCAGTTTTCGGGTTACGGCCAACGCGTGGAGCACGGTAGTGAAGAGAAAAACTGCCGAAACCACGGACTTCAATACGTTCACCGTTAGCTAACGTATCCGCCATATGCTCAAGAATTTCCTTTACAGCTTCCTCAACGGTTTTTGCTGAAAGATGAGACTGCTGGCTAGCCAGTCTTTCAATTAATTCAGACTTGGTCATAGTACCTCCCTAAACTACCGTTACAAAGGGACAACACTACTGTTGTCCCCACTTAATTATTCGCCTTTAGCTGCTTTGAAAGCTTCAGCCATAGCATTGTTGCCGAATGCTGTATCTTCTTGTTTGTTCACAGCTGCGACAGCGTCTTTCTCATCAGCTTCGTCTTTAGCGCGAACAGACAGGTTGATTACACGGTTTTTACGATCAACACCAGTGTATTTAGCTTCAACATCATCACCAACGTTCAGAACCAGAGTTGCATCTTCAACACGGTCACGTGAAGCTTCTGATGCACGCAGGTAACCTTCAACGCCCAGTGTCAGCTCAACAGTTGCACCTTTAGCATCAACTGCGATTACTTTACCAGTCACGATTGCGCCTTTCTTAGTTGCTGCTAAGTAGTTATTGAATGGATCTTCAGCTAACTGTTTAACACCTAAAGAAATACGCTCACGCTCTGCGTCGACTTGCAGAACAACAGCTGCGATTTCATCACCTTTTTTGTATTCACGAACTGCTTCTTCGCCTGCAACGTTCCAGGAGATGTCAGACAGGTGAACCAGGCCATCGATGCCGCCGTCCAGACCAATGAAGATACCGAAGTCAGTGATAGACTTGATTTTACCTTCAACGCGGTCGCCTTTGTTGTGAGTCTCAGCAAATTGCTGCCATGGGTTAGATTTGCACTGTTTCAGGCCCAGTGAGATACGACGACGTTCTTCATCGATATCCAGAACCATAACTTCAACAACATCACCAACGTTAACAACTTTAGATGGGTGAATGTTTTTGTTAGTCCAATCCATTTCTGAAACGTGAACCAGACCTTCAACGCCTTCTTCGATTTCTACGAAGCAGCCATAGTCAGTCAGGTTAGTAACGCGACCAGTCAGTTTAGTACCTTCTGGGTAACGTTTAGCGATTGCGACCCAAGGATCTTCGCCCAGTTGTTTCAGACCCAGAGAAACACGAGTGCGCTCACGGTCGAATTTCAGAACTTTAACATTGATTTCATCACCAACGTTGACGATTTCGCTTGGGTGTTTAACACGTTTCCAAGCCATGTCAGTGATATGCAGCAGGCCGTCAACACCGCCCAGATCAACGAATGCACCGTAGTCAGTAAGGTTCTTAACGATACCTTTAACTTCCATGCCTTCTTGCAGATTTTCCAGCAGTTGATCGCGCTCAGCGCTGCTTTCAGATTCAATTACAGCACGACGAGAAACAACAACGTTGTTGCGTTTCTGATCCAGCTTGATTACTTTGAACTCAAGCTCTTTGCCTTCCAAGTGAGTAGTATCACGAACTGGACGTACATCAACCAGTGAACCTGGTAAGAACGCACGAATACCGTTCAGTTCAACAGTGAAACCACCTTTAACTTTACCGTTGATAACACCAGTTACAGTTTCAGCTTCTTCGTAAGCTTTTTCCAGCATCAGCCATGCTTCATGACGTTTAGCTTTCTCACGAGACAGGATAGTTTCACCGAAACCATCTTCTACTGCATCCAGAGCTACATCGATTTCATCGCCAACTTGGATTTCTAGCTCACCCTGAGCATTTTTGAACTGTTCTACTGGGATAGCAGATTCTGATTTAAGACCTGCGTCAACAAGGACTACGTCTTTATCGATGGCAACAACAGTACCACGGACGATAGAACCAGGACGAGTTTCAATATTCTGCAGGGATTCTTCAAAGAGTTGAGCAAAAGATTCAGTCATATTAATGATCTTCAAGAGTTTTAAATTAACGTCCACTTAGCTTCCCGCCAAATGGGGTTGTTTCACATACCCCACAACATTCCATGTCGCAAGGTTGATGCTATGCTAATAATATAATCACATAGCGATAACTGCGTATATTATCTAATTATAAGCTAAAATAAAGCCTATTATCACGATAATTGTAGAATTTTTTTTGCATAGGTGTGTGCTTTTTCAATAACTTCCCCAATAGACATACTTGTGGAATCCAGCACTAATGCGTCTTTCGCGGCAATAAGGGGGGCAACAGAACGGTTACGATCACGAAAATCACGTTCTTCAATTTCGCTCAAAAGACGTTCAAAATTAACATCAAAACCTTTCTCTTGCAACTGCTTCATCCGCCGATGAGCCCGTTCTTCAGCTGAGGCATCAAGAAAAATTTTTACCGGTGCATCGGGGAAAACCACCGTTCCCATATCACGGCCATCAGCAATAAGCCCAGGTAATGTTCTAAATGCACGTTGGCGTCGAAGTAAAGCTTCACGTACGCGAGGAAAAGTTGCTGTTTGGGATGCCGTATTTCCTACTGTTTCGGTTCTAATTTGATTTGAAACATCTTCCCCTTCCAGAATGACTTTCAGTACATTGTCTTCAGGAACAAATTTCACATCTAAATTTGCAGCCAAAGGAACTAACGCATCTTCGGATTGGATATCAACATGGTGATGTAACGCAGCTAACGCTAATACACGATAAATTGCGCCTGAGTCTAAAAGTTGCCACCCAAATTCGTTTGCTAATGCTTGGCAAAGTGTACCTTTACCTGCTCCGCTTGGTCCATCAACGGTGATTACAGGGGCTATCGCCACCATAAAAAATCTCCTTTTCTGCAAATAGCCGAGCTACCCGCAATTAAAATCTGTGAAAGTATTATACCAATTCAGTAGATTTGTGAAATAAGCAGGTTCTGATGATTGCTAAAAAATAAGAAAAAATTGATATTTGAA
Organism: Providencia sp. PROV269; assembly: GCF_028477785.1. Lineage (NCBI taxonomy): Bacteria > Pseudomonadati > Pseudomonadota > Gammaproteobacteria > Enterobacterales > Morganellaceae > Providencia > Providencia sp. PROV269. Next base: position 197,132 of record NZ_JAMPLV010000001.1, on the reverse strand, counting down.
CCATAAAAATTAGGTTGATATCAAACAAAGTAATATCAACCTAATCAATAAATTAATGACTTAAACGTGCCAGCTGTTCGAAGTAATCAGGAAATGTTTTTGCCGTGCAGCCCGGATCCAAAATTGTTACTGGCGTATCTGATAATGCAACTAATGAAAAACACATTGCAATACGATGGTCGTTATAGGTTTCAATTTCAGCATGTTGTAATTTTTTCGGTGGGACCACACGTATATAATCATGCCCTTCTTCCACTTCAGCGCCAACTTTTCTTAGCTCTGTCGCCATCGCATATAACCTGTCGGTCTCTTTTACTCGCCAGTTATAGATATTACGTATCACTGTTTCGCCTTCAGCAAATAAAGCGACGGTGCCAATGGTCATTGCCGCATCAGGAATCGCATTCATATCCATGTCAATGCCCGTCAATGTTCCGCGTTCACATTCAACGTAGTCATCACCCCAACGAATAGTCGCGCCCATTTTTTCTAATACGTTGGCAAATTTAGTGTCCCCCTGCAAACTATTGCGCCCAATTCCTGTTACACGCACTACGCCCCCCTTAATGGCGGCCGCAGCGAGGAAATAAGACGCTGATGAAGCATCACCTTCCACTAAATATTCGCCTGGTGATTGGTATTGTTGCTGCCCTTTGATAACGAAATATTCATATTGATGATTTTCGACATTAACACCGAACGTTTTCATTAATGCTAATGTGATATCAATGTAAGGTTTGGAGACTAACTCGCCAATAATTGTAATTGTTGTGTCTTGCTCTGCACGCGGTGCCGCCATTAACAGCGCAGTTAAAAACTGGCTGGAAACAGACCCATCGACTGAAATTTGGCCACCGATAAAACCACCTTTTAAACGTAGTGGTGGGTAATTCTCTTGTTCCAAATATTCAATCTCTGCACCGCCTTCCCTCAGCGCATCAACCAAATGCCCAATTGGGCGCTCTTTCATGCGAGGCTCACCCGTTAAAATAATATTATTACGGCTTAGTGATAGTGCTGCAGTCAGTGGGCGCATTGCAGTTCCTGCATTGCCTAAAAAGATTTCTGTTTCATCTGGATGAGATAAATTTCCACCTAAACCTTCCACACGACAACGTGTTTTATCTTCAGACAGTTGGTAGCTAACACCTAGCTGGCTTAATGCATTCAGCATATGGCGAATATCATCACTGTCCAATAAATTAGTGAGTGTGGTCGTTCCTTTAGCCATCGCTGCTAATAACAGTGCGCGGTTTGAGACACTTTTTGACCCTGGCAAATTAATTGTGCCGTTAATTGAAGGAATAGGTTGTAATGTCAGGGATTGCATAAAAAGCAGTTTCTCCAGTGAAGTTTTGCAAGTAAATAAAATTTGGCTCTATTTTCTTTTAAGTCAAATACAAAGAGCACAAATAACCGACTGAACATCCTATTTCAGTCGGCAAATCTCATTATTGAGCGTTATGACGTTCAAAATCAGCCATAAAGTCAACCAAAGCCTGAACTCCCGCTAATGGCATCGCATTATAGATTGATGCACGCATACCACCAGCCACTTTGTGGCCTTTCAGCGAAAGTAAGCCTTGTTCTTTGGCTTCTTCAATAAATTTCGCATCAAGAGTTGGGTTTTGCATTTGGAACGGTACATTCATCCAAGAACGGTTTTCAACCGCAACACGGTTAATATAGAACTGACTATCATCAATTGCATTGTAGAGTAATTGTGATTTTTCATAATTACGCTTAGCCATTTCTTGCAAACCACCTTGCTCTTTTAACCATTTGAAGACCATCCCCGCGAGATACCAAGCAAAGGTCGGTGGAGTATTAAACATTGAATCGTGTTTTGCTAATACCGTGTAATCAAATACGGATGGAGTCTGAGGTGAAGCTTTACCGAGCAGGTCTTCTCGGATAATGACGATAGTTAATCCAGCTGGCCCAATATTTTTTTGAGCTCCCGCATAGATTACACCATAACGGCTTACATCAATCGGTTTAGATAAGATAGAAGAGGAATAGTCAGCAACAATAATTTTATCTTCAGGGAAGTCAGGTTCCTCATGAATAGCTAAACCGCCTATGGTTTCATTTGGGCAATAATGGACATAAGCTGCATCATCACTTAATGGCCATTCTTTCATGGGTTTTAAACTCACTACACCGTCTTTTTCTTCAGTAATTTGAATCACATTAGGAGAGCAGTATTTTTCAGCTTCTTTTGCTGCAGACTCGGACCAATAGCCGCTTACAATATAGTCTGCTGTCGTTTTATCACCTAATAAATTCATTGGTAACGTTGCAAAATGGGCCCGTGCCCCGCCGTGACAAAATAAAACTTTATAGTTATCAGGGATGTTTAATAAATCACGTAGATTTTGCTCTGCTTCTGTTGCCACTTCGACAAAGTCTTTTCCGCGGTGACTCACTTCCATCACAGAAACGCCTAACCCCTTCCAATTACAAAATTCTTGTTCAGCACGACGCATGACTTCAACAGGTAGCATAGCTGGACCTGCACTGAAATTATAAACCTGACTCATTGACCTCACCCTATCCATCTTCAATTATGGTTAATAAAATTCACTCAGATAGTTAAAGTTGTACCACTCCAAGCCTTTAGCTGCAACGGTTATTGTCAGCAAGTCCAAAAAAGAAAGAGGGGTTATTTTTTGATAATGAGGAAAAGAATTTTGTTAATCTTGTCACACTCTCAACAAGCATCATTTTATGGAGAAATTAACAATAAATAAGCGATAATATCCCGAATTACGTCATTGCGCTGTATTTCGGGATATTCATTGAATATGTCTTTTATTAAGGATTAAAAATTAGCGAATAACTTTGTTTACGATTTCAATCGCTTCTTTTTCTATTTGACGTAAATGCTCTTCACCACGGAAACTTTCACAATAAATTTTATAGGCTTCTTCCGTGCCTGATGGCCTTGCTGCAAACCAGCCATAATCCGTCATGATTTTTAAACCGCCGATTGGTGCATTGTTACCTGGCGCAGCGGTTAAACGCTGTGTAATTTTATCTCCCGCCAATGTATCTGCTGCAACCATTTCAGGTGATAATTTACTTAGCTTTGCTTTTTCTTCGTGAGTGGCTTTCGCTTGGATACGGTTATAAATCGGCGCGCCGAATTTCTTAGCGAGATTATTATAACGTTGTTGAGGATTTTCACCTGTAATAGCCGTAATTTCAGCTGCGAGTAAGCAAAGAATGATACCGTCTTTATCCGTTGACCACGGTGTGCCATCAAATTTTAAGAACGATGCTCCAGCGCTTTCTTCGCCACCAAAACCTAATTTACCGCTAAATAAGCCATCAACAAACCATTTGAACCCTACAGGTACTTCGACTAGTTCACGACCGATGTCATTAACCACACGGTCAATCATGGCGCTCGAGACCAATGTTTTTCCGACCGCAACATCTTTACCCCATTGAGGACGATGTTGAAATAAATAATCAATAGCAACAGCAAGATAGTGATTAGGATTCATTAGCCCATCTGGCGTGACGATGCCATGACGGTCGTAATCTGGGTCATTGGCAAACGCAAGATCAAATTTTTCTTTCATCCCAAGCAAACCCGCCATCGCCCAACTTGATGAGCAATCCATGCGAATAACACCATCATGGTCAAGTGGCATAAAGCGGAAAGTTTGGTCGAGTTGGTCGTTTACGATTTCAATATCGAGTTGATAATATTCTGCAATTTTTTTCCAATATTCAATACCGGAGCCGCCTAGAGGGTCAACACCAATTTTTAAACCTGACTTAGCAATTGCTTGCATATCAACAACATCACCCAATGCACAGACATAAGGCATGATTAAGTCTTGCTGGGTCACATATTCGCTTGTCATTGCTGTATCAAAACTGACTCGTTTTACACCTTCGAGGTTATTGGCTAGCAATTGGTTGGCATTTTTCTCAATCACAGAGGTTAAATCGGTATCAGCCGGCCCGCCATTTGCTGGGTTGTATTTAATACCGCCATCTTCAGGTGGGTTATGTGATGGTGTAATCACAATGCCATCTGCAATATCTTGGTGTGATTGGTTATAACTTAAGATAGCATGAGAGATAGCTGGAGTTGGAGTAAACCCATTATTCTCCTGAACAATAACATGAACCTGATTTGCCGCTAACACTTCAACCACAGTCATAAATGCCGCTTCTGATAACGCATGGGTGTCTTTGCCCACAAAGCAAGGGCCTGTTACGCCTTGCTTTTTGCGTAAATCAGCAATTGCTTGTGCAATGGCTAGTATATGGTTTTCATTAAAGTTTTTACGCAATGAGCTACCGCGATGCCCTGATGTTCCAAACTTAACAGCCTGAGATGCATTTCCAGGTTGTGGTTGCTGCGTATAATATTGAGCGGTTAATTGAGCGACATTGATCAAGTCACTTTGAAACGGAAGCTGCCCTGCACGTTCATGTATTGTCACTTGTTTTCTCCCAAAGCACTGATGCTTTGTTATCAACACCAGTGGCCTGTCAGTTTTTAAATAGTATTACAAACTTTTTCAATCACATTGGCTGGAAATTGCATTTCCTGCATGATTGCATCAACCATACTACGCTTACGATTAGTATTCGTATTTGTGATCACCCAATAGGGTGTTCCTGGTATATGACGCGGCTTAGATTGCTTGCCAGCTGCAAGTAATGTTTGCTCATCACCAGCAAAATAAATACGAGTTCGGCCATGCATTAACTCTGTTGCACTCGCAAAACGATTTGCATCTAAACTATATAAGGTAGATAAAATCAACATAAAGCGGTCAATCGCTTTACTTTTTTCTGCATAAGCGTCAGATAACAGAAGCTCTCTAATGACTCTAACAGGATTTAATGCAACAGCGGGTGTACTCATCGCAGGTTCAGCCTTAATGACGGCATGTTCCTGACTAATTTCTTTTGCTTGTACTGGCTGCCCGGATTTGAAATTTAACATACGGCGCAAAATATCCGATGCACTTTCACCGATATGCTGTGTATGGCTCGCAATATAGCGGTAAAGCTCTTCATCAACTTCTATCGTTTTCATTTTTTCCCAGTACTTATTTAACTAAAATTTGCGGTGTGATTATAAGACAGATTTAAAAAAAACAAAACAATTAAAATTTCAATAACTTAAAGTAAACACTTTTCTAAGTTCAAAGATAATTCAGTGGGTTATCATGCCATTAATTTCAATATTTTACTTCCGTGAGCGAATTCAATTTTCTGAAATTTATTGGCTATAAACCTCCTAGTTATCGACTATTAACTTACCTCAGCCAAGATAGCCGTTTATTCGACCATTTGGATTTTACTCAGAGCCGTGACATGATAAGACCACATGTACCACTGACGAATTGATCAAATAAATATGACTGTGTTACTTAACCATACTATCCATAAACCTGAAAATCCAATCTCAAATAGCCCTATAGTACTCATACATGGGTTATTTGGTGACCTCAATAACTTAGGTGTTTTAGGTCGTAATTTACAACAATATTTCGATACGATTCAAATTGATGTTCGTAATCACGGTGACTCATTCCGTGATGAGCAAATGAGTTACCAGCAAATGGCCCAAGATGTTATTACATTAATAAAATCTTTAGGGTACGAAAATGCTATTTTAATTGGTCACTCAATGGGTGGCAAAATAGCCATGGCTGCAACTGCAATCGCCCCTAATTTTATTGATAGCATCGTTGCTATTGATATGGCGCCTGTCGCTTACCAAGTCCGTCGTCATGATAAAATATTTGCGGCTCTTGATGCCGTCACGGAAAAAAATGCGAAAACTCGCCAAGAAGCTACCGTGATTATGCGTGATTACATTAACGAAGATGGCGTTATCCAATTTCTGCTTAAATCTTTTAAACAAGGTGAATGGAAATTTAATTTGCCTGCCCTCAAAGCGAATTATGAACATATTATTGGTTGGGAAACCGTACCCGCTTGGAATAAACCCGTATTGTTAATCCCCGGAGGAAACTCCCCTTATGTGCAAGCGGAATATAAAGAGCAAATAGCGCAACAATTTCCACAAGCCAAAGCATGGGTTGTCGCCGATACGGGCCACTGGGTTCATGCAGAAAAACCAGACCATGTATTAAGAGCTATCCATCGCTTTTTATCTATTCCTGATCCTGAATAATTAATCATATTTAAATATAGATATTGGAAAGACATGTATCTTTTCAATATCTTTAAATATATTTGTAGTTAAATATAATTACTTTATTAATTACACAATAAGACTAACTTCAATACACAGCGAATTATAAACCCTGTATTATCCAAATTCTACTCTACCTTATTACTATCTAGTGCATATTTTATTAATGCAAGTTTGGATTTAAAAATTCAAATAACTTAAGGAATTTATTAATATAGAAAATGGATAGTCTAAAATCAAAATCAACATTATATTTCATTAGTGTCATTGCTAAGTTATCAGGGCAAGTAAATCCTAAAGAACTAGAACAAACACTCAATCAATCTATTGGTTATAATGAAAAAATTAACATTATTAAATCGAAACACAACATTCGCTGTAGGAATAAATATCAGAAAGATAAAAATATAGCTAAAATCGTTTGCCCAGCAATTTTATATAATACCAAAAGCGAAGCTTTTCTATTAGCTAACCGCAATCAAGAACAAGTTCTCATTCAGCAATTTGGGAATAAACCGCCAGAGATATGGAGCATTGACGAGCTAAACCAACAATGGAGTGGCCATTGGTTACAGGTAAGCCTTAAACAAGGGCAATTTGACATCACTTGGTTCCAAGCTGAATTTATGAAATACAAATCCATTATTTTGTGGGTTTTATTTTTTTCATTTATATTGCAAATCCTCGCATTAGTCTCCCCTATTGTTATGCAAGTGATTATGGATAAGGTGCTCGTTCATAATAGCTTAGTCACCTTGGACGTTTTAATTTTTGGGTTAATGGTTGCTGCACTAATAGAAGTAACGTTAAAAGGGTTACGTGAATATATTTACCATCATACAGTTAACCGTATTGATATGACACTCGGCTTAAAGCTAGTTAATCATTTATTGAGATTGCCTATTCCCTTTTTTAAAAGTAGGCAAATAGGCGCGATTGTCACTCGCGTAAAAGAGCTCGAAACTATTCGCGAATTTTTAACCAGTAGTTTTTTCACGCTATGTGTTGATGTGTTGTTTTTATTTGTATTCATTTTCGTGATGAATTTAATATCCACAACACTCACAATAATATTTTTGTGCTCTATTCCTTTTTATCTTTTATTGGCTTGGTGGCTAACGCCTAAAATCGAGTCTGCCGCACAGCAACAGTTTACTAATATCGCCATTAATACCTCTTTTTTGACCGAAAGTATTAATGGGATAGAAACCGCCAAAAGTTTATCCGTCGAACCGAATTTTACGCGTCGCTGGGATGGTCAAACCTCAGATATGAGCCAAACTAACTTTGTAGCAGGACAAATTAGCTCCCGTTCCGAGCATCTCGTAATGGCTATCGAAAAAATTACCAGTGCGATTTTATTGTGGGTTGGTGCCTCTGAAGTTTTAGCATTGCAGATGACAATTGGCCAACTTATTGCTTTTTATATGATGGTTAACCATGCTAACCAGCCTCTCATCAAACTGACCAAGCTATGGGGAGACTATATTCGCACGAGCGTCGCTATCGAAAAACTTTCCCAGATTATCAACTTACCCATCGAACAATCTCAGCAAGAAAATAAATTACCTCTTCAAGGGCATTTAAACCTAAAAAATATCTCGTTCCGCTACCAACCGAACATGCCGTTTGTTCTAAAAAACTTTAATTTAAATATTGCAGCGGGAGAAACCATTGGCATTGTTGGCACATCAGGGTCAGGCAAGAGCACTCTTGCTAAATTATTACTACGGCTTTATACCCCTGAAAGTGGAACCATATTTGTGGATGGCACTCCCATATCCGCGATTAACTTACACTCTCTTCGTCAGCAAATTGGTATTGTGTTGCAAGAGAATTTCTTATTCAGCCAATCTGTTTTTCATAATATTGCTCAAACCTCACCTAATGCCTCCATGGATGAAATGGTTCATGCTGCCAAAATGGCGGGAGCACATGAATTTATTTTGAAATTACCCAAAGGCTACGACACTGTTCTTGCTGAGGGGGGATCATCTCTTTCTGGCGGTCAACGCCAACGCATTGCAATTGCTAGAACGCTGCTTTCAAACCCTAGAGTAATTATTTTTGATGAGGCGACTAGCGCTTTAGACGACGAATCCCAAGCAGTTATTCAAGAAAATATGCAATTCATTGCCAAAGGAAGAACCGTCATCACAATTGCTCACCGCTTATCAACCATTCGCCATCACCAGCGGATTATTGTGATGCAACATGGTGAAATCATTGAGCAAGGTAGCCATCAGCAACTTATTGAACAAGGTAATTTTTATAAACACTTGTGGACTCTACAGCAGTCTCTGAAATCAGACATGGACGTAAAATGAAACATCGATTAGACAAAAACCGTTATAACAGCTTTTTGCCTTCACACTTGGCGATATTAAAAACTCCCCCATCTTACTTGGCACTATACGTCGCTATTTCTATTAGTGTGGGTATTTTTCTTGCTGTGACTTGGTCGTTTTTTGGTAAGTTGGATATTCAAGCCACCACGCAGGGTAAACTTATTGTTTCAGGGCGAACACAATTAATTCAAGCGTTTGAATTAAGCCGTTTAGAACATATTCATGTTACTGATGGGCAAACAGTAAAACAAGGCGATCCTTTAATTACCGTCAATGTGTTAGGTGTTGACCAAGATATTCTAAGTTTAAATTATCAACACAACTTCCATTTGGCCGAAATAGTAATTTATCAAGCATTGATTTCACAACAGCCTATTGAGCAGTTACCTCTATTTAATCAATTAACTGAACTAGAGCAAAACAACACGCGGGCTAGCTATCAAACACAAAAATTAGAATTTGATTCATTAATGAATGAACTTAATAATGAAATTCAATTGAATACCGTCAATCAACAAGCCCGAAAAGATGAATTACTTACCATCAACTCCCTTATTGTCAATATCAAAAAACGCCTCGATGCACACCATTCGTTAACTGAAAAACAGTTAATCAGTCAAAAGGAATTTTTAGAACAAGAGCGAGAGCTATTAATCGCTAAAAAAGAAAAAGTGACCAAATTATCTGAGCTTTCAATTCTGAAAAGCCAGCACCATGCCTTAAATGAAAAAATAGACCGGATAAAAGCCCAAAAAAACCAAGAGTGGGATGAGAAATACAAACAAGCTGACTTTAAACGAGCTTCTCTTGAGCAAGAACTATTAAAAAATAAAGAAAGAAATCAATTAGAAATTATACGAGCCCCCGTTGATGGCACTATTCAACAGCTTGCTACACACACTTTAGGAGCTGTATTGCAACCCGCACAGCAACTAATGGCTGTTGTTCCTAACAATAATGTTCAATTAGCTGAAATTAAAATCTTGAACAAAGACATTGGGTTCATCCATGAAGGGTTGAGAGCAGAGGTGAAAATAGATGCATTCCCTTACACACGTTATGGCACGATTGAAGGTGAAGTGATTTCCATATCGCGCGACAGTACTCTCGATGAAAAGCTTGGATTAGTGTTCTTAGGGCAAATTGGTCTTAACCAAAAAGAACTATCCGTTGATGGTGAATCTATTGAACTGACTCCCGGTTTATCAATTGTGGCAGAAATAAAAACGGATAAACGCCGTATTATTGACTACTTGCTTAGCCCTATTAATGAATACACCTCAAACGCGATGAGAGAAAAATAATCGATGGAACAGTTTAATAATCATGGCTTGGATGCCTTAGTTTGGGTGGCTAAATATTACCAAAACAATGTTTCATCAGATCAACTCAGGCACGCAATTGGTATGCAAACTATATCTCCTACAGAGTGGGAAATTAGAGAGTGTGCACATACATTGGGGTATGAAACCGAGCTTATTACTGCACGATACACACAATTAATAACGCTACCTTTACCCGCTTTAATCTATATAGATGGTTTTTGGCAAGTTATTAGCCAAGAAAATGAATTAATTCTCATTAACCCTACTAATGAGGAACGAAAACCTATTCATAACTCTATTGGACATCAAGAAACTGAATATGATGTATTACTCATTAAGGAGCAATTAGAGCCAGAGCAAAAAAAGGCCTTTGGCTTTAGCTGGTTTATTCCCTCTGTTTTGCGACAACATGTTAAATTACGAAATATTTTTATTCTCTCTGCCATTATTCAGCTTTTCGCCTTAATTAGCCCGCTGTTGTTTCAGAATTTAATCGACAAAGTGTTAGTTGGTCGCAGTCTCTCAAATTTACATGTCATTGCATTAGCGATTTTTGCCATTGCTGTTGCAGAACCGATATATGGTTTTATTCGTAATAAAATTTTTAGTCATAGTAGTAGCCAGATCAGTGCTGAGTTGTCAGGGAAAATTTATCGCCACTTAATGGCCTTACCGTTAAATTATTTTAAGTTAAGGCCAACAGGGAAAATTATTGCCAGAATCCGTGAATTAGCCCATATAAGGCAATTTTTAACGGGCTCAACACTGATGCTGTTTATTGATTTTATCTTTGTCATCCTTTTTGTCGCAGTTTTATTTTCCTACAGTAGTTTGATGGCTTGGATTTTATTGGGCTCAATGGGGGTATTTTTTGTTTTATGGATGATACTCGGCCCCATTATTCGCCAGCAAACTGAAAAATCTTATCAAGCGGATGAAAATGGTCTCACTTTTCTCACCGAAAGTATTACTGGGATTGAAACCATCAAAACAACCGCAACAGAAAAATACTTTAATCAACGTTGGAAAAAAATATTTAGCAAACAGCTAACTCAAAGCTTTAAAGTCTCAATGCGCAGTGAAGTAGCCTCTCAATTAATGACATTTGTGAGCAAAATAACGACTGCGATCCTTTTGTGGGTCGGTGTCAAAGAGGTATTAAATGGTGGAATTTCTCCTGGCGAATTAGTGGCATTTAATATGCTAAGTGCACATGTTACGCAGCCCGTATTGCGGTTTGCTCAGGTTTGGCAAGATTTCCAACATACCATTATTTCATTACGCCGAGTGGGAGATATTCTTGATGAACCGGTAGAAAATGAACGTAAAGGGATTGCAAATACATCAAATATTCACGGAAAAATAGAGTTTCAAAATATCCGTTTTCGCTATCAACCTGATACACCTGAAGTTCTCAATAATTTATCCTTAATGGTTAATGCAGGTGAATTTATTGGTATTACTGGCCCCTCAGGTTCAGGAAAAAGTACCTTAACGAAATTATTACAGCGGCTTTATGTCCCACAACATGGGCAAGTTATTGTTGATGGCATGGATTTAGCTGTCGCAGATACCGTATCATTACGCCGAAAAATGAGCGTCGTATTACAAGAAAGTACCTTATTCGTTGGTTCTATCGCAGAAAATATCCGTTTGAGTCATCCACAAGCGACTGACGAGCAGGTGATTCACGCAGCAAAATTAGCGGGAGCTTATGAATTTATCATGACATTGACTGATAATTTTAATTATCCCTTATCAGAAAAAGGCTCCAATCTTTCAGGTGGTCAACGTCAAAGGATTGCACTTGCGCGTGCATTACTCACCGAACCCGATATCTTAATTCTCGATGAGGCCACTTCTGCACTCGATTACGAGTCAGAAGCCGCCATTATGGAGAATATGCCATTAATTACTCAAGGAAGAACCGTCATTAGCATTGCTCACCGGCTAAATACGATTATGCACGCTGATAGGATATGTGTGATTTGCCAAGGAGAAGTACACGAGATGGATACCCACGAAAACTTACTCAAATCAAATGGTTTATACGCCAATTTATGGCACCAGCAGACACAATAATACGAATAAAAAAGCATCACGCTTATAGCAAGTGGTGCTTTTTTACCAAAAGCGCTCATTTTACAATCAATTAAACCCAATCATCATTGATGAAGCTATAGCACAAGGGGATTAGCTAGGGTATCATGGCGCGCTGAATTACTGGCACACCCTTTTAGCAGTTATAGACATGGCAAAAGAACAAACGGATCGAACGACACTAGATTTGTTCGCTGAGGAACGAAGGCCTGGGCGACCTAAAACAAGCCCGCTATCACGGGATGAACAACTGAGGATCAACAAACGCAACCAACTGAAACGAGATAAAGTGAAGGGATTGCGCAGAGTTGAATTGAAACTGAACGAAGACGCTGTCGCGGTATTGAATCAGTTAGCTGAAGATAAAAATATAAGCCGTAGTGAATTGATCGAAGAAATTTTGATGTCACAACTTGAACATGTTGATACATCAATACTCAAGTAACGTTATCTTGATAAATCACACAAATTTGACAGACTTAGCAACATTTTTTCGCCAAAATAAGGCGTAATATTCTATCTATTTTCGTTCTAAACGGGCTATAGAAGGCGAATTTTCACCTCTAGCTCTCTTAGAAAAACAAGAGGTTAATCACTTTATGGCAGTCATAGGCATTTTCTTCGGAAGTGACACAGGTAACACAGAAAATATTGCCAAAATGATCCAAGAAAGATTAGGCAAAGATGTAGCAGAAGTTCACGATATCGCGAAATGCAGCAAAGAAGATATTGAAGCTTTTGACATTCTACTTCTTGGTATTCCAACTTGGTATTATGGTGAAGCCCAATGTGACTGGGATGATTTTTTCCCTACTCTCGAAGAGATTGATTTCGAAGGTAAACTTGTCGCCTTATTTGGTTGTGGAGACCAAGAAGACTACGCTGAATATTTCTGTGATGCTATGGGTACGATCCGCGATATTATCGAACCACGTGGTGCTGTTATTGTTGGTCACTGGCCAACAGAAGGTTATCACTTTGAAGTATCCAAAGGCATGGCAGATGACAACCATTTTATTGGTTTAGCTATTGATGAAGATCGTCAACCTGAGCTAACTGATGAACGTGTTGATGCATGGGTAAAACAAATCTCTGAAGAAATGTCTTTAGCTGAAATTTTAGGCTGATAGACTACATAAAGAACCCTTACCCATAGATTACACCACTGTCTTACACAAAATGACCCCCCTAAGCCAGTGGCGTAGTCTAAAATAACCGATAAGGTATCCTAATAGGATAGGTTCTCAAGAGATTATCAAAATAATGAGACAATGCATGGTTTCTATTTTTATTTTCCATGCCTATAATTGTAAATCAGTTTAGAAGACAACTGTATTGATGTTAAAAATGTCTCATTATTGTTAAATTTATGATTTAAGATACAGGACAAACCCGCATGACAGACAACAATAAAGCATTGAAAAATGCTGGACTCAAAGTCACTCTTCCAAGATTAAAAATTTTGGAAGTACTTCAAGAGCCTGAGTGCCACCACGTCAGTGCGGAAGATCTCTATAAAAAGCTGATCGATATGGGTGAAGAGATCGGGTTAGCAACTGTATACCGCGTGTTAAACCAGTTTGATGATGCCGGTATCGTAACCCGTCACAACTTCGAGGGTGGTAAATCTGTATTCGAACTAACTCAGCAACATCACCATGACCATTTAATCTGTTTAGATTGTGGAAAAGTGATTGAGTTTACTGACGAATCCATTGAAACCCGCCAAAAGAATATCGCTGCTCGCCATGGCATTAAACTATCTAACCATAGTTTATATCTATATGGTCATTGCGCAGATGGTGATTGCCGTGACAATGCTGACGCACACGAAGCAAAAGAGTAATAGTATTCAACCATCGTTGATGAAACATCATGGTTAAAAATGCCAAAACCCTGATAATACAATTTTATCGGGGTTTTTTATTTTAAGTATTAATATTCCCTTTTTTACTCGATTAGTGATAATTGTTAGTAAGTAACTTAAACACAATTATTTATCACTGTATTTTAGCAACAATGCAAGATTTTTATAAAAACTATAATAGTTGCAATTCAAATCAAAACCCTTATATTATTTCAGAGATAAATATATTCCGTTATCTAGAATAATACTTTACATATCAAAGTGGTATATAAATAACATCATAGATGATTCCAAACATTTCATACTATTTAAAATTATTTAATTACCTTGCTATAATTTCAACTCCAAATTAGAGAGTTAATGATCCAAATGTAGTCATAACGTTAAATCATCATTTAAATGCGTAATTACATTTATTGACTAAACTAATTGAGTACTTGAGTACTTGAGTACTTGAGTAATTTGTAAGAGATTAACTGATGAAAAAAACCTATCTTTTTCTCAATACAAGTTTTTTCTTCTGGTTTCTTACTTTAATAGGGTGGTTTTTTAGCTATTCGTCTATCACCTTATTTTCGTTTGTATTATCAATACTGTTCTTGATCGTATACTTCAATCAAAAAAAGGTAAGTAAAATGTTCACCAAAAGACAAAACAAGCCCACGCCTACAGCGACGTCCCCTTCTATAAGTAATGAGCCTGAAGTGACTACAAAAATAGAAGAACAAATAACACTGTCAACTCCGACTATTAGTGAAGAAAAATCGAATACGATTATCTCTAGGGACGTTATTTTTGAAGGAAATATTACGTCTAATGAGCAAGTGCATATCTATGGGAAAGTCATTGGAAATATAACAGGAAAAGAAAATACGGTTAAAGTTATGTTAAACGGCCAAGTTACGGGAAATATCACCTGCAAAGAACTGGTGGTTAATGGTCGTATTGAAGGTGAATGCTTATCTGATACTATTTGTATTGAAAATAATGGGGAAATCCACGGTACTATCCATTACAGTAGTTTATCAATTAAAAAAGGGGGAATTTTATCTGGCCAAGCACAAGTTAAAAACCCACCCCATCAATCAGAAAAAGTTACCGTATTAAAAGATAAATTAAAACAAGATACCCTTATACTCAATGAAAGTGTAAATAACGCATCCTTGTAATCAAAAATAAAATAAGGTGAATAAATTCACCTTATTTTTAACTCTTAATATAAGTGTTTATTCTTGTCTTAATATTCCATTCAATATTAAAAATATATGGTAAGCCTTTAGCTATCAGGGCAAATGACTGCTATGGTTTCTTTATAGCAGTCATTGCTACTAAAGGATTTTACTAATTAGAATACCGTGAATGGCATCATCACCATAAATTTAATATCTTTTTCATCTTGGAAGATATTTCCGTAACCACCGCCATAGCTCGGAATATCTGTATGGTTATCATACTTGGTAAAATGCAGTTTAAATAGCGTATCTTTTGCTCGACCTGATTGTACGGTATATAAAATATCAAAGTTCCATGCACTTTCTTTTAAGCGTACATCCTGAGCATATTGGCTATTAGTACTTGGTTTAGCATCCCATCCATAAATATATGAGGTTCCAACCTTCCATCCAGCTAAGTCCCAATTTTTTAAATCATACATAACACCGGCCATAACGGCTTTTTCATTATTAGCATTCCAATCCGAACGGCCATCCCACCAAATGTCCATGCGACCATTTGATGTTGCCCAACCGGGGGTCATACGCTGCAGGAAATAACCTTGGTTACCTTTGGCTTTTACATAGGTTCCTTCTAATTTAAAATCAAATTCATCGTAAGTGTAGCCTAGTGTCATCGCTTGCAACCAAGCTAAACCGTCATAAACATCGTTAACTCCACCGCCTGAAACCTTATCTTTTGCACCATAAAATTGATAAGACATACGTAAGTCACGGTCAACAACAGGAACTGCATAGGAAACCTTGGCAAAATATTGATCCATATAGCTTTTAGCTTGCCCATATGCCCCTTCTAAGACTAAATTGTTTTTAAAGTCATATTTAAAGCCAATTGAGTGTAAATAACTGATCCCAGTTTCACCATCCGCTTCACGAAAGTCATACATGCTACGGTACCAAGGTGCTTTATAGCGGTCAGTCCACATATAGGACATGCTAAGTTCACCATTTTGCTCAAAATCAAACACCCCGCCTACCTCTAATCCGCGATATGTACCCGGCATATAGCTCCAGTGGGATGCGAGTATAGTTTGACCAGTAGGTTGAATATAGCCACCTCTACCCCAGAAAGGGCCATATTTCAATTTTGCAGCAGCCTTATAAAAAGTCACACCACTACGATCTCCAGTCCATTTTTCATCCCAACGTGATTTCGCATCACTAAAGCCGATTTCATTGGGTGCAGCTGGCCCACTATTAGATAACTCAATAGCGGTAAAACCCGCTAAATCTAGCCCGATGATGTCCTGAAAATAACCGGATGAGAAATCAAGACTGGCATTAAATGTTGAGTGTTTAAGATTATCCGCATACTTTTTATATTTATCGCTATTTGGGTCTAAATCTTTACGTGAACGATCGCGTTGCCAGTAGTAAAGGCCACCTGTAAGTTTTGAATCTTCAATAAATTGCTCCGCATGCATGATTGGTTGATAACCAATAGGAAGCATTGCTATTGCAATTTTTAAGACGAGCAATTTCCTGCCAGTATTGACATTTTTATTAACCATTCTTGTATTCCTCTAATATTTTTTAATTTTATTTTTCGGCCGAAATACGATTTAACTTTCCATTTAAATCTAAATATTCACAATGAGTTATATCTCTTGCGATGTATTTAGCCTATTTTTTGCAACGCGAATTATCAACACAGATACAGGCTTTGTTGCCAAAATATGATCAACGGCACATTAATTTTAATTAACTGTCATTATCACCGATGATGACCTTGCTAAAAATAAAAAGTAATTGATTGATAAATATAAAAAATATGCATGGGATACGTATAAGGAAGTGTTTAAGAAAAAATCAATAAATTAACTAATTGTTCCTTAATTTCGTCTATTCTGCAGGAATTCGCTAAGTTCTATCACCACATTGACCTAATTGCCTTAAAATAGATCAGATTACTGAGTCAAATAATTAGGATAAATGTTGTTATGCTGAAAAATAACATACACAGCTATAAAATTTCTCAATAAATAATCAAATAAAATGTACAGCATTATTAAGAAAAGCACCGCATTATCATTTGCTATTATGAACTCTCCTTTTCAATATAAAGAGTTCGTAAATGAAAATAGACTTAACAGGCAAACGCGCATTAGTCAGTGCATCAACAGCTGGAATTGGTTATGCAATTGCTAAAGGCCTCGCTAATTGTGGCGCAGAAGTTTTGATTAATGGCCGTAACAATATACGTGTTAATGATGCCGTTTCTCTGCAGCGACTGCCGAAGAAGTCGCGAATATGGTAGTTTATACCTGCTCTAAACAAGCCTCAGCGACTGCCGAAGAAGTCGCGAATATGGTAGTTTATACCTGCTCTAAACAAGCCTCAGCGACTTCCGGTGCAGCCTTACGTGTTGATGGTGGCGTTATCGATGACATTGTGTAATTCGAGCATTCAATAATATTGCCTTATTGTCACAGCAAAACTAACGGGGTACAGGCTACTGCACCCCGCTGTATGAAATAAATACTCGTTTTGATAATTAATATTTTTCGAATAATGCCTGAATTTGCTGAGGATCTTTAGTCTGAGTTAAGGCTAATTGCAGCAATACGCGCGCTTTTTGCGGATTTAACCTTTCTGAAGCAACAAAACCATATAAGTTATCATCCACTTCGGCATTTCTTGTCGTATACCCTGTTGGTACACGGCTTGAGCGAACGACAACCACGTCTTCTTTCGCTGCTTTTGCTAAAGCGTCAAAGACAGTCTTATACATATTACCGTTACCCACACCCGCGCTTACAATTCCTTCAACCCCTTCTTCTCTCAAGGCTTTCACAGGAGCTGCTGATGCATTGGCATAGTTATAAACGATACCTACCGCAGGGAGCTTTTCGAGCTTACTGACGTCGAATGCCGCTTTGTCACTACGAGGTTGCGCTGCTTGGAAATAAGTAACTTTACCATCATGAATAAAGCCTTCTGCCCCACTATTAACGGCATCAAACGCTTGTACTTCAGTGGTGCTCATTTTCATCACATTACGGCCTTGCACGACTTTATCGTTCATTGCCATCAAAACACCGCGCTCTCCAGCAGACTTATCCGTCGCTAAAACGACTGCATTATACAGGTTCAAAGGACCGTCAGCACCTAAAGCCGTTGACGGTCGCATTGCACCAACCAAGACAATGGGCTTTTTACATTGCGTGGTTAAATCAAGGAAGAATGCCGTTTCTTCTAAAGTATCAGTCCCGTGAGTGATTACAAAACCATCTGTTTTATCGCAATCTTGGTTAATTTTTTTCGCCAGTGCCAGCCAAACTTGGTCATTCATATCTTGCGAACCAATATTCACCAATTGCTCACCGCTTAAATTAGCGATTTTTTTGGTTTCTGGCACCGCATTAATTAAAGCATCAATCCCTACTTTACCCGCTTGGTAACTGGAGGATGTGGCTGAATCACCACCACCTGCTATCGTTCCCCCTGTCGCCAATACCGTAATATTCGGTTGAGCGATAGCGGATACGGCAAACAGTGAAACCAATGTCGCCAAAAGCGCTTTATTTCTGTTTTTCATCCTATTTTCCTTTCATTAATAAACTTCGGTTATTATGTGGAATTGTGCTGAATTTTATGTGACCTATACAATTATTTTAGGATAAATAATGAATTTTAAGATGATTTATCTATGAATGAATAAAAAGCGTGAGGCTTGCAGCAAAAATCCGTATCATAGCCCGTTTGAAACACTCTATTCACAAGTGACTGACAATGAGCCAAACTTTTATTCCCGGCAAAGATGCCGCTCTTGAAGATTCCATTGATGCATTTCAAACCAAATTAAAGAAATTAGGGTTTGATATTGAAGAAGCCTCTTGGTTAAACCCTGTACCTAACGTTTGGTCTGTACATATCCGCGATAAAGCGTGCCCACTTTGCTTTACTAATGGTAAAGGGGCGAGCAAGAAAGCTGCATTAGCCTCAGCGCTTGGTGAGTATTTTGAGCGTTTATCAACGAATTACTTCTTTGCGGATTTCTACCTAGGTAAATCTATTGCTGAAGGGGATTTTGTCCACTACCCTAATGAAAAATGGTTCCCATTAACCGAAGATGATAGCTTACCTGAAGGGTTATTAGACAATCGTTTGATTAAGTTTTATGACCCCGACAACGCCTTAGCCGCCAGCCAATTAATTGACTTACAATCCGGCAATGAAGAACGCGGTATTTGTGCCCTGCCATTTACCCGTCAATCAGACAACCAAACCGTATATATTCCAATGAATATTGTTGGCAATCTCTATGTTTCTAACGGGATGTCTGCGGGCAATACAGCCAACGAAGCTCGTGTACAAGGACTTTCCGAAGTCTTTGAACGCTTTGTAAAAAATAAAATCATTGCTGAAAGTATTAGCCTACCGGCTATCCCAGCAGACGTCATGGCACGCTACCCTGCGGTAGTTGAAGCGGTTGAAACCTTAGAAAAAGAAGGTTTTCCAATTTTCTGTTATGACGCATCACTCGGTGGCCAGTACCCTGTGATTTGTGTGGTGTTATTTAACCCACAAAATGGGACTTGTTTTGCCTCATTTGGTGCTCACCCCGACTTTGGTGTTGCCCTTGAGCGTACCGTCACGGAATTACTGCAAGGCCGTGGCTTAAAAGACCTCGATGTGTTTAATGCACCGACCTTTGATGACGAAGAAGTGGCTGAGCACACGAATCTTGAAACTCACTTTATTGATTCAAGCGGTTTAATTAGCTGGGATCTGTTTAAAGATGATGCCGATTATGTCTTTGCAGATTGGAGCTTTAAAGGCACAACTCAAGAAGAGTTTGCAACACTTATCAGTATTTTCAATACATTAGATGCTGAAGTCTATATTGCAGATTATAACCACTTGGGTGTCTACGCTTGCCGAATCTTAGTCCCAGGTATGTCTGATATTTACCCAGTTGAAGACTTACATATCGCCAATAACGCGATGGGCGCTTATTTACGCGACACCATTATCAACCTACCTGATAGCCAATGGGAAAAACAAGACTATCTTGCCCTTATCGAGCAATTAGATGACGACGGTTTAGATGATTTTACCCGTGTTCGTGAATTACTTGGTTTGGCAGTAGGTAAAGACAATGGGTGGAGTAACCTGCGTATTGGTGAACTAAAATCCATGTTGGCACTAGCGGGTGGTGATCTTGAACAAGCACTTGCTTGGGTTGAATGGACACAAGACTTCAATAGCTCAGTATTTACTGCCGAGCGCGCAAATTATTATCGTTGCTTGCAAACCCTGTTGTTGTTATCTCAAGAAGAAGAACGTGACCCTGCGCAATACTACAACGCCTTTGTGCGTATGTATGGTCAAGAGGCAGTAGATGCTGCATCAGCCGCTATCGCTGGGGAATCATGCTTCTATGGCTTGTGGTCTATTGACGAAGAACTTAAAGCACTTCCTGCGCATCAAGCTTTGCTGGCTGCT
This sequence comes from Providencia sp. PROV269, assembly GCF_028477785.1. Classification (NCBI taxonomy): domain Bacteria; kingdom Pseudomonadati; phylum Pseudomonadota; class Gammaproteobacteria; order Enterobacterales; family Morganellaceae; genus Providencia; species Providencia sp. PROV269. The sequence continues at coordinate 176,616 of NZ_JAMPLV010000001.1, read as the reverse complement.
TATGAAAAGCTGCAAAAAGCAAAGCGTGATAATGCATAATGTGAATTAAATCGTTGACGGGGAACTTGCCCCGTCAACATTTTTACATTTTATTGGTTTATATTAATTATAAATCCAATGAACGTTTCCATAATAAGAAATCAAACTGTTCTAGGCGATCCGCTTGGACCTGATAGTCACCGCTTGCCGTATCAATTACCCGTTCAAATAGCCCTTTACTTATTGTCGGTAATGGAACCCCATCAATAATTGGCCCGCAATCATAATCAATTATGTCCGATAGGCGCTCTGCAATGGCACTATTCGTCGATATTTTTAAAACAGGTACAATCGGGTTCCCTGTGGGAGTGCCAAGCCCTGTTGAGAAAATAACCACATTACACCCTGCAGCAACAAGTCCTGTGACTGCATCAACATCATTACCCGGCGTACAAACTAAGGATAACCCACTGTCAGGCATCGGCTCCGCATAGTCACACACCGCACTAATCGGTGAGGTTCCGCCCTTTTTAGCCGCTCCGGTCGATTTAATCGCATCGGTTATTAACCCGTCCGCAATATTGCCGGGACTTGGGTTATCGGCAATGGTAGTATTAAAGAAATTCGCTGTTTTTTCATAACGTTCCATCAAATCTAAGAATTTTTTCTTATCCTCAAAAGAGACGCACCGCTTCACCATATCCCCTTCTGCACCACATAATTCCGGAAATTCAGCTAACCCTGATGCGCCCCCCAAAGTCACTAGCCAATCAGAAACTAGCCCCATCGCAGGGTTACCCGAGATCCCAGAAAAACCGTCAGAAGCGCCACATTTCACACCGAGTTTTAAATGAGACAACGGAACGTCCACACGAGATTGCGGTATGACGGCCTTCATGCACTCATAGGTTTGCTTCAATGCTGTTTGCATCATTTCTTCTTCGCTACTCCACTCTTGCTGGCGAAAGTAAAGTGCAGGTTTAGCAAAATTAGGGTTACGAGCAACAAGTGACTCTTTAAACATTTTACGCTGTGCTTTTTCACAGCCCAAACTGAATACCGTAATACCGATGACATTAGGGTGGTCCGCATAAGCAGCAAGCACATCACACATCGTTTTACTGTCAGAGGTCGCTCCACCACAACCACTCGTGACCGTAATACATCGTACACCTTCTATATGTGGGAATAATTTAGGTTTTGCCGTTCCCCCTTGCTCACCAGCTGTTAAATCCAACGCAAAATTTTTCAAACTATTATTGGTATAACCTAATGCTTCATTTAAGGCGTCTGTAAGTTTTGTTACATTGCGGTTTTCACAAAATACCAATGGAAAAATTAACCAGTAGTTTGCGGTTCCTACTCGCCCATCCTCACGTACATAGCCTTTAAATGTGCGTCCTTGATATGCAGATACATCAGGTGCATTCCACTCGTACGGTGCATCTTGTTCTAAAGAAACTGGGGCTGCATAGTGGCGAATATTATCGACTGTGATAACTTCACCTTTTGCAATTGGCTTTGTTGCTTTTCCTACTGCTGTGCCATACATAGAAACAATGCCATCAACGGGTATCGCTTCCATGGCAAATTTATGCTTTGCTTTAACATCAGTCACGAGGATCACATCTTCACTTCCCCAGTGATAAATATCCCCTGCTTGCAAGTCCTTTAAGGCAACAATTAGGTTGTCGCTCTCATCAATTTTGAGAATTTTTTGCATGTCACACCTTCCTAAAAATTGTCATTAGTTAGATGACAATGCGTTGAGATTCTTGTTATGCGTATTTTTTTTAAGTAATGCGATTAAGACGGCACAACCTACGGTGATCACCGCTAATGTCACGATACCTGCGGTATTGCTATTCATCATTTTATCGACTTCCACGCGAATGATTGGCGCGAGGAATGAACAAAATGCCCCCATGGTGGTACAGAAACCAATTCCTGCTGCTAATGCAGGGCCGCTTAATAACTGAGGAGGAAACGTCCAAAACACTGGTTGAACGGATAAAAAACCAACAGCGCTTAAACATAATGCTGCAATAGCAAAAACAGGGCTTGCAAATGCTGACAATGCCAAACCTAATGCTGCGGCTAACATACACAGCACTGAGATTTCGATGCGACGAGTTGGATGGCGGTCAGCAAAACGAGGAATGTAATACACCCCGAATGCAGAACAAGCCCAAGGTATGGCAGCAACTAAGGATTGTTTAAAACCTAAACTTTCCCCCATTAAGGACGCAACTTGGGAAGGCAGAAAGAACATCAAACCGTATACTGAAATTTGTATCGTGCCGTAAATCAGTGCAAGGTGCCAAACTTTGATATTTTTTAGTGCAGATAATACCGATGTGGTTTCAGTTTTTGCATTTTCTTTGGCTAATTGTTCAGTTAGCGCTTTTTTCTCTTCTTCGGTTAAAAAACGGGCTTTTTCAGGGCTATCATCCAAATAAAAGAAAGCAAAAATACCAATCACAACGGCAGGAAGTCCTTCAATGACAAACATCCAGAACCAACCTGGCCGGCCTAACCAGCCATGCAATTCCAGTAACGCGCCTGATAATGGCGAACCCAGTGTCAATGCCAAAGGTACACCTAGAACAAAGATCCCAATTACAGACCCACGTACATTATTGGGGAAATAAATTGAGGCTAATAATAGAATGCCTGGATAAAAGCCAGCTTCCCCAAGTCCCAACAAGAAACGCAAAACTATAAATTGCGTTTCATTGGTGATAAAACCTGTCATTGCCGACAGAACGCCCCAGATTACCGTGGTAATACTCAGCCACTTTTGCGCACCAATTTTGTTTAAAATTAAGTTAGCGGGAATGCCAAATAGCGCATATGCAGCAAAGAAAATACCGGCACCAAAAGCAAACGCTGAATCAGATAAACCAATGTCGACTTGCATTGCATCTTTCGCAAAACCTACGTTGACTCGGTCAATAAATGCAACAAAATACAAAATAAACATCAGGGGTACTAAACGTTTCCACGATTTGGCTATCGCAGAATTTAAAACAGGATTGTTATAAGCTTTAGTTGTCGCCATGATATTTTTCCCTGTTGGTAAGATGTTCTATTGTGTTTGATTCAGGAAAGGTCAGAGCGGTGAATCAGCAAGGGTTAACAACTGCTGAAGTTGCTCAATCTGTATATTGTTCAACCCAATAAATGGTGCTGTACAATAATCTGAATTAACCACACCTTTTAGCTGCAACGCTTTCTTAAAGGTTGGGATGAATGGCGCATTGACGCCATATATAGCCATCAATTGGTCTACTCGTTGCTGGTGTTTTGCCACTAACGCTAAATCACCTTGGGTAAACGCCTGCATCCATGATGCAAAAAATTGCGGCACAATATTTGAAAGCCCACCAATGCACCCATTTCCCCCCGATAACACCACATGAGCAAAGTTATTATCGTAACCTGCGTATACCTCAAAATGAGGCAAGCGTGATTTCACCGTTTCAATCACTTGGGCGGTATGAGTCGTGTCAGGAATGGTATCTTTCAATCCGATGATATTGGGATATTTATCCGCTAAACGTAGGCAAACATCAGGGGAGACAGAATAACCTGTTCGTTCAGGAAAGTTATAAATGAAAATGTTAGCAGATGTTTTTGCTGCTATCGCACTGTAAAAACGAAAAATACCTTCATCATCTAGCGGGAAATAATATGGGCTAATAATCATCACCCCATCGATTCCTTTTTCATATGCATAGTTAGCCAATTCAATCGACTCTTCCACATCAAGGCGGCTTGCCCCTGCATAAACACGCATTTCCTCCTTGGGATAACGACCACATAGGTCGATGAGTTTTTTTGAGCTCTGCATATTGAGCGCAAAAAACTCCCCCGTGCTTCCCATAGTGACAAAACCGGAGACTTTGCCCTTCAATGAGTCATAAACACGTATATTTTGTTCTATATCCACTCGACCTTTGTCATCAAAAATGGTCACTACTGGAGTGATATAACGACTTTCCATACTGATAATCTCCTCGTTACCGATGTTCATATATACAAACTATATTCATAAATAAAAACTATAAACAAGAAATCATGAATCATTGATTGAGTCAAATTCATACAACTCATATGAAAATTTTATGTAATAATCTGATTAAAAAGATATTTGAAGGGATTAAGTGGTCATAAAGCTAACTAAAGAATAATTTTTTTATTGCTAAATTTTGAGCAAGGTCACGCCTTTTGGATGACTTTACCCATTATTAAGAGTGACCAATTTGAGATTAAACGTATTCCTGAGATGATTTACATAGTGGTATTTTAAACCTAGAATAGCGACAAAATTAATCAGGGAGGTGGTTTAATGTCTACGGGGCACATGCCGACAATTCGGGTATTAGAAATACTGCAAGTTTTATCGGCTGAAAATACTGGGCTTTCTTTGACGCAACTTTCTGATAAAACACAAATATTAAAAGGGACGATTTATCCTATCTTAAAAACATTGGTTGAACATCGGTATATTAATTACGATGATAATAGCCAGCTATATTATTTAGGTATCGCCTGCTCGCTTCTTTCCCGCTCATTTTTCGAAAAATCCTATTGGCTAAAAATGGTTCATCGGGAAATGGTGCATATCGTTGATGAATGCAATGAAGTGTGCCAAATGGGGATTTTAGACGGTGCTAATGTGTTATACATTGATAAAGTTCAATCGGCGCAAAAGGTCCAATTAATCTCTAATATTGGAACTCGTTTGCCTGCGATTTACTCGGCACTGGGTAAGGCTATGATTTTTAGCTACAGTGACCAGCAAATTTCCGAACTTTATCCTTCGGGTTTTACTCCGTTAACCCAATACAGCGTGCAAACTTTGGCTGAACTGCGCCTACAGCTTAACGCGGTTCGCGAAAATAGTTATGCCGTTGATAATAAAGAAATTGATGAAGAAACCATTTGTTATGCTGTCTCATTACGACAACGCAATAACATCATTGCGGCAATCAGTGTGTCTATCCCAACCTTCCGCATCGATGAACCCAAAGTGAACCAAGTCATCAAAACGCTCTTAACTAGTCGAGAACGTATTGAGCAAGAACTAAACACTCTTGACAATATTGAATTTTATACCTAGTTACAACGTTAAAAACGGATTGTTTTATTAAGATATATCACTTTAATTTATCGATTAATTTATATTAATCTTTTATTATTTGCATAATTGTTAGATAAATATTGCAAAAATATGGTTTGGCTAAGGAATATATATCGGAATCTCCCCTAATTAACTAGGGCATTATGCAAACATAAGTTAAATTATATGCCAAAGAGATCATATTCATCTTAAATAGTTAACATTTACGCGTATATTTTTACTTATTTTGCTGGCCAAAACTGACTTTATAAAAATTTTATATAAATTTTAAAAAATATTTAAACCTTATTTATCAAATGGATAAGTTGTAATTTAACATTAAATTAACCGTTTTCACCACTCTCTCTAGAGAGTTCATGATCCATATCAAATTTATCAATTCTCCCCTTTGTTACTATTATTGCGTGCTATAATTAATCAACTTTGTAAGAGAGTGTTGGTATGAAAGCTGACAACCCTTTTAATTTATTGCCACCAGCTGTAATGGCGCAAGTCGCAGATGATGCCTCTGTTTATAAGGCAAATAAACATCCTGCAATTACTTACTTGTCAGCATTCACTGCCGGTATTTTTATCTCTATCGCATTTGTATTCTATATCACGGCAACAACCGGGGCAGCTGAAGCGCCTTATGGTTTCACTAAACTTATTGGCGGGATTTGTTTCTCCTTAGGCCTGATGTTAGTGGTTGTATGTGGTGCAGACCTTTTCACCTCCACCGTACTCACTATCGTCTCAAAAGCCACAGGTAGAATCACTTGGGGGCAAATGTTCCTCAACTGGTTTAATGTCTATATTGGTAACTTAATTGGCGCGCTGTTCTTTGTTGCACTGATTTGGTTTGCAGGACAATACACCGCAGCCAATGGCCAATGGGGATTAAATGTATTACAAACCACCAGCCATAAATTGCACCATACCTTTATTGAAGCGGTTGCATTAGGAATTTTAGCAAACTTAATGGTTTGCCTTGCCGTTTGGATGAGTTACTCCGGCCGTAGTTTAACTGATAAACTGGTCGTTCTAGTGTTACCTGTCGCGATGTTTGTGGCGAGTGGTTTTGAGCATAGTATTGCAAACATGTTCATGATCCCATTAGGTATTATGATTAAAGAGTTTGCACCTGCTGAATATTGGTCTCAAATAAATATGTCTCCTGATCAATTTTCACACCTAACAGTCGGTAACTTTATTACAGATAACTTAATTCCAGTTACTATCGGAAATATTATTGGCGGCGCGATTTTAGTCGGCCTCATTTATTGGTTTATGCATTTACGTAGTGGCCAAAAACATTAATAGCCACTGACACACACTAAAAGATTTATTAAGATCCCTAAAAGATCCATTGTTAAAAGGTAAAAGTATCATGTCCGAGTTAAATGAAAAATTCGCTTTAGCATGGCAAGGTTTTAACCAAGGTGACTGGCAGAATAACGTCAACGTACGTGATTTCATCCAGAAAAACTACACTCCATATGAAGGTGATGAATCTTTCTTAGCAGGCTCTACTCCAGCAACTGACACGTTGTGGGATAAAGTCATGGAAGGGATCAAAATCGAAAACCGCACTCATGCGCCAGTTGATTTTGACACAGATGTCGCTTCAACCATCACTTCCCATGATGCAGGTTACATTACTAAAGAATTAGAAAAAATTGTTGGTTTACAAACTGATGCACCTCTGAAACGTGGTCTTATCCCGTTCGGTGGTATCAAAATGGTTGAAGGCTCATGCAAAGCTTACGACCGTACTTTAGACCCTGAAATCAAAAAAATCTTCACTGAATACCGTAAAACTCACAACCAAGGTGTTTTCGACGTTTACACGCCAGACATCTTAAAATGCCGTAAATCAGGTATCTTAACGGGTCTACCTGATGCATATGGTCGTGGTCGTATCATCGGTGACTACCGTCGTGTTGCACTGTACGGTATTGATTTCCTGATGAAAGACAAATTTAACCAATTCACCTCTTTGCAAGAAAGATTAGAAAAAGGTGAAGACTTACAAATGACTATCCAACTGCGCGAAGAAATTGCTGAACAGCACCGTGCATTGGGTCAAATGAAAGAAATGGCTGCAAAATACGGTTACGATATTTCTGCACCAGCAACAAACGCACAAGAAGCAGTACAGTGGACTTACTTCGGTTACTTAGCCGCTGTTAAATCACAAAACGGTGCTGCAATGTCATTTGGTCGTGTTTCTACCTTCTTAGACGTGTATATCCAACGTGACTTAGAAGCAGGTAAAATCACCGAACAACAAGCGCAAGAATTAATTGACCACTTAGTCATGAAACTGCGTATGGTACGTTTCTTACGTACTCCTGAATACGATGAGCTGTTCTCTGGTGACCCAATCTGGGCAACTGAGTCATTAGCAGGTATGGGCCTTGATGGTCGTACTCTGGTAACGAAAAGCACATTCCGTTTCCTGAACACACTGTATACCATGGGCCCATCTCCTGAGCCAAACATGACTATCCTGTGGTCAGAAAAACTGCCAATGAATTTCAAAAAATTCGCAGCAAAAGTGTCTATCGATACCTCATCAGTTCAGTATGAAAATGATGACCTGATGCGTCCAGACTTCAATAACGATGACTACGCAATCGCATGTTGCGTCAGCCCAATGATTGTTGGTAAACAAATGCAGTTCTTCGGTGCTCGCGCAAACTTAGCGAAAACCATGCTGTATACCATCAATGGTGGTGTTGATGAAAAACTGAAAATGCAAGTAGGTCCTAAACATACACCAATCATGGACGAAGTCTTAGATTTCGATACTGTGATGAACCAAATGGACCACTTCATGGATTGGTTAGCAACTCAGTACGTCACAGCACTGAACTGCATCCACTTCATGCATGATAAATACAGCTATGAAGCTTCACTGATGGCGCTACATGACCGTGATGTTTATCGTACCATGGCTTGTGGTATCGCAGGTCTATCTGTTGCTGCTGACTCACTGTCTGCAATCAAATATGCGAAAGTTAAACCAATTCGTGACGAAGACGGCATTGCTATCGACTTCGAAATCGAAGGTGAATATCCACAATTTGGTAACAACGACTCTCGTGTAGATGATATCGCGTGTGACTTAGTTGAACGTTTCATGAAGAAAATTCAGAAACTGCCTACTTACCGTAACGCGGTACCAACTCAGTCAATCCTGACCATCACATCTAACGTTGTGTATGGTAAGAAAACAGGTAACACACCAGATGGTCGTCGTGCAGGTGCACCATTTGGACCAGGTGCAAACCCAATGCACGGTCGTGACCAAAAAGGTGCGGTAGCTTCACTGACTTCTGTTGCTAAACTGCCATTTGCTTACGCGAAAGATGGTATTTCTTATACTTTCTCTATCGTACCAAATGCGTTAGGTAAAGATGATGACGTTCGTAAAACTAACTTAGCCGGTCTGATGGATGGTTACTTCCACCACGAAGCGTCTATCGAAGGCGGCCAGCACTTAAACGTTAACGTTATGAATCGTGAAATGCTGTTAGATGCAATGGAAAACCCAGAGAAATATCCACAGCTGACTATCCGTGTATCGGGATATGCTGTACGTTTCAATTCACTGACTAAAGAACAACAGCAAGACGTTATTACTCGTACTTTCACAAGCACAATGTAATAATTAGCTTATTAAAATAAAGTAAATTAAAGACCCCGCTTTATGGGGTCTTTTTATCTATACCAGCAACGATATTTTTTCTCTAAAGTTTGCGGTATGACAGATATTTTGGAGTGCCTGCTATGTCTATCGATGATACAAAAACCAAAACAATAGCGATAACTAATATGACAGAAACCCCAACCACACTCGGCCGCATTCATTCATTTGAATCATGCGGAACGGTCGATGGTCCAGGGATCCGTTTTATTGTCTTTTTCCAAGGCTGCTTAATGCGCTGCCTGTATTGCCATAACCGCGATACTTGGGACACCCATGGTGGCAATATCGTCACTGTTGACGAATTAATGAAAGAAGCCGTGACCTATCGCCACTTTATGAATGCGACAGGCGGCGGCGTTACCGCCTCTGGTGGTGAAGCTATCTTACAAGCCGAATTTGTTCGTGACTGGTTCCGCGCATGTAAAAAAGAAAATATTCATACTTGCCTTGATACCAATGGCTTTGTACGCCGCTACGACCCAGTGATTGATGAACTGATGGATGTCACTGACTTAGTGATGCTTGATTTAAAACAAATCGATGATGCAATTCATCAAAAATTAGTGGGTGTTTCTAATCACCGTACTTTGGAATTTGCCCGTTACCTTGCCAAACGCAACCAAAAAACCTGGGTACGCTATGTTGTCGTGCCGGGTTGGAGCGATGACGACCATTCAGTACATTTACTGGGCGAATTTACCAAAGATATGAACAATATCGAGAAAATCGAATTATTACCTTACCATGAGCTTGGTAAACACAAATGGGAAACTATGGGTGAAGAATACAAGCTAGATGGCGTTAGACCACCATCAAAAGAAGTGATGGAACGAGTCAAAAGTATTCTTGAAAGTTATGGTCACAAAGTGATGTACTAAAATTATAGAGGCTCTTTGCAGAGCCTCTTATTTATTTGAAAAGCGGTAAATGGCCAATTAACTGAGTAACTGCTTTTTTATTTCCCACCAAGCCTATCCCTGCCAATTGAATATCTTTATATTGCTGTTCAGATAATTTCTGCTGATATTCATCATAAGTACGGCAAGATTGAGCGAGCAAACTAAAAGGAATGATATAAATATCATCCTTCTGGTAAGCGACCACTTCAATCTCTTTCATATATTGCTCTGCGGATTTTAATATCGGTAATGGTGCATAAATCACCCCTGGGTAATTCATATTATCCAAACTATTAAGATCATTCCCTACCATATTATTGACTTTATTTCCTAAACTCACACCAATTACACTCGCTGCATTCATCGCTAAACCATTCGATAAGTTTTGGTTTACCACGATGGCACAACGGTGTTCTGTTGGATTAAAAATCATCTCTCTTTTCCCTTTTACTGTTTGTTATTGTTCTAAAACACCTCATTATTATTGCATTTAAAGAAAGAAATAGGCTTTCTAACTCAGTCATTACACGCTAAAATTTAGGCAATTTTATCCTATTTTATGCGATTTTAAGGTAAAGGCTTTCATTTATGGCAATAGATAAGACAGAAATAAAAATATTGAAATTACTACAAGATGACGCTCGAATAACGAATCAAGTTCTTGCTGAAAAAGTAGGCATGTCAGCCTCTCCCTGTTGGCGAAGAGTTAAAAAGCTAGAAGAAGAACATGTTATTGAAGGATATCGCGCTATTCTCAATCGTAAAAAAATTGGCTTAGGTGTGATGGTATTTGTTCGCGTTATTATTGATAGCGATAGCGAGGCTGAAGCTCAAAAATTTGAACAAGAAGTGACTGAGCTCGAAAATGTTGTCGCTTGCTACAGTATTGGTGGTGATACCGACTTTTTATTGCAGGTTGTATCTCATGATTTAGACTCCTACGCCGATTTCGCGATGACGGTTATTCGCCGGTTACCGGGTATCAAAGAAATGCAAAGTATGTTTGTACTAAAAGAGATTAAGCCATTGGATGCTTACCCCATATCGCTCATTTAACCGCTGGGTAAATGGCATTTTGCTTACGTATTAATAATAATGATTATTTAATTTACTATTCACTATTAAATTAGGGTTTGGTCTTACTGTATAGAATAAAAAAAACAGCCGTTTTCACTGTACTACTAAATACTCATACTCTATTCAATACATTAAGGTATAGATAATGGTCTTATTACAATAAAAAATATCTTATACAAGAAAATTTTAATCAAAAATACCTTACCAGAATAGTCTGCTTTATAATAAGTTAACTTATCTGCATACTACTGCCGATAAGTTACAAGAATGAGTATAAACTCAGAAAACTTATTAATAATAATATATTGCTAATTCACTACGACTAACAGGTTCCTTTCTTATCATGAATAATGAAAACTTCAGTGCAGATAACAACCCTGCACCTACAATTAACGCACAAACTCAAGCCGATACATTCGTTTTTCACGCAGAACCTCGCACAGTAGATGCAGGTGAAGGTGTTAACTGGATCAGCCAATCATGGTCTCTTGTTAAAGAAAAGCTGGGAATGTGGATCCTAATTAACATCGTTCTGTTTGCGGTGATCTTTATCATTTCAATGATCCCATTCTTGAACTTACTGATTACTTTTATTACGCCTATTTTTATTGGTGGTATTATTGCTATCAGTGAAAATCAACGTAAAACTGGCCAAGCAGAAATTGGGTTATTATTTGCTGGTTTCCAAAATAAATTCGGTACCCTATTTGCCGTTGGTGCCATCAACTTTGCGGCTAACTTAGTAGGCATGATCATCGCATTTATTATCGGTGGTTCTGCTATGTTTGGTTTATTGATGGAAAGCAACCAATATGGTTCACCATCTGACGCGGCTATCCTTGCATCTTCAGGTACATTCTTCTTTGCAATTATTATCATGGCCGTTGCTGCGTTAGTAGGTACTGCCTTGACATGGTTTGCTCCAGCATTGGTTATGAACCACGACTTCACTGTTGGCGCTGCAATTTCTGCAAGCTTACAAGCTGTTAAGAAAAATATCCTGCCAGGTCTCCTGTTCTTTATCGTTTTATCAATCTTAATGATAATTTCAGTAATTCCTTTAGGTTTAGGTTTATTAGTTTCTATGCCAATTATGTATGTTTGCTATTACAGCAGCTACCGCAGCCTGTTTTTCTCACAAGTAAAATAAACCAAAGTGTGATGGTTTAACGACTTTGCTAAATCATTAAATCTAAAAAAGGAAAGCAATTGCTTTCCTTTTTGCTATCCCATACAAATTCACATATATTCCTTTAAATAGTAATCTCCCTCTTTCCTTTCATAAATTGGAGCTGTTTTCCATGTATTTCGATATTACTGATTTAAAACTGTGTGTTAATGTCGCTAATGCAGGGAGCATCACCCATGGAGCGAAACTAACTTATCTTACACTGCAATCTGCAAGTGAACGGATACGTGGGTTAGAAAATGAATTAAACGTAGATATTTTTGTTCGCTCAGTGAAAGGGGTTTCATTATCAAATGCAGGTCATACATTTATTGAGCATGCGAAAACAATTTTGCAGCAAATTGAAGTAATGCAAGATGAACTGCAGCAATATAGTCGACACCTGCGTGGGCATATTAATATTCTTTGTAATACCTCTGCTCAAATGGAGTTTTTACCTGCCCGTGTTAGTGCTTATTTACGCCAGCACCCTGCGATGTCTGTGTCAGTGAAGGAAATGCCAAGTACTAATATCGTCACTGCAATCAGAAATAAAATCGCTGATATCGGTGTTATCGCAGATTCTACTGATCTCACCGGGCTGGATATCCGGCCATTCAGCTCAGATGAATTAGTTGTTTTTGTCCATAAAGATAGCCTTTGGGCAAACCGAGAAAATGTTCCATTTTCTGACATTATTGATGCTGAATTTATTGGTTTAATGGAAGATAACCCATTACAAAAACATATTGATAATAACGCCAAACAACAAGGCAGGCGGCTAAATTACCGGGTACGTATGCCAACATTAGATGCTGTAATGCAAGGAGTTAATGATGGCATTGGCATAGCCATTATTCCCAAACAAGCGGCACAGCGTAGCCAGCTCTCTGCGAGTAAAATAGTGCAATTGACTGAAATTTGGGCATGCCGAAAATTAGTTATCTGTGCACGAGATTTCAACCAATTACCTGATTACACTAATGAGTTTGTTAATTTCTTAATTAATTGGTCATCTGAAGGCTAATTTTGTCGCCATGTAAATTCCTAATCCGATCAAACCAATAAAAAAGCAACGACGGAATAATTTCTCGCTAATAATCTTGCGAAAATATTGACCAAGGTACATTCCACCAATAGCTGGTATTAAGGCAAAGGCAGATAAACTCCAATTAATATCATATTGTTGCTGGTCAATGGATAACTTGATTGCTAATGCAACTGTTGATGCGGTAAATGCTAACCCTAGAGCCTGAATAAGCTCATTTTTATTTAATTTTAAGGTTTGCAAATAAGGGACTGCTGGAATAACAAATACACCCGTAGCAGCCGTAATCACACCTGTGATATACCCCACTGTTGGTGAAAGCCATATTTCATGCTTCTTGGATGATGGCATTTTTTTTGCGATTAACCCCCATATTCCATAGATAATAAGCACGAAACCAAGTGCAGGTAGTGTCCAACCAGATGCTGAGGTTAAAGAAGGTAAAAAACTGAATATGGTGCCAAGTACCACCCCAATAATAAAACCACTGAGCCGTTTGATTAGTGCCATAAATTGTGGGCCAATCAATAATTGCCATATATTCGTGATTAACGAGGGAATAATTAACAAGCTAGCAGCGGCAGCAGGCTCCATTGACGTGCTTAATAACCCCATTGCGATTGTCGGTAACCCTAACCCAATCACCCCTTTTACAAGGCCTGCTAGTAAGAAAACACCAATAATTACACCCATTTATTTCGCTCCGATAAATTTACTTTACCGTAGAGTAATGTCCTACATTGAATAGTGCTATTTGGAAAATATTGAGGGGGGATCAGGTTTAGCCTGAGGATACGTTTTCAAAATGCTTTAAATTTGCAAAAAAAACGCGACTACTATGAGTCGCGTTTTACTTTTGAAGAAGTAACGGAAATTAACCGATGTACTCTAAACCTTTCATATATGGGCGTAATACTTCTGGAACTTCAATACGGCCATCTGCTAATTGGTAGTTTTCTAAAATCGCCACCAATGTACGACCAACCGCTAAACCAGAACCATTCAGAGTATGAACAAGTTGTGTTTTCTTATCACTCTTACCGCGGAAGCGAGCTTGCATACGACGCGCTTGGAAATCCCACATGTTTGAACAAGATGAAATTTCACGATAAGTATTTTGCGCTGGTAGCCATACTTCTAAGTCATAAGTTTTACGTGAACCAAAACCAATATCACCGGTGCATAAAATCACTTTACGATAAGGTAAGTTCAGTAATTGTAATACTTTCTCTGCATGGCCAGTCAGCTCTTCCAATGCATCCATAGATTTTTCTGGATGTACGATTTGCACTAACTCAACTTTGTCAAATTGGTGCATACGGATCAAACCACGTGTATCACGGCCATAAGATCCCGCTTCAGAACGGAAACAAGGTGTGTGTGCTGTCATTTTCAGAGGAAGTGAGTCTTCATCTAAAATTTCATCACGAACCAAGTTAGTCACAGGTACTTCAGCTGTTGGAATCAAAGCATAAGTGCTGCTGTCTGCTTCTTCTTCCAGTGGTTTAGTATGAAATAAGTCTTCACCAAACTTTGGTAATTGGCCAGTTCCGTAAAGCGTGTCATGGTTGACTAAATACGGAACATACAATTCTTGGTAGCCATGTTGTTCAGTATGTAAATCAAGCATGAATTGTGCCAATGCACGGTGCATACGAGCAATTTGCCCTTTCATGACAACAAAACGTGCACCCGTCAGTTTTACCGCAGCTGGAAAGTCTAAGCCGCCAGATAGCTCACCAAGGCTAACATGGTCTTTAACTTCGAAATCATACTGGCGAGGCTCACCCCAACGAGCCACTTCAACGTTGTCAGAATCATCTTTACCGTCAGGTACTTGATCATCAGGGATATTCGGGATACTCAAGGCAATATCACGGATTTCTTGTTGCAGCTTTTCAAGCTCCGCTTTTGCAGAATCCAATTTTTCGCCTAATTGGTTAACTTCTAGACGTAATGGTTCGATATCTTCACCACGTGCTTTTGCCGCACCAATAGTTTTCGATCGCGAGTTACGGTCTGCTTGCAGGGTTTCAGTTTCAACTTGTAAAACTTTGCGGCGTTCTTCTAATTCACGCAGCTTTTCCACATCAAGGGTAAAACCCCTGCGAGCCAGTTTTTCAGCAACCGCGTCTAGCTCCGTACGCAGTAAATTGGGATCGAGCATGCTTATCCTGTGATTATTGTTAGTAATTAATGATACTTTTTGAGGTGCATTCCAGCACAACAAATAAAGTAAAGTATTTCGCTATATAACCTTACCGCATTGCCCAGTTTAGCGATAGCGTTTTGTGGTGCTAATTTGATCCTGTTGGGCTAACCAGTCTAGTTTTTCAGCAAACTTGCTTTCTTGACCCCGTTTCGTAGGGTAGTAATAACGTGTTGTTTGCATAGGTTCAGGAAAATAGTTTTCCCCTGCCGCATAAGCGTTAGGTTCATCATGTGCATAACGATACTCCTTCCCAGCTCCCATTTCTTTTAATAGTTTAGTTGGTGCATTTCGAAGATGTTCTGGCACATCGTAATCCGGTTGCATTTGTGCATCTTTAATCGCAGCTTTATAGGCGGTATAAACCGCGTTACTTTTTGGTGCACAAGCTAAATAAACAATGGCTTGGGCAATTGCACGCTCACCTTCGGCAGGCCCCACTCGAGTAAAGCAATCCCAAGCTGAAATGGCTACTTGCATCGCACGAGGATCCGCATTACCCACATCTTCTGATGCAATTGCAAGTAACCGACGAGCAACATACAAAGGGTCACCACCCGCAGTGATGATCCTTGCAAACCAATATAGTGCGGCATCCGGTGCTGATCCTCTGATAGACTTATGCAGCGCAGAAATTAAGTCGTAATAACGGTCGCCTTTGTTATCAAACCTTGCGGTTCGTTCACCACTGACTTCTTTTAATAAATCAGCGGTTAAAATACGCTGCCCTTGGCCATCCGCTTCGGCCATATCCGCCATCATTTCCAGCAGATTTAATGAACGCCTAGCATCCCCATTAACCAACTGAGCAACCATTTTGCGCGTGCTGTCAGGTAGAACAATATTTTGCCCACCAAGGCCACGAGATGAGTCTGCCAGCGCTTGCAGCAATACTTGTTCAATATCATTCTCTTCAAGTGATTTAAGCAAATACACCCTAGCACGTGATAACAACGCAGAGTTTAATTCAAATGATGGGTTTTCTGTTGTCGCACCAATAAATGTAATCGTGCCATCTTCTATGTGCGGTAAAAATGCATCTTGCTGGCTTTTATTAAAACGATGAACTTCATCCACAAATAAAATGGTTCTTCGCCCTGCACTACGATTTTGCCGAGCCTTTTCAATGGATTCTCGGATTTCCTTAATACCAGAGGTAACCGCTGAGATGCGTTCAATATCGGCTTGTGCATAATTGCCAATAATTTCAGCAAGGGTTGTTTTGCCTGTTCCTGGGGGCCCCCATAAAATCATGGAGTGCAGATGACCCGCTTTAATCGCACGCGGTAACGGTTTGCCCTCTGCCAATAAATGCTTTTGGCCAATATATTGTTCAAGGGTTTCAGGCCGCATTCTTGCTGCTAAAGGTTGAAATTCATTCTGCGAAAAATCAAGAGACAGGTTACCCACTATATCCTCTTTTTTACCTCTTAAAATACCCTATATATTAACCAGCAAATACTCATGTTGCTGGTTAATATTTTTTCTAATCAAGCTTATTTTGCGTTTGAGCGCTGGTCATCTAAAGTGACACCTTTTGGCACAGTAAACTTGAATTTACTTGCATCAACGCGACCATTTTTTTGCTCTTTTAATTGATAAGCACTGGTTTGGCCATCTTGTTCAACCGCTGAAAACTGCTCAATCGTCCCTTGGGGAGAAACTGTAATGGAAAAACGTTTTAAAGTTCCATTAGTTTGTTTTGGTTTTAAATCAAACGTATTTCCTTGTTGGATGATTGAGTACTGTTTCCAATCTTTCGGGTCGTTACGTGTAATTAGTAGAAATGGCGTATCCTGCGTAGCATCCGCTAAATTAGTTACGGTCACTTGTTCTACAAACGGATTATAAAACCACAAATTTTTTCCATCTGACACCAGTACACTTTCATCCGGTGATGTCATGTTCCAATTAAATAAATTTGGGCGCTCAAGCCATAAATCTCCAACACCTTCTTGAATCAAATCCCCTTCAGGACTTGTCACTTTTTGCGAGAAGCTAGCTTGGAAGCTATTGACCTTATTCAAACGTTCTTGAAGGTCTTCGCTTGCGTCTGCCAATACTTGGCCAATATGTAAACTCAGGGCTAACGCACCCAATAACATCATTTTTTTCATCGATGAAAGACCTTAAAATTATTACCTTAAGAGGCGTCCCGTCTTTATACACCCCTTAAATTAAACCAGCAATCAGCACACTAAATTATTAATGTCCCATTGACGGAGGAGCAAGAACTTCACGGTTACCATTGTGCCCTTGCTCACTGACAATGCCTTGGACCTCCATTTGCTCAACAATCCTTGCAGCACGGTTATAACCGATCCTGAATTGGCGTTGAACCCCAGAAATGGAAACTCGTTGTTTCTCAACAACAAACTCAACAGCTTGGTCAAACAGTGGATCGAGCTCTTCGCCACCACTATCATAACCACCGCCTTCGCTATCATCACTACAGGTTGTAATGCTATCAATATATTGTGGTTTACCGCGAGCTTTCCAATCATTCACAACGGCATGAACCTCTTGGTCACGGACAAAGGCGCCGTGCACCCGCACTGGAATTGAAGAGTTTGGCGGTAAATACAGCATATCCCCCATACCGAGTAAAGACTCCGCACCGCCTTGGTCAAGGATCGTGCGCGAGTCAATTTTACTGGATACCGTAAATGCAATCCGCGTTGGAATATTTGCTTTGATTAACCCTGTAATAATATCAACCGATGGTCTTTGGGTTGCCAATACCAAATGGATACCCGCTGCACGTGCCTTTTGCGCCAATCGTGCAATTAGCTCTTCCACTTTTTTACCTGCCGTCATCATTAAGTCAGCAAACTCATCAACCATGACAACAATGTAAGGTTCTTTTTTCAGCATTGGATGCTCTGTATCCATACTATCACCAGGTTTCCAATGTGGATCAGGAATTGGCCGGCCCATTTCTTCTGCCGCTTTGATGCGATCGTTATAACCCGCTAGGTTACGTACCCCTAATGCAGACATGAGTTTATAACGGCGTTCCATTTCATTCACGCACCAGCGCAAGGCATTTGCCGCATCTTTCATGTCAGTAACCACTTCTGTCAATAGATGCGGGATACCTTCATAAATGGATAATTCGAGCATTTTCGGGTCAATCATGATAAAGCGAACATCTTCTGGTTTCGCTTTATACAAAATGCTGAGGATCATTGCATTGACCCCTACAGATTTACCAGAGCCGGTTGTCCCTGCAACGAGTAAATGTGGCATTTTTGCTAAATCAGCAACGACAGGATCGCCTTCAATATCTTTCCCTAACACAATAGTGAGAGGAGATGGATTTTTGCGGAAGTCATCGCAATCTAATACCTCACTCAAGTAAACAGTTTGCCGTTTCTCATTAGGGAGCTCTAGGCCTACATAAGGTTTGCCCGGTATCACTTCTACAACACGTACGGCTACGGTTGACAACGAACGAGCAAGGTCACGTGACAATGTAGATATCCTTGCTGCTTTTACTCCCGGCGCTAGATCAAGCTCAAACCGAGTAATGACAGGGCCTGGAGAGAACCCAACTACTTCGGCTTTAACACGATAATCATTGAGCCTCGCTTCAATCAACCTCGCTGTTTGTTCTAGTTTGAACATGTCCACTGGCTCTTCTTGCGCTGGCGGGCTTGCCAGCAAATCAAGAGATGGCATTGGCGTTGTTGGTTTCGGTAATGGTTGGTCATTACGCACTAAGAACGGGTGGAATAAGCTATCTTGCTGTGGCTGCTGTGGCTGCTGTGGCTGCTGTGGCTGCTGTGGCTGCTGTGGCTGCGCAAAAGTTTGTATTACTGCTGGTGAGTTGCCAAGCCCTTCAGCAATATTATCAATATTATTTTGCGGAGCCGTAGGTAGAACAGAAGACGTACTAAATGACGGCATAAATAATGGGTCAGCAGGCTCGTTGTCAACCAAATCATCAACAGGGGTAAAACTATCCAGTACAGAGAACTCTTTTCTTAAATCAATTCTAGGCTCAAAGTCCTCTTGTACTTGCGAAGAATACTCTTGCGTGAACTGAGGCTGATAGCCATTATCAACGACTGGCGCAACTTCCTCAGGCTCTGGAATTGTATGCGTATTATTGGACTGTTGTGAAGCCGACGCCCAACGGTGTTCAATTTCTGGCTGTGTAAATGAGCTGATTTTATTTTCTGTCATTGGCTCATTTTGTAATGGTTCTTCATCTGAATGTACGCTATTTAATGGCGCTTCATAATCCGTTTCATCAACTTCACCATAACGTTCGCGTTGCTGCTCTAAAAACTGAGCTCGTAGTAATTCACCTTGTTGTGCTTCATCATCAGTTTCAAGTTGCTCAGACTCACTCGCAGACCACTGCTGATATATCTGCTCACGTTTAGAGGCTTCTTCTTCACGCCGCTGTAGTTCTGCATCACGTAACGATGGAATGCGAATACCATATAACTCACGACGAGTCGGTAAGCGAACAGGGTTTGGCCGCGGAAGCTCTGGTTCCATATTTTGTTTAACCTGAGCATGACGTTCCAGCGCAGCCACTGAAATACCCGCAGCTGCTAATGCCGCAGGGTTAGAGACCCTTTCAGTGACTGATGAAGGAATAACACTTTGCGTTATATTGGTAGTGTCAAATGATGGAACTGAGTGAGTTTGTGATTCAAAAGCCGCTTGCTGAACGGGCGTTTCTTGTTTATCCGAATACTCTTGGTAAGCGGTATTACCTTGTTTTTGTGGTTCTGATTGTTGATTATGCTGAACACTAAACAGCTGTTCTTCTGGTGCAACATATGGCGACGCTTGAGCTAACGGCTCATTAACGGTATCTGAAGTTGTATCAAAACCAGTACCAAGCTTAGGCTGGTAATCTTCAGGTACTTCAAAATGATATGTGCTCGGCTCATCCACTGCAGAGAAGGCCGTTACTGGAACTTGCTCAGACACGCTTTGATTCACCAATGGGATTGCGTTTTCTGTCGCTGTCATCGCTTCATTCGTCGTTTTTTCCGTTGTTGGAGCGATTTCAGTGACTAATTCAGCCACTGTGGGAGCAGAAAATAAAATATCATCCGCATCAATATTTTCTAGATCGTCATTGGCCCTGTGCTCAGCTTCTTGCGCACGCTGTAAAGCCCCTTCAGTCTCTTCAACGTCATAATCATAGTTATCTAAATCATCTCCCCTTGCTCGATTTGTCAGCAACGTAATTGGGAGAAGCACAGCCGCACCAATTTTTTCTGCGATTGTAAGCCATGACCACCCAGTAAACAGGGTAAAGCTTATTGCCCATAAAAATAGCAATGCTAACGTAGCGCCTAATGAATTGAACCACGGCATAATGGCACTGCTAAATACACTGCCAATCACTCCACCAGAGGCGAAGTTAGGTAAGTCGTCAAAATTGAGAGCCGCGAGTCCACAAGAGGATAAAATAAGTGCTAAACCACCGATTAATCTTAATGATAAAGAGAAAAAGTCAATATATCGGCGCTGACTTTCGTATTGAAAAATCGCCCAGCACCCTAGAAGTAATAAGGGGGGAATAGCAAATGCAAGAATACCAAAAGCCGAGAAAAGGATGTCAGCGCTCCATGAACCAACACTTCCCCCTAAATTCTTCACTGGGGCATTCCAAGTTGTCTGTGACCAGCTTGGATCTGAAGGGCTGAAGCTCAATAAAGCCACCATTAAGAAGAGTGCGCTCAAGCATATTGCGAGCAAAATAACCTCTAATAGCCGCCTTCCGCTACTTAGTTTTTTAAATTTGATGTGTTTATCTTCTGTATATTCTTGGCTCATTATTGTTTCTTTGCTAACTGATGTTCTTGACTAACCTAGGTTTATTCTACCATTAAACGACTGACTCTGCCTGCTTTACAACATCTAAGGTAAATCAGGGCATTATGAAAACGCTAAGGTGCAGTATTCCATCTAATGTATGACGATTCAATTTCTATTTCTCATCAAAAGTCCTAAATATTTATAGCTTTAGAATCAATAAATTGAAAATAAAATTTATCAATTGCTAAGTAATTTTTGCAAGATAACACAGAAAGACTGGGATTGCGGTCAGACAATGCCTTTTAAAGACGAGACATTACGTTTTTATCTAGCAGCAAATGAGGTGAGAAAAACGGAACAACGCTGAGTAAACTCAGCGTTGAAACTGCAGTGCGGCAACAAAGCTGAAATGCTGTGCTGAAGCGAGGTTAAAAAGCTCTGATTAGCGAGTTTTGATCACTAAGCGATTGCTTTGTTTAACTTCTTCCATAACTACATAGGTGCGAGTGTCGTTTACACCTGGTAAACGTAACAGAGTTTCACCTAACAGTTTACGATATGCGGACATATCTGGCACACGCGTTTTCAACAGGTAGTCAAAGTCACCAGAAACCAAGTGACATTCCTGAATTTCTTCCAATTTTTGAACTGCAGTATTGAATTGCTCAAACACATCAGCTGCACCGCGGTTGAGTGTAATTTCAACAAACACGAGTAAAGATGCATCTAAGTAATGTGGGTTTAATAACGCCGTATAGCCAGAGATAAATCCTTGTCTCTCAAGACGACGCACACGCTCTAAACAAGGTGTTGGGGATAAACCAACTCGTTTAGATAATTCTACGTTAGAAATTCGCCCGTCTTTTTGTAGCTCGTTTAATATATTCCTGTCGATACGGTCAAGGTCTTTGCCTGGACGCTTTTTATTGTCAATCATCTCTTTATCTCTCTTTCTCTAATTGTTATTTTCTACATCTAAAAATAAGCACCTTAGCCACCACCTTTTTTATTTAGGAATTCGTGTTCAGGAGCAAATTTTGTTCGTAATGCTGAAGTTAGTGTGAATGTAATTATCACCCACAATTTTTACTTGTATTTTAAATTTGTAAGTAGTGTAAAGTTAATTTTCCAGTGAGAACAAAAATGCGCCATTTCCATTGATCCGCTAGATAATTAACTCTTACACTGATGTTTTCGCAAATGCGCAGCCGATTGTCAAAGCAAATGAATAAAAATCAGTACAAGATTTCGCTTTTTTTTCCAGTAAAACGTTTCGCAGCCTTAATTCAAGATAATTCCTAAAAATTGTGATGCGTGACACAAGCAACTTTTTGTCACACTTTTTTACATTTTGTCGGTTTTACCTATTAATGAAATAAGCCAAATGAAACTAAGTCGCACTTAAACCACTTTTGTTAGCCTCTTATTTCTCCTACAATCTGATAAATGCTTTTTAGATTAAAGAGGAATTCATGAGCACAACAACACATCGCAAGTTAATCATTCTTGGTTCTGGCCCAGCTGGCTATACTGCGGCTGTCTATGCTGCACGTGCAAACTTAAACCCAGCATTGATTACTGGGGTGGAAAAAGGCGGTCAATTGACCACCACAACTGAAGTTGAAAACTGGCCTGGTGACCCAGAAGGATTAACCGGTCCAGGGCTTATGGAACGCATGCATGAGCACGCGTCAAAATTTGATACTGAAATCATTTCTGACCATATCCAAAAAGTGGACTTAAAACAACGTCCTTTCCGTTTAATTGGCGATGAAAATGAATATACCTGTGATGCTTTAATTATTGCGACAGGCGCTTCCGCACGTTATATCGGTCTGCCTTCAGAAGAAGCGTTCAAAGGCCGTGGCGTTTCAGCTTGTGCAACCTGTGATGGTTTCTTCTATCGTAATCAAAAAGTGGCTGTCGTTGGTGGTGGAAACACCGCGGTAGAAGAAGCGCTGTACCTTTCTAATATTGCATCAGAAGTCCATTTAATTCATCGCCGTGATAGCTTCCGTGCAGAAAAAATCCTTATTAACCGTTTAATGGATAAAGTTGAAAACGGTAATATTATCCTGCATACCGACCGTACATTAAATGAAGTCTTAGGTGATGACATGGGGGTTACAGGTGTGCGCTTAGAGTGTACTAAAACACACGCAACA
Organism: Providencia sp. PROV269; assembly: GCF_028477785.1. NCBI lineage: Bacteria > Pseudomonadati > Pseudomonadota > Gammaproteobacteria > Enterobacterales > Morganellaceae > Providencia > Providencia sp. PROV269. The sequence continues at coordinate 153,444 of NZ_JAMPLV010000001.1, read as the reverse complement.
GAAGATATCCCTGTTATGGGCGCATTTATTGCCATCGGCCACAGTCCAAATACGGGCATTTTTGAAGGTCAACTCGATTTAGACAACGGTTATATTAAAGTGCAATCAGGCACCCAAGGTAATGCGACCCAAACCTCTGTTGAAGGTGTGTTCGCTGCCGGTGATGTCATGGACCACATCTACCGTCAAGCCATTACCTCTGCGGGCACAGGCTGTATGGCCGCCTTAGATGCAGAGCGTTATCTTGATGGCTTAGCATCTAAATAATCAATAAATTATTGTGATTTAAATAGGCTTCAATGTTTATTCAATTGAAGCCTTTTTTGTTACTGATATTACCCATCTTAACTATTGGTTTTACATATATTTTTAAGAGCAAGTTTATATTGTACTTCTCGAATACTCCCTATACTGTTTTTACATAACATTTACGAATATAGGTGTAGGTATGGGGCAACAATTAGAACGTGATGCCATTCGCGGTTATTCTTATTTTATTATTGTCATACTTGCCGTGATGCAAGGCATCGTCATCACTGCCACCACTGATTACGCCATCCGTATAGAAAGCCAATTAAGCACGACCACTCTATATCTGCCTATTTTGCTCGCTATTTTTGTTCCTTCAGCAATAAGTTACCTAATTACCAATGCAAAATCCGGTATTTTTTATCTCAACATCGTCGTTATTATTGGGTTAATTTTCTGGCTCAATTACTGGCATGCCCAAGACTTTAAAAATCCTGCAGATACAGACCCATTCTTCGCCTTTATCACCCTAACCGTCCTGTTCTTTTTTATGCTTCCTTGGATGCAACTGTGGCAAGTAACAAGAACATGGAAAATCGATTACGGTTGCTTAATGGGGCTATATATTAAAAATACCTTTTTAGGTGTTCTAGCTGCTGCTATCGGTGGGTTGCTAACTCTAATCATAAAAATAGCCAGTTTCCTATTTGATATTGTTAACCTTAATTTTTTGAGTGAAGCTCTTGATAACGACGTTATCTACTGGGTGAGCTTTGCACTTGGCTTCAACGTGAGTTTAGTTTTTTTACGGGCAACACTAAATGTACAGCTCAGTAATTTTGCTAGCTTTATTGCTCGTTTTTTCTTACTCCTCTTAAATATTGTTGCCGTTATTTTCTTAGGTGGTTTTGTTGTTTCCTACTTTTCAGGTTTAAGCTCCACGAATTTAGGCTCCGCGGTGATGCTATGGTTTTTAATTTTAAACCTCATTTTCATCAATTTTGTGTATGGCGATGGCACTAGCCAATATCAATACCGTACAGGTCTAAATGGTTTTGTCTTAGTTAGCATTATTCTACTCAATGCATTTTCAGTGCTTTCCCTCTATGGCATTCTGGTACGAGTAAACCAGTATAGTTGGAGCGTTGAACGCCTGTATGCATTTACTATTGCCTTATTTCTATTTGTATTGGTTTTTGCTTACAGTATTGCCATTATTTATAAAAGATCAGCTTGGATGTCCTATTTAGGGTTTATCAATAAAGCGGGAATTTTGTCTCTAATTGCCATTATATTGGTCATTAACAGCCCTATTGCTGATTTTAAACGCATCACACTAAACAGTATTCTTGCTGGCGTTGAAAATGGCAAAATTAAAGTCAATAGTTCGCTTGCTTATGACTTAAAACAATTAGGTGAAAAGGGGCAACAGGCTTTTGAGCAACTCAATAACAACCCTGAATATCAAAAACTATTCCAAACTAGCCCTTATGAAGAAGAACAGCGTAAGCCGCTGAAATCAGTATTAATTCAAGCTAAAAATAGCCCTACAATACCAGACAAATGGTTCGATCTCGGAGAAAACCTTAGCAGTGCGTGGTATTGCACTTCACAATACAACCCATACCCATGTGTAGGCTTTATGGCCGATGTAAACCAAAACAACCAAAATGATGTGGTTATGTGCTATTCCTACCCAAGTAGTTCGAGTATTGATTGCAATATATGGCAACAAACGGAACAGAGCTGGGAGTTAATGGATACGCAAACTCGCACATTTAATACCATGCAAGAAAAAGCTCAGGCTTGGGATAATTTATTAAAAGGAAATTTTAAATTAAAACCCAAAGAATGGTTAATGATAGACCCCACTTCTTAATACTAATTAAAAATGCAGGTGACTTAACATTTCTTTGTTAAGCCACCTTTTCATTACGTAAAAATACAGTAACATCTCAAGATTATTACATCCCAAACTTTACTGAAATATTAAACTTACCTTTATAAAACAATTTAATAACAAAATACAACTCACCGTAAATAACCCACTTTTATTATGTAACATATCGTGGTGAAGCTGTTATGATGTACCCTAGTACCCGAATTTATGGGTAAGATCAAAAACGCAGATTTTCTTATAACCACCAATTGCGTTACCAGATCAAAAAATTATCGTTCTCATGCGGTATAAAATAGTCCAACTGTAATATAGCGCATGGTAAAAGCAACGTTAGGTTGGTATTTCCTAACTATACTCAATGACATTAAAACTACACCTGCTAACTAAATCATTATGGATAAATCAAGACAGACTGAATTGGTACGTTGGTTAAAACAACACAGTGCCCCTGCCAAGCGCTGGTTGCGGATCTCTATGTTACTAGGTATTTTGAGCGGATTACTGATTATTGCTCAAGCCTGGTTCTTAGCTGTTATCTTACAAGCATTGATTATGGATAACGTTCCTCGAGAACAGCTATTAACTCCCTTTATTCTTCTGATTTGCGTTTTCATCTTACGTGCAATTGTCACCTATATACGAGAACGTGTTGGCTTTCGTTGTGGCCAAGTGGTGCGCCAAGAAATACGCACCATGGTACTCGATAAACTTCAAGAGCTCGGCCCTGTATGGGTTAAAGGTAAGCCTGCGGGTAGCTGGGCCACGATTATTCTTGAACAAATTGAAGACATGCAAGACTACTATTCACGCTATCTTCCACAAATGTATTTAGCGGGGATCATCCCCATTATGATCCTGATTGCTATTTTCCCATTTAACTGGGCTGCTGCACTTATTTTATTCGTCACTGCCCCGCTAATTCCTATTTTTATGGCATTAGTCGGCTTAGGTGCTGCGGACGCTAACCGCCGTAATTTTATTGCATTAGGTCGTTTAAGCGGTAGTTTTCTCGATAGATTACGAGGCCTTGATACCTTACGGTTATTTTTTCGTGAAAAGGCAGAAATTAAGCAAATTCGCGAATCAACAGAGGATTTTCGTTCCAGAACGATGGAAGTACTAAGAATGGCATTTTTGTCTTCCGGTGTACTTGAGTTTTTTGCATCGATTTCTATTGCTGTTGTTGCCGTCTATTTTGGTTTTTCTTACCTAGGTGAAATGAATTTTGGTAGCTACGGTTTACCTGTCACGCTATTTGCAGGTTTTCTTGCCTTGATACTGTCTCCAGAGTTTTTCCAACCACTACGAGATCTTGGCACATACTACCACGCCAAAGCACAAGCTGTTGGTGCCGCTGAAACACTCGAAACATTGTTAAACAGTGATGGGGAACAAAACACTCAACAAGGAACCCAAACACTAAGCGATGATGCTATCTATATTCAGGCTAAACAATTAGAAATTTTATCCCATGATGGAGTGCGCCTTGCTGGGCCATTAGATTTCAATATTGAACCACAACAACGTATTGCGATTGTTGGTCAAAGTGGCGCAGGGAAAAGCTCATTACTCAATTTATTGTTAGGCTTTTTGCCTTATCGCGGCTCCATCACCGTAAATGGTGTTGAACTTCGTGAATTATGTCCTGATAAATGGCGTGAATTACTTGGCTGGGTTGGGCAAAACCCTCACCTTCCAGAGCAAACACTGGTTGAAAACATCTGTTTAGGCAAGCCAAATGCTACAGAGGCAGAAATTCAACAGGCTATTGATAATGCATATGTTTCCGAATTCTTAGCCCATTTGCCTGACGGTCTAAATACCAAATTAGGTGACTATGCCGCCCGCCTTTCGGTCGGGCAGGCTCAGCGTGTTGCCGTTGCACGAACCCTGTTGAAACCTTCTCGTATGCTACTTCTAGATGAGCCCGCTGCGAGCTTAGACTCCCACAGTGAGCAACGTGTTATGCAAACACTTAACCAGCTATCAAGTCAGCAAACAACCCTTTTAGTCACCCATTTGCTGGAAGAAACCCTTGATTATGACCAAATTTGGGTAATGGCTAATGGTCAAATCATTCAGCAAGGTAATTACACACAACTAAGTCAATCAGAAGGCGCTTTTGCCCAGTTACTTGCCCATCGCAGTGAGGAGCTTTGATAATGAAAATTTTATTACCTTTCTTAGCCCTTTACCGCCGCCATTGGTTTTTAATTACATTAGGTATCATCTTAGCGATTGTGACCTTACTGGCGAGTATTGGTTTACTTACCCTTTCCGGTTGGTTTTTAGCCGGAACCGCAATTGCTGGTTTTCCGGGTCTTTACTATTTTAATTACATGTTACCCGCAGCAGGTGTCCGTGGCGCCGCTATTTTTCGTACCGCTGGTCGCTATGGAGAACGTCTAGTTAGTCATGATGCCACCTTTAAGGTGCTTGCTCATTTGCGAGTTTTTGCTTTTAGTAAAGTATTACCCCTTTCACCGGGTGGTATCAGTCGTTTCCGTCAAGGGGAGTTACTCAATCGCCTCGTCGCTGACGTAGAAACTCTAGATCACCTCTATTTACGTGTTTTATCGCCGATCATTACTGCATTTTTTGTTACCTTTGTCCTTATTTTTGGTTTAAGTTACCTCGACCCTCGTCTTGCGTGGACACTGGGTGGCATCATGCTGTTTTTACTGTTTACCATGCCATTTATATTTTATCGTGCAGGCAAACCCATCGGCCGTGAACTAACCGAATTACGTGGAAGTTATCGCACTATTTTAACCTCTGCACTGCAAGGGCAAGCTGAGCTAACATTGTTTGGTGCCACTGACCGTTTTCGCCAAAACTTGCTTAATATTGAAAACAAATGGCAAATACGCCAACAACAGCAAGCGGCACTTACCGGGCTATCTCAAGCCATTATTTTATTTGCCTCTGGTGTGACTGCGACACTACTTCTTTGGATGGCTGCCGACCATGTGGGCGGGGATACTAAACCGGGGGCTCTCATTGCTTTGTTTGTTTTCTGTGCGCTGGCTGCTTTCGAAGCACTAGGACCAGTTGCGGTAGCTTTTCAACATATGGGGCAGGTGATTGCGTCTGCTACTCGCGTTTCCCAATTAATGACCGCGAAACCGGAGGTAACTTTCCCAAGTGAAAGCCCTTCAATCGCAACATTGGAAAGCCTGACTGTCGACAATATTTCATTTACCTATCCAGAGCAGCCATTTGCCGTTCTTCACAATGTATCTTTAACGTTAAATAAAGGCCAACACCTTGCTTTATTAGGTAAAACTGGCTGCGGTAAATCAACACTCCTTCAATTATTAACTCGTGCTTGGGATGTTGATAGCGGAACCATCTACTTAAATGGCACGCCTATTAACGAATTTAGCGAAAAATCGTTACGCAATATGATGTCTGTTGTGCCACAACGGGTTCATGTCTTTAGTGATACATTACGCAATAATCTATTACTCGCCAATGAACAAGCGACTGATATCGAATTAAATGAAGTATTGCAACAAGTTGGCTTGGGCAATTTATTAGAAAACGAATTAAAGCTTAATGCATGGATGGGAGAAGGCGGTCGACAGCTTTCAGGTGGGGAACAGCGCCGCTTAGGCATTGCCCGTGCTTTGTTACATAATACCCCATTAATTCTAATGGATGAGCCAACGGAAGGGCTTGATGCGCATACAGAACAACAGATTTTAGCACTACTCAAAGAAAAATGTGCTGATAAAACATTAATTGTCATTACTCACCGCATGCAGGGCTTAGAGGAAATGGATAACATTTGTGTGATGGATAATGGTAAAATCATCGAACAAGGTACTCATCAAGCGCTGTTAGGCATGCAAGGCCAGTATTATCAGTTCCGCCAGCGCCACTGGGCACAGCAACCGCTCTGAGGCGTATATGTATCAATTAGATGACGACTCCTATTTATTCCCTCCCGTGTCTGAAGCCATGCGGGAGCCCAATGGTTTATTAGCGATTGGCGGAGATCTTTCATCAAAAAGGCTGCAAGCCGCTTATTATGATGGTATCTTTCCTTGGTTTAATCCTGGAGAGATGCCTTTATGGTGGTCTCCGGACCCTAGAGCAGTACTCATGGTTGGTGAGCTTCATATTAGCCGGTCAATGAAAAAAGTATTAAAAAAGCAGACTTATCGCATTACCGTTAACCATGCATTCAAGCAAGTTATTGAAGCTTGTTCTGTACGCCAAGAAGGCACATGGATTTTACCCGAAGTTCAAGCTGGGTATTTGGCATTACACCAAGCAGGAATGGCTCATTCCATTGAAGCTTGGTATGGCGATAAACTCGTTGGAGGCCTGTATGGTGTGAGCATGGGGCACCTATTTTGTGGGGAATCTATGTTCAGTAGAATGAATGATGCATCCAAATTTGCTTTTATTACGTTCTATTTTCATTTTTTGCGCTATAATGGGCAACTTTTTGATTGTCAGGTACTTAACCACCATACCGCCTCAATGGGCGCAAAAGAGATATCCCGTAGGGATTTTTTACATATTCTTTATCGGTGGCGTGACAAAGCGATTGACCCCGCCTGCTGGATACCGCAATCGATTGAAATACCGCCAATTTTCGATTAATGAATTTTGGTTTTACATTAATTTTATTCCTTCACTTAAAAATAAAGATCGCGTTAAAATGCGACACTTCTTTACTTAGTGCGGGTTTTTGGGCATTATCTTGCCCGTTAAAAATCACGGTTATTAAACTTAGAGGATTAGATGGCCAAAGAAGACAATATTGAAATGCAGGGCACAGTTTTAGATACCCTGCCAAACACAATGTTCCGTGTTGAACTGGAAAACGGTCACGTGGTGACTGCTCATATTTCTGGAAAAATGCGTAAAAACTATATCCGCATCCTGACAGGCGACAAGGTAACTGTAGAGTTAACACCTTATGACCTGAGCAAAGGCCGAATCATTTTCCGTAGCCGTTGATATTCGCTTCAGGCAAGGCCTGACAACCACAGGTGCATTGATACACCTGTGGTCTATTCGTCAGAATACCGCATCCTCCGGAGAGGCCTTGTGCACGCTACTGAAGCTGTATGTCAGTGTGTTACTTTTTTCATCAAGCCCGATACTTACAGAGCCACCATTCGTTAGTGAACCAAATAGCAACTCGTTTGCTAATGGTTTTTTCAGGTTATCCTGAATGGTGCGAGCCATAGGTCGGGCACCCATCGCTTTATCATAACCTTTTTCACATAACCAACGGCGAGCCGCCGCGCTAACTTCAATTGATACGCCTTTCTCATCAAGTTGAACTTGTAATTCCACAATGAACTTATCAACAACTTGCGTAATAATTTCCGGAGTTAATGAGTTAAACCAAATGATACCATCAAGGCGGTTGCGAAACTCTGGTGAGAATGCCTTTTTGATTTCTGACATCGCATCAGTACTATTATCTTGCTCAGCAAAACCAATAGAACGACGCTGAGTTTCTTGTACCCCTGCGTTGGTTGTCATTACCACAACAACATTTCGAAAATCTGCTTTACGCCCGTTGTTATCCGTTAAAGTACCGTGGTCCATTACCTGTAAGAGGATATTAAACACATCAGGATGGGCTTTTTCGATTTCATCTAACAGCACCACTGAGTGAGGATGTTTAATAACTGCATCAGTCAGTAAACCGCCTTGATCAAAGCCGACATAGCCAGGAGGAGCCCCAATTAAACGACTAACAGTATGACGCTCCATATACTCGGACATATCAAAACGTAATAATTTAATATCCAGCGCTTTGGCTAACTGAACAGTGACCTCCGTTTTACCCACCCCCGTCGGACCTGCAAACAAGAAAGAACCCACCGGTTTATTTTCTAACCCTAAACCTGCCCGATTCATTTTAATTGCCTCAGACAACGAATCTATCGCTTTGTCTTGCCCAAACACTAACATTTTCAAACGAGAGTCGAGTGTCTTGAGTTTGTCTTTATCACTTGAAGAAACGGTTTTTTCAGGAATGCGGGCGATACGCGCCACAACAGTTTCAATTTCGGGTACACCAATGGTTTTTTTACGCTTACTTGGTGCAACCAATCGCGTTCGGGCACCAGCTTCATCGATCACATCAATGGCTTTATCAGGCAAATGTCTATCAGTGATATATTTAATAGATAAATCCACCGCGGCTTGAATTGCCTTTGCGGTATACCGAACATCATGATGCGCTTCATATTTAGGCTTTAACCCATTGATGATGCGAATTGTTTCTTCTGGAGTTGGTTCCACAATATCAATTTTCTGGAAACGACGCGCCAATGCTCTGTCTTTCTCAAAAATACTGCCAAATTCTTGATATGTTGTAGAACCAATAACACGAATTCGGCCACTGGATAGCAACGGTTTAATTAAATTTGCCGCGTCAACTTGCCCACCAGAGGCCGCCCCTGCACCGATGATAGTGTGTATTTCATCGATAAATAAAATACTCTTCGGATCTTTTTCCAGCATTTTTAATAATGCTTTGAAGCGTTTCTCAAAGTCACCACGGTATTTAGTTCCCGCCAGTAATGAGCCAATATCTAATGAATAAATTGTGCAGCCTTTCATTACGTCAGGAACATCATCTTGCTCAATACGCCATGCTAGCCCTTCCGCAATCGCGGTTTTACCGACACCTGACTCGCCAACTAATAGTGGGTTATTTTTACGACGGCGACACAGTACTTGAATGGTACGCTCTAATTCAGCCTGACGTCCAACTAGAGGGTCGATATTCCCTTTCTTGGCCTGCTGGTTCAAGTTGGTCGTAAAGTTGTCCATATGGTCTTCTGGGACCGGCTGCTCTTCATTTTGCATGCTATTAGAGGGGATATCTTGTTCTGATGGCGACTCTTCGCCTTTTATCGTGCCATGGGATATATAATTAACCACATCTAAACGGCTAACATCATGTTTACGTAATAAGTACGCAGCTTGGGATTCTTGCTCACTAAAAATTGCGACTAATACATTTGCGCCGCTAACTTCGTTACGCCCAGATGATTGCACATGAAAAACGGCGCGCTGTAATACACGCTGAAAACTCAACGTAGGCTGGGTGTCTCTGCTATCATTTTCGGGTAACAAAGGTGTCGTTTGCGCGATGAAGTGTTCAAGTTCTTGACGTAATGCAACAAGATCAACCTTACAAGCATCTAAAGCTTCGCGAGCAGAGATATTACTCAGTAGCGCTAGCAATAGGTGCTCTACAGTCATAAACTCATGGCGGCTGTCTTTCGCTTTCGTAAAAGCTACGTTTAAACTAAGCTCCAGTTCTTGATTGAGCATAAGCACCTCCCAAAATTGATATTAAGCCAAATTAGACTTTCTCTATAGTGCAAAGCAAAGGGTACTCATGTTCACGAGCAAAAGTATTGACTTGTGCCGCTTTTGTTTCAGCAACCTCTGCAGTAAAAATTCCACAAACTCCCTTTCCTTGAATATGGACATCTAACATTATCTGTGTAGCGCGTTCTTCATCAAAAGAAAAGTATTTTTGTAACACTTCGACAACAAAATCCATCGGAGTGTAATCGTCATTATTTAATAGCACCTTATACATCGAAGGTGGCTGTAAGGTTTGTTCTATTTCATCTTTAAAAATGACATCAGTTTTAAATGTGCCCAGAAAATCACTCATTACTTTCTTGCTCAGTGTTTAACTTCAATTTAAGCATAGTCTTTATTATCAACGATTTCTATCAATCATATTGATAACACCACAAAACTATACCATTTCGTAACCATGCTGTTTTTGTTTATATTGCTTCAAGTCACAGTGTACCATGGGAATCACCTTTGCTTCCATGGTTAGCAATCTGTGAGCCACATCAAATATTATAGAAAATGAGCGCTATTGATTAGCGAATTCTTAACACTTTCCACTAATTCCTGTACCTCGCCTCTTGACCTTAGAAGGCAATTTATTACAGTATATTTTACGAACAAATAACATCGTACTTATACTTATTTTGTGTGTTTTTTATACATTGCTTTAAACGCAAATATTGGTAAATCTGAAGGATGAAATATGGAGACGGGTATCGTTAAGTGGTTCAATAACGCAAAAGGCTTTGGTTTTATTTGCCCGGCTGATGGCGGAGAAGATATTTTTGCTCATTATTCCTGTATTCAAATGGACGGTTACAGGACACTAAAAGCTGGCCAGAAAGTTCAATTTAGTGTGACTATTGGCCCAAAAGGTAATCATGCAGACCTCATTGTTCCTATTAACACTGAGGATGTCCCAGACAACATTACCGAATTAAATCAATAGCTCAGCAATAGAGCACAGTTAATTATTTTAGTAATACTGACAACACTAATAATTAACTGTGACTATTTATCAATTAATCACTTCTTTACTGCACCATTGCCCGCGGTTTGCAGGTGCGACATATCACCATATAGTGACGTTAATAAATCATACTGTTCAACATCATAAAACGCACATTGCTTTCCTGTGAATGCTTTAGCCACTTCTATCATAAATTTCACTGTCGCTGCAATGTCAACCTCATGGCTAGCCCCTGTAGAACAACCAGGCACCACCGTTTCTGAGCAGATAGCGACGCCAACCACAGGCGCAGATGTAGATACTGCAGGTTGTAATATACTGTTGATATGATGCAGGCCATTACCATATGGCGTGATATCTTGAATTGACAACGGGAATGTCACCGCTTTTTGGCCACTGCTCCACTCCATCAAACGGATTAAATCCTCTGATACAGGTAAAATATAGCCATTTTTTACCGTTGGAGACAGCGCATACCCTTTATGATTGAGTAAACGATTTCCCTTTGTGGTATCTACAGACAAAATAGCATCCGCTTCAGGGATAGCTTCATGTTGATTCATCGTGGCATCTTCAAGGGGGGAGTCCATGAAATCAACAGGTGTATGCGGACGTGTTGGCGCATTGGGGCAAATATGTGTCGTGATCACGACATCGCCGAGTAGCCGATCGCCCTTTTCATGCATTTGTGCCAGTTTAAGCGCTGCTGCAAGTGCGGCAATCGCACCGTCTGCATCAGAGACAACACCAATTCGAGAAGGCCTAGCACCAATTCCGCCTAACCGCCCGATGATCCCCAGCGTTGGCGCATCTTTATGGTGTGATTTACCTTGTGTTCCTGGAATAAGAATACGAACAAAATCGCTTTGCCCTTTGTTATCCTTAACCGTTTTAGACATGACTTCAATGTGTGGGAAATCTTGGAACAATGCAACAATGTCTTCACCTTTAACACTAGCGCAATCGATTAGCTCATATAGGCAAAGAGTTTGTTTTAGACTCATTGTACTTCCTTTAATTTTTTTTATGGGAGTGAAGAGCTACTTTGAGGTTAACTTGCATAAAATAGCGAGTTAACCTCATTTCGCTCTAGATGGAGCCTCACGTAATTGAGGTTCCACTTTTCCTGATGAAGGCGTATTCACGCACTTAAAATACTAACAATATAAATATTTATAATTTACTGATTACTTCTACTACCTACTTCTTACTACTGATTGCTTTTATGACACGAAATAAGTTCATGACTTATTTATGCTTTTTTGCAACCAATATGGGTCACCCACCATACAACCAAGATAAGCGGCTTTATGGCAAAGACTCTTGGATAACAGCGCCATAACCTCATCATTCATTTGCGTCGCAGGCAAACTTAAACACAAGGCATATAACGTATTTTGCGCTGGGTCGAACACCGTGCTAGATATGGAAGCGACTCCAGCAACGGATTCATCCATCGAAAATTCCCAGCCGCGCTCAGCCACTAAATCCAAACGCTCAACTAATTTACCGCGCTCTTCTTTGGGTTCACGGTCAATAATTTTTGACCGCTCATTTAGCGGTAACCTTGCTAATAATGCACGCCCCGTTGACGTTCCCAGTATAGGTAAACGTGTCCCCGGTTGAGTAATCACTTGCAACATGCTATTGCCAAAGCGTGCATGAACGACACGAACCATATCATCGTCAAGTGCTGACACATAACTGGTAAAACCGCTATCTTTCGCAAGTTCATCAAGCGCTTCAAGCATCATATCGATTAACGGATTCATTCCCCTAGCTCGATGCGCTAATTCCATAATCAGCAAACCTGGCCGATATATCGGTGCATTGTTTTTCTTTTCTAGCAACCCAAGCTCTGCCATTTGCTTTAAAAGGCGGGAAGCCGAGCTTTTAGGCATACCTAATTCATTAACCAACGTTGTCACAGTCAGCTCATTTCCAGAACGCAGGAACAGTTGGTAAACGTCAACAACGCTAGATAAAATACTCATGACCCTAAACCTTGGGTTAATACACTGTAGCTTTGTGGCTTTCTATCTCTCAGATAAGGCACTTTTAAGCGGGTATGGGCTTGGTTTAAAAAATCAACCTCACCAATTAATAGCGCCTCACCCTCACAGCTGGCTTCACAAAGTACTTGGCCGCGAGGACCTAAAACCTTACTACCACCAAATAAATGCAAATCTTCTTCATGACCCCAACGGTTCACTGCAAGTAAGTGAGTTCCATTTTCTAATGCACGACATGCACTGTTAATATCCCAAACATCTCGGTCTTGAACACACCAAGCTGAAGGAGCTAATAACAATTCGGCACCTTGTAATGTTAAAATTCGTGCGACTTCGGGAAAGCCCATGTCATAACAAATCATGATACCGATTTTACCAATCGGTGTTTCAAACACAGGGAAACTATCACCGCGTCCAAACCACTGTTTTTCTAGCCCAAAAGCATGAACTTTACGAAAAACACCACTGATCCCCTCACATCCAGGGTTCCAAACACCGACAGAGTTATATATATCGCCTAAATATTCACCGCGCTCAACAAAACCGCTCACAATAGTGATATTTAGACGAGTAGCAAGCTCGCTAAATAGCGTATAAGTTTCACTTCCGATAGAATCACTTAAATCCCACAACTTAGTGGTCAGTAAGTCGCCACGGTAACCTGTTGTCGCCAGTTCAGGAAAACAGATCAATTTTGCTCCTGAATCCGCGGCTTGTTGGCACAACTGTGCCATTCGTTGCAAGTTATTGGTTTTATTGCCTAGTTCTGAATCAAACTGAGCCAGAGCAACTTTAACTTTTGTACCTGACATTGTTTAATCCTTAATCTAAATGAGAGACTTTGCGAAAGTGTACCGTTTCAACACCTTTCGCTTTCGCCTGCCAACGCATGCCTATCCAATAGGCTACTGCACCAGTAATCAAAGAGTTAAGCGCAGGGATACCATAGTCAGCGTGCAATGGACCTAATTCCGAAGTTCCCCATCCAACAACTACGGCAATCACCCACACAACTAAGGTAACAGGGTTATATGCTTCACAGCTTGGTGGTAATATGCCTTGCTCTCGAGTGATATCTAATTCTTTGCGATCACGCTTCAATAAATAATAGTCAACAACCATAATCCCTGCGACAGGCGGGATGGCTATTCCTAAGTAAATTAAGAAACCAATAAAGTTATCTAAGATCCCTAACATTGAAGCAATTGTGCCGAAGATACCAATCACCCACGTTAAATAGCGGCGGTCAAAGCGCTTATTGAAGATGGCATTTAGCAGTGTTGAAAAACCTAAAGATGACGAATACAGATTGATGTCATTCATTTTTATTGTCGAGAAGATAACAATCGATGCACCTAATAGGCCAGTCAGTGCCATCATTAAATCAAATACTTGGCTTGTACGTAATGATAATGCCATTAGTACCGCTATCATATTGACCAGTAGCTCACCAAAAAATGTGCCGATGAGAGTCATCCAAAACACATCTTTAGGCCCTTTCATAAAGCGGCTGATATCGGGTGTTGTTACTGCTGCAATAATAAAACCACCAGCAACCATTGTGATGGCCGCAGGCATAGTCATTAATGGCCCGGCGGGTTCAGTGTCATTGATAAGTGTACCAATATCTTGACCTGATAATAAATTATATGTCGCCCAGCCTAACGCGAATAAAAATAGCGGCGTTGAGATATTGGCAGTAATAGATAAAAATCGATACCCATATACTGTTATAACCGTCACCGCAATACCTGTAATAAGTGACCAAGTCCCTGGTGTTAGCACATTAGTCGCTTTATACATTCCATCCGCAAAGAAACCATTTTGGACGCCAAACCAGCCCATTAAGGAGATAGCAATCGCGCCACCAATGAGAGCTGAGCCTAACTTACCAAAACCCGCCCACCGAGACAGTAGGCTGATCGACATTCCTTCACGGCACGCAGCCGCTCCAAGCCCCCAGCTGACAACCTGTAAAATTACAGAGCCAAGCATTGTTGCCCAAAACGCCTGCCAAAAAGTTAACCCATACCCAAGAGCTGCACCTAACATCACTTGTGAAACACAAGCTAGCGCACCAATTCGTAGAATTAACACTTCATAGAACGGTCTACGAGCACTTTGGGGTACTCGAGCCAAAGAATAATCTTCACCTGCTTTATTCGCCATATCGCACCTGCTGTGTGGTTGTCTTTGCTTAGTTTTTACTGGCTTTATTATAAGTTCCATTATATGGAACTAGGTTTCATTTATTCTACAAGGCAAATGATATCCATGATCGATACCAATTCGCAAGCAGAATTTATCTTTTCAGATAGTTTTTTATTATGAAATATTTTGAGAAACGAGGGAATATATAGATTGAAAAAAATATTATCAGGAAATGAAGGAGTTAAAAATAACGCATTTAATTAGCAGAATTTATTTGAGGAACTCGGTTCCAATAAATGAGACTATTCTTGAGCAGATATCTCTTTCACGTTAGCATTTAATGCCTTCTATATATCTTCTGCACCAAACCCTGTGATGCAGAAGATACACAGTAATTATTTAGGTTATAAATGATTAGGTTATAAATGATTAGGTTATAAATGATTAAGCTATAAACTATTCCCTCGCTAATGCGTCAATTGGGTTTAAGCGAGCCGCATTTCGCGCAGGTAAAAAGCCAAAAATAATACCAATGGCTGTTGAACAAACAAAGGCACTGATTAACGCCACAGGATCAAAAGAAAAAGTCCAGCCCGGTAGCGCCATTTGAGCCAATAAACTAATTCCATACGATAAGCCGATTCCCATCAGGCCGCCCATTAAACATACCAGTACGGCTTCGATGAGAAATTGCTGCATCACATCGCTGGTTCTAGCCCCTACCGCCATACGAATACCAATTTCTCGTGTCCTTTCTGTCACAGAAACCAGCATAATATTCATCACACCAATACCCCCGACTACTAATGAAATGACAGCCACTAGTGTGAGGAATAACTGCATAGTTTGGGTTGTTTTCTCCGCCGTTTTAATAAAGGTATCTAGGTTATAGGTAAAAATATCTTTCTTACCATGACGCAATGTCAATAAGCGGATTAGTTGCTGCTCCGCTGTTTTAGCATCATAGCCCTCTTTAACCCGCACAGTGATACTGTCGTAGTATGGCCGGTTAAGCACTTTACTATTTACCGTGGTGTCTGGTAACCAAATGGATAATGACTTATTCGAACCAAAAGCCGATTTTTTTTCTTCAAGTACACCGATGACCGTTGCTGGCATATTACCAATAAGTAAAGTTTCGCCAATAACATGCTCTTGCTTAGGAAAAAAGCGGCGCTTGGTGTTAGCATCAATGACCACCACTTGAGCTCGTCTGTCCGCCATATCTTGAGTAAACCCCATTCCTTCTGAGAACTTCCAAGCATAAACATTAAAATAATCACGCCCAACACCTGAAAGTTGAGCTGATGCATCTAAATTGCCTTTCCTTAACCGAGTTGAGCTGTTCAACTCTCCAGAGACAGCGTGGACATAAGGCTGCTTAGCAATCGCGTCAATATCCAAAGATTTTAATGATTGCCTATTTTCTGCATCGTCACTCCCGAAATCTTTCCCGGGATAGATAGAAATGGTATTGGTTCCGATCGATTTAATATCATTGAGTACCATGCCCTGCGCCGCATCGCCAATCACCATAATTGAAACCACAGAGGCAATACCAATAATAATCCCAAGCATCGTTAGCAGCGTGCGCATTTTATTGACAACCATGGCACGCCAAGCCATCAGTAATGCCTCACTAAATCGGCCATGCATTTGATTTAATGTGAGTTTCCTTGCGGGGGCTTTTGGTAATGAATTTGCACGTATCGAGGCTTTACTCCCCGAATCTTTCAAAATTTCGCCATCTTTAATTTCTACGATACGTTCCGCTTGCTGAGCAATTTCGGGATCATGAGTAACAATAATCACTGTATGCCCTTGGGCACAAAGGCCTTTTAAAATACTCATGACCTCTTCCCCCGAATGGCTATCCAGCGCTCCTGTTGGCTCATCCGCAAGAATTATCTGCCCGCCATTCATTAGGGCGCGAGCAATACTCACGCGCTGTTGTTGCCCGCCAGACAACTGACTTGGACGATATTCAATTCGCTCTCCAAGCCCTAAACGCTGTAATAGTTGGGCGGCTCGTTCACGACGTTGGTTTTTACCCGCTCCTGCATATACCGCAGGTACCTCAACATTTTGCTCCGCACTTAAATGGCTTAATAAATGGTAGCGTTGAAAAATAAAACCGAAATGTTCTCGACGCAATTCTGCCAATTGGTCGTTATCTAATGTTGCAACACTTTGGCCATCAATACAGTAATTCCCTTCTGTTGGTTTATCTAAGCACCCAATAATATTCATGAGTGTGGATTTACCTGAACCAGAAGCACCTATAATCGCTACCATCTCACCTGCATTAATTTGCAGTGAGACATTTTTTAAGACCGTAACTTGGTTTTCACCTTCCCCATAGCGGCGAGTGATCCCTTGAAGATCAATTAACGCAGCCATAGTTAGTATTCCGCCTCGTTGTGCCCAATGACCACTTTGTCACCTTCATTTAGGCCTTTGGTAATTTCCACATACACATCGTTTCGACCACCAATTTCAACTTGTTTTTTCTCGACTTTATTGCCTTGCAGAATATCCACTTCATAGGTTTGTGGTGAAATTTCATTACCTAATGCAGATAGTGGTAGCAATAGCACATTCTTACGTGAATCTAATTCAATCGTAACCTGAGCGGTCATTTGTAATTTCAACAAATGTTGCGGGTTAGGCACCTCAAAACGCGCATAATAGAAAATGGCATCATTAATTTTTTCAGGAGTTGGCAAAATATCCTTTAATTGCCCAGCAAATTTTTTATCTGGAGCCCCTAGAACAGTGAAAGAAGCATCTTGACCGGGTTCCAAATAAATTACGTCGGCTTCAGAAACTTCGGCTTTCACTAGCATCGTGTCCAAATCCGCAAGCGTTAAAATTGTTGGTGCTTCTTGGGCAGCAATAACCGTCTGTCCCTGTAGTGTTTTAATAAAGGTGACAATACCATCCATTGGTGCCGTAATTTGCGTATATTTTAGATTTGTTTTTGCCGAATCTAGAGTGGCTTGGTTACGCTTAATTTGAGCTTGATAAGTGGCGACTTGCGCTTTTTTTACTTCCACATCGGTTTTAGCTTTATCAAGTTCTTGTTGAGAAACTGCTTGCTGTTTTGCTAGGCTTAAATGACGCTGATAAGTCACTTGGGCAAGACGCAGCTCGGCTTGAGCTAATGATAAATTGGCTTCGAGCTCACGTGTTGTTGCCTCAGACTCAATAACATCATTTTGAGCTTTTTTCGGGTCAATAACCGCTAATAAGTCACCTTTTTTAACATAATCACCCTCTTTGACATACAGCGTTTGCAGCTGCCCACTCACCTGAGCGCCCACATCGACTTTACGTACGGCATCAAGTTTCCCCGTTGCCAGTACTTGTTTATCTAAATTGCCTCGAGTGACATCTACGGTTTGAAAAACCTCGGCTTCCTCACGATTAAAAAGAAACCCAGCGGTGATTAGGGCAACAATAATGATTGCCAAATAAATCGGCCACTTTTTCTTAGGCTTTGCCTTCATGTTTACTTGCTTCCTATGAACAAAAAGAGGGCTTTGCCCTCTAAGATCGCTGACAACGTGTAAAAAGGAGGTTCCAATTAGTTGTCAGCTAAAAACTAATGATCAAATTATATATCACTTAAGTTATCAATTGATTCAACATGTGATAAACCTGAAAGAACCATTTCTTAATAATCAATCAACAACAAGTAATATTTCTCGATATCACGATTAATTTGCTTTCCCCCTTGCCAACCATGCCACGCGAGAAAACATACTTTTCAATTGCAGCGGAATGCTGTCTGGCCCTAATTCTGCGGCTCTATTTACAGTAGCTAGCGCTAAATCTGGTTTCGATGTACGAGAAATCGCCTTAATAATTACACGTCTGGTTGAAACCTTCGCATTATCTGGAATATCCGCAATTTCATGATAAAGGCTTCTAAACCCTTCACGATATAGGAAATGTTCCATATCTGGTGCGGGGAGCATCGTTAACCTATCTCTATCTGAAGAGTTAATTTTGTTGGCATAATGAGTCGCTGTTGCTGCATACTTGCGCCCCGCCTCATCACCATCGGTTAAAACATGCCATTCAATACCCATTTTATTGGCAAACTTCAGCAATGGTTTCAAACCACTTTGTGCAAATGCAATAACTTTTATTCCTTCAGTTTCAAAGTAATAGTTACACTGGCGCGAAAATTCATTCATCAACCAAATTTCCGTTTCCCCTTCCACTAATAACCAGCAGCGAGCAAACAGCGCTGATGGACGATTAAAGCGAATATGGAAAGAAATTTTACGTAATTCTTCAGCACTTAAATCATTTTCACTCAATCGATAAGCTGAAACTTTATTGGTATTGCGCACCAAACGACACAAATCTTCCAGAGGTGCTAATGAAAGCAACTCCCCTGAGTTCGTCGTGGTAATCCGCTGTAGAGAAAATAGGCTAAATAACCCCCATGCGATGGAGAGCATAATCGGGTGTAAGCGCGTTTCTGGATCTTCAACGATAATCAATGGCCGTGCATGTTTATCTAACTGAATATTACCTTTTGATTGTAATAACGAAGAAAACATTCCTAAGATAATTAATCGAATATTGCGTTGGTTTGGTTTTGCGATTAAACGGCTAATATTATCAAGTGCTTTCCACCCGCGCTTGCGCGGTTCTATATTGACAATTGAGTTATCCAGTTTTATAAGATGTGCGCTCTGCCCTGAAAAATAATGACTGAGCAGCTGTTGCATTGCATCAATACCATCACCAAGGTCCTCATCACTTAAACATTCAGGATTATTAACCAATGCATGGGTTAATTCTTTAATGCGGACGTTGAACAAATCACGTAAATCTTTTTGGCCTGTAACAATAGTTTCAGTGTTAAGTGTATGCAAAAAGCGGGCATCTCGCAGGCGAATAACCGGATACAATCTAATAATTTCTTTAATGTATTTACCTACATTATCCAAAGAAAGTTTATTACCACCTGAGTTCAAAAAGTTTTTATCTACAACAATCGTGTCATCATCTCTCAGCTCTGCACTAACACGATAGAAAATATGTTTAAGGCCATCTCCGTTATCGACCCAAACAGAGTTAAGATTATGAAAACGATATGATTGATGACGTCCTTTTCGGCGTTCACAAAATTTTAGAACAATCTGTAATGAGCGGTAACGCGATTCATCGTTCCCTGCTGGGTGATGAAAGTCATGAAGGCTGAATTGGTAATCTGTATGCTCAGGGGAAAGAAGAAGGTCAAGTGCGTCCAGTAAACTTGATTTTCCCCAAGAATTCTCACCGACTAAAACCGTACTATTATTCAGTTCTAAAGAAAGCCGGTTAATTCCTCTAAATCCGTATATTTCCACACGTTCCAGGTACATATTACTCTCCTTGGAAGATTTTTAATTCACCCTCAATATTATTAGTTTTCATTACATACCGGGTGATTCCGTCAATGAAACAGGCTAAAAGATACTATTTAGAGCTTACCGATTAAGCGCCTTTATTACTATAAATATGTAAGCAAAATAAAAATACTTATAACAAAACAGCGAACTGTGTTGAGCATCTAATTACAGTGTTATAAAATAGTAAAACTTTCATTTTTAGTGTTTTTGACCTATTTTTCTTTCTTTAGCCAATAAAAAAATTTTATAACAATAAGTTCTTTTAGCACAGGGCGCTAAATCAGGTTTATGCTTCGATAACCTAAATAAAAAAGATAAGCATAACCCTTTGTTTACATTAACCTAGTCGATGGGATAACCTCTAAGGAAACGGCCATGTATTCAGGACTCTTAATTATTCTTCTACCGTTAACACTCGGTTATCTTATTCCAATTAAAAATAAACGTATTCTCCATCGAGTTCATCAATCCCTGAATTCAATGGTATATGTTATTTTATTTTTAATGGGAATTACCCTCGCACTGCTTGAAAACTTAAGCGTTCACTTATTTTCTATTTTAATTTATGCAGTTACCTTTTTTGGTTGCATATTTTCATTGAATGTAATCTCATTGTTATTGCTCGATAGATTTGATCCATGGAGAATTCCGCAACATAAACAAGAAAAGCCACCTTCACGAATCAAAATGGTTCTCGAATCCTTACAGTTATGCGGCGTGCTACTGCTCGGATTTGCCGTTGGCTTGACGCATTTTGACTTTCTACACTATGCCGATAGAGGTAGCCAAGTGGCGTTAATGCTATTGCTATTACTTGTCGGTATCCAGCTACGCAATAGTGGCATGAGCATCAAGCAAATTTTAATCAACCGCCGTGGTACCACCATCGCGTTTGTCATGGCAATCAGTGCGTTAGCTGGTGGCGCGTTAGCTGCATTTTTACTCGATCTTCCGGTGAAAATGGGGCTAGCGCTGGCTTCTGGCTTTGGCTGGTACTCATTAACAGGCATCGTACTTACCGATGCATATGGCCCAGTCATGGGAAGTGCGGCTTTTTTCAATGACTTAGCAAGGGAACTTGCTGCCATCATGCTCATTCCTATTATTATCAACCGTTACCGCTCAACGGCTCTTGGCATTTGCGGTTCAACATCAATGGATTTTACATTACCTGTTTTACAACGCAGCGGTGGAGTTTCAATTGTCCCTGCCGCCATAGTTCACGGCTTCGTACTTAGTCTAATTACGCCAATTCTTATGGCCTTCTTTACATAGGTAAAATTTCAGTCACAATAGCCGTTAATTTGCGTGAAACAGGAAATTAACATGACAGATAAACAACGTGTTTTAGTGTTGGGCGCTAGTGGCTATATTGGTCAGAATTTGATCCCTAAACTCATTGAGCAAGGATATGACGTAACAGCAGGTGCTCGCCGTGTTGATTGGATGCTATCTCAAGGCTGGCAAGATACCCAATGCATTTATGTGGATCTTCACGACCCCGAAACATTAAAAGGTGTCATGGAAGGCATCGATATTGTTTATTTCCTCGTTCATAGCATGGCTGACCAAGCCAATTTAGTCGAACGTGAGCGCGCAGCCGCTCGCAATGTGCAACAAGCCCTTGAAGGCTCAAGCGTTAAACATGTTATCTATCTCAGCGCATTACAACACGGGCATACCTATTCACCACACCTAATAGCACGGCGTTTAACCGGTGATATTTTACGTGAAAGCCAAGTCCCGGTTACTGAAATTCGTTCATCAATTATCGTTGGCTCTGGTTCTGCCGCATTCGAAATTATGCGCGATATGGTCTACAACTTAGCGATTTTAACGCCACCACGCTGGGTTCGCTCTAAGTCGTCACCTATCGCTCTGTCGAATATTTTGTATTATTTAACGCAACTGGCAAAAATACCAACAACCGAGAACCGAATTTTCGATGCGGGTGGCCCTGAGTTTATTAGCTACCAAGAACTATTTAAACGCTTTATTAAAGTCAGTGGTAAACGGCGTTTACTTATTCCCATTCCGATCCCCATCAGTATGATCTCTGTGCATTTCATCAGTTTGATCACCTCTGTGCCACCGTCAATTGCTAAGGAGCTAATCCAAGGCTTGCAGCACGACCTCCCGGCAGATGATAAAGCGTTACGAGAACTGATCCCACAAACCTTAATTTCTTTTGATGATGCTGTTAGAACCACTTTAGCTGAAGAAGCCGATGCCGTTGATAACGCAGATTGGGGTTATGACCCAGAAGTCAGAAAACGTTGGCGTCCTGGTTATGGCTATTACCCAAAACAAGCGGGAGCAACCCTTGGAACAACGGCCAGTTCAGAATCGCTCTGGTATACAGTGCAACAGATTGGCGGAAAAAACGGCTACTTCTATGCCAATGGTCTGTGGAAAACCCGCGCCATCATGGATGATATGATGTTGAATAAAGTGAAATATGGCCGCCCCGATCGTGAACAGCTCCAACTCGGTGATGAGATTGACGGCTGGCGCGTGATTAATCTTGAGCCTAATAAACAACTTAGCTTGTTATTTGGTATGAAAGCACCAGGACTTGGCCGCCTAACTTTTACTATTCATGATAGCGGAAACCGCCGTTCAATCGATGTTCGAGCATGGTGGCACCCTGCTGGCTTTTGCGGTCTACTCTATTGGTTTGCCATGATGCCTGCACATTTATTTATTTTTAAAGGCATGGCAAAACGCATCAGTGAGCTAGCTTATGAGCGGGATAAACAACTCGCTAAACAACAGCAAGCAGAGCAACTGACCGTTAAATCAGAATAAATTTAGCGTAAAAACCAAATTTTTATGCAGAAATTATTGCATAAATATGCTCGTAGGATTAATATCGCAGGTAGTGAAATAAGATATTATTGGTACACATGAGCATTCAATTAAAAAACATCAACTGTTTCTATGGTTCCCATCAGGCACTCTTTGATATCAATCTAGAGTGTTCTGCTGGTGAGACTATGGTATTACTCGGGCCAAGCGGAGCAGGTAAAAGCTCGTTGTTGCGTGTCCTCAATTTATTAGAAATGCCACGTTCAGGCCACTTAAATATTGTGGGTCAGCAATTTGACTTTTCTTCTGCTCCAGATGCGAAAGCGATTCGTGAGCTGCGTCAAAATGTGGGAATGGTATTTCAACAATATAACCTATGGCCTCATTTGAGCGTTATGGACAACTTAATTGAAGCACCGTGTCGCGTGTTAAAATTGTCCAAGCAAGAAGCGCAAGCAAAAGCCTCTAAGTTATTAGAGCGCTTACGGTTGTCTCAATTTGCTGATCGCTACCCCTTACATTTATCGGGTGGCCAGCAACAGCGTGTTGCGATTGCTAGAGCATTGATGATGGAACCAAAAGTTTTATTATTTGATGAACCAACCGCTGCACTTGACCCAGAAATTACTGCGCAAGTTGTTGATATTATTCGAGAACTATCTGCAACTGGAATTACGCAAGTCATCGTTACTCACGAAGTGGAAATTGCTCGCAAAACCGCTAGCCGTGTAGTGTATATGGAAAATGGCCATATAGTAGAACAAGGGGATGCAAGCCATTTCACTGCACCTCAAACAGAAGCATTTGCAAATTATCTGTCACATTAATAGATATAGGATTAAGCAATGAAAAAAATTATATTAGCTGCACTACTGGGCGCTGTAACCCTATCTGCAACTGCTGCGGAAAAAGAAACCATCCGTTTTGCAACAGAAGCGACTTACGCACCTTTTGAAATGTTCGATAAGAATAACCAAATCGTTGGCTTTGACGTTGATTTAGCCAATGCCATGTGTGAAAAAATGAATGCAACTTGCACATTTACTCACCAATCTTTCGACAGCTTAATCCCTAGCTTAAAATTCCGTCGCTTTGAAGCATTAATGGCAGGTATCGATATTACCCCTGAGCGCCAACAGCAAGTGGATTTCACTGAGACTTACTACCCTAACTCAGCAGAGTTTATTGCTGTGAAAGAAAAAATCAGCTCAGTAGACCAATTAAAAGATAAAAAAATTGGTGTTCAAAACGGAACCACTCACCAAAAATATATCATGGAACAACATAAAGGTATGACAACCGTTCCTTATGATAACTACCAATCTGCTATTTTAGACCTGCAAAATGGCCGTATCGATGCCGTCTTCGGTGATACCGCAGTTGCTGACGAGTGGTTAAAAGCTAAAGGTAACGAAAACTTAGCCGCTGTAGGTGAAAAAGTGACTGATCCACAATATTTCGGTATTGGTTTAGGCATTGCAGTGCGTAAAGGAAATAAAGAGCTGTTGGATAAAATGAATAAAGCCTTAGCTGAAGTTAAAGCAGACGGCACTTATGATGCTATCCACAAAAAATGGTTTCAACAGTAATTGATATAATTAATGAGCAACTTTCTATTTTTAACAAGTGCCGCCGGTATCACCGTCGGCCTTGCTGTTTCTGCACTGGTTTTGGGGCTGATCCTCGCCATGTTATTTACTGCGTGGGAGTCCGTCCGTTTTAAACCTATTGCCTTTTTAGGGACTTGCTGGGTTACTTTGATCCGCGGTCTGCCTGAATTATTGGTCGTGTTGTTTGTTTATTTCGGTACATTACAACTGATCAATTTGTTTGGTGATGGGTTCGATATAAACCTCGGTTTTTGGCAAACCACTATCCAAATTGACCCCAGCATTTTCTTTGCTGATAGCGGTGAATTTGATTACACCCCATTTGTCTGTGGTGTCATTGCCCTCGCCTTGTTGTATGCATCTTATGCATCACAAACATTAAGAGGGGCTTTAAAAGCAGTACCTTATGGTCAGTGGGAAGCTGGTTTTGCATTAGGTTTAAACAAACGCACTATTTTCTTTCGGTTCATTATGCCGCAAATGTGGCGCCATGCGCTTCCTGGCTTAGGTAACCAATGGCTTGTATTATTAAAAGATACTGCGTTAGTTTCACTCATCAGTGTTAATGATTTAATGCTACAAACAAAAACAATCGTCAATAGAACTCACGAACCTTTCACATGGTACGCCATTGTAGGGTTGATTTACCTTGCCATTACGTTAGTCAGCCAAGTTATTTTAAAACGTATTGAATTGCGTACGACTCGCTTTGAGCGAGGTGAATCAAAATGATGGATTTAATTTTAGATATTCTTCCCGGGCTACCAACCAGCTTATCACTGACATTTAGTGCTCTTATTGTAGCTTTTATCTTAGCGATATTATTTACTTTAATTCTTTCACTTAAAACCCCCGTGGTTTCTCAAGCAGTTAAAGTCTATATCACGCTTTTCACTGGTACGCCTTTATTGGTGCAGTTCTTCTTAATTTATAATGGTCCAAGCCAGTTTAAATCACTGCAGAATTACCCAATGCTATGGGAGTTTATCTCAACCCCTTGGGTATGCGCCATGATAGCATTGGCACTAAATAGTGCAGCGTATTCTACTTTGTTATTCCACGGTGCAGTTAAAGCTATTCCGTCAGGCCAATGGCAATCGTGCCAAGCCCTCGGGATGAGCAAAATGCAAACCATGCGTATTATTTTGCCTTATGCCTTTAAGCGTTCGTTATCGTCTTATTCCAATGAAGTTGTCCTGATTTTCAAAAGTACTTCACTTGCCAGTACGATTACAATGCTAGATGTTATGGGTTACAGCCAACTGATCTTTGGTCAAAGCTGGAATGTGATGGCGTTTGTTGCTGCGGGAATTATTTATTTAGTGGTCAATGCAATTTTGACCGTTCTAATGCGTTTAATTGAACGCAAAGCGCTGGAATTTGAGCACAGAGGCTAGTCCTTCTTTCTCGCCGACAAGTAAAAAAAGCTTGGTATTATGCCAAGCTTTTTTTATTCGCTCAATCGGATTTTTAAAGAGTACTTTATTTGTAATATGTAATAATTAAACTAATTAAATAGATATGATTAATGAGTTTATTATGAAAAAAATTCAATTTGATATTCCTTTTGAGCAAGAAAAACTACTTACATACTTTAATAAAAAAGAAAATGACTCCCTAAGAAAAAAACTCACCCAAGTCAGAAACACCTCTAACGCTAGCAATGGGATTTGCCATGGTCTATCAAACCTATACCTTCTTAATGAAAACAAAAATGAAGGGGATAAATTAATTGAATCGATGGGAGCTGCTTTAAAATCTATAAAATCCCAAAGTGATCGTTTAAGAAATAAAAAACAAAATGATGTTGAAATAAGTTTATTAAATAAACAAATAGTCAATGGCCTGAATATTCAGATTAGCTATGAACGCGCATATGATTTCAATAAAATCGCACACAAAATAGACTCATTACTCATTGATAAAAAAAAGAATAAATCATCATTCATCAATAAAAATACAGATATTAAAATTGATAAAAACTTAATATCGTTAGAAAACAAGGAAAAGGGGCGTAATATAAGAAATCTATACGATATAACCCATCTACTAAAGAAAAACATATCTCATGTCAATAAAAATGTAAGTTACTTAGATAATAAATATGAAATTATAGATTTGATTACCTTTTACTATAATTTAGTTAGAAAAAACAAAGAGGATTCAATAGAAATTTACTATTGCCATGAAATATTGAATGAGACAATAAAAAATAAAATAATATCTGACTTGCCATTAGATGATGAAGAAATTAAAATTTTTCTAGCTAATGCTTTCGGGTTTATATCTAAGCTAGAAATGTATAAAAATACTGCTAAAAATATAAATTTTGGGTTAATCAATGATATAAGCCTACCTATTTGTGACTATACAAACTTACAAATAAATAAAAACCAATCAACTATTGAAAATCTAAAAGCTGAAATAGAGAATAAATTAAAATCTAACAATGATTACTATTCATTGATTTCTTATGATGGTCATTGCATGGCAATTTCAATTAAATTCGATAAAAACAATCATATATATAAGTTTTTTGACCCTAACAGAGGTATAAAAAAATATGATAACGAAAATGATTTTTTTGAAAACTTAAAATATTTGCTCTCCTATCATAGTGATAAACCTATACCGAATCACATAGATGAATTTAAGTTTAGAGTATTATCTATGGATTCATTCCTGCTAAAAAATTAAATTAATTACCCAAATGATATAACGAATATTGTATTGTCGGTTTTGTACAGTAAAGCCCATCACATAGCTTTTACTGTGCAATACGCTTTAACAACGTCAGCACTTCAAAGTGTGCTGTATGAGGAAATAAGTCGAATAACTGGACTTTACAGACTTGATAGCCAGCCAACAGTTGTAAATCTTGCGCCATGGTTTGTGCGTTGCAGCTAGAGTATAGAATATATTCAGGCTGCATATGCGTAAGGTAATCGCATAACTCTTTACCAATTCCTCGGCGTGGCGGATTGACTAAAATAAGCTGAGGGATATCCTGATTCGCCGTGGCAAAACGCGTTGAATCAAGGGCTTTAAACTCAACATGCTTTAATCCAAGTTCATCCGCGGATTGCTGTGCGCTGGCAATCGCTGGCGCACTAATTTCTATCCCTGTTAAGCGAGTGTCTTTTTCAGCACAGTGCAACCCAAAGCCGCCCACCCCACAAAACAGATCCCACAAGCTATCGATATCTAACGCTTTAACCCATTCCCTCGCGGTTTGGTATAATTTTGCAGCCACTATAGGATTCGTTTGGAAAAAACCTTGTGGCCGAATAAATAAAGGGACTTGATTAAACTCTTCACGAAGTGTGCGCTGCTCCGTTAAGAAAATCTCATCCTCACCTTCAAGTATTGCCATATGCACTGGTTGAATATTGGCGGTGATCACCGCAAGCAGTGGCAACTGTTCTTGTAGCCATGGCAGTGCCTTTTTTAACTGCTCAATTTTTTTCTCTGAGCGCAACACAAACCGCAGCATAAATTTCCCAGTATGATGACTTTGAGTCAATAATAGGTATTTTAACTCACCACGTTTGCGTTCAATGTTATAAGGCGTCAGCCCTGCCCTTGCAATAAAAGGAATAATGGCACTAAACACATCAGAAAAGGCATCTGGATACAACGGGCAGTCCGTTAAATCTACACCTTGCCCATCTCGCCCAACAATACCTAAAATTGGCTTCTCAACACTACCACTAACGACCATTTTAGCTTTATTGCGAAAAGCCGTTTGCGGCCCTGTAACTGGAGGCTGAAATAGGGAGGTATCAATAGCAGGTAAAAGAGCCTGTAGTTGGCTCTGCTTTTCAATAATTTGCTGTTCAGGAGTTAGTGTCAGCCATTGGCATGAATGGCATTGCCCAGTGGCATACTTTTCACAATGCATAACAAAGACTTAGTGGAGTATTATCGAGGGTTTGTCGTCAAGAGAATGCTCTGAGTCTTCATCAGAATTGTCATCGTCTTCACCGAAATCATCTTGATTCGCATAGAGCAAGTTATTGCTAAAGATTTCAAATACAATGGCAGAAATTTGTTCCTCTGCTTGCTGTAAAAAATGGCCGAATTGACGATACGTCATCCCTGCTGCTAATGAAAATGATTGGCTAACAATCAATTTAGGCAAGTTTTCATTATTTATTTCCAGGAAAACTTTTGCCGTTAATGAGCTGGCATTAATTTGGCTGATATTCGCCACTAACGTCACAATCGCTGTCGGTTTGAGCTCAGCTAATGCAGACAACACCAAAACATTATTTAAAATATCGAGCTTCGCATCAAAAATACCATCAATATTTTGCATATGGGGTAAATGTAATGCAGAGCAGGAATCACACTCGAAATAAGAGGTTTTGAGTTGGTCTAGCCATTCACGTAACTTAGTGATGTCAGGGTAACAAATAGAATCCATGGGCAGTAACCTTCTTCAACTCAAAATAGTCGTGCAATATCGATTTGTTAGGGTTTCGGCACATCTTCCCCCTAACGAAAAAACGAATAATTCTCACATATTGTAGGCCGAAACACCAGTAAAACCGCGTTTAATCTATTTATTCATCAGGTTTATTATCTGTAGAGTCCGACTTTTTAGAGGCTTTCTTTTCTGGTTGTTTATTATCTATCCCCAAAAAACTCAGGCCATGAATTGCCCGCCAGACAATATTGATCATTGCAGGCACCAAACAACCAATACCGACCATAATAATGCTGACGATCGCTCCTGACTGCATTAAAGGCTCCGGCAGAGTGATATAGTCATTTAATGCCAACAACACAATTATAAGCAGAATGATCCCGACACCTTCTAACACGATAATGGGCTTTGGCATATCCGCCAATGAACGCATCGTCCCTTTAGACTGAGGTTTATTACTCATTCTTCTTCTCCTCTCATTATTGTGTCTCTTCCTCAAACTGAGGATTATATGCCATACCTATAGGTATAACAGGAAAATTCGACTTTTATTTCATAATTTATGTAGGCATAGTATTGAGCATTGTAATTAGAATCTGAGTTCAAGATAAAAAGGAGATACTATGTATACTGTTATTTTTGGTCGTCCTGGCTGCCCATACTGCGTTCGTGCAAAAGAACTCGCTGAAAAACTGAAAAATGAACGTGAAGATTTTGACTACCGCTATGTTGATATTCAAGCAGAAGGTATTTCTAAAGAAGATTTATCTAAAACTGTCGGCAAACCTGTTGAAACCGTTCCACAAATTTTCATTGATGAGCAACACATTGGTGGGTACACAGATTTTGAAGCTTACGCAAAAGAAAATTTAAATCTTTACAAATAGTTAGCCATACCTGTTTTTCATCTCAACAAGCAAAGTTGTTCACTTATTTATCGGTGCTGACACTTTGCTTGTTCTTTTTGTGCTATTTAAGCCAAATTTAATAAAAATATTGCACTTTTTTTCATCTAAGTGAGAACTTTCTTTTTTAGACGGAGTCTTAATTAATGCCACTGCTTTTCTTTGATGTCCCCATATTGAGGAGCCCGATAGCCAACTTTTTGTTTTCCTGCTATCGGGTTTTTTGTTTTTAACGGCTGAGTTCACCCTGTAATGTAATGATTAACCTACGTTTTCCACCATAATTTCGGTGCTCACATAAATAAATCCCCTGCCACGTCCCCAAGTTTAAACGCCCTTTAGTAATCGGAATAGTCAAACTTGCACCCAATAAACTGCTTTTTAGGTGAGCTGGCATATCATCACTTCCTTCATAATCATGTTTATAATAAGGCTCATTTTCAGGAACGGCCTGATTAAAAAAACTTTCGAAGTCTTCTCTGACAGTGTAATCCGCATTTTCATTTATCGTTAAAGATGCCGATGTATGTTGAATAAAAATATTGGCTAAACCAACATTGATTAAGCTAAGTTCGGGAAGTTGCTTGAAAATTTCTTCTGTCACTAAATGAAATCCTCTTGCTTTTGGGCTAAGTTGTATCTCTTTTTGCCACCACATCACTTTTTCTTCCTTTTACTTTTCTATGTCTGTTACTGCACTAAATAATTATTGAGTAATAGTTAAACCGCAAGTAAATTTGTCGCACAAAGCTTTCAATAATAAGACAAAGGGACTTTACCTGCGAGGTAAGACACTTTAACCTCCTCTCTTTATGTATCTACCCTGTCTTACTCACTATTTGCCCGAGGTACTGAACTGTGCTGGAACAACTGAATCTTGATCTTTTCAATTTGATCAATGCCACACCCGAGACCGCAAGTGGAACCATTGCTGTAGCTAACGTGATTGCTAAGCGCTTAATCCTCTTATTTCCACTTTTTACGGTTGCCTGTTGGTTTTGGGGCGCCCAGCCAAATATGACTCGCCAACGTGCCTTTGCCTGTAAAGCCGCTATTGCTATCGTCATTGGTTTAACTATCTCATGGTTAATTGGTTATTTTGCTCCACATGACCGCCCATTTGTCATGGGGATTGGCACCAATTTTTCTGAGCATAAAGCCACACCTTCCTTCCCGAGTAATCATGGCACAATTGTGTTTACATTCGCTTTCGCATTTCTTTTCTGGCTAAGAACTTGGGTAGGGCTTGTAATGATGATCCCTGCCATTGTTATTGCCTGGTCACGAATTTACCTCGGTGTTCATTGGCCTTTAGATATGGCTGGTGCTTTCATACTTGCAATGGTGGCATGCGGCTTAGCTCAAATTCTCTGGTCTCTTGGTGCGAATAAAATTCAATTACCTATCACGCAACTATATAGCTTTATTTTTGCTCCTCTTATTCGTAAAGGCTGGTTTCAGCCATAACAACGTATATTCAAATACTGGCATTAATTAATGCCAGTATTCTTCGCATTATAAAAATTGCGCTAAATCAAAGTTTCTGTTTATTTTCACTTTCATCATTAAAACTTTTTTGAAGTTATCAATAAAATTATTAAAACAATTAATTAACAAATATTTCGTTACCTTTTTCAATTATTTTTTTCGTTGCGAAAAAAGTGACAAAAATAGGTCTGAGAAAAACGTAAAATAATTAATGTATAGTTCTATTCTCTCCAGTTTTTAAACTAATTAATCACGCAATAAACCAATCAGCAAATAAAAAATATCCCGTTGTTTTTCATATAAATACAAAAATACACAGCCTAGAAAATCGTACTACCATTACAGTACAGTTCAATATTCACATTGATATAGATGATATTTTAGCCAGCTATATTTCGATCATTAATATAATAATATTTTTCTAACAGAATATTATTCTGTTCATATTTCAGCAAAGCAAAACTTATTTACTCAGTATTTAATTGCTAACAAAAATAAACTTAACACAAATTTATTTAACAATTTTATAAAATATGATTATTTTGCGCAATTTTGGGGGATATTTCTCTTTTGAGATAATGATCACGGCATTTTATTCTGGTAAAATATAAATTCACACACTCAAAATCCACTGTTAAAATTAAATGATAAAAATACAAAACTGATTGAAAATCAATTTACCGTAAATTTTAGTTTTATTTCCAATCAGATTGTTACGCAAAAGAAAACAATTGTTATTGAGTAATTGTTCGTACCTAAAGATTAAAAGTTCGTAACGCAATTGCCGTTACGCTAAATGATTTTTTTGACTTATATTTTCGGAGACTATTATGGATGCAACAAAAGTTGGTTCCATCGACAAAACAGCCTCGCAAACAGTAACGAGTAATGCTTGGCGCAAAACTGACACAGTATGGATGCTGGGTTTATATGGTACAGCTATCGGTGCTGGGGTGCTGTTTTTGCCAATCAACGCAGGTATGAGTGGTTTATTACCTGTTTTACTGATGCTGGTATTAGCCTTCCCAATGACATTTTTTGCTCACCGTGGGTTAACACGCTTCGTTCTCTCTGGTTCAAAACCTGACGGTGATATTACTGAAGTCGTCGAGGAACACTTTGGTCGCACAGCGGGTAACTGGATCACACTACTCTACTTCTTTGCTATTTACCCTATTCTTCTTGTCTATGGTGTTTCCATCACCAATAACGTCAATAAATTCTTAACCGAATTATTAGGCGTTGGGGCACCACCACGCTGGTTACTTGCCTTAATTCTTGTCGGCGGAGTCATGGCGATTGTGGCATTTGGTGAAAAATACATCGTCAAAGTCATGAGTATGTTAGTGTTTCCATTTATCGCCGTACTGGTTGCATTCTCACTGTATATGATCCCACATTGGTCTGGTGATGTACTAAATACCTTAACTTGGGAAGGTATCACTGAGGCAACAAAAAATACGGGTGGGCAAAGTATTTGGGTCACTATTTGGCTGACAATCCCTGTGATGGTATTCGCATTTAACCACTCACCAATTATTTCTGCTTTCTCTGTGGCAAAACGTGAAGAATACGGTGATGCCGCTGAACAAAAATGCTCACGGATCCTTGCCTCCGCGCACATTTTGATGGTGCTGACCGTCATGTTCTTCGTGATCAGCTGTGTATTTACCTTATCTTCAGCGGATCTCGCACAAGCTAAAGCACAAAATATTAGTATCCTTGACTACTTGTCTGGCTATTTTGACCAGCCATTCATCAAATATGCTGCTGCAATCATTGCATTTATCGCAATTATTAAATCTTTCCTCGGCCACTATTTAGGTGCTCGTGAAGGTTTCAATGGCTTAGTTGAACGTGCTTACCGTGCAAAAGGTAAAACCATTGATGTTCGCAAGTTAAACCGCGGTACTGCAATTTTCATGTTAGTCACCACTTGGCTAGTGGCAACATTAAACCCGGGTGTATTGGATATTATTGAAAGCCTCGGTGGCCCAGTTATCGCTATCTTACTGTTCTTAATGCCAATGTATGCAATTAGCAAAGTACCTGCGATGCGTAAATACTCAGGTAAAATCAGTAATGTATTTATCGTAATTATGGGTCTGGTCGCTATCTCTGCGGCAACATATAAGTTATTCTTCTAATTGAAGCCACTAGGTAGCGACCAGTAATGGAAGCTACCTAATTTCAATGACTTTCTACAAAAGGAAGCACTGAATATGATTAGTGTATTTGATATCTTCAAAATTGGTATCGGCCCTTCAAGCTCCCATACTGTCGGCCCAATGAAAGCAGGCAAACAGTTTGTTGACGACCTTATCCAGCAAGAATTACTCACTCGCACGACACGAATTTCAGTAGACGTCTATGGCTCACTCTCTTTGACGGGTAAAGGCCATGCAACGGATATGGCGATTATTATGGGCCTTGCAGGTAACTTACCAGACACCATTGATATTGACGCTATTCCTGCTTTTATGCGTAATGTAGAGCAAACTGAAAGGCTCTCCCTTGCACACGGGCAACATGAAGTTGATTTTCCTACTGAAGGTGGCATGAATTTTCATACTACCAACCTACCACTCCATGAAAATGGAATGAGTATTACGGCATTCAGTGGTGATGATGTTATTTACAGCAAAAATTACTATTCTATCGGTGGCGGTTTTATCGTCGATGAAGAGCACTTTGGCCAGTCTGATGAAAATGCAGTGCAAGTCCCTTACCCATTTAAATATGCGGCCGACCTGCAAAAACATTGTAAAGACACAGGTTTATCACTTTCCGCACTCGTGATGCAGAATGAATTAGCATTACGTAGTAAAGAAGAAATTCAGCAATACCTCTCGTCCGTCTGGGATGTCATGAAATCCGGTATTGAACGAGGGGTGACAACCGAAGGTTTACTACCCGGACCATTACGTGTACCGCGCCGAGCAGCCGCATTACGCCGTCAACTCGTGACAACGGATAACACCAATATGGACCCAATGGCCGTCATAGATTGGATCAATATGTATGCGCTTGCCGTTAACGAAGAAAATGCAGCGGGTGGTCGTGTTGTAACGGCACCAACGAATGGCGCATGTGGCATCATTCCTGCGGTATTAGCTTATTATGATAAGTTTATTCGCCCTGTGAATGAAAATTCCTATACCCGCTATTTTTTAGTTTCCGGTGTCATTGGTGCCTTATATAAAATGAATGCGTCAATTTCCGGCGCCGAAGTGGGTTGCCAAGGAGAAGTGGGTGTTGCTTGTTCAATGGCCGCCGCGGGACTCGCCGAATTAATGGGCGGTAGCCCTGAGCAAGTGTGTATCGCAGCAGAAATTGCCATGGAGCATAACTTAGGTCTCACCTGTGACCCTGTTGGAGGGCAAGTTCAAGTACCTTGTATTGAACGTAACGCCATCGCTTCCGTTAAAGCCGTGAATGCGGCACGCATGGCACTACGTCGCGTCAGTGACCCACGTGTTTGCCTCGATAAAGTCATTGAAACCATGTATGAAACTGGTAAAGATATTAACGCTAAGTATCGTGAAACGTCTCAAGGCGGCTTAGCGATTAAATTGGCTCACTGCGAATAGTATTGTTTATCTATCATCTCTATAAAAATGCCTGTATTAACAGGCATTTTTTTGTTCACATCATTTTCACTCAATCATTATTAACCGAAAATGGCACTCCACCAGCCACTAATGGTTTTCATGATATAATCCCAAATACGCCCAAAGAACCCCGCTTCTTCAACCGCATTTTTTGCGACTAAAGGGTGCTGTTCGACAACTTCATCATTAAGAATAAAGTTAATCGTTCCCACTGTTTGGTTCTTAGCAAGAGGCGCTTCAAGTGAATCGTTGGTGAGTTGAATATCCACTTTTAAGTTTTGCAATTGCCCTTTAGGAATAGTAATAGAAACATCATCGGCAACACCTAAATCAACTTCTGAAGTATCACCAAACCAGACACGCTGCTTTTTCAGTGTGGCATCAGCTTTAATTGGCGTGACAGTTTCAAAGAAACGGAAACCCCATGTCAGTAATTTTTCGCTTTCAGAAAAACGCACTCGGTCACTTGGTGCCCCCAACACAACTGAAATTAAACGCATATCACCTTCTGTTGCAGAGGCGACCAGATTATGACCTGCACCACTCGTGTGCCCAGTTTTTACACCATCCACCTTTAAATTTTGGTTCCATAACAAACGATTACGGTTTGGTTGACGAATTTTATTAAAGGTAAATTCCTTTTCCTTGTGCAGTGCGTATTCATCCGGTACATCACGGATCATCGCTTGGGTTAACAATGCCATATCCCGTGCCGTGCTGTATTGCCCTTCAGAATCGAGACCATGAACCGTTTTAAAGTGAGTATTTTTCAAACCAATCTTTTGCACGTATTGATTCATTAAGCTCACAAATGAGTCTTGGCTACCAGCAACATAATCAGCAAGCGCGATACTGGCATCGTTTCCTGACTGGATCACAATCCCTTTATTTAAATCTAATACAGAAACGCGGTCTTTTGGCTTCAAAAACATCAAAGAAGAGCCTTTCAAAACAGGATTACCCGTCGCCCATGCATCTTCCCCTACCGTGACCATGTCTTGTGGGGTAATTTTCCCTGCATTTACTGCCTGACCAATCACATAGCTGGTCATAATTTTGGTTAAACTTGCGGGGTCTAAGCGTTCATCTGGATTCCCAGAAGCTAAAATTTTACCGCTATTATAATCCATCAGAACAAATGCTTTTGCATCGACTTGAGGAGCAACCGGTGTCTGCGCCGCATAAGCACTGGTACTTACGACAACCAAAAGACTCAACCCAATACCTGCTCGGCGGGTTTTTAAAGACAATATTTTCTTACTCATCGGTTATTCCTTCACTTAATTCTATACATTTAAAATACGGTCATTGACTCAGCGTCACTAAACGAGAACCCATCGCCGTGACAAAATTCGATAACTGGACCTAATATAAGACTTTAATTTCACAGAGGCCACCGCTAACAAATAAACATTTGCCTAAGAGTGAATTTAATCTATCTTAACCATGGCCGATACCAAAAAATCAATTTAGGAGACTGCAATGTTAACTGTTTGGGGACGCGTCAACTCTTCCAATGTCAAAAAAGTACTTTGGTGCTTAGAAGAATTAAATATCGCTTACAATCAAAAAGATGTGGGTGGCCCATTTGGTGGACTAGATACACCTGAATATATAAAAATGAATCCAAACAGCACTATTCCAACTCTACAGGATGATGACTTTGCGCTGTGGGAATCAAATACGATTTTACGTTACCTTACGGAAAAATTTGATCATTCTCACTTATTACTCGCACAAGACTTACAAGAGAGAGCTGCCGCCGATAAATGGATGGATTGGAGTGGTGCTAATTTATTCGGCCACATTAAGCAAATGATGAACAAAATTGTTCGTGTTCCTGAAGCGGATAGAGACCCGGAACAAGCTAAAATTATATATGGCAATATTAATCGATTACTCACAATTGCTGATAATACATTAGCCAACCAAGCCTATTTCAGTGGTGATAAATTTGGTATCGCAGACATTGCTATCGCGCCACTATTTTACCCTTGGCATGAAATTGTGACTGAACGCCCTGAATTTAACAATTTGGAACGCTGGTATCAGCAGCTGACCACGCGTCCTGCGTTCCAAAAAATTGTCATGATCCCAATTAAGTAATCACAAGGTCATACTCATCAAACTTGGGTTTGGGTACTGGTATTCAAACTCAAGTTCTTGGCAAATTTTATTACCGTTAATGACTTTCCCCTCTAATGCATTCTCCTCTTCAATAAATTGTGGTGGAACTAAACCAATAGATTGAGCGGCATGAGTATAAAATTCAGCTCGTGTCGGGTGAATTGGCGCACAAAGGTTATAAATATGCCCTCCCTGTGGCTGCTGGAGCAATAATAAAATGGCGTCAATTACATCGTCTTGATGCACCATATTGACAGGCTGATTTGCCCCCTTCACTCCGGTTTTACCTGCTAAAAAACGCCCTGCATGTCGTTTTTCCCCGACTAATCCAGCTAATCGCAGAATATCTACCGATATGTTCGGTAATTGATGCAACCACTGTTCTGTCGCCACTAAAGCTTTAGCTGAATCCGTCACTCCATCCAATGGGCTATCTTCGGTCATTTCACCATTTTGCTCCCCATAAACCGCAGTAGATGACGTGAAAATAACTTTGGGTACCTGAAATGCTATTGCGCTATTCACCAGTGTTTCAATCGCTGCCATATAGTATTCGGTATTAATTTTAGAAGGGGGAAGCAAGATGACGATAGCATCGCTTTGCATCATCAATTGCGCTAAATCATCGTTATCACATTCAAGTTCAGGGGTTAATTTCAATGCATAACACTCAATTCCTACCGCTTGAGCGGCTTCAATACCATCTGGTGTTGTTTTAGTTCCAACCACATGAATGCCTTGGGACAATAAAGCTTGGGCAAGGGGCAACCCTACCCACCCTAATCCAATAATGGTGATTTTCTTCATTCGATAACTCCTCAATCGACCAACTGACTGAAATTAATCACAGAGTAGCTGAAAACCATAAAACTTCCGAACACAATTTCTGAGAGATTAATCACTATAAAAGCGCATCAACTAATTATTATTGGTTATTTTTTAAAAAAAGGTTGCATTCATAGGGGGAAATCGGATAGGTTAAATACCAATGAGTATTTAGTTAACACAATGAATGTTTAGTCATTCACTTAAATAACAGAACGGAAGACATTATGAATCGTATTTCACGCAACCATCATCATCACCATCATCCTGACTAGTCTTTCGGGCGATGTGTGCTGGAAGACGTTCAACGAATCTTCCGGTGGCTGAAATGCAAATTGAGAGAACCCTCGGAAGATAATCTTCCGAGGGTTTTTTTATTCTTGAACAAAGAGTTACTAAACAAAAAATTTTAAAGGGATAAGGGTAAAGTCATGTTGGATAAATCACGTTTACGTATTGCAATTCAAAAATCAGGTCGTCTGAGTGAAGAATCAAGAGAACTACTGGCTCGCTGCGGCATCAAAATCAACTTACAACAACAACGTTTGATTGCTTATGCAGAAAATATGCCTATTGATTTACTTCGTGTTCGTGATGACGATATTCCAGGACTGGTCATGGATGGCGTTGTTGATTTAGGGATCATTGGTGAAAACGTTCTTGAAGAAGAGTTATTAAACCGCCGCGCGCAAGGCGAAAACCCACAATACAAAACACTGCGCCGCCTCGATTTTGGTGGCTGTCGCTTGTCATTAGCGGCGCCATTGGACTTTAACTACACGGGTGCAGAATGCCTGAATGGTTCACGTGTTGCGACTTCTTATCCACACTTGTTAAAACGCTATTTCGACCAAAAAGGCATTCAGTTTAAATCATGTCTGTTAAATGGTTCGGTTGAAGTTGCCCCGCGTGCTGGGCTTGCGGATGCGATTTGTGACCTTGTTTCTACTGGCGCCACATTAGAAGCAAACGGCCTAAAAGAAGTGGAAGTCATTTACCGTTCGAAAGCATGTTTAATTCAACGTGACGGTGAAATGTCAGCTGATAAACAACAGCTTATCGACCGTATGATGACCCGTATCCAAGGTGTTATCCAAGCGCGCGAATCTAAATACATCATGTTACACGCGCCAAGTGAAACACTAGAAGAAATCATTGCCTTATTACCAGGTGCTGAACGCCCAACTATTTTACCATTAGCCGGTGACAACAACCGCGTTGCCATGCACATGGTCAGCTCAGAAACCTTGTTCTGGGAAACCATGGAAAAACTCAAGGCATTAGGGGCAAGCTCAATCCTTGTATTACCAATTGAAAAAATGATGGAGTAAGCCGCCATGAAAATGGGATTTAACCAACCTGTTCGCTGGTCGGCTTGTAATCAAGAGCAACAAAGTGCTTTACTGATGCGCCCCGCAATTGCGGCCTCTGGCAGCATTAGTACTGCGGTGAGCCAAATTATTGAGCAAGTCCGTAACGAGGGCGACACCGCCCTCCAAGCACTAAGCCGTCGTTTCGATAAAACTGAAATCGACACAGTGCGAGTACCTGCAAATGCCGTTGACGCGGCAGAGGCTCGTCTTGGCGATGAAATCAAAACAGCAATGAAAACCGCCATTGGCAACATTCGTCGTTTTCACGAAGCCCAAAAACCTACTCCGATTACAGTGGAAACACAGGCAGGCGTAGTATGTCAACAGGTCACACGCCCAATAGATGCAGTCGGTTTATATATTCCGGGGGGTTCTGCTCCCTTGTTATCAACAGTCATGATGTTAGGAACTCCGGCGAATATCGCAGGCTGTCGCAAAATCATTTTGTGTTCTCCCCCACCTATTGCCGATGAAATTTTGTATGCAGCGAAACTGTGCGGCATCAGCGATATTTTCCAAGTAGGTGGCGCGCAAGCGATTGCAGCAATGGCATTTGGCACCCAAAGCATTCCTACGGTTGATAAAATATTTGGCCCCGGTAATGCCTATGTCACTGAGGCAAAACGCCAAGTGAGTCAAAGCCATGATGGAGCCGCCATTGATATGCCTGCGGGGCCTTCTGAAGTGTTAGTGATTGCGGATAGCGGAGCAAATCCAGCGTTCACCGCATCTGATTTACTATCACAAGCGGAACATGGCCCTGATTCACAAGTCATTTTATTAACTGACGATGAAAACTTTGCCCAGCGTGTGATTGAAGAAACAGAAACACAATTAGCGCAACTTTCTCGTGCCGAAATTGCCAGAGAAGCACTAAGTGCCAGCCGTGTCATTATTGCTGATTCGATCGAACAATGCGTCGAAATTAGCAATCGCTATGGACCTGAGCACTTGATTTTACAAACACGCAATGCCGATGACCTAGTCGATTCTATCACTAGCGCAGGCTCCGTGTTTGTCGGAGACTGGTCACCCGAATCTGCAGGAGACTACGCTTCAGGCACCAATCACGTATTACCGACTTACGGCTATACTGCAACCTATTCAAGCCTTGGCCTCGCTGACTTTATGAAGCGAATGACGGTGCAAAAACTGTCGCAGCAAGGCTTATTAGGCTTAGCCAACACCATCGAAACTTTAGCGCAAGCAGAGCAACTCACCGCTCACAAAAATGCCGTTACCTTACGCGTTAACGAACTAAAAAAACAAAATCAGGAGTAAGTCATGAGCCAACCATTTAATGCCGCCAGTCTTGCACGTGAAAATGTTAAAACCATGACCCCTTATATGTCGGCGCGCCGCTTAGGGGGAAATGGAGATGTTTGGCTCAATGCCAATGAATACCCAATTGCACCTGATTACCAATTCAGTGAACGTAACCTGAACCGTTACCCTGAATGCCAACCTGTTGCCGTGATCAATAACTATGCGGCTTATGCGCAAATCACACCAGAACAAGTACTGGTTTGCCGTGGGGCCGATGAGTCTATCGAATTATTGATCCGCGCATTTTGTGAGCCGGGTAAAGATGCGGTGATGTTCTGCCCACCAACCTATGGCATGTACAGCGTCAGTGCAGAAACCTTTGGCGTTGAACAAAAGAAAATCATGGCGCTGCCTGACTGGGCATTAAACGTTAACGCGATCCGTGAAAATTTATCTAATACCAAACTGATTTATATTTGCAGCCCAAATAACCCAACGGGCAATATCATCGATAATAAAGATTTGCGTGAAGTGCTAAATATGGCAGCAGGCCGCGCATTAGTCGTTGTCGATGAAGCTTATATTGAGTTCTGTCCACAATACAGTGTGGCAAGCTGGCTTGCACAATACCCCAATTTGGTGATTTTAAGAACCTTATCTAAAGCCTTTGCATTAGCCGGTTTACGCTGTGGCTTTACCTTAGCTTCTCCTGAAGTGATTGAGGTGCTATTAAAGGTTATCGCCCCTTATCCTTTATCAACCCCTGTTGCGATGATTGCCGCTCAAGCCCTTGAACCACAAGGTATTGAAACAATGAAAAGCCGTGTAATAACGGTAACCGAAAACCGTATTGCACTCAGTGAAGCTCTGCGCGACTTGTCTGTGGTTGAACATGTTTATCCGAGTGAAACTAACTATATTTTGGTGCGTTTCACCGATGGCAGTAAAGTCTTTAAAGCCCTGTGGGATCAAGGCATTATTTTACGTGACCAAAGCAAACAGCCGGGTCTCATTAATTGCCTGCGTATTACTGTCGGGACAGAAATTGAAAATACCCGTGTTATTGAAGCTATTGCCGCACTTTGCTAATTAGGAATGACTCATGAGCCAGAAAATTTTATTTATCGACCGTGATGGAACATTAATTACCGAGCCGCCAACTGACTTCCAAGTTGATAGCTTAAGTAAACTCGCCTTTGAAAAAGCAGTCATTCCTAGCTTACTTGCCCTGCAAAAAGCCAATTATCGCTTAGTGATGATAACCAATCAAGACGGCTTAGGAACAGATAGCTTTCCGACCGCTGACTTTGAACCACCACACAACCTAATGATGCAACTTTTTGAATCACAAGGCATAAAATTTGATGACGTGCTGATTTGCCCACATAAGCCTGAAGATAACTGCGCTTGCCGTAAACCTAAACTTCAGTTGGTTGAGCGCTATTTAGATAGCAACGTGCTAGACAGTGAAAATAGCTATGTGATTGGTGACCGCGAAACGGACATTCAATTAGCTAAAAATATGGGTATTAAAGGGTTACGTTATAACCCAATGGAACTAGACTGGGAAGCTATCACCACGCAGTTAACCAAACGCGACCGCCATGCGCTAGTCAAACGCGTGACAAAAGAAACTAATATCCAAGTCGAAGTGTGGCTAGACCAAGAAGGCGGCAGCAAAATTAGCACGGGTGTGGGCTTCTTTGACCACATGTTAGACCAAATCGCGACTCACGGCGGTTTCCGGTTAAACATTGAAGTCAATGGCGACTTATTTATTGATGACCACCACACTGTCGAAGACACGGGCCTTGCTTTAGGTGAAGCACTGAAAATCGCGCTTGGTGATAAACGCGGTATCGCACGTTTTGGTTTCGTTCTGCCAATGGACGAATGCCAAGCACGCTGTGCACTGGATATTTCAGGTCGCCCACACCTTGAATATAAAGCAGAATTCAAATACCAACGTGTCGGTGACTTAAGCACTGAAATGATTGAGCACTTCTTTAGCTCACTTTCCTATGCTATGGGTTGTACATTACACCTGAAAACCAAAGGGAAAAACGATCACCACAAAGCGGAAAGTTTATTTAAGGTCTTTGGCCGTACCTTGCGCCAAGCAATACGCGTTGAAGGGGATACGTTACCTAGCTCAAAAGGGGTTCTTTGATGAACGTTGTCATCCTTGATACTGGCTGTGCAAATTTAGCCTCCGTGGCTTATGCGGTGAAACGCCTAGGTTATGACCCTGTGGTGAGCCGGGATACCAATACCATTTTACAAGCCGACAAAGTCTTTTTACCGGGTGTCGGTACGGCTAGCGCGGCCATGGAAAAGCTCACTGAACGTGAATTAGTGCCGTTAATTAGAGCACTGACTCAACCCGTGTTAGGCATCTGTTTAGGTATGCAATTACTCGGTTCTTTCAGTGAAGAAGGTCAATCAACGGTGCCACTACTGGGGTTAATTGATAGCCCTGTACAAAAAATGGATGCCAATGGGCTTCCAGTTCCACATAGCGGCTGGAACCAAGTCAAAGCCCTAGCAGGGAACCCTTTGTTTAGGGATATCCCTGATAACGCCTATTTCTATTTTGTACACAGTTATTCGATGCCAATTTCCAGTAATACCATCGCACAAACTCAGTATGGCAACCCGTTTAGTAGCGCGGTGAATCGCGATAACTTCTACGGTGTCCAATTTCACCCAGAACGTTCTGGCACCGCAGGTTCACGCTTGATTCAAAACTTTTTGGAGATGTAATTACCATGATCATTCCCGCATTAGATTTAATCGATGGCACCGTAGTGCGATTGCACCAAGGGGATTACGCCAAGCAAACTGATTATGGCAATGACCCGCTCCCACGTTTGCAACAATATGAAAAAGAAGGGGCAAAGCTCCTACACTTAGTGGATTTAACGGGCGCCAAAGATCCACAAAAACGCCAGATTCCACTGCTCAAAAAATTATTGGCTGGCGTGAATGTTCCAGTACAAGTTGGTGGGGGTATTCGTACCGAAGAAGATATTAAGGCCTTACTGGAAGCCGGAGCGGCTCGTGTTGTCATTGGCTCAACTGCGGTGACCAAACCTGAATTGGTTAAAACATGGTTTGAAACCTATGGTGGGGAAGCCATTGTACTTGCGTTAGATGTACGCATTAATGACAAAGGCGTAAAAGAAATCGCCATTAGCGGCTGGCAAGAAAATTCAAATTTAACATTAGAACAAGCCATTGAAATATATCGTCCTTATGGCTTAAAACATGTCCTTTGCACCGATATTTCCAAAGATGGCACCTTAGCGGGTTCTAATGTGAATTTATACCAAGAAGTAAGCCCAAAATTCCCCGACATTGCCTTCCAAGCATCAGGGGGCATTGGCAATTTAGATGATATTGCGGCTAT
Source organism: Providencia sp. PROV269 (assembly GCF_028477785.1). Classification (NCBI taxonomy): domain Bacteria; kingdom Pseudomonadati; phylum Pseudomonadota; class Gammaproteobacteria; order Enterobacterales; family Morganellaceae; genus Providencia; species Providencia sp. PROV269. The sequence goes on along the minus strand of NZ_JAMPLV010000001.1, from coordinate 109,544 downwards.
CCCGCCATCTGGTGCGGCTGGCGTGATTGTGGGTCGCGCATTATTAGAAGGTAAATTCACCGTTGCGGAGGCAATCAAATGTTGGCAAAACGCATAATTCCTTGCTTAGACGTCCGTGATGGGCAAGTGGTTAAAGGTGTCCAATTTCGTAATCACGAAATTATCGGTGATATTGTTCCATTAGCACAGCGTTATGCCCAAGAAGGTGCAGACGAACTGGTATTTTATGATATTACCGCCTCTTCTGATGGTCGAGTGGTAGATAAAAGCTGGGTTGCCAAAGTCGCTGAAGTGATTGATATTCCTTTTTGTGTTGCAGGTGGAATTAAAAGTGTCGATGATGCTGCACAAATTCTGTCTTTTGGCGCTGACAAAATTTCCATTAACTCCCCAGCATTATCCGACCCTACATTAATCAGCAGCTTAGCGGAGCGTTTTGGCGTACAATGCATCGTTGTGGGTATTGATACTTGGTTCGATGAAAGTACGGGTGAATATCTCGTTTACCAATTTACCGGTGATGAAAAACGTACCACACAAACTACGTGGAAAACCCTTGATTGGGTAAAAGAAGTTCAACAACGTGGCGCGGGTGAAATTGTGTTAAATATGATGAACCAAGATGGTGTTCGTCAAGGGTATGACCTACAGCAACTAAAAAAAGTTCGCGAAGTATGCCAAGTGCCATTGATTGCCTCAGGTGGTGCAGGCGAAAAAGTACATTTCCTTGATGCCTTCACTGACGCAGGCGTTGATGGTGCTTTAGCCGCTTCTGTATTTCATAAACAAATTATTAATATCGGTGACTTAAAACAATACCTAGCCGAAAATGGAGTTCAAATTAGAGTATGTTAACCACAGAACAATCTAGCCAGCTAGCATGGCAAAAAGTCGATAACCTAATGCCTGTTATCGTGCAACACGCTGTTTCAGGTGATGTGCTAATGCTTGGGTATATGAACCCAGAAGCATTACAAGTCACTTTAGATAGCCGTAAAGTCACCTTTTTCTCTCGCACAAAACAACGTTTGTGGACGAAAGGCGAAACCTCTAATAATTTTTTAAATTTAGTGGATATTTACCCAGATTGTGACAGTGATACGCTGCTAGCTCTCGCACTGCCAGATGGCCCAACTTGCCATAACGGTACACAAAGCTGCTTCGCACCAGCACAAAGCGACTGGGGCTTTTTATTTGAGTTAGAAACGTTACTAAAAGAACGCAAAACTGCCTCTCCTGAAAGCTCCTATACCGCACGTTTATACGCTAGCGGGACTAAACGCATTGCGCAAAAAGTCGGTGAAGAAGGTGTTGAAACTGCATTGGCAGCCACCGTGAATGACCGCGCAGAATTGACCAATGAAGCCGCTGATTTGATGTACCACTTATTAGTCTTACTACAAGACCAAGAGCTGGATTTAAGCACAATAATCAAACGGTTAAAAGAGCGTCATCAGTAAACAACAGGCTGCCAGTCTCACTGGCAGCTTTATCATAGATGCAAGATGTGTTCAATTTGCTCGTGACTGAATAAATACCCAAGAATATTAGTAATAACAGACACAAAATACATCTGATACTTATTTTTTAATATTTCACCTATTTTAACGCTTTAGCAGCCTTCGGCCCCAAGGTTGTATCTACTTCCAAACTTGTTATCATTCCCTGTTATTGATGTGGTTTTAAAGGGAAAAAAACAGTGTCTGAAAATTCTATTTTTATGCAACTCACACAATTACTTGATAAAAATAATGCCAAATATCGTGTGATGGAACATTCCACTGCGGGGAAATCAGAAGAAGTGGCAAAAATACGTGGCACGCAACTTGGGCAAGGGGCAAAAGGATTAGTATGCCATGTCAAAGGAAATGGTATACGCCAACACGTACTGGCAATTTTACCTGCCGATAAACAAGCTGATTTGAGTAAAATTGCCACAGCAATTGGCGGGACTCGTGCATCTTTAGCAAGCCCAAAAGAAGTCGATGAGCTCACTCAATGCGTATTTGGGGCTATTCCCCCCTTTAGCTTTCATCCCAATTTAAAATTAATTGCTGACCCGCTACTTTTTGAACGTTTTGAGGAACTCGCCTTTAATGCTGGTACATTAGAACGCTCTATTATTTTAAATACAGAAGATTATCAAAGAATAGCAGCGCCTAGTTTAGTTGAATTTATTCGCACAGAAGAAAATTAGTTATATGTAAAAAGGGAGATTCCACAGAATCCCCCTTAACCTTAATAAGAAAAGCTAGCTAATCAATCGCTGGTCATATTTCTGGCTGGCATTTTTTAATGCCACAAAATCGGAACCACAAATAAACCGCTTTAATGCGGTAAATTTTTCCTCCGGCCAATCATAGATTTTCAATGCTAATAGTTCAGTAATGACATCGTGTGAGAAGCGGTAGTTAATCGGCTTCGCTGGGTTTCCCCCAACGATAGAATAAGGCTCAACATCTTTGATCACTACACTATTAGCAGCAATTACAGCTCCTTCACCTATTTTAACTCCGGGCATGATAAAGGCACGCATGCCAACCCAGGCTCCGTCGCCAATCACTGTGTTGCCTTTTCCTACATAAGCTTCTTCAATATATTCAAGAAAAGGATATAAGCAAAACCAATCCATTCGGTGAGTATGGTTCCCTCCCATTAATATCACCGCTTCGCTACCAATACAGACATAATCACCGATATAAAGTTGATCAACATCCCATGCTAGCTGCCAGTCTCGGCTTTGTTCGTCACCTTGTAAATAGCGCACAACTGACTGCTCAAACCCGTTATCCCAACAGTCGCTGTAATAACTATGCTGACCTTTAATATGGATATTGGGATTTTGTACGACCTCATGAAGTAGTTCGTATTTTGACCAATGTTTTTGATTCATGGCACTAAACCTTTTAATTCGTTTATATTTACCATAGAACGCATTCTATGGTGATGCATTCGCGTTCAAAATACACCACCTTTAGCCACTCGAGGTTGTTTTAATAATGGATTCAACATGTTATTCATCCTAACAAACCTGTTATTATTTAAATTACTTGTGCAAATAATATCATAGAAAATAATTTCCATATAATTAATTATCAAATAATAGAAAACAACCGAATAGTATTTAAGACTAACTTTAAAATAAAAAAGCACACAATTAATATATTTTATTATAAATTAAATAAAAATAATTTCAGCATACTGTTAAATAGAAGAAAGATACAAAATGATAGTAAAAAAACCAATAATTCAAAATATTATTAATCAAAACACTTATAATTCATTAATTTCCCATTATTCAACAAACTTAGTCAATAACATTTATGAAATATTTCATATATTAAATAATGAAAATAACGAATCAAACTTGGAAATGATTCTCCATGCAGATAAAACAAGTAATCCACTTATTAACTTAGATAGAAACGACGAAAAAAGCAGTAATGGAATAAAACCGGATAAGGCTATTTACTTTAATAAAAATAAGTTTATTAACCCTTTAACACATAAAGAAATTAGTGACACGAGTGGTGAATTAAAGGGAAGCGTTTATTTCGCTCAAAACTCAATCATTCCTGCTGTGAATCGAATTGAAGGAGATATACAACCTAAATTGGTATCCGGTCGAAAAACTTTAGTCATGTTTAAACCTCAATCATCAATTCAACAAAATGAAAACATTAAATTAAATATTTATGATGAAAATAATAAATTGGTAACTAGTGAAAACCTAAGCCCTCCTACCAAATTACCTAAGATTGTAGACAACAGTACCATAGAGACAAATTTATTGCCTCACCATTTCAAACCACCTAAAAGATTTGATATTTTCATTGAAAATGAAAATAATTTAAATGTTATAGTTTCCAACCAAAAAGCTTTACATTATTTAATTTTAAAAAATAAAATAATACACTTAACATTTAATCATAAATATATGAAGGAAACATTCACACTAAATAATGATGTGAGATATAAAGGAAAAACTATAGTTTTAGAAAATATTCATAAAAAAAATATTAATATTAGCTATGGAAATGAAACAGTCACATTACCAAAAGGTCTCACGATTCAATTTATTTGTGACAATAATGGACGTTGGCTCACTGAAGAAAATGTCAATCTAATCGAATACTGGAAATCACCTGATATTTCAGCACGTAATTTGCCTCCATTTTTCGATTCTGAAATTGAAGGTCTGCCAGATATCGATGTTAGCGAAATTGATGCAAACTTTATGAATGATATCTTGAATGAACATTCAACAATAAAAATAACCAAGGTTGATTATGATACGACTAATAGTTTAATGTTAAAAAGTAATATTAATCATGTATATAAACAAATCCTATTTACCTCAACATCCGATGAGACGACTCTTATTCATACTAAATATAAATGTGTTGAATTAAAAAAAGGAGACTTATATTTATTCAAGTGCAACACTAATGGGGACTGGGAAAATATACCTATCACCAGAGAGATCCCACCGCTAGACTATTCACAACCAGAAAACTATGATTTAACTTTAGATAATAACAAGTCGATTAATGAATCATCTGAAAATAAAAAAAACTTATTGGAATTATTAAAAAACAATGAATCAATAAAAATTGCTACAAGTGACGGGAACTGGGCTCGTGACTTTACACTTATGGCAGATAATGACCTTCATAATAAAAAAATCCTTTTCAGCTCTAGTGCCTACTATGATAGCCATATTCATTATGGAAATAAAAGTTTAAAACTAGGAACGGGTGAAAGTGTTCTTTTTATTTATGATTTACATAAAAAATGGTTCCCTATTTATCTTAATAACGAACCTTATATCGCAAAGAATGACGATTCAACGAGTAATTTAGAATACATTGAAAATACATGGTCAACGACAATTTCTGAAGAGTATATTCACCCTGATATAAAGCTAGAGTTTGTTTTGAAAGAGCAAAAAGGAACACTATCAAATATTGATATTGGCGCCCCAAATGAATTACTGGTCAATACATTAGATATTGGCCTACTTACCCCCCCAAGGGATGTACTTCTTTTCCAAGAAAAACCCGAGCTTAATCGGCAATATTACCAAACTATTCCCGTTAAAAATTTTATTGTTTCTCGCTATGAGCCAATTCACCTTACAAAAGTAGTGATGCCTAATGGCCAAGTTTTCACCGATAAAGCAACAGGAAAAGGAGGCGCGTATAGCGGCAATATGAGGGAGTCGATAACCAAACGTTTTTATGCCGATGGCATTAATCTAGCAAATTATGGTGTAAACAGTTCAGCTTCTGATGCTGAGTCATTTAATCCTACGAGCCAAATAACTGCCTATAATTCTGTTGGGGTATATGAGAATGGGAGGGTTATTCATGGCTGGTCAGGCGGCGGTGGAAAAGCAACGTTAAATAGAACCGATAGTAATGAGCTTAGTCATGAATTTGGCCATAACTTTGGCCTAAGTGATTACTATGGGGGCACAGAAGGAGGAACACATGCAACTGCCGATAAAAAGAATTCAACATGGCTATGGGATCCTTATAATAACTATTTTATTCCAAATACCTATCAAGATGGTTCATTAAACCATGACGCAATGAGTGGTGGGGAAGCTTACAATCCCAAATACAATGCCTATACCGCATACACACCAAATTCCCTTGTTGCTATCCAAAAAAAATTAGAAAGCAATTATACTTTTAGCTCAGAATCATCGACGGGATATAAAAAATGGGATCCGAATATAAAAAAATTGGTTGACGCTAAATTAGATCTTTCCAATTTCAATATCATTAATTTTTCCCCAAAAAATGGTTCTGATATTACAACTGATCGCATAAATGAACTGTTAAAAAAAAGTAACTTAGTCTATCTTTGCCAAGGAAATGGCTATTATGCACCGAATATTAGTCTCCCAGCAGCATCCGAGCATAATAAAAATAGCATTATCAAGATAAAGTCATATGCACAATGGAATAGCAAAATACATGTCAATAATAAGGTGGAGACAATCACCAAAAATGATTTATTTTGCTATCGTTCAGATGGGGTCAGTTGGAAACGAATTTCGGAACCAGAATCTGCTATTCATAAAAAAGCCAGAAAACAGGGTGTAGAGGTTGTCACTTTAATGGGCTTCTATGATCCTGAAGGAACCATTGATAGCTATATTTATCCCCCTTCATTTGGTTCTTATGGCATGGTTTATCAAAATGATGCGCGAGTTAATACTGATTCCCCCTACCTAGAGGTGATTTTTAACGACGGGAACAAAAAACAATATCAGCTTAATAACTTCCGTGGCAATAAAGATATGATGAATAAATTCCATATTAATATTGAACACGGTTTAATCCCAATTGAGACTAAGCTGTATATTAATAATAAAATGGTTCATTCAAGACCTATTGAAATTAAAGAGAATCGGTTTCTCACTACGATTAATGGCACTATTGTTGAATAAATAATCCAATCCTGTCACTGGTTATATCCAACAACCAGTGACATCTTGATGTATCAATAAAAATAGTTTTTAACCCGCCTTAGTCAGTGAATGGCTAGCAAATGATAAACTCGTTTTTCTTGCTATTAGCCCAAACAGACAACCGACTAACATCACTATTGCTAAGGATAATCTTGGGGCAATGGGCAAACCGATTGCACAAAGCCCAAGAGCTGCCCCTCCGGCCATTTGTACAAAACCAACTAACGCAGAAGCGGTTCCTGCTTCCTGACCAAAAGGTTCTAAAGCATAACTAGTTGCCGTTCCCATCATAAAGGCCAGCCCTGTACAAGCACAGGCGACAGGTAACATATAGACTAACCAATGGCTTTGTATTTCTACCGGCAATACGACAAAACCTAGCAATAATCCTAAGCAACCAAGTGCCATCATTAAACTACCCACTAATAAACAGGTTGGTCGCCCTATTTTATGAATAAAGTAATTAGCGATATAACTGGCAAACATGATCCAAAAACCATTAATACCAAATACAATAGAAAACGCTAGCGGAGATAACTGCGCATCCCCCATCAGTACAGTTGGTGCAAGTGACACATAAGTTAATGCCATACCCATCGTGCCTGCGTTCACTAAGGCAAAAATAATAAATTGATAATTTCCTAAAATTCGCCAATAGGTTTTCAGCGGAATAATCTTTGCTTTAGGTAAATTAGCTGGCCGTGTTTCCGGTAAAAAAGCAACAGTTAGCACTAATATAACCAACGCATACAAAGCAAGAAACCAGAACGGTGCCCGCCAGCCCCATGCCTCTGCCAGCAAACCTCCGAGTAGTGGAGCTAATGCTGGAACAATATTTAATGTCCCATTTAAGAAACCAAAAGCGCGAGCGGCTTTCGTACCATTCATTCGGTCTCGTACACAACTAAATGCCACTACCGAAGTACAACAAACCGCAACACCTTGCAATAAACGTGATGCAATAAATACCGTAGGTGTTGTTGCTACAATAGCAACACCTGCACCAATGATGTACAACAACATACCCGCAATCGCGACAGGTTTTCGCCCATATCTATCGACTAATGGGCCCGAAATCAATTGCCCTAACCCCAGAACAAGAATGAACAATGCTATCGTTGACTGGATCACCGACTCATTGCTACCTAAATCCTTCGCAATATCAGGTATTGTTGGCAAATATAAGTCAATCCCTAATGGGCCAAGTAAGACTAATAAAAGTAATAAGATAAGAAAATTACGCATAAACCATGCCTAGACTCGATAAAATGTAATTTAGAAAATACTCATAATTATAAATTCAACATTTTACGGTGCTTAAAAGTCAAAAAAGGCGCTAAACTTAGCGCCTTTCATGTCATCAACAGTCAATGATGACGGGTTATTCCATCCATTCAGTATGGAAAACACCGTCTTTATCAGTACGCTTATAAGTGTGAGCACCGAAGTAGTCGCGCTGCGCTTGGATTAAGTTTGCAGGCAATACCGCTGAACGGTAGCTATCATAATAAGAAATAGCAGCTGAGAATGTTGGTGTTGGGATACCATTTTGTACACCATAGCACACCACATCACGCAGTGCTTGCTGGTATTCGTCAGCAATTTGTTTAAAGTATGGCGCTAACAACAAGTTGGCAATTTTTGCATCTTGGTTATACGCATCAGTGATTTTTTGTAGGAACTGCGCACGAATGATACAGCCTGCACGGAATATTTTTGCGATTTCACCGTAGTTTAAATCCCAATTATATTCTTCTGATGCCGCTTTCAGCTGTTGGAAGCCTTGTGCATAAGACACAATTTTACCTAAATACAGTGCGCGGCGAACTTTTTCAATAAACTCTTTTTTATCGCCTTCAACCGCTTTCAGTACTGGACCTGTTAATACTTTAGAAGCTGCAACACGCTGATCTTTTAAGAAAGAAATATAACGTGCAAATACAGATTCAGTAATTAACGTCAGAGGGATACCTAAATCCAGCGCACTCTGGCTAGTCCATTTACCGGTACCTTTATTAGCCGCTTCATCAAGAATCACGTCAACCAGATATTTACCATCTTCATCTTTTTTCTTGAAGATATCTGCTGTGATTTCAATTAAATAGCTACTCAGTTCACCTTTGTTCCACTCAGCAAAGATGCCAGCTAATTCTTCGTTGCTCAGGTTCAATGAACCTTTTAATAATGAATAGGCTTCTGCGATTAATTGCATATCACCGTATTCAATACCGTTGTGAACCATTTTAACATAGTGGCCCGCACCATCTGCACCAATATAGGTCACACAAGGTTCACCTTCTGCTTGTGCTGCAATTTCTTTTAAGATTGGTGCAACTAACTCATAAGCTTCTTTCTGACCACCAGGCATAATTGAAGGACCTTTTAATGCGCCTTCTTCACCACCTGAAACACCAGTACCGATGAAATTAAAACCTTGCTCAGATAATTCACGATTACGACGGATAGTGTCAGTAAATAAGGTATTACCACCGTCAATTAAGATATCCCCTTTGTCCAGATGAGGAGTCAGCGAGGCAATTGTTTTGTCCGTTGCTTCACCCGCTTTTACCATCAACAAGATGCGGCGAGGTTTTTCCAGAGAGTCAACAAACTCTTCAATTGTATAGTTGGGAACTAATTTTTTCCCTGGATTTTCGGCAATCACTTCATCTGTTTTATCTTTAGAACGATTAAAGATAGACACTGAGTAACCACGGCTTTCAATGTTGAGCGCAAGGTTACGCCCCATGACTGCCATTCCGACAACACCAATCTGCTGCTTTGACATGAACAACTCCTGTCTGATTAGGACCAAGTCAGCCTCGACCGTGCTGACATTCTGTTAACGGGATCACATATTAACCTAGGATTGTGTTGCATGGTAGTTATTGATGCAATCGATGACGTATACAAGGCCATTTTTGTCAAGAATTGTCCAACTAACGTTATTTTTTATTGATATTTCGTTCAACAAACCGCATTATTCACTCGTCGGTATAAGCCGTCATATCAGAAGGTAAAACAAACTGTATGGAATGGATCGCAGATCCTTCGATTTGGGCGGGCCTCGCTACCCTTATCGTTCTAGAAATCGTTCTTGGTATTGATAACCTCGTCTTCATCGCCATTCTGGCCGATAAGCTCCCGCCAAAGCTGCGTGATAGAGCCCGTGTAACTGGACTTTTATTAGCCCTGATTATGCGTGTTGTGCTTCTATTTAGCCTGTCATGGCTCATTACCCTCACGAAACCGATATTAACTCTCTTTGATCACGCCTTTAGTGCTCGAGACCTAATTATGTTGGTAGGTGGTTTATTCCTCTTGTTTAAAGCCACAATGGAGCTAAACGAGCGGTTGGAGGGGAAAGACGAACACACCAATACCCAAAGAAAGACATCTAATTTCTGGGCTGTTGTTGCACAAATTATTGTTCTTGATGCTGTATTCTCACTAGACTCCGTGATCACCGCTGTCGGTATGGTTGACCATATCGGTGTAATGATTGCAGCTGTGACCATTGCAATGGCATTAATGATTTGGGCAAGTAAACCGTTAACGAGCTTTGTTAACCAGCACCCAACCATTGTCATACTGTGTTTGAGCTTCTTACTGATGATTGGTTTCAGCTTAGTTGCCGAAGGGTTTGGCTATGCCATACCGAAAGGTTACTTATACGCTGCAATTGGCTTCTCTATCATGATTGAAGTCCTAAACCAATTTGCCCAATTTAATCGACGTAAATTCCTTAAAGGCTCACGTCCACTACGTGAACGTACAGCAGAGGCGGTATTACGCATTCTTAGCGGTAATAACGAACGTGGAGAATTAGACCCACATACTTCTGATCTTATCGCTGATAATCAATCCGTTTTTGACCCACAAGAGCGTTTAATGATTGCTCGAGTGCTCGGTATGGCACAACGTAACGTAGAAAGCATTATGACTTCACGCCATGATGTGGATTATCTCGACATTAATAAATCATCTTCAGATTTACTGCAATTAATGGAGAAAAACCCACACTCGCGTTTAGTGGTCATTGATGAAACTATCAGCGATGAACCTGTTGGGGTAGTACATGTAATGGATTTGGTTAAACAGCAATTAAAAGGCCAACCATTAAACTTACGTGCATTGATTACCCAACCATTGATATTCCCAGAAGGGTTGTCTCTGTTAAAAGCGTTAGAGCAGTTTCGTAAGGCGCATACTCACTTTGCCTTTGTTGTGGATGAGTTTGGTTCTATCGAAGGTATCGTGACATTGACTGATGTAATGGAAACGATCGCAGGTAACTTGCCGGTTGGTGATGAAGAAAATGACTCACGCCACGACATTCAAAAACTGGATGATGGTACTTGGATTGCCAACGGCTTTATGCCACTTGAAGACCTGATCATGTTTATCCCTATGGAATTAGACGATAAACGTGAGTATGAAACGATTGCGGGTCTTTTAATGGAACACTTACAACGTGTTCCTGAAGTGGGTGAACAAGTGACAATTAACGGTTGTATATTCCAACCTCTTGAGGTTAACAGCCACCGAGTCAATAAAGTGTTAATCACTCCACCAGCCCCTGAGGGGGATGGCTATGAGTTTGAAGATGACTAATTAGCACGTGCTTTTTGACTAAATACCAGCCTATATGGCTGGTATTTTTTTGCCTAAAACCTATAGATATCAACCTTTAGACGATTAAGCGCAAAATAGTGGCGTTTTTTAAAAGAAAAATACATTCAAAGCTTGAATAATTCAGCGTATTAAATACAACTAATTTAAACGAAGGTCACATTGTGAAAATAAAAACTAGCCAATCAAATAGCAGTACGATCCAAGTGCCTAGTACAAGTACAAAAAAAAAATCAGAAAATATAGCAGTTACAGCAATAAGCATTAATAATAACGTTAAATGTTGCCCTGTACTGATTAAAGAGAACAGTAATAATTTAATCACTAATCAAAGTGATAAATTACAAAAAACACCAGAAAAAACAAATAATTTCAATAAAATAAGTAAATTGAGCACCCAAATCACCAAATTAATTACAACTATACATGATATTAACACTGAGCAATTTAATCCGAATGACTCTTCATTTTTTCAAAATTTATCGGATAAAATGATTCAACTAAATAATGATCTTTCTGATTACAAAAATAAAATAAGTTCATAAAAAGAGAAAACACCCATTTAAGGGCGCTTCAGACTGCTGACAAACCTATTATGTTTGGCAGCAAATCTAATAGATTTTGAAAATAAATTAGGAAAATCAATAAATTGATTTTCGGCTGATAACACAAAGCGGGAAAAACCACGCTTTTATCCCGCTTTGTCAACAACCTCAAACGCCCATTTAAGGGCGTTTTGTTATCTTAAAGGGCATTCAATAAATCATTGAGTCCTTTATTTTCTTCTTTCTTCAAGAAGTTACCAAGCGCTTCTTTAGCTTGTGTACGTAACTCATTACGCAGTAATTTTTCGACATCTAATTGGTATTTCAAATTATGCCAATTACCATAAATTCGCAGTGGAATGGTCATGGCTTGCAATTGTTGAACTAAACGTGAATCCCCACCCCAGCCATTGGCAATATTAACCCCTAAATTGACATCAATGGTTTCATGAGGGATATTCATACGGCCTTGCCCACTGATGTTAACTAAGGATGACATCGCATTCATAGAGGAAATGTTCAACGTACCTTTATTTAATTTACCTGCCACAGTGAAAGAATCAACCTCAGTGACGTTCCCCGTATTCACGGGCGCATTAATTTTACTGGTTACTCTGGAAACCGATTGCTGAATTAATAACGGAATATTCAATCCCTGTAATTTGGCATTTCTTAACTCAAAATTAACAGGCCCTTGCCACTGGTTTTTCACTGCATTGTCATCATAACCCACACCCGATAACGCCGCATTTAACGAAATTATTCCACTTAATTTTTGTGGCATATTGAAGGCTTTTAATAATGGAGTTAAATCGATATTTTTTAAATCTGGTTTTGCTGAAACATAAGCGGGAGTTGAACTGTAATTAAATGTCACCGGTATTGAAAAATCACCACCAAATGCCTTACCTTGTAATTTTGAAACAGTTAAACGAGGTGTTTGGTTTTGTGCCTCAAAAACTACATCACTAACCGTCATTCCACGATAGATTAACTGCTTAATGGCTAAATTGATATCGGCGGAAAATGCCTGCAAGCCTGATAAATCATACTGTTGAGGATTTGCACCAGAAATAACAGGCTTAACACCAACACGGTTATTATTCGTCTCTGATTCTACACTGGTACTGGCAGGCGCTGTTCCTAATAGATTATCTAAATCTAATTTCTCGGCGACTAAATTAACCCTAATTTCTGGGGTATTCGTTAATTGGATACTGCCATTACCTGATAGACCACTTTCGTTAGCTGTTATTAACAAATTGCTTAAACTCGCACTTTCCACTTTCCCTTTGGTATATAGGAAATCACTTGTTATTTGCCCTTCAATTCCACTTTCAGGTAAATCAACACCACTCAATTTATAGTCAAACTGAGTTAATTTGCCACTAATCCTTTGATTAATATCTGATAAATCGATATCTGCGCGTAGATTAAATACAAACTCTTGTTGGTTTTTATTTAGATTTCCACTGAATTTAACTGCGACCTGTTTTTTATCACTTTTCTTCAGTGATAAATCAATGTTGCGCAGATTAAATTCATCTTTAGCAGTTTGCCAAATAACTAAGCTATTAGAAATATTAATTTTTTCTATATCTAATAACCAGTCACTTTTCTCTTGTGCAGAGGTTGATGTTGGCACACCACCAGGCGCTACAGGGGCGTTACGGTGAGTTTGGATTTCGCTATCGGGTGTCTTGCGGATAACAGCACCATCAATAACAATTTGCTCAACAGAGAGTTTATGGGAAATGAGAGGCCATAATTCAACATCTAAGCGCATATTATCTGCACTTAGTATGGGTTTAGCCGCATTCGGCGCAGTAAGAGAAACAGGCCCAGTAATAATGCTTAAGGTTGGCCACACATGCCAACGCATATCACCGTTGAATTCAAGTTGATAACCACTTTTTTTCTCTACTTGTTCAACAATATAATGACGGAAATCATTCGGGTTCACTAACATTACGAGTGTTGTTAACCCAGCAACAATTACCACAAGTAAAATAATCAGTGTCGTCAAAAAACGTTTCATCCTTCCCTCTCTTAAATTCCGCTTGCGCTCGCCACAAAAATGAACTCACACCTATCCCTGAAAATGGGCGGAAATTACCGGTTTAATCTCCATTAAACACAACAATTTCCGCAAAGTTCACCGGTTATCAGTCTTCACTGATACGGCTACCAACAGCACCTTGTTGGTTTTTATATTTAGCATCTTGTCGGCTATTATAAGGGCGATCGGCACTGCCAGATAACGGCTCAAAGCTTAATGCACCAATCACCATGCCGGGACGCAATGCTAACGGTAATTTACCTGAATTATAAAATTCTAACACGATTTGCCCATGCCAACCGGGATCAATTCGATGTGCGGTTACGTGTACCATCAAACCTAGTCTCGCTAATGAAGAGCGCCCGTCTAACCAACCTACAAGGTTATCAGGGAGCGTAACAGACTCAAGCGTCACTGCAAGTGCTAATTCTCCTGGGTGCAGGAAAAATGGCTCATCCTCATCAAGAACAATTTCATCGCTCATGACGCGATCTAATGCGGCATTAACCTCATCTTTAGGGCCACTAAGGTCAATAAATGCAGCAGTGTGTCCTCGAAAAACGCGGAATTGATTTCCCAAACGAACATCTGCAGTTGCACCATTGATTCGTTCAACTGGTGGGCGTGGGCTAATAACTAATTTACCATCATCCATCCATTGAATAATATCGCGGTCACAAAGACGCATGGTTGTTTCCCCCTTCATTATTTTAATTTCTGCGCGGTTTAATCTTGACAGAATTCGCCAATTTTCGCTTTCAAGATATCAATCGCTACACGGTTTTTCCCACCGCGAGGAACAATGATATCGGCATATTGCTTTGATGGCTCAATAAATTGCAAAAACATTGGGCGAACCGTTTTATTATATTGGTCAATAACGGAATCAAGCGTTCTGCCCCTTTCATTTACATCACGTTTAATACGGCGCATCAAGCAAATATCAAGTGGTGTATCAACAAAAATAGAAAAATCCATTTCACCACGTAAGCGTTTATCTGTTAATAACAAAATACCTTCAATGATAATGACTTTTTTAGGTTTGAACGTGATGGTTTTTTGTTTACGTGTATGAGCGACATAGTCGTATTGCGGAATTTCTACTGCTTGGCCACTTTTCAGTGATTTGAGATGTTCATAAAGCAAGCTGTGGTCCATCGAGTTAGGATGGTCATAATTTACTTTAAGGCGTTCTTCCATTGGGACATCGGCTTGGTCTTTGTAATAACAATCTTCTGGAATAACACCGATATTATGATCACCGACCTGTTCTCTTAACTCACGGTATAACGTGCTTGCAATTAAGCTTTTGCCAGATGCAGAGGCTCCCGATATACCTACAATGGTACAGTGATGCGCTATGTCAGTCATAAAATGATAACCTGGTTAAATATTTAGAAATGAGATACACAACAGAAAAATGTTATGTTGGCGGAATTATAGGGGGTAATGGCGTGTTGTTCCAGCATACCTCAACAAAGTTCGCTAAAAAAACACCCATTAGATAGGAAATGCCGTAAATCGGAGCGTACAAAATGTCATTTATACACTAAAACTGTTTTTTTCCTTCTAATACCGCAATGCGATTTTCAATCGAGGGGTGAGTTGAAAACACAGAATCGCCCTTATTAAAAATATAAGCGGCCTTACGGTAAGCTTGCCCTGTGGTACTGTTATCATATTCATGGGTTTCATGATTACCGGAGATTTTTTTCAACGCACTAATCATGGCTTGGTTATCTGCAGTCAAATCCACTGCCGCGGCGTCAGCCATATATTCACGAGTGCGAGATAAATAAAAATAGAGTATTTGGGTTATCCACGGCAAAACAAAATTTAGAACTAATAGGATCATTTGCGCTTTATTAGCGGCATTATTGCGGCTGCGCCCTGCTGTTCGGATAAAAATCTGACTAAATAAATTCGTTACCGTTAAAATCACGTTTGCCAAAATCCCCACATACAGGGTTAATTTTGAATCACCATGAATAATGTGCCCAACTTCATGAGCGAGAACGGCTTGAACTTCTTGCCGATTAAGCGTTTGCAACAAACCTCTGGTTACCCCCACAAGCGCATTACGGTTATTCCACCCTGCCGCAAAAGCATTCGGCTCATCCGTTTCTAAAATATATAAACGGGGAATATAACCTAAACTAGCACTTAAACTTAATTCTTCAATAATATTAAAAAGTTGTTTTTCTTGGGGGCTACTCGCATTTTCTTGGGTTATTTCTCTGGCATTCATCCCAGCTAACATCATTTTATGGCCTCTAAAATGAATATAAATCAACCCAAGAAAGGTTAAGCCTAAAACAATAAAAGTGGCGATAGGTAATTCATGAAGTGTCACAAACATCATCGCATTATCGACTAAGTCCAATTGCTCATTTGGGTGTGTTGCAATATCCGCCAATAAGCCAATAATTAGCATTAAAAAAATATAGCTCATCACCACTAAGCGTGTGCGAATATTATTTTTACGAATGACGTTTCTAAAATCCATAATGTGACCTGTTATCTACCACTCATATAATATCGGAACACCATAAGGCATTCCGATGATTGATAACTTCAAAGGTTAAGCGGTTTTTAATCAAAATTAATACGACGTGATTCCTCAGTCTTGATGGTTTCTTCATCAAGACGCCAATATTCCTTGGAAATTTTTAAGCTAGGAATAATGCCAACAATTAGTGCCGCAGGCATAGACGCAATATACGCATTATAAGTTTCTAATGAGCGGTTATAACCACGTTTAGCAAATGACAATTTATTTTCTGAAGAAACGATTTCTTCTTGTAAATTTGCCATAATTGCATCGGATTTTAGCTCAGGATAAGCTTCAACTGCGACATTAATCGCCCCACTGGTCACCATTTTTGATAATGCATCTTCGGCTTCGCGGGCTTTATCCCCTGTCGCATTTTGTGCTTGTGTCCGTAGTTCAGTAATTTTACTGAACACCTCGGTTTCATGACTTAAATATTTTTTAACTGTTGCCAATAAGCTATCAAATACTTTTCCACGACGGTCTAATTGAACTGAAATTTCTGTTTCACTCGAAATAACAGCTTCTCGCAACGCAACGATACGGTTATAAAAATAAATAACGATCAGCACCACGACAACAATAAAAATTAAAAATTTCATAGTCACCTTTTCGGATTACCCGTAGAAAGAAAACTGATTAAATAACAGATGCGGCTATTCTACGCGAACATGACTCAATAAAGAAATATTCCGCGAACAATTCAGAAAAATAGAAGGCTAAAACAAATGCGTTTAGTAGAGGAAAGTGTCGACAATAAATAAGGCTATTTAGTCATAAACTAAATAGCCTTTTTATTCTATGGCCGATTAAACTGCACGGAAAGAAATTTCTGTTGGGATTTTATCCCCTTCCCAATACATCAAAGCAGAAATTCCTGAAGCAATTTCGCGGTAGATATCGGCAAATTCGCCTTCTGGATCACGCATAACAGTAGGCTGGCCACGGTCAAGGTCTTCACGTAAAGAAATATGCAGAGGAACCTGTCCCAATAATTTAGTATGGTATTTTTCTGCTAATTTCTCAGCACCACCGGTACCAAAAATCGGCTCTACATGCCCACAATTGCTGCAAATATGTGCGCTCATGTTTTCAACCACACCCAGTACTGGGACATTGACTTTCTTAAACATCACAATACCTTTCATGGCATCAACCAAGGCGATATCTTGTGGTGTTGTCACTACCACTGCCCCAGTGACAGGGATATTTTGAGAAAGTGTTAATTGGATATCTCCCGTTCCCGGTGGCATATCGATAACTAAGTAATCCAAATCCGGCCATAGCGTGTCTTGCAGCATCTGCATTAATGCTTTGCTTGCCATTGGGCCACGCCAAACCATGGCGTTGTCATCCGTCACTAAGTAACCGATTGAGTTTGTTGCCAAGCCATACGCCATAATCGGGGCCATATGCTGACCATCTGGAGAGGTTGGGCGCTCTAATGTTGTGCCTAACATATTTGGAATTGATGGGCCGTAAATGTCCGCATCAAGGATCCCCACTTTCGCCCCTTCTTGTGCCAGAGCGAGCGCTAAGTTCACAGAAGTGCTTGATTTACCAACGCCACCTTTACCCGAACTGACGGCTAAGATATTACGAACACCATTAATACCCGGCAAATCATTTGCACGTTTTAATGTCGTGATGTCATGACGCAGTTTCCATTCAACAGCATGAGCGCCTGTTTGTTGCTTCAATTCAGCGGTCTTTTCGCTAATTAAAGTTTGAAACGGCCCTTTCCAAACGAATGGCATAACTAATTCGACATGCAGCACGTTGTCCAACATTGCGCAATGATGTAACGCTTTGATAGAAATCAAATTACGTTGCAGTGTTGGGTGTGTAAATGAAGCCAAAACTTTGGAGACTTGTTCAGTCAGCAGTTCTGGTTTGTTCTGCTCGGGGGATTTATCGTTCATCCCGGCTCCTTTATTTATATTTTTGAACTAGGTACATCCTGAATAATAAGCTACATAAAATTAAACAGATATACTTTGACTGAGATTAATCATAACAGAGAACACAAAAAATAGTGATTACCCCGCATAGTAAAAACCACAAAGAGGTAAAAATTTCTTTTTCGAACAAATTGCCAATTAATATTTTATACCCCTAGCAGCGATGGTTTTGATCGGTTAACATCAAAGACCCTTTTCAAATAATGGAAGTAAGAAAGTTACTATGTCTCAAGTCGCGAATAAATTACTGGTAACCTGTGCGTTACCCTATGCTAACGGTTCAATCCATCTTGGTCATATCCTGGAACATATTCAGGCTGATATTTGGGTCCGTTATCAGCGAATGCGCGGCAAAGAGGTTCACTTTATCTGTGCCGATGACGCGCACGGAACTCCAATCATGCTTAAAGCTCAACAACTTGGCGTAACGCCAGAAGAGATGATTGCGGCAGTGAACCAAGAGCATCAGAACGATTTTGCTGGTTTCGCCATTAGTTATGACAACTATCACTCCACACACAGTGAAGAAAACAAAGTCTTATCAGAGCTAATTTACGGGAAACTGAAAAATAACGGTTTTATTAAGAACCGTACTATTTCACAGCTTTTCGACCCAGAAAAAGGCATGTTCTTACCAGATCGCTTCGTTAAAGGCACTTGTCCAAAATGTAAAGCCGAAGACCAATATGGTGATAACTGTGAAGTCTGTAGCGCAACCTATAGCCCAACAGAGCTGATTAACCCACGTTCAGTGATTTCTGGCGCTACACCTGTCATGCGTGATTCAGAACACTTTTTCTTTGATCTTCCTGCATTTAGCGACATGCTTCAAGCGTGGACTCGCTCAGGCGCATTACAAGAACAAGTCGCCAACAAAATGCAAGAATGGTTCGAATCAGGCCTACAACAATGGGATATTACCCGTGATGCACCTTATTTCGGTTTTGAAATTCCTGATGCGCCGGGTAAATATTTCTATGTTTGGTTAGATGCGCCTATCGGTTACATGGGCTCCTTTAAAAACCTGTGTAATAAACGCGGTGACCTCGACTTTGACGAGTTTTGGAATAAAGATTCAAAAACCGATCTTTACCATTTCATTGGTAAAGATATCGTCTATTTCCACAGCCTGTTCTGGCCTGCCATGTTAGAAGGTAGCCAGTATCGTAAACCAACAAACCTGTTTGTTCATGGTTATGTCACGGTTAATGGGGCAAAAATGTCGAAGTCGCGCGGTACATTTATTACTGCCCGCTCTTACTTAGAGCACCTAGATGCCGACTGCTTGCGCTATTACTATGCAGCAAAACTGTCTTCGCGTATTGATGACATCGATTTTAATTTGGAAGATTTCGTCCAGCGCGTCAACAGCGATATCGTCAATAAAGTGGTTAACTTGGCATCACGTAATGCGGGCTTTATTGCTAAACGCTTTGGCGGTCAATTATCAGCAAACCTTGCTGAGCCAGAGTTATACCAACAATTTGTTGATGCCGCTAAAGTTATCGGTGAGGATTATAACAACCGTGAATATAACAAAGCGATCCGTGAAATCATGGCATTAGCCGATATCGCAAACCGCTATGTTGATGAAAAAGCCCCTTGGGTTGTGGCAAAACAAGAAGGTAAAGATCAAGAGCTGCAAGATATTTGCTCGATGGGCATCAATTTGTTCCGCGTTCTGATGACTTACCTGAAACCTGTTTTACCAGGGCTCACTAAGCGTGCTGAAGCTTTCTTAAATAGTGAATTATCATGGGATGCGATTAACACCCCATTATTGAACCACAGCGTCGCACCATTTAAGGCATTATTTAACCGCATTGAAATGGCAAAAGTGGATGCAATGGTCGAAGCCTCAAAAGAGAGTATCAAACCCGTTCAGCAACTTACGGGGCCGCTAGCCGATGACCCAATTCAAGATACCATCACCTTTGATGACTTTGCGAAAATTGACCTGCGAATTGCATTAATCAAGCAAGCTGATTTTGTTGAAGGCTCAGACAAGCTACTGAAATTACAATTAGATATTGGCGGTGAAACTCGCCAAGTATTTTCTGGTATTCGCTCCGCTTACCCAGACCCTAAAGCTTTAGAAGGCCGTTTAACCGTGATGGTTGCCAACCTCGCACCTCGTAAAATGCGTTTTGGTATTTCTGAAGGTATGGTAATGGCTGCTGGCCCTGGCGGTAAAGATATCTTCTTACTCAGCCCTGATAGTGGTGCGCAACCCGGTATGCAAGTTAAATAACCCATACTTGCTCTAATCTGTTATTCATTAAAAGTGGGAAGCTAAATACTTCCCACTTTTTTATTGGCTTTTTATTGTGATCGGTAGCACAATAATAAAGTTAATTGTATGATGAATAGATATTACATTACAGGACCAGTCTCATGTCATTTAAACAGGTACTGATAACGGGATGGCAATATTTGCGAGCTTTCGCAATACTTTACTTTTGCCTGATTATTGGAAACCTTATCTCAACACTACTTCCATTCTCCATCCCCGGCAGCATTGTCGGCATGTTAATTTTATTCATACTGCTTGCGTTACAAATTATTCCCGCGAAGTGGGCACAACCCGGTTGCAGCATTTTGTTGAAAAATATGACCATCCTGTTTGTTCCTATTGGTGTTGGCATAATGAATTACTATGAATTACTCAGCCAACAAATGGTTCCTATCATCGTTTCCTGTGTGGTTAGTACCTTAATCGTTATGGTCGTTGTCGCCATCAGTTCCAACTATATTCATAAGGAACGCCCTGTCGTTGGGGCTCAACCTGATGACGTTCCTTTACCCCCCGAAGACCCAATTTCTTCGGTCATTAATAATGATAAAACTAAGGGGGAATGAATAATGTTAGAACATATTTGGTGGTCATTGCCGCTGACCATTGTGGTGTTTTATTTGGCTCGTAAGCTGTCGACCACATTTAAGTTACCGATTTTAAACCCACTATTAATTACTATTGCGGTATTGATTGCACTACTAGTGATCACGAATACCTCTTATGAGCACTATTTTGCAGGTAGCAAAATACTCAATGATTTACTACAGCCTGCAGTCGTCGCGCTCGCTTTTCCACTTTACGAACAAATGCACCAAATTCGAGCCCAGTGGAAATCTTTATTAAGTATTTGTTTTGCAGGTAGTTTAGTGGCCATGTTTAGCGGTGCCGCCATCGCGTTATGGTTGGGGGCAACCCCTGATATCGCGGGTTCTATTTTGCCTAAATCGGTTACTACCCCTATCGCGATGGCTGTTGCTGATTCGGTTGGTGGGATCCCTGCGATTAGTGCCGCCTGCGTGTTATTTGTTGGGATCTTAGGCGCCATGTTTGGCCATAGCTTATTTGATGTGCTGCGTGTACGAACCCACGCATCAAGGGGACTCGCGATGGGAACCGCTTCCCACGCCCTAGGCACTGCCCGCTGTGCCGAAGTGAATTACATTGAAGGTGCTTACAGTTCCCTTGCATTGATGACCTGTGGGGTTATCACCTCACTTATAGCCCCGTTTATCTTTCCTGTTATTTTACATCTTTTTAGCTAAGCTTAATTCACTAAGCCAATATCCAAGCAAATGAGTAAGAGGAATTTATTAGCCTCTTACTCACTAACACACGGAGAAAACATGAGATATATCTCTCAATTAAAGAATTTGTTTCATATGTTTCATTTAAAATGGTGACTTAAGTCACATATTGTTGAGCGCATTATTGAATAGAATAAAAATAATTAATTAGGGAGGTAACACATGCATTCACGATTTAAGGCCGCTTGGGCCGAACTTCCAGAAAAGTTACAGTCGGTACTTAGACCAATCATTGATAATTCTGATTTCCGAGGTATGTTAACAGCGGAACAAGTCAAACAGATTAAAGCTGAAGCAGGTGTAAGCGACGCTGAATTAGCCTTTGCGTTGTTGCCTTTCGCTGCGGCTTATGCAATTACTCCAATCTCCCATTTTCACGTTGGTGCAATCGCTTGCGGCGCAAGTGGTAATTTATATTTCGGCGCCAATATGGAATTTAGCCATGTTTCAATGGGGCAAGTGATCCATGCAGAACAGTGTGCAGTGACACACTCTTGGATGAAAGGTGAAACGCAGATTACCTCAATTACCGTGAATTACACACCTTGTGGGCACTGCCGCCAATTTATGAATGAATTGCGTGAAGGCGGTAAAATTATGGTGAATTTACCGGGCCGCACACCCGCAGTACTACACCACTATTTACCCGACTCATTTGGGCCGTCTGACCTCAATATTACTACTTTACTACTCGACCCTGTTGACCATGGCTATAAAAACCAAAGCCGTGACCGGTTATTAAGTGCAGCAATTGAGGCTGCAAACCAATCCCATGCACCTTATAGCCGATCCCATTCAGGAATTGCGTTACAATTAAAAGATGGCTCACTGTTTACCGGACGCTACGCAGAAAATGCCGCATTCAACCCAAGTTTACCACCACTGCAAGCCGCTTTAATTATGATTAACCTTGCAGGTAAAGATATTCACGCCATCGACCAAGCTAAGTTTGTTGAAAAACAAGATGCGATTATCAAACATTGGTGTGTGACCGAAAATACATTACAGGCACTAGGTTGCCAAAATATTGAATTAGCTTATTTGGATTAATTTGATATTGATTTAAAAGTAACGGTTATTGCTGGGAGCTTGAATAAATAGCAATAACCGTATAGTTGTTATTAGAACTTTAATCTTGTTCACAAAACTATTTACCTGCAAAGTGGCCATCCATAATAGGACTCACTAGTTTTGATTAATATATGCCCTAGTAAGTAAATTCATTAAACAATTTTTCTGTTTCATTTATCGTGTCTTCTAATGTAATAACTAAAGGGATCTTTCGCATTTTTTCTAGCCAAGCTTGGCTTTGTTGCTGTTTTATCGATACAGATTGCGCGGCTTCTTCTTTCATGTCTAGCCAAATGCTAGCAAATAACGCTGATTCACCATTAAGTGATTTATTAGAAAAGCTATTTAATAGTTTCCCTATAATTTTATTCTTTTTATCTATAGATAATACTTCAAATACATCTTTAAACAACCAACCTTCATAAGGAATCCCTGAATTTAACATCGCTTCTTTTTTTATTTTAATAAATTCTTGATGTGTAATATCACCAATTGGGATGTTATCACTTTCTTTGCGATTTTTCATAATTCGTCCATATGCTAATTTGACTTCTTTTTGATACCGACTCAGTTTTTCACTGGTGAATGACTCACCCCGTGCCTTCATATGATTATTTAAAAACTCTTTTTCTAGATAAATAAAAATACTGAAATATTTATCACTTGAATCATTTACCTTTTGAGGGTTATATTTTTCATTAAAAGAGTAACCTTTATTTATGAGAATTAAACATGATAAAATTATAAAAATTAATTTAGAAATAATAAATTTAGAAACCATCATTAGAACTCCTTTTATTCTTATTAAAATTCATTGAATTATTAATCATTTCTTCAAACATAAAGTCTAATTCTTTTTCTATATTTTTAACTAAAGTAATCCGCCTCATTTTCTCCAGCCATCTTTTGCTTTTAATTTGCTTGTCTGATGGTGGTTTGGAAGCTTCTCTTACCATTGCATACCAAAGCATCATGAATAATTTAGCTTCCTTCGCAGGATCGTTGTTATTCATCACAAAAACGAACTGTTGCCATAGTGCCTCTCGGTTTCTCTCATTAATAATATCTAAAACATCTGCTAAAATCCAAGCATGATAAGACATTCCCATTTCATTTAAATTCTCACGATAAAAATCCATTGCCTGTTCATGGCTTAATTTTTTAATAAATGCTTCTTTTGGATACTTTAAAAATTCTAACATTGGGTTATTATCTTTTCCCCCCTTGAAAATAACTAATTTTTTTCTATCAAATATTAAATCCTTAGATTCAGAAAAGTATAACATCTGTAGCATAAAGAAAAGACGTGGCGTTTTAACACCTTTTTTTTCACAAAAATTAGTTGTATTTTTTTTATTATATTTTACATTATTTCCTTGAGGATTTTGGCAAGCACCGAGAAGAAAAACTGAAAGCACAACTATTAATTTATAATTCATATACATCCTTGTGATTCATAAAGTTAGAAACCAATAATCTTAAAAATAAATTATGTAAAAAACACATTGCCCACATAAAAAGAAACATCAGTAATCACCATTCGTTTACTAATAACTAAAATAATTTATTTTATTATAAGTAGACTTTTTAAATATTAATTAAAACTAAAAGATCCTCCAGAAGAATAACCACTATAACTAAATTCAGGTATACTTGGCATTGAGGGTATTGAGTATTTATCTTCAAATGAGTCCATTGAATTGTTCATTGATGACATATTGTCTCTTAACTGGCCAATCATATTTTCAAAATGATGGTTATTTCTTATGGTATCTGTAGGGAAGTCTTTAAATCCTGGCGTTCCCGGAAGAACAACACTCGGGCGTTCTAGATAATAATTTGTTGGTGTTTCATTATCCTTAAACCTATCAAGTAGGTTTGTTGTACGAGGTGCTAATTGTCTATTCGGTTCGGATTTTGGATAAGTGCTTTCCAATATCGATTTATCTACCATATTGTGTGGATACTTAATTGGAGGTGTTGACTTGTTGTTTATTGATGGCATATTTCCCCTTAAATCATCAATCATACGATCATAATGAGCAACATCTGGTTGATAATTAACTGATGGTGAATCAAATAAGCCTGTTTCTGGTAATATATAGTCAGGTCTTTCTAAATAATATTCAGACAATAGATTTTTATGTGTAAATTCCGTTTGGCCACGCCAATCTGTTTGTACTTGAAATGATTCTAAATGTTGTGAAGGATAATCCCAAAATGAAAAACGCTCTGTTCCTCTATCAATTAAAGGGTTTCCTGTATTATAAATAATTGTATTTATTCTATCCATATTATCTTCTTCTATATGAGATATAATATTTTGATAAGATTTCTTGGCTGTAACCACCACGCCATCTACTACATTATCAATATCCAGAACTCGTTTAGTCCAACTATGTATTTTAGGCTGCATATGCGCTGGAGCTTCATATAATGCTCTAAACATTATATCTTTAGTATTTATACTTAATAATATTTCACTTTCTATATCACCTACAGAATTTAAAGCTCTCTGCCAATAACTCTCTCTTTGTTCTCTAGGTAACACAAAAAATACAGGTTCTAAAGTCCATGCATCAGAAGGAAGATTATAATAAGAAAATACACTACTATGAAATAATTTAGCCTCTATGTGATTTATATCACCATAGATTACATCCTTTCCATCTTCAAATCTATTTTTTAGGGTTTGAACATAAGCTATTGCCATATCATAGCGAATACGCTCAATTATAAACTCATCTTGCACTCCAATATGCTCTAAAATAGCTTCATCTAAATAATTAAGCGCAAAAGCACCTGAAAGAGAATCACCTTTAACCACACTATTAGCTAATTTAGCATATCGGTCTCCTTTACTTTCCAAATATTCATACATCAACTTTGGTTCTTTGGTTACGTATAAAATTTTAATTGCATTAGAAACATCACTACGAGTTAACTTTAAATCACCCTTTCTAATTTCTTGAGTTCTCATATTATCTCCTAATTTTTAACATGGTCGAGTAAAAAAATGCGCATTTTTTCCCTCATTATATTGCTATTAGATAATTCTTTAGCATCAAAATAAAATTTAACCTTAGTTCCTATTTCTGGAATCAAAAAATATTGAAAACACTTATGATACTTCTCATCAATTGGTAACCATTCACACTCAATTAAAAAAATTACTTCATTATTAATTTCCTTCCAATAATATCCTTTTTTATTAAAATACATATCATCTTTATGACCAATACTTCTTCGTATTGTTACAGTCACTTCAGTAAAATAAAGATCCAACTCTTCATCATAATATAACTCCCCCTTTCTTTTGAGGTACCCCATATCTAAATACACGTGTTTTCTATAACTCAAATATTTTTCAGGGTTTCCTTTTAATGGTTCAGCATAAACTTCTATAATTTTAACATCATTACTTACCTCATTAGATGGTTTCAAATCAGACCAAGACATTCGCATTGGCAGCACTCTAAAATTAGCCTCACACCCTTTTTTATTTTCAATAAACCTTGGGTCAAAATAGCTATACCCTTCATATTCAGCAAATGGAAAAACATACTCGCTAGGAACTTCTATAATATTCTTATTAAACTGCCCACAGACAAAGCCGGGGCGGTTCTCGCCATTTACAATGCAGGAAAATAATAATAACGGTAGAATTAAACAAAAATATAATTTCATAATAATTGACACCTTAATACTTATATAACATTTAGTTTTCAAACTTATTTAAATGAAAACTATGATTTAGCAGAAGCTAATGTTTTACTCATACGTTCATACCATTTATTAATAATTATTTTCTGTTTTTTAGTGGCCTTCTTTTCCTTTTCTAACATCACTTTCATCAAGCTGTATATTACCGATAATTCATGGCCACGGTCTCCGGAAGCTGCCATAATTTTTTGCCAATAAAATTCTTTTTCTTTTTCATCTAATACAGAAAATACCACACCTAAAACCCAAGCTTCTTCGGGTATTTTATTACGTAACATGACCAGATAGTGTATTTCATCTGCTTCTTTATAAGTCATATCATGAGAGACTTTTTCACCTGTACTCTGTTTCTTCGCTTTTCGCTTCAATACTTGAAGCATTTCTAATGCATGGTCATAATTTATTTTGTCTATCAATGTGTTATTAATTGTTTTGTTTTTTTCTTTCATCACCAAATAAAAATAATCTGTTATAACTCGACCAAAAATTGATGAGCCATATTTGTTTTCATAGAAATAGCTGTCAATATTCCTTAGTGTTTCGATTGGGTTATAGTCTGCTCTTGAATGATTCATTCCTCCTAGAAATGCCATAATAAGTAATATATAAATACGCTTATTTCTTAACACCCCATTAATTAAATTCATAAAACTCCTTAGTGAAAAATGAAATATAAAATAAAATTCAACTTATATAAATTTAAAACTTGCAGCAATATATGATATTTAAAAATATAATTTAACTTTCAGTGAATCCGTTTTTTCTCTCTGTAACTGACTAAAAATAAGAAAAAACATGAAAAAATTGAACCCGCAGAAAAGCTAAACTAACGTTTGAAAACGTAAAAATAACGATGAGACATTCATTATTTGCCTAAGCGTGATCTACCTACCGTAATGCGTATGCCGTTATCGGCTTTCATTCCCTTCCGCGCATAAACTCCTTATCATATGCACAATATTTTTCAGTAAATTTTTTAACGCTTTTTTATCATTATTTACTGTACATATTTGCTGTTTAGCTTAGGATCTACCCTGACTTTGTTGATTAATCGTCCGAAGAGTGATATTTCATGGAACATGAGTACGAAACAAAACGCCCTCTCTATATACCCTACGCTGGCCCAATTTTGCTTGAATTCCCTTTGCTGAATAAAGGAAGCGCCTTCACCGAAGAAGAGCGTGCAAATTTTAACTTGCATGGTTTACTTCCTGAACAAGTAGAAACCATCGAAGAACAAGTTGAACGTGCCTACCGCCAATTAATTGATTTTAAATCAGATATTGATAAACACATTTATCTGCGAAATATTCAAGACACCAACGAAACCTTATTTTATCGCCTTATAGATGCTCACCTCACTGAAGTAATGCCTATTATCTATACCCCAACCGTGGGTGAAGCTTGTGAGCATTTCTCTGACATTTATCGTCGTGCACGTGGTTTATTTATTTCTTATCCAAATCGTGAATACATCGACGACATGCTACAAAACGCCACCAAACAAAATGTGAAAGTGATTGTTGTTACTGATGGCGAACGTATTTTAGGCCTTGGTGACCAAGGTATCGGTGGTATGGGCATCCCAATTGGGAAACTCTCTCTCTATACCGCGTGCGGGGGTATCAGCCCTGCTTATACCTTACCTATTGTTATTGACGTAGGAACCAACAACCCACAGCGTCTGAATGACCCTCTGTATATGGGATGGCGTCACCCACGTATTACGGGTGATGAATACAACGAGTTCCTTGATGAATTTGTTCAGGCAGTTAAACGCCGCTGGCCAAATGTATTATTACAATTTGAAGATTTCGCTCAGAAAAATGCGATGCCTTTATTAACCCGTTACCGTGATGAGCTATGCTGTTTCAATGATGATATTCAAGGCACCGCGTCAGTTGCATTAGGTAGTTTAATTGCCGCCAGCCATGCCGCAGGCAGTAAGCTAAGTGACCAACGCGTGACTTTCTTAGGTGCAGGCTCAGCGGGTTGCGGTATCGCAGAACAAATTATCGCTCAAATGAAATCTGAAGGGTTAAGCGACGAAGAAGCGCGTTCGCGCATTTATATGGTTGATCGTTTTGGTTTATTAACCGATAAACTGCCTAATTTACTCGATTTCCAAGCCAAATTAACCCAAAGCAGTGGAAATTTAACCGACTGGGATGTTAACAGTGACTCAATTTCACTGTTAGATGTCGTACGCAATGCCAAACCAACCATATTGATTGGTGTGTCTGGCCAAGCTGGGTTATTCACAGAAGAAATCATTAAAGAGATGCATAAGCACTGTGAACGCCCTATTGTGATGCCGTTATCTAACCCAACATCACGTGTTGAAGCTCGCCCTGAAGACATTATCAATTGGACTGATGGCAAGGCCTTAGTCGCAACAGGAAGTCCATTTAACCCAGTGTCTTACAAAGACCAAGTGTTCCCAATTGCACAATGTAACAACTCCTATATCTTCCCGGGTATTGGTCTTGGTGTGATTGCCTCTGGTGCTAAACGTGTCACTGATGGCATGTTAATGGCTGCCAGCCGTGCTCTCGCCAGCTGTTCGCCACTAGCCAAAAATGGCGAAGGTGCGCTATTGCCTTTACTGTCTGATATCCAAGATGTTTCACGCATTATTGCTAAACAAGTGGCAAAAGAAGCACAAGTTCAAGGTGTGGCAACGGTCACTTCGGATAGCGCGCTTGATGAAGCTATTGAACGCAATTTCTGGAAGCCTGAGTACCGTACCTATAAACGAACTTCGTTTTAATTTGTCATAATGACGTTGAAAGGAGCTCTTAGAGCTCCTGAGGTTGTTGACAAAGCGGGATAAAAGCGTGGTTTTTCCCGCTTTGTGTTATCAGCCGAAAATCAATAAATTGATTTTCCTAATTTATTTTCAAAACCTATCAGACTTGCTGCTCTTTAGAGCTCTTTTTTTGTTTTTTATGACCCCTACAAAATGATATCTGCATTCTCAGATAATGATAAATTGCGCTAAACAAATCACTTATTTAAGATAACGGCCATGACTGATTAATAGGACATTTACATGACTGGCGACCTCAATACTGCTATTCCACAGAAACCTAAGTTTTCCCTATGGGCAATAGCCCTAACGCTTTTTATTGCAGTGCTGAATATTGTTGTTTATTTTTACCAGCTCAATTATGCCGCCCCACTCGATTCCCAAGAAAATAACTTATTGTTATTTGGTGCCAATGTTTACCAACTTTCATTAACTGGGGATTGGTGGCGTTATCCAGTCAGTATGGTATTGCACTCAGGTGGTATGCACCTTGCTTTAAATACATTGGCCTTGTTTGTTATTGGGATTGAATGCGAACGCACCTATGGAAAATTTAGGATGCTCGCGATATACCTATTTTCAGGTATTGGTGCCGCATTTTTTAGTGCTTATTGGCAATATAGCGAAGCCATTAAGGAAGCAGCAAGCCGAGCATCAATGAATGCATGGAACAGTTTATATTTACCTGATAACACAGTGTATATTACTGTTGGCATTGGTGCATCTGGTGCCATTATGGGGTTAGCTGCGGCTTCTGTCATTGATTTATTAAAAAGAATTAATCACCCCAACCTTTCTCTTGAAGAACGCAACCAATTAAAACGCCCGCTATATAATATTATTGGGATGATTGCGTTAACGCTCATCAATGGATTACAGTCAGGTATTGATAATGCAGCTCATATTGGTGGCGCAATACTCGGTGCGGTTATCAGTGGCGCTTTTGTACTTGCCCCCCATGCAACAGCTCGAGCAAAACTGCTGTCTAGTGGCTTAATTGTACTTATAGCCGCCGCCTTACTCACTATTACACTCAGCCAGTTTTCTTCCTTACAAGACGAAGACCTAAACTATGAGCGCCAATTTATTTACCAAGAAATGACAAAAGAGCTTAATCAGCGATAAACGCACCGTTTTTAGTGAAGAGTCAGTCCTATTATTAACAACATCAATAATAGGACTCATGACCCTAGAAGGTGAATAAATTCATTGTCATCATTACTGCACTACAGGTAATTAATAACAATGTAATGTATTGAAAGGTGCGTTCAGATAAACGGATCAGTAAATATTTAGCCAGTGGCATCACAATCAATGCCCCTGCACACAATATCAGCGCCAATTTTAAATCCGTATAGCCATCTTGCGCATAAGCTAAAGCAGAGGAACCGGATAACACGGTTGTTACAAAAATCGATGTGCCAATTGCTTGCTTAATATTTAGTTGCATATAGCGCAATAACATAGGGAGAACAACCACCCCACCACCAACACCCGTTGCACCAAGTACAACACCCGCCAAGATAGCTGGCACAGCCATGGATTTTAGCTGGTCCCCTTTCGCCGTTTCTTGTTTGATGATCGAAACAAAAAACATTCGCTGAATAAATAAATAGAGCGAAAAAATAATGGCAGCAGCCACTAAGAGATTAATCCCCCACTCAACTTGTTTTTCATACCCCGGTAACCCCCCCAGCCATGTCACAAACAAACTAGAGAGAAAGGTGCTCGGTAACATAATCGCTAACACAATCATTGCCCCTTTAAAGGGAATATTGCCTAGTCGAAAATGCATATAAGAAGAAGAAACCTTCATTAACATCGAAAGAAAATTGGCAGTGGCTACTGCCGCTAATGCATTTAGCCCAAAAAAATAGGTCAGTATCGGTAATACAATCACACCACCACCGACACCCGTTGTGCTAATAATCAGCCCAATCAGTGCACCTATCGCTAACTCCGTTACAATCATTAACTCTTGCCTTGTATCAGTGCTCGTCGCCC
Source organism: Providencia sp. PROV269 (assembly GCF_028477785.1). Taxonomy (NCBI): domain Bacteria; kingdom Pseudomonadati; phylum Pseudomonadota; class Gammaproteobacteria; order Enterobacterales; family Morganellaceae; genus Providencia; species Providencia sp. PROV269. Next base: position 78,108 of record NZ_JAMPLV010000001.1, on the reverse strand, counting down.
TTTTTGTAATGCTTCATTTGCATCACTATCTGCTAACGTGAGGTATTTAAAAAATAATGTATCGAAAGTAATCATCTGTAACACTTGGGGGGTGATGATGCCTAATTGGGAGTGTTGCTCATCATAAAAATAAGGCAAGGCGAAGTCCGCTAACTTCATCGCTTCATCTTGGCCAAAACGCGTCAGTGCGACTGTCGGGCATCCGGTTTCTTTTGCAGAACGAAGCATGCTATTGATTTCTTGAGTATTTCCGCGTGCCGTTACCGCAATAGCAAGGTCTTCTGGCCCCAAATTTGCCGAGTAACTTAGCTGAACATGCAAATCATAACTAAACAGTGCATGTTTATTAATGCGAATTAATTTATGGAAAATATCACTGGCAACAATAGCTGAAGACCCGACACCAAACAGCACAATACGTTTGGCCTGGTACATTTTTTGCGCAATCGTATCCACAACTGGTGGTTCAAGCAGATCCAGTGATTTTTCAATAGCCGAAATAAACATGTGCCCCGTTTTAGCGATAATCTGAGAAGTATCATCGTGGCGACTCAGATTACCGTATAGGCTTTCGGCTTTGTGTTGTTTCTCATCCGACAAATAATCGACTTTAAATTCAGGATAGCCACGGTACCCCATTTGACGTGAAAAGCGGATAACAGATGCACTACTTACCCCAGCCGCCTGCGCCAACTCCGCTGCATTCATCGCGATAAGACTTTCGCGGTTATCCAGCAAAAAGGTGGCAATACGTTGTTCTGTGCCTTTACCGCGTGTCTGCAAGCTTTCCAGTTTTACCGTCAGTGTCGACATGGCTTTTCCTTCTAATTATTTTTCTGGATCAGTGAAGCCTATTATCATACTGGCAATGAACCCGACAATCCATGCACCTGCAACAGCAATTAAGAAATCCAATATTTGGCCATCACCCACTAATGGAATTAATGATAACCCTGCTGTTCCAAAAGGAATGATGATCCCGACATGGAAGAACGCCATTAATGCCCCGCCCGCAGCTCCACCAATGCAACCTGCAATGAATGGTTTACCTAATGGTAATGACACACCAAATAAAAGTGGTTCACCGACACCAAAAATACCCACAGGTAACGCACCGACTAAGGTTTTCTTCAAGCGTTGGTTTTTGGTTTTTAAATAAACCCAGAAACACGAACCCACTTGCCCCATTCCCCCCATAGCTAAAATTGGGAACAAGTAATTCAGACCAAAAGTTTGTAAAATTTCAGCGTGAATTGGGATCAAACCTTGATGTAAACCCGTTAGTAATAAAAATAAGAAGCTTCCCCCCAAGATACCGCCAGTCGCCACGGCACCACCGCCACTATTTAATAAAGCGACAGAAACACCTTGCGCTAAAATTTGATTTAAGTAATGCCCTGCAGGTTGGAACACTACAATTGCCACCATCGCTGAGACTAAAATGGTCACAAATGGCGTCACGATGAGGTCTAAGCTTTCTTTAATGATACTTCTAAACCACACTTCAAATTTAGAAGAGAAAACGACCACCATAAGCACTGCAAAAATTCCCCCACTACCCGGGACTAACTTCGAGCCAAATAAGGTGATATCCGCTAAACCTGGCATTGAAAGTAATCCAGCCATGACCGCACCAATTGAGGTAGATGCACCAAGCTCTTTCGCAGTATTCACCCCAATCATAATTGAAAGATAAACAAAGACTGCACTACCAATCAATTTTAATAACTTAAATAATTCAGGGAATTGTTCAACAACGCCTGGTGCCACTAAACGCACAATATTGATCAACCCCATAATCAAACCACAACCAATCAGTGCAGGAATGGTTGGAACAAAAATGGCGGCCAACGTATTTAGCATACGTCGTATGGAAAATGCTTTTTTCTCTGCTGGTGCTGCACTTTCCGTTGTTGCAGAGGTACTACCTTGCATGCGTTTGTTCATCACCGAAAAGACTTTCGCTGCGGTTCCCATTCCAACAATCACTTGTTGTTGCTCACCATTGAAAATAACGCCTTTTACACCCTCAATTTGTTTCAAAGCTTCAGCATCGAATTTACTGTTATCTTTTAAAACTAAACGGATACGCGTCATACAGTGAGTTAATGTTGCCACGTTCTCAAAGCCGCCCGCATATTTTTCTATTTCTCTGGCGAGTACTTCCAGATGTTCTATCTTATTAGCCATATGATTCCCCTGATGTTGACTGAGCCAGTAAACCCGCTCTTCATCACGCTATCCCATTACTTAACGGTGATTGCTAACATGCTGTCCAAGGTGGTGTTTGGATGCTGTTGAACAATATCCGTTGCTTGCTGTGCATTAATCTGTAGCTCATGCATTAAAATTGCGCGTCGTGGATGATAATCCACTTGTGCCAATAACCCTGCCGCGGTGTGTTCATCAATACCGCAGACTTCACTAACAATCCGTTCTGCGCGGCGCAGTAATTTGATATTACTAGCAACGACATCAACCATTAAATTAGTATGAATACGACCTAATCGCCCCATTACACAGGTACTTAGCATGCCTAAAATCATTTTTTGTGCAGTACCGCTTTTCATGCGAGTTGAACCCGATAACACTTCAGGGCCAACATCGGGTGCAATAGCTAATTTTGCGACATCACTGACTAATCCCCAGCCTCGCGTGGTAATAGCCACCGTTAACGCACCGATTTCATTGGCGTATTCAATACCTGCTAAAGTAAATGGTGTACGTCCACTGGCAGCAATCCCCACCACGACATCTTTTGCGCAAAGCTGGCGCTTTTTAAGCTCATCAATCGCTGATTCCGCTGAATCCTCAATATTTTCAACCGCTTTTAACATTGCATCTTGGCCACCCGCAATAATCGACTGTACCATTTCAGGCGAAGTACCAAATGTTGGTGGGCATTCTGCACTGTCTAATACAGCTAGCCTGCCACTGGTACCCGCCCCAATGTAAAACAAGCGTCCACCTTGCTTTAAGCACTCAGCAACAGCATCAACCACTTGGGCAATCGCAGGTAGAACGGCCTGAATAGCACCTGCAACCGTACTATCTGCTTGGTTAATAACGTTCACCATAGAGAGTGTATCCAAACGTGAAAACTGTTGCGTTTCCTGATTGAATTCATTGTGTAGACAGTCACTCAGAGTATTTTCGGCTAGAGACATTCAAACGCCCTCATGAAATTTAATTTCATTAAAAAATACATTAAATGAATTTTTATTTCAATTTAAATCACTGCGATTTCATCCAACTTAATTGCAGGTTATGATCTTTCTCACAATATTACGTTTGTATTGAAAAGCTACCGGTGACGAAAGCCACCGGCGATAGCGCTATTTTACGAACTTGCAGGTTCCGAAGGCTGATGGGATGTGAAAATCAGGTTTAACGGAATCAGGTTTGATCCAGCTAATCCATTTACGCACTTGCTTTGGCTCACCTGCACTAAACTCTCCGCGCAAAATGGCACACATTAGTGTCTGTTTGTCCGCATCTTGCCATAAATCGAGTTTAGTAAATTCATCTAAATCAATTTTTCCTGTTAATACATAACCATTTGGCGTTATTTCACCCACCGTTTGTAATGTTTCCCAGTTCCAACTTGGGTCAACTTCACGATAATAATTAGCTTTTGCATCGAAAGTACGCCCTTTCGGGTCCATTTCCGCCGTGTAATACGGTTTTAATTCAGGACTAGTCGCGAAAAAGAGTTCAACTCGGTCAGAATCTAACACCGCCTGGTCTTTATCTGAGTTATCACCTAGCTGAATATCTTTATCATCTGCAATAAATCGGAAATATAATGTGTCATCACTCCACAGGGCACGAAAATCTGTTTTAGGAGCCGCTTCCTTTTCCCATGGGTAAGTAAAATCGGTTAATACTTCTGCTTTTTCCCAGACTTCCGTACTTTTTGTCGCATCATTGAGTGATTTTAACTGATCGGTATGATTGATTTGGTATTCTTTCGCCGCCACACTTGCTGTAACAAGTACAGCACTTGTGGCTAATAATGTCGTTAGTTTCATACTTTCCTCACCTTCCTGATTAAAAATCTGTTATTCACAAAAAACCATTAAAGAAACAATATTTCACAATCAATTCAAAATATAGAATTAAAATTTCATAATATATAGCTTCATTCTATAAAAACTATCATGATGTGAAGCTGCTCACTCTTTGATGAGAATGTGATTTATCTTTTTCATCCAATGTCTGATTAATTTTGATTCAATTAATAGGCTTAATATTAGTTAACCCCGATTGTAATGTAGACATTGACATGATTTTACGTTACGCGACTTGCGTCACTAATTTAAGTCAAGTAGCCTAGAGATACTGGCCTATTGAGGCTAACAATTTCTAAATTATGACTCTTTATTATCAAGGCTAGGACATGAGGAAACGTCTGTTTTTTGGTCTTATTATTCTTGCAGGGATCGCATTTACGACCATATTGTTGCTTGATCGCTGGATAAGCTGGGATACCGCCCCCTATATCTATGAAGATGTAGAAAAATTGCCTGCGCGCGATGTCGGGATGGTACTTGGCACATCCAAATATTATTCCTCTGGCGTTAATAACCTCTACTATACCTATCGTATTAAAGGCGCAGCTGAGGCATACCACAGTGGAAAAGTTAAGTATTTACTTCTTAGTGGTGATAATGGCGCACATAATTACAATGAGCCAATCAACATGCGTAAAGATTTAATAAAAGAAGGGGTTCCAGCCTCTAAAATTGTGCTCGATTTTGCAGGTTTTAGGACATTAGACTCGGTGGTACGTACTAAAAAAGTGTTTGATACCGATAACTTTACCATTATTACCCAGCGTTTTCATTGTGAACGAGCGGTTTTTATCGCCAAACATAAAGGTATTGATGCGCAGTGTTTAGCGGTTCCGACACCATCTGGAATGTATAAAGTAAGAGTACGTGAAGTATTTGCACGGCTAGGTGCTCTGGCGGATTTATATATTTTAAAACGCGAACCTAAATTTTTAGGTGAGCAAGAATCCATCCCTGCTCCCATTAAAATGCCTGCAGGAATTAAAGGCTATCCGGCTGTTTCACCGGATGAAGTCAATAAATTGAATTAGACCTATAAGTAGATGAACCTTCATCTACTTATTAACTTTCCCGTCAATTTGCGCCAACACCATTCAAGAGGCCCCTGGCTAAAAAACATTAACCAATAATAAGAAAACAATAAATTTGCTCCCCAAATAACGGGAACCAAAACAAGTAATTCAACCCGTGTAAATTGCCCAAAATAGCCTAAGTGGTAAAACAGTGTGGTACAAATTAGCGTTTGCAAAATATAATTACTCAACGCCATACGACCCACATATTGCAGCCCATGGATTATTTTGTTGTTTACCACTATCCCCCAAAAGCCATACACCAGAGCTATATATCCTAAAGATTGAAATGGAATAACTAGCTCATTAATAATATAACCAATGATTGATGTTGAAAAATAGCTCCAATTGAATTGGCTTTGTATGTATAGCGAAACTATTTGAATCAATAACGATGGCAAGATAAATATGCAGGCTATTTTGCGATAATGTTGAGCGGTGAATTGCCCTCGTAACCAACCATTTTTCATTAACAACGCGCCAATAATCATCAACGCAGATAATTGCCAGCCATATTGGATAACCAGCATTTCAACCATCTTGAGCATCTCTGATGCTCGATAATACACACCATCCATTCCCCCAGAGGTATGTATAGTATATTCAAATGCTAATTGCTTATCCGAGGTTTGCCAAAAACCTGAGGGATCTACACCACTTCCCAACACGAGCAAGATGACTAGCCCAATCAAATATAGTGATAGTGCTATTTTCAATAAAAAACCATCATCATATTGATTAAGCAAATAGGTTACCAACAAGCCCGTTAATGCATAGGCCAAAAGAATATCACCGTCCCAAAAGCCAACCCCATGAATCACCCCGAACAGAGCTAAAACAAATAAACGACACTGGTTCCAACGAAAAGAACGAGGCTGCAACAACACGAGAGTTGCCCCAAAGAGGATGGAAAAAATAGCGAGAACTTTACCTTGAAAAAGGACATTGAAAACACCCCAGAGGTAAGCCTCTGACTCGGGTGTTGTATTGGTGTAATAAGGGTTTAAATACGCCGCTTGTGGTAAAGCAAAAGCAAAGATATTCATTAAAAGAATACCTAAAATCGCTATACCACGGACGGCGTCAAGCGCGTCAATACGACTTGACGGTGTCGTTGTTGTCATAAATTATAAATGACGAACTGCACGTAAAAATTCTTGCCGTGTGTTTTGGCTTGATTTAAACAACCCGCCTAATGACGTTGTTGTTGTTGCACTTGTTGCGTCACGAATACCACGTGCTTTCACGCAATAATGCACTGCATCTATGCAAACAGCCACATTCGTAGTTCCCAGTAATGTTTGCAAAGCAACCAAAATTTGCTGTGTTAAACGCTCTTGCACTTGTGGGCGTTGTGAAAAAAATTGCACAATCCGGTTAATTTTCGATAAACCAATAACTTTATCTTTTGGAATATAGGCAACCGTTGCTTTTCCATCGATCGTAACAAAGTGGTGTTCACAGGTGCTTGTAAGCGTAATATCACGCACGGTGACCATTTCATCCACTTTCATTTTATTTTCAATCAGAGTGATTTTTGGAAAGTTCGCGTAATCTAGCCCTGAAAAAATTTCATCAACATACATTTTTGCGATGCGACGAGGGGTATCAGCTAAACTGTCATCGGTTAAATCCAAATTCAGCAGCGTCATGATCTCTGTCATGTGCCCTTCAATCAGTTTCTTGCGTTCGTCGCCTGATTTTGGCTGGATACGCAAAGGCGTTTCTAAGCCTCTTGCCTCCAGTGCGGCATGAACTAATTCGGCCTCTTTACTCAGAGATGACATGTGATCCTCCACAAATGGTATAACTATTTTTATAAAATGCAGGTGTGCGGTACTCTAAAACAGCAGGTACAGATAATCCAGTACAACATGGATAATTACCGTGAAATATTTGCATTTATTCATGCAATTCATTCACCCTGTCAATCTATTCTTTAAAAGGTTTTACACCTTATATACGGTGATTAATAGCACATTTTTTATTGATACATTAATTTTAAAAGATAAATATAAAGTGCCTAGAATATTTAACATGATTATAGCAGCAACAGTTTTGTTATTTTGTGCATAATTTTCTCTGTGCTAATACCAGCTGATTGACTAAATCTCACTAAAAGCTATCTGTAATCAATTTCTATTCATTCACCCACTAATGGATTTCTGCCATAATATGCATTACGAACACATTTTAAGCCTCAAGGCAGATAACAATAATGAGGGTCATTATTTATGGATCAGTGTCATACTAACGATTTGATTTCTCTAGATGTTGCATTGGAAAAATTACTATCTCAAACAAAAACCGTCACAGATACCGAAATCATTCCACTGACCTCCTCTGCACAGCGCATCATTGCGACAGACCTGATTTCCCCTATCAATGTCCCACCATTTGATAATTCTGCTATGGATGGCTATGGCTTACGTTTTGCCGATTGGGATGGGAAAACACCAATGCCAGTGGCAGGTAAATCATTTGCCGGCAACCCAATAGAAGGCGAATTAAAAGCAGGTTGCTGCGTGCGTATTATGACGGGCGCCCCAATCCCACAAGGTGTGGATACGGTTGTGATGCAAGAGTCTACAGAGCAAACGGACGAAGGCATTGTATTTACCCAACCTATTAAACAAGGTAGTAACGTTCGTAAAGCAGGGGAAGATATTGCCCAAGGCAGTGCAGTGTTCCCAGCAGGAACGTTACTCACAACAGCCCAACTGCCGTTAATTGCTTCACTGGGGATTGCAGATGTCACCGTATATCGTCGCCTTAAAGTTGCCGTTTTTTCAACGGGCGATGAGCTACAAGCCGTTGGCCTTCCTTTAGCAGATGGGCAAATTTATGATACTAACCGTTTCACCGTTCGCCTGATGCTTGAAAAACTTAACTGCGAAGTACTTGATCTAGGTGTGATACCGGACTCGCCAGAAAAACTCAAACAAACCTTTATCGAAGCTAACCAACACGCTGATTTGGTCATCAGTAGTGGCGGCGTTTCCGTGGGTGAAGCTGACTATACCAAACAAATTTTGGATGAATTAGGCACGATTGGTTTTTGGAAGTTAGCCATTAAACCAGGAAAACCCTTTGCATTTGGTAAGTTAAGTGACGCTTGGTTTTGTGGGCTACCGGGGAACCCTGTTTCTGCCGCACTCACCTTCTACCAATTGGTTCAACCACTGATTGCACGCCTTTCAGGACACAGCCAATGGCGTGCCCCGCTACGCTTCAAAGTTCCGGTTACCACCGCGTTGAAGAAAAGCCCTGGTCGTTTAGATTTTCAACGAGGAATTCTAAGCGCTAATGAACAAGGACAATTGCAAGTCGCCACGACGGGTCACCAAGGCTCACACGTGTTTAGTTCATTTAGTTTAGCTAACTGCTTTATTGTCCTTGAAAGAGAACGTGGCCGTGTTGAAGCGGGTGAAATGGTTGAAGTCGAAATGTTTAACTATTTATTAAAAAGTGAATAATAACAGTGCAAGAGCTTAGCGATCCGGAAATGTTGCGGTACAACCGCCAAATTATCCTCCGTGGGTTTGATTTCGATGGGCAGGAAAAACTTAAAGCTGGCAAAGTGCTGGTTATTGGCCTTGGTGGTTTAGGCTGCGCTGCAACTCAATACCTTGCCGCAGCAGGTGTTGGTCACCTGACATTGGTGGATTTCGACACCGTGTCATTATCTAACTTACAACGGCAAGTGTTACATCGTGATGCGACCATTGATATGCCAAAAGTTGATTCTGCAAAAACACAGCTTGCAGCCATTAACCCACATATCCAAATTGATACCGTCAATGCACAGCTAGATGATGCACAACTTGATGAATTAATCACACATCATGATGTGATCTTAGATTGCACTGATAACGTCGCCATTCGTGAACAGCTCAACCGGTTGTGTTTACCGCATAAAAAACCATTGGTTTCAGGTGCAGCTATCCGCATGGAAGGACAATTATCTGTTTTCACTTATGAAGAAAGTACTCCTTGCTATCACTGTTTAAGCCGTTTATTTGGTGACAATAACTTAACTTGCGTTGAAGCTGGGGTCATGTCCCCTTTAGTCGGGACCATTGGTACGCTAGAGGCGATGGAAGCAATTAAATTATTAGCTAATTATGGGAAGGTTAATTCAGGAAAAGTATTGCTATTTGATGCAATGACAATGGATTTCCGCCAATTTAGACTTAGCAAAGACCCGCATTGTGAAGTCTGTGCTAAAGGGTAACGGCTAAATTTTCGAGCAAATTGACTTTTTTCATCATTCAGGCGAGGCTTTTCTCGCCTTTTTCCTATTTCAATCACACTAAAATTAAGAATAATCCGAAAAAATAATTTAATTGTCCTTTCACCTTATACTATCCCTCTTTTGTGGTGCTTGATGGTTTAAATATCACCACTGTTTATTCTTTTGATAAAGTTACTGAGAGTATGAATATGCAATTCCCTCCTTGCCCGAAATGCCAGTCTGAATACACCTATACTGATAACGATATGTATATCTGCCCTGAGTGCGCGCATGAATGGAATGATGCCGAGCCTGTAGCTGATATTGATGAATTAATTGTAAAAGATGCCAATGGCAACCTGCTAGCTGATGGCGATACCATCACCGTGATTAAAGATCTCAAAGTCAAAGGCAGCTCTTCAATGCTAAAAATCGGTACCCGCGTTAAAGGTATCCGTTTGGTCGAGGGCGACCACAATATCGACTGTAAGATTGATGGTTTCGGTCAAATGAAATTGAAATCTGAGTTTGTGAAAAAAAACTAAGTTTACTTCGCCCATTAAAAAGCCCTCAATCAAAACTGAGGGCTTTTTGTTTCTAATCCAAAACGATATTTAAAGCACTACACCTTGGCTTGTCAGGTATTCATCATAACTACCTTTGAAATCAATTACTTTATCTTCTTTGATTTCTAAAATACGGCTCGCTAACGAGCTAACAAACTCACGGTCATGGGAAACGAAAATTAACGTTCCTTTGTATAATTCGAGGGCTAAGTTTAATGACTCGATGGATTCCATATCCAAGTGGTTGGTTGGTTCATCCATAATCAAAATATTTGGCTGTTGCATCATTAACTTGCCAAATAACATACGCCCTTGTTCACCACCGGATAACACTTTAACTTTCTTTTTAATGTCATCTTGAGAAAACAGTAAACGGCCTAAAATACTGCGCACCGCTTGCTCGTCATCCCCTTCATTTTTCCACTGACTCATCCAGTCAAACACGGTTAAATCTGTTTCAAAATCTTCTGCGTGGTCTTGGGCATAGTAACCAATGTTACTGTTTTCTGACCATTTAACCATTCCGCTAGTTGCATGCTGCTCGCCCACCAACGTTTTTAAGAATGTCGTTTTACCGATACCATTAGCACCAATAACCGCCATTTTTTCGCCAACTTCCAGTAATAAATTGATGTTTTTGAATAATGGCCCTTGATCATAACCATTGGTCACTGCTTCTAATTCAAGTGCATTTCGGAACAATTTTTTCTCTTGTTCAAAACGAATGAATGGGTTTTGACGGCTAGACGCTTTCACCTCATCCAATTGAATTTTATCAATTTGACGTGCACGAGAAGTCGCTTGTTTCGACTTAGAGGCATTCGCGCTAAAGCGGCTAACGAAAGACTGTAACTCAGCAATTTGCGCTTTTTTCTTCGCGTTATCCGATAATAGGCGCTCACGCGCTTGGGTTGCCGCAATCATATATTCATCATAGTTACCTGTGAATAAACGCAATTCACCGTAATCTAGGTCAGCCATGTGCGTACATACGGTATTCAAAAAGTGCCTATCATGGGAAATAATGATCATCGTGCAGTTACGATCGTTCAGCACTTGCTCTAACCAACGAATAGTATCGATATCCAAGTTATTCGTCGGCTCATCGAGTAATAAGATGTCTGGGTCAGAAAATAGGGCTTGTGCCAACAGCACACGCAGTTTCCAGCCTGGTGCAACTTCACTCATTGGCCCATAGTGTTGTTCGACAGGAATACCTACACCCAACAATAATTCACCGGCACGAGCTTCCGCGCTATAACCGTCCATTTCACCATAAGCGACCTCTAGATCAGCCACGCGGTAGCCGTCTTCTTCGCTCATTTCAGGTAAGGCGTAGATTCTATCGCGCTCTTGTTTGACGTCCCACAGCTCGCTATGACCCATAATCACGGTATCAAGTACGGTAAATTCTTCAAATGCGAACTGATCTTGGCGAAGTTTACCAATACGCTCATTTGGATCAGTCGTGCTCACATTTCCAGCTGTAGGGGTTAAATCTCCCCCTAAGATCTTCATAAATGTGGATTTACCCGCGCCATTTGCGCCGATCAAACCATAACGGTTGCCTGTGCCAAATTTAACTGAAATGTTTTCAAACAGTGGCTTACTGCCAAACTGCATAGTGATATTGTTCGTTGTTAACACTGCTATGCCTTAAATTAAACGGTGTAAAATAGCCTGCGATGATTAGAGGCCCATGACTACGGCGTGCAAAATAACCCAAAATAATCATTTGAGCAGTAAAATGCATTCCATGCATGGTCATTAGAGTACGGCAGGTATAAATAGCGGCGCATTATGCCATATTACGCCGCTTAGATCTTGTGCTGTTTTCAGCAAATTGATTAACACGAAAGGAAAGACCGATTATATTGCCAAACTATAGTGTGATCCCCATAGTACGACTGATTTCAGTAAGCCCTTCTCGTTCATAAAACTTAATCGCTTTATGATTTTGCGCTAATACTGACAGCTCCAAGTGGCTCAGTTGTCGACTTTTCGCCCACGCTTTCATCGCAGTTAGTAATTTTTGCCCTGCTTTTTCACCACGGAAATTAGGATCAACCACTAGGTCAAAAATATAACCAAAATTTCGAGGAACAATGCAGCTATAAGGGTCAGCGATTTGCTGTTGTGCAATACAAAACCCTTTAATCTCACCGTTGAATTCAGCAACTAACACATAAAATTTATCGTCAATAATTGCATTTTCAATAAATTCCTTAGCCTGTTCAGCGGGTTGTAAGCGCTCAGGGTCAAGTAATGCCATCTCCGAAAACAAAATTTGGTAAAGTGAAAGAATAGAGTCCACATCATTTTTGATAGCTTCCCTTATCATGCATTCCTCTCTGTTATTTCAGTATTGATGCTAGTCGTAGGTTTTAATTGATGGGGCAATATAAGATTCAAAACTTTCTAATAATTCAGCAGGTGAATCATTCACAATCGCCATATGACGATATTTTTCATGCAGGAAACCTTCATCTGCCATTTTATTTGTCATATCAATCAATGGCTGCCAATAATTATTAATATTAAACAAGGCACACGGCTTAGCATGTAAACCAATTTGGCTCCAAGTAAATACTTCTGCGTACTCTTCAAGTGTGCCATAACCGCCAGGTAAAGCGACAAAGGCATCAGCAAGTTCGATCATTTTACTTTTACGCTGATGCATCGTTTCAACTTTATATAGCTCGGTTAAATTTTTATGAGAAATTTCGCGTTCTTCTAGCAATGATGGGATAACTCCAATCGCTTTTCCCCCTAATGACAAAACGGTATCAGCAATTGTCCCCATAATTCCCACACTAGCACCGCCATAAACTAATGTAATATCACGCTTAACCATTTCTTTAGCAAATTCAATGGCTTTTTGCTGATAGACCTCATTATTTCCCATACTGGAACCACAATACACTGCAATACTTTTAATCTTTCCCATCTGTTCCTCATTTTCCATTTTTATTGTGACTTTTTAGAGAATTGAATTATACGAGCCTAATGCAGAAGCTCAAGCTTCGCCCTCTGTCATAATAAAATGAGACTAATTCATGTTTATAGCACTACAATTCACCTAAACCAACATATTGACAGCCAATAGAGCACATTTCCCCCCTTATGAGCGATAGCTAAACCACAAAGAAATATAAAGCCGTGCCGTTTTATGAGATAATCTTTAAGAAATTATTTTTCATCACTAAATACTTATTTTCTAAATATTTATTATCAATTAAGTTACGTTTTCCGAGGTTTACTTATTTATGTCTGCCGACACTAAAAAGAGCGCATTTCCGCTATTACCTATAGGGTTATTACTGCTTGCAATGACCTCTATTCAAAGCGGGGCTTCTTTAGCTAAAACTTTATTTCCCGTTATCGGCGCTCCCGGTGTTACTGGTTTACGTTTATTGCTTGCTACGATTATATTATTTGTTATTTTTAAGCCTTGGCGTTTAAAATTCAGAAGAAATTCACTGGTTCCATTGTTAACTTATGGCTTGTCCTTAGGAACCATGAATTATTTATTTTACCTTTCTCTTGAGCGTATTCCATTAGGGATAGCCGTTGCATTAGAGTTTACAGGGCCATTAGCCGTTGCGATGTTTTCTTCTCGTCGCCCTATTGATTTTCTGTGGATAGCGCTGGTTATTGTTGGGTTGTTATTTTTACTTCCTATTGGCGATGATATCGATTCCATTGACCCACTTGGCGCCATTTATGCACTTGGTGCAGGGGTTTGTTGGGGTATTTATATTATTTTCGGACAACGCGCAGGGGCTGGCTACGGTGCAGCAACCGTCGCAATCGGTTCATTTATTTCTGCCTTGATCTTCTTCCCTATTGGCTTAATGCAAACTGGAGTCGAGGTGATGTTTGACCCATCAATCTTACCTCTTGCGCTAGCCGTCGCGATTTTATCAACCGCATTCCCTTATACATTAGAAATGATCGCGCTAACTCGCTTGCCTGCTCGAACTTTTGGTACATTAATGAGCCTTGAACCTTGTATGGGCGCATTTTTGGGGATCGTTTTTCTACATGAACACTTAACGATGACTCAATGGTTGGCATTGTTATGTATTGTCTGTGCTTCTATTGGTTCAACCTCAACAGCGGTACCAAAGTCAAAAATAGAAAAAGTGTCCTAGCTACAAAATCTAATGGCAAACGAAGTCGTTAAGGTTAATAAATTCGATATGCTGATATTTATTAACCTTTTTTCATGTAAAGATTTATTCATCAATTTGAAATAATCATTTTTTATTTTTATTTTATTATTTAATTGGTGCTATAGCACTTATTGCTAAAAACTATCAGCATTCAAGATCCACAATAAATTAACAGTTAATAAAACCTATCGAATAGGCCTATTAAACTAATCGTTTATTACATTATGACAAAGTCGGTTTATTATTTTATATTTATTGACAGATGAGGTTACTAAACAAATTCATATTTAAGAGAGGATGAATCATGAGTACAGCTAAATTATTTAAAGCATCTTCAAATGAACTTTTATATACACGCAATGATATGGAAGACAGCGTAAAATTGGAAACCATTGGAATACTTAATGTTATGGTAGTCCATTTTACCGATCTCTCTCTAATGACTAAACAAGCCCACTGGAATATGCGTGGTCGCAATTTTATCGCCGTACATGAAATGTTAGATGGTTTTAGAACCACGCTAGTTGAACACTTAGATGAATTCGCTGAACGCGCAGTTCAATTGGGAGGCGTTGCTATTGGTACAACCCAAGAAGTTAGCCGCTTCACTTCGTTAGAGGCTTACCCAATTAATATTCACAGTGTACAAGATCATTTGAAAGCATTAGCAGACCGTTATGCGGTCGTCGCGAATGATATTCGAAAAGCAATTGATGAAGTGGAAGACGAAGATACCGCAGATATGTTTACCGCGGCTTCCCGCGATATGGATAAATTCCTCTGGTTTTTAGAAGCTAATATTGAGTAATGTCGTAAATAGAGTCAATTCAAATTGACCAATGGCCACTGCAAAGTGGCCATTTTATTTACTAACAATTAGCTATATAAATCAAACTATTATTGAAATTTAAATACCTTAAAAAAATACATTAACTTAATGATAATTATTTACTGTTTTTAGATATTTCAGGCTGTTCTATCGGAAATACAGGTAATGCATTTAATAATCTTTTGCCATAATTTTTAGTTAATAACCGTTTATCATAAATAATAATTTCACCATAACATTCATGACTACGAATTAACCTACCTGCTTGCTGTATCAAATTAAATGAAGCACTCGGTAAACTTTGAACTTCAAACGGGTATCGCTTCAACGACTTCAACCAATCACCTTCAGTGATAATCACAGGGTTTGTTACTGGTGGAAATGCAATTTTATGAATATGGACCTGCGTTAAATATTCCCCTTTTAGGTCTAACCCCTCAGCAAACGATTGTAAGCCAATTAAAGCACTAGATTGCCCTTGATTAATTCTTTCACAATGTGTTTCGACTAACCGATAACGTGGTTGATCTCCTTGAACTAAAAGCTGCAAACGCAAATCTTTTACGTGCTCAAGAAAACCTTCCATTGCTCTTTGACTACTAAATAAAACCAACACGCCACGGTGAGTATTTTTAATAAATTGTTCACGAAAAAACACCGCCATTTCCGCTAAGTGTTCCGCTTCATTGTTTATCGTTGGCTCATATTCCATTTTAGGAATAATAATTTTTCCCTGCTCAACATGGTTAAAAGGAGAGGACAATGTCACAAAGCGATCATCACTTTTTTCAGACAGCCCAGTAAGTTCCATAAAACGTGAATAACTGTTCAACGACCTCAGCGTTGCTGATGTAATCACAATATGAGGAATATTTCGCCATAACAAATGTTGTAATTGCTCACTCACCCGGATCCCAGCACAATGCATAAAGAAACGAGATTGGTTTTTCTCATAACGCCGACTTAACCATTTTGACACAGGGGCACCTGAACTTTGCTCTAATGCCGCCAGCCGCCAGAGCTTCGACATATTTTCAAAGTATCCCATAGCCCTACTAGTTACAATAATCGACCGATGTAAGCGAACAATATCTTGCTTCGCAGTTTGTTCCGTCAAATCATTTAAGATAGCTTCCGCTAACCCCTGTAGGGCATCTGTCTGCTTAAATAGCACCTGACAGCTTAATTGCATTGCTTCAGGCAATACACCTAGCGGAAATAAATACTCAGTTTCTTTTGACGTTTCTGGCAATAAGGCATTTGCTAGTAATGAAAAATCACGAAATGTTTCACGCAATTTTTCTGCATGTTGCTGTAATCGTTCAGGGTTAGCTAACTTTGGTGGTTTTGCTGGGCGAAATTGCCCCATATATTGCCCAACATGCTGAATAAAGCTATCAAGCTGTGCCGTTAATTGAACTAGCGTAATTTCGCCTTCAACTTCAAGGGCATCCCTTGCAACGTCTGGAACATGGTGACCTTCATCAAGCACTAATAATAAATTTTTCGGGTCAGGTAATACCGACTCACTCTCCATAGCTGCCATTACCAACGCGTGGTTAGCAACCACTACATCTGCATCTTCGATTTCTCGCCTAGCAATAAAAAATGGGCACCGCTGATAAAATTGGCAATTACGGCCTAAACAGTTCATTTTATCTGTGCTGACTTTACGCCATAAGCTATCGCTAAATGCCCGTTTGTGATGATCCCTTAGCCCATCCCATGCAAAGCTTTGAAAATCATGCCGCAGCTGCTGACAAATTGCCCGTTCTTCACTATTCGCAATTTCCGTTTTGTCTTCCACCAATAACATTAAATCTATTTGCTCACCTTCTGCTGCACAAATAGCTTCTAAATTACGGGGGCAAACATAACGAGCACGCCCAAATGCACCTGTATATTTTAGATCAGGAATAATTTTGCTTAATAACGGTAAATCCTTACTATAAATTTGGTCTTGTAATGCCACATTCGCCGTACTAACCACTAAGGTTTTTCCTTCTTCCCTACCAACCGCTATCCCCGGTATTAAATAAGATAGAGTTTTCCCTACTCCAGTAGGCGCTTCTATGACCAAATGGCGGCCGTCATCATCCGCTAAATTTTTCGCGACTTGCGCTATCATCTGCCGCTGCGGGGCTCTTGAAACAAACCCATCAATTTGTACGGACAACCCTTTATACCACTGAGTTATTTGTTCTTTAGTTTTATTCGACAGGGACATAAATTATGCAGGTGACCAAAGTTAAAATGAAAGATAACGAAACTGACAACAATATGAAATATGAAAAAAACTCTTTTGCCAACCGCTTCGCAAAACTACTGTATTAATACCCATTATACATAAAAATTGGGAAGCTTTTTGCAAAACGCCCATTATGCGACAGAAAAAATAGCTTTTAACTTGTTTGCAACACTCATCCGGTTATACTTTGAGTTCTTACACTATTTGGATTTTTATCACTAGGCAGGCTATAGAAAATGAAAAAGGTTGTTATCGCACTTTGCGCATTATGTGCTTTTGGTTCTGTAGGCGGTATTGTTTTAGCTGGTATGAACATTTATACCCGTTCAACAACACCACTTGAACAAGGTCAACCGCAATCCCCTTCAGCACTGCCAGCACCTAATCAAATTCAGTA
Source organism: Providencia sp. PROV269 (assembly GCF_028477785.1). Lineage (NCBI taxonomy): Bacteria > Pseudomonadati > Pseudomonadota > Gammaproteobacteria > Enterobacterales > Morganellaceae > Providencia > Providencia sp. PROV269. Next base: position 60,513 of record NZ_JAMPLV010000001.1, on the reverse strand, counting down.
ATTTTTAAATAATTTAGCAACCCAGGATGGAGATAGCTTATGTACAACGATTATTTCGTAACCCCACAATGGTTAAATTCACATCTATTTGATAATAACATCATTGTGCTCGATGCTTCCTCTCCACCACCAACCGCACCTTATGACTGCCGCCAACAATATTTAGAAGAACATATTCCTAACGCTCAGTTCTTTCATCAAGATGAAATTGCAGACAAAAGCTGTGATTTACCTCATATGCTGCCAAGTGCTGAAGTTTTTAGCCAAGCAGTTAGTGCCATGGGTATTGGCAATGACACCCAAGTTATTATTTATTCTCAGAATAACTTATTTTCATCCCCAAGAGCATGGTGGACTTTCACCACGATGGGCTGCAAAAACGTTAAAATTTTAGCCGGTGGCATCGATGCTTGGAAAGCTGCTGGGTTTGATGTTCGGTCAGGGGAAGTCACTCCGCCAGCTGCGAAGCAATTCCATGCCACACGTAAAGACAGTAACGCACTGAATCAAGAACAAGTACTTGAGATTGTAAATCAAGGCAAAATTCAAATTATTGATGCTCGCGCAGAGCCACGCTTTCTTGCCCAAGCGCCAGAACCGCGTCCGGGTTTACGTATGGGGCATATTCCAGGGAGCAAAAACGTCCCATGGGATCTTCTTGTGGAAAATGGTACATTCAAATCACCAGAGCAACTTAAAGCTATCTTTGCTAAGCAAGGTGTAGATATCCATGCGCCTTCTGTGACGACCTGTGGTTCAGGAATGACCGCTGCAGTGGTATTAATGGCATTAACCTTATTAGGTAACCAAAACCTGCGTTTGTATGATGGTTCATGGGCCCAATGGGGGCAAGATAACGGCCTGCCAATCGAGTCGTAACCCTCTTCTTCCATAAAAATATAAGCCACTCGATATTTAAGTGGCTTATAGAATGAGCATTTACCAAGTAGAAGAAATGGCTATTTGGCAAATATCCCGGCTAAGAACAGTACGACAATCGCACCGATGACCGCGACAACAAAACTCCCAAAGTTGAAGCCATCAACTTTTCCTTTACCAAAGAAAGTACTGATGTAACCACCCACAACAGCACCAACAATCCCCAGCACGGTGGTCATAATGAACCCCATGTGATAAGTACCTGGCATCAGCCACTTAGCTAAAACACCAGCAATTAAACCAAAAATAATCCAAGCAATTACACCCATCTTACGCCTCCCAGACTCGGTAATTTCACTATAATGTTAAAATGTTCCCATATAATAGTAGAGCTTTAAATAAATTAAATCACTCTCCTACCAATTAAGTAAAGACCCTATAAGTTAATTTCGCAACTATAAATTCTTGCTAATTAACATTATTCATAATTAATTGTTCACTATTTCAGTTATCACTTGTGCAATCTGTTGGGCATTTTTTAATGATCTAACTTGAGAAAATAGTTCATCTGCCTGATGATATTCTTTGCGTAAATAGCCTAGCCATTGTTTAATTCGGGCTGCATGGTAATGGCCTGTATCTCCTTGTTTTTCAAGTTCCGTATACTTTAATAGCAACTTGCCAACTTGCTCCCAAGGCATTTTAGACTCATTAAATTTGACCACCCGGCTAAGGTTTGGCGTATTGAGTGCTCCACGGCCAATCATTACGGCATCACATCCTGTGATTTCAAGGCAGCGCTGTGCGCTTGTATAATCCCAAATCTCACCATTAGCAATCACTGGAATCGACAATTTACGACGGATTTCGCCAATGGCAGACCAATTAATGTTCTCTGCTTTATAACCGTCTTCTTTGGTTCTACCGTGAACAGTAAGTTCTGTTGCTCCTGCTTGTTGAACTGCATCTGCAATCTCATAAGCAAATTCAGAACTATCCCACCCCAAACGAACCTTAACCGAAACAGGTAACTCTTTTGGAACTGCTTCTCGCATTGCTTTAGCGGCTCGATAGATTAAATCGGGTTGCTTTAATAAAGTCGCACCACCACCATGACCATTCACTGTTTTTGATGGGCAACCACAATTTAAGTCGACTCCCCAAGATCCTAATTCAGCCGCTCGGTTTGCATTTTCTGCCAACCACTGAGGGTGCTGCCCTAATAGCTGCACACGAACTAATGTCCCTGAAGGGGTGCGGCTTCCATACTTTAGTTCAGGACATAAACGGTAGAATGTTTTTGCCGGTAAAAGGGTATCAACCACGCGAACAAACTCGGTTATGCACAGGTCATAGTCATTAACTTCACTTAATAAACAACGAACTAGAGGATCTAAAACTCCTTCCATAGGAGCTAACAAAACGCGCATAAATGGCTCACAAAAAACGTAATAATACCTGCTTATCATACCGTTTATTTAATAGATGAGCAGAAAAACTTCTAAGGTGGGAGATACCAAAAACTAGCTTAACGTGACTTTGCAAGTAGCTCTTTTTAATGCTATTAACATTAAAAAGAGCCGCAAGCTTATGGAAGGTTAGCTGTCACTTCGCCCTTGTTTAACTTTTTTCTGTGCGTTTTTCCATGGAGAACCCGCCCCCTTCCCTGAACTCGGCTTTGATGATGGTGCATTGCTACGACGTGGTGCTTTACTTTGATTCCTATCACCTGAACCGCCTGAACGACGTTCATTGCGTTGTGGTGTTTTTTGAATTGGCTCAGCCTTTATGGAAGGGTCGGGCTCATAGCCTTCAATCGCCATCAATGGAATCGATTTTTTCAATAATTTTTCGATATCCTTGAGTAATTTAGCCTCATCGATACACACTAAGGAAACTGCCATCCCAGTTGCTTCTGCGCGGCCTGTACGACCGATACGGTGAACATAGTCTTCGGCAACATTAGGAAGCTCAAAATTCACCACATAAGGAAGCTGTTCAATATCGAGACCACGGGCTGCGATATCCGTTGCCACTAACACACGAATATCTCCAGATTTAAAGTCAGCTAGTGCACGAGTACGAGCCCCTTGGCTTTTGTTGCCATGGATAGCAGCAGCTTTGACACCATCTTTATTTAAATGCTCAGCCAGACGGTTTGCACCATGCTTTGTACGTGTAAAAACAAGGACTTGTTGCCAGTTTTCACGGCCAATCATAAACGAAAGTAATTCCGCTTTTCGTTTTTTATCAACCAAATGCACATATTGAGTCACTTGCTCAGAAGCTGAGTTTCGCGGAGCAACCTCAATAGTCACAGGGTTATTGAGTAATTTATTTGCCAGTTGTTTGATTTCATCTGAAAACGTTGCTGAGAATAATAAGTTTTGGCGCTTTTTGGGTAACTTATTAATCACCCTACGAATATCATGAATGAACCCCATATCTAACATACGGTCAGCTTCATCCAGTACAAAAACTTCGACTTGAGAAAGGTCTACCGCATTCTGGTGTTCTAAATCTAATAAACGCCCCGGAGTCGCAATTAAGATATCAACCCCACCACGCAACTTCATCATTTGTGGGTTAATACTCACCCCACCAAAGACCACAAAAGAACGAATACGTAAATGACGGCTATATTCTTTTACATTTTCAGCAACTTGCGCTGCAAGCTCCCTTGTTGGCGTCAAAATTAACGCACGAATAGGCTTGCGATCCTTTCCTGCACGAGGAGTTGTAATAAGCTTTTGTAAAATTGGTAATGTAAAACCTGCTGTTTTACCCGTACCAGTTTGAGCGCTAGCTAAAAGGTCGTTTCCTGCAAGCACAGCTGGGATAGCCTGTTGTTGAATAGGCGTAGGGCTTTCATAACCTAATTCATTAATGGCAAGCAAAATTTCCTCGTTTAACGCGAGGTCTGAAAAAGTAGTCAAATTAAATTACTCCGGGCTTCACCGCTTCAAATTGAATGTGGCAGTTATGGGGGAAGTGAGTCAGAAGAAAAAGCGCAAACTGCCGTGCGACACTGTGTAAAATTCTAACATTATTTGCAGATGATAAATATATTAATTTAGTTTGCTTAATAAATTAATATAAAATCTCATTCGTATAGTATATATACTTATATGGTACTATGAGATGTCGTTTTTTACTTTTTATTAACATGAAAAGCCATTAAGAGCTAGTTAGGTGTTATTTAATTCTGAATTTTTAAAGGAATGGTTATGAATACAAGTTCATCGTCAACGTTGCGAGGAGAAAATGCGAAAATGCAATTGCTTCTCACTGCTGCTGATGTATATGGAGAACAAGGGCTTGATGGCGCTACTACACGCAAAATCGCACAGGCATCAGGGCAAAATATTGCCGCAATTTCTTATTATTTTGGATCAAAAGAAGGGCTTTACTTAGCTGTTGCTCAGCTTATTGCAAAAACAATCAGGGATGATTTCCATGATGTTTTTCAAGCAATTGACAACTTTCTAAATCAACCTTTGTCAGTACAGGTAACTGATGATGCGCTTGATTTACTACAAAAAACAGTCATTGCTTATAATCATTTTCAGTTGGAAAAGAAAAATTTAAGCTTTTCTCGCATATTAGCACGTGAACAACTCAACCCCACCGAAGCCTATACGATAATTCATGAACAGGCTTTAGGCCCAATACATTCGCGCCTAAACCGTTTGATAGCGATTTATATTGGTGCTGACCCCAATCATTTAACAACGTTAATTCATACACACGCAATCCTTGGCGAAACCCTTTCATTTCGTATTGCTCGAGAAACGTTATTACGCCAAACTGGTTGGAAACATATTAATGAAAATGAATTTAAAATTATTAATCAAGTTCTTATTGAACATACAAATATATTATTAGCAGGCTTACGCCATCGCAAACAATATGAAAAGTGATATGATAAAAATATTAAAGTGATTCATTCACATTGATAATAACTAGAGGCTGATGATTTTATTGCAACTTGAGCCACATTTTCCCATTAAAAACAGCGGCCTCTAACAACATAATTTGTTTTCATATCATGGATTCTTTAAGTAAGGTTAGCTATGAGCAATAAAAACCGTTCTGTTGTTGTTTTCATTATTCTCATATTAATCAGTGCTGCAATTGGCGGTTATTACTACTATCAATCACAGCAAGACAAAATATTAACACTCTACGGCAATGTAGATGTTCGGACAGTGAATCTTGGTTTCCGAGTATCAGGTAAGCTCAAATCCCTAAACGTTGATGAAGGCGCAAAAATTATTGCAGGCGAGCAACTTGGTCAACTGGATGATCGCCCCTACATTAACGCCTTAAATAAAGCCAAAGGGGTACGTGATAGCGCCAAAGCTCAACTTGCTTTGAAAGAAAGTGGTTACCGAACTCAAGAGATTGCACAGGTTGAAGCTGAAGTAGCGCAAAAACAAGCCGCTTGGCAGTATGCCGATAACTTTTATAAACGTCAGCAAGGGCTTGCTGCGTCTCGCGTTATTTCAGCTAATGACTTAGACAACGCGAAGAACAATCGAAACCAAGCATTTGCCGCCCTTCAAGCAGCACAAGATAAGCTGAACCAATACCAAAGTGGCTTTCGCCAAGAGGAGATAGCGGCTGCGCGAGGCGAATGGCTACAAGCCGAGGCAGCTGTCGCTCAAGCTGAACTTGACTTACAAGATACCGTTTTAACGGCGCCTTCCCCTGGAACTGTTTTAACCCGAGCAATAGAGCCAGGCACGATCATCGGTGCAGGTAATACCGTTTTTAGCGTCACTTTAACAAATCCAGTTTGGGTTCGAGCCTATGTAAGTGAACCGCACCTCGGTGATGCCATCCCCGGTAAAGAAGTCTTACTGTATACGGATAGCCGCCCAAACCAGCCTTACCATGGCACCATCGGTTTTGTTTCCCCTACTGCCGAATTTACCCCTAAAAGCGTACAAACACCGGATTTAAGAACCGACTTAGTCTATCGACTACGTATCGTCGTCAATGATGCTGATGATGCTTTACGTCAAGGAATGCCAGTGACTATTCAATTTGCTGATAATAAACAGTAAGAGTTTGCTATGAGTGATGATTACAGTATCCGCCTATCCAAAGTCGAGAAAACATTTGTTGGCTTGGATACTCCAGCCGTTGAAAGTTTAACAATCGAAATTCATGGGGGTTCTGTAACAGGCCTTGTCGGCCCTGATGGTGCAGGAAAGACAACCTTAATGCGTATGATTGCAGGACTATTAAAGCCAGATGCAGGGAAAATTAGCGTGATGGGGCTCGACCCTATCGACGACAGCATTGCTATGCGAGCCAGCCTAGGCTATATGCCCCAAAAATTTGGTTTATATGAAGACCTGACCGTACAAGAAAATTTAAATTTGTATGCAGATTTGCGTGGGGTACTCGGCGAAGAGCGGCAAAAAACCTACCAACAACTGCTTTCTTTCACCAGCCTAGCTCCTTTTACCGATAGGCTAGCCGGTAAGTTATCGGGAGGAATGAAGCAAAAACTCGGATTAGCCTGTACATTATTAGGAAAACCCAAAGTTCTTTTACTCGACGAACCCGGTGTTGGTGTTGATCCCATCGCTCGACGCGAATTATGGCAAATGGTTCATACACTTGCCGATGATGGAATGCTAATTCTTTGGAGTACCTCCTATTTAGATGAAGCTCAGCAATGTAAAAATGTGCTGCTGTTAAATAAAGGCAAACAGCTTTATGCAGGAAAACCCGAATTATTGACTCAAAAAATGGCGGGACGTTCGTTTTTACTTGATGTACCTGCCTCACAAAAACGCACGGTATTGCAAAATGCACTCGTATTACCTGAAACCACCGATGGCGTGATCCAAGGCCGCTATATTCGCTTAATTTTGAAACCTAATGCGTCACAAGCGAATTTATTAACTGCATTAAATATGGCAGATGGAAAACTCATTGAGGCGCAGCCGCGTTTTGAAGATGCGTTTATTGACTTATTAGGTGGGGGTCCATCTCATCGTTCAGAATTAGCCGCTATCGTACCGCAAATTCCGCCTAATCCTGAAGAAACCGTCATAGAAGCGCGTAACTTAACCAAAAAATTTGGCCAATTTGCGGCAACTGATACCGTAAATTTCCAAGTTAAACGTGGAGAAATTTTTGGTTTATTGGGGCCAAATGGCGCAGGGAAATCGACGACTTTTAAAATGATGTGTGCGTTAATGAAGCCAACAGATGGGCAAGCACTCGTTCTTGGAATGGATTTAAAAACAAGTTCAAACAAAGTCAGACAGCACCTTGGTTATATGGCACAAAAGTTCTCGCTGTACGGCAACCTAAAAGTAGGGCAAAACCTGAAATTTTTTTCAGGTGTTTATGGTTTGCATCATCAACAGCAAGCAAAAAAAATCCAAGAAATGGTTGAGGCTTTTAACTTCAAACCAATTATCAATCAGGTTACTGAATCCCTCCCTTTGGGTTATAAACAACGTTTAGCCCTCGCCTGCTCATTGATGCATGAGCCTGATATCTTATTTTTAGATGAGCCGACCTCAGGAGTTGACCCACTAACTCGTAGGGAATTTTGGTTACATATCAATGGGATGGTTGATAAAGGCGTTACCGTTATGGTTACGACCCACTTTATGGATGAGGCAGAGTATTGTGACCGTATCGGGTTGGTTTACCATGGAAAAATTATTGCAGCAGGAACCCCTGATGAACTGAAACAGCAAATCGCCAGTACTGAAAACCCTGATCCTTCCATGGAAGATGCATTTATTGAGCTTATCATGAATTATGATAAGCAACAGGAGGCTCAATGACTCACACCGCTTCCCATTTTTCATGGCGTAGGCTTAAAGCGCTATGCTGGAAAGAAAGTAAACAAATTGTGCGGGATCCTAGCAGCGCTCTTATAGCTGTACTTATCCCATTGATGTTATTATTTATTTTTGGTTACGGTATCAATTTAGACTCAAGTAAATTACGTGTCGGTATTTTACTTGAGCAACAAAGTTCGCAAGCACGTGAATTGGTTGATACCTTCACGGGCTCACCATTTATTGATGCCACCATTAGTAATAACCGCCATTTATTAATCGATAAAATGCAAGCAGGAGAAATTCGCGGCATTATCGTCATCCCAGTGAATTTCGCAGCCGAATTGTTGAAAAAACAAGGCAATGCTGCAATTCAAGTCATTACTGATGGTAGCGAACCAAATACCGCTAACTTTGTACAAGCTTATACTCAAGGCGTGTGGCAAACGTGGCTAATTCAACAAGGGGAAAATAAAGGCTACCCAACAGAACCCTTAATTGAGCTCAATATGCGCTATTGGTTTAATGAAGCTGCAATTAGTCAGCATTTTATTATTCCAGGGGCAATTAGTATCATTATTACCGTAGTTGGTGCCATTTTGACCTCTTTAGTTATTGCAAGAGAATGGGAACGTGGCACGATGGAAGCATTACTTTCAACTCAGATTACTAAAACTGAATTATTGCTTTCAAAATTATTGCCTTACCAAGTTCTCGGTACTTTTGTGATGGTGTTATGCATGTTTGTCACCACATTTATCTTAGGGGTACCCTATCGCGGTTCTCTATTGGTCTTATTTGTCATTACCAGTCTTTATTTGGCAACCGCACTGGGGATGGGGTTATTGATTTCAACAATTACTCGTAACCAATTTAATGCAGCAATGGTCGCTCTGAATGCCGCCTTCTTACCTGCCATCATGTTATCTGGGTTTATTTTTGAAATTGATAGTATGCCAGCCATTATTCAGGCTGTAACTTATTTTATCCCTGCCCGGTATTTTGTCAGTAGCTTACAAACACTCTTTCTTGCCGGTGATATCTATATCGTTTTATTGATAGATTTCCTGCTATTAATCGCTTCTGCAATACTATTTATTGGACTAACGGCGCTAAAAACTCGCCGTCGTTTGGATTGAGGTGAAGTTATGTTTTATCGTCTATACACCTTAATTATGAAAGAACTTCAATCATTACTTCAAGAACCGCAAACACGGGTTATCCTCATTTTACCCGTAATATTTCAGATGATTTTATTTCCTCTGGCCGCCACACTTGAGGTAACTAACACAACTATTGCTATCTTTGACCAAGACAATGGTGAGCATTCTATCGAGCTGACGCAACGTCTCGCTAAAGCCAGTGCGTTTTCTCAAGTTTTATTATTGAAGAATGAACACGATATTCGTGAAACACTTGATAACCGCAAGGCGCTGCTGGTTGTCCGTTTTGGGCAAAATTTTAGTGCTGATATTGCAAGTCACCATAATGCTAATATGCTGTTACTCCTTGATGGACGTAATTCAAATAGTGCGCAAATTGCAGCAAACTATGTTGCACAAATTGTCACTCAATACCAACATGAGCTAACTCAATCACAACCCGTACCAAACAACAGTAAATTAATCGTTCGTAATTGGTACAACCCAAATTTAGATTATAAATGGTTTATTGTACCTTCATTGGTAGCTTTAATAACGACGATTGGGGTATTGATTGTGACATCTCTTTCTATCGCGAGGGAAAGAGAACAAGGCACCCTTGACCAATTACTCGTTTCTCCCCTGACCACTTGGCAAATATTTATTGGTAAGGCGGTGCCTGCATTGATCGTTGCGACTGCACAGGCGAGCTTAGTCCTAGTTATTGGGATCTTTTGCTATCAAATTCCTTTTGCTGGCTCCCTGCTCCTGTTTTATGCCACCATGTTATTTTACGGATTGTCATTGGTGGGATTTGGTTTACTTATTTCAGCACTGTGTTCAACTCAGCAACAAGCGTTCATTGGGGTATTTGTATTTATGATGCCAGCGGTGTTGTTATCAGGTTATATTTCCCCAGTCGAGAACATGCCAGTTTGGCTGCAACAAATTACTTGGATTAACCCAATTCGCCACTTTACTGAAATCACTAAGCAGATATACCTAAAAAATGCTGATTTTTCAGTTATCTTCCATAGTTTATGGCCATTATTTATCATTGCGATAATCACCAGTTCAGTGGCTTATTATTTATTTAGGAAGAAAATAGCGTGATCATAAAGAAACAACATTACGCTTTGAAAGTACAACTAAAAGTGCTGGAACTACCATTAACATCTTGAATTACAAATGAGCTAATAATATTCAAATCATATTTTACGATAGTATTTAGATCAAAAAACCCTTGTTACCAAAGTAACAAGGGTTTTCAATTTTAACGACTGCTATCCCCTCATTTCACTGAGTAATGAGGAATGCCAACCAAATTAGCGACGGTCGCCAAAGATACGCAGTAACATTAAGAACAGGTTAATGAAGTCTAAATACAGAGATAATGCACCCATGATAGAGTATTTACGCATTGTTTCTCTGTCGTTTTCATCAATTTGTGAACCCATTTCTTTCAGTTTTTGTGTGTCATACGCGGTTAAAGCAGCAAACAGTAAAACACCACCGTATGTGATCACCCAATACATCATGGTGCTTTGCAGCCAGATGTTAACCAAAGAAGCAACAACAATACCAATCAGCGCCATAAACAGGAAGTTACCCATACCTGTTAAGCTACGTTTAGTGGTATAGCCGTAGAAGCTTAATGCACCAAACATTACCGCGGTAATGACAAATGTACCCGCAACAGACTCACCTGTATACGCAGCAAGAATAACTGAAATCGTTAAGCCTGTGAGCAATGAATAGAGCATAAACATGCCCGTTGCTGCCATGCCACTAATTTTTTGCAGTAGGAATGAAATTCCCATCACTAAACCGAGCTCAGCAATAATCATTCCAAAAAAGAGAATTTTATTGGTTGCAATGGTGTAGTACAAACCGCTGCTAACTGAATACCATGCAACAAAAGCTGTCAGCAGTAGACCGACTGTCATCCAGCCGTATACTTGCGACATAAATGCCTGAACGCCAGTATTGGCACCCTGGACAAGAGAATCATTACGTTGATCAAACTGACCCATGATGGTTACCCTTTCGCTAAAAGAAAAATCGACCCAGTAAAAATACTGTAATCGGAGAAATTAACCAAAGTCTAACACATTCTTTTGACAATACCATTCAGCAAATTCGTATTTTTCAGAGGAAAAAGTGCGATTACCAGCGGTTTGCAGACGCCTCGTCGGTTTCTTTCGCTTCCACCCATCGCTCATTTTCAGGTAATGTTTCTTTTTTCCAAAATGGTGCTTTAGTTTTTAAGTAATCCATAATAAATTCAGCAGCTTGAAATGCTGCATTTCGATGGGCACTCGTCACCCCAACAAAAACAATTTCTTCGCCAGGTTGTAAGGTACCAATACGGTGGATCACACTGACTCGCTGCAATGGCCAACGTTCTTTTGCTTCTACAACTATATTTGTTAACGCTTTTTCTGTCATTCCCGGGTAGTGTTCGAGTGTTAATGCCGCAACACTGTCACCTAAATTATGGTTACGCACTTTCCCCGTAAAAGTCACGACTGCACCATCACTATCGCATTGAGCAAGCCATTGATATTGCTCGCCAACACTAAAATTTTCTGTTTGTACTGCAATATGGGTGTTTTCCATATCACCCCCCAGTGACTGGTGGGAAAAAGGCCACTTCGTCCCCTTCTGAGAGTGGGTGGTCTAGTGAAACAAATGATTGATTAACAGCGGCAAGTAATTTGCCATCTTCAAGTGCCAACGCCCAGCGATCGCCTTTTTGTGAAAGCGCTTGACGTAAATCTTCAACTTTTTGGTAAGTGTCAGTGAGTTCTAAGCGTTCTGTTCCGACTAGCTCACGTACTTGAGCAAAAAATAATACTGTGATCATTATTCCACCTTAAAATGTCCAGACTTACCGCCTGTTTTTTCTAATAAACGAACAGGGCCAATCACCATATCTTTTTGCACTGCTTTACACATGTCATAAATCGTCAAAGCAGCAACGGATGCAGCAGTTAATGCTTCCATTTCAACCCCTGTTTTCCCTGTTAATCGGCAACAAGTTTCAATACGAACTCGGTTATGCTCAGGTTCCGCTTTGAGTATCACTTCAACTTTGGTTAACAGCAGTGGGTGGCATAATGGGATAAGCTGCCAGGTATTTTTTGCCGCTTGAATACCCGCAATACGCGCCGTGGCAAACACATCGCCTTTATGATGGCTACCGTCAACAATCATCGTTAGAGTTGCTGGATTCATAGTGACATAAGCTTCTGCGCGAGCTTCACGAACAGTTTCAGCTTTGGCTGAAACATCAACCATATGCGCCTCGCCCGACGCATTGAGGTGAGTCAGTTGGGACATATCTTCTCCTGAAATAAAAAAGAGTTAACCGCCGATTACAGATAAATTAGGTGTAATTCCGCTATCACCCATATGCAGAAAATGGGTTTCTCGTTTATGGTGTAAGCCTCGCTGAATGCGGGCTTTTAACGCTTCGTTTTGGTCATCTGCACCCAATAAATCACGCAGCGGAATGCCATTTTCACCAAATAAACATAAATGTAGGTTTCCTAGTGAGGAAACACGTAAGCGGTTACAGCTTTGGCAAAAATCTTTTTCGTACGGCATGATAAGCCCGATTTCGCCTTGGTAATCTGGGTGACTAAAGACTTGAGCAGGGCCGTCGCTTCGGGAACGTGGAAGCATATACCAGCCTTCTTCAATTAAACGCTCGCGAATAGTTTCACCCGAAATATGAAAACGTTGGAAAATATCGCTGCCGTCGCCGGTTTCCATTAACTCAATAAAGCGTAATTGAATAGGACGATGTTTGATCCAGTTTAGGAATGACTTCAAAGCGATATCGTTGACATTTTTCATTAATACCGCGTTCACTTTGACTTTTTCAAAGCCAGCTTCAAAAGCAGCATCAATACCTTTCATCACCTGAAAGAATTTGTCTTGTCCCGTGATCGCCGCAAATTGACGTGGATCGAGGCTATCAACACTCACGTTGATCGCGTTCAGTCCAGCATCTTTCCACTCTTTCACGTCTCTGGCCATACGATAGCCATTCGTGGTCACGGCGATTTTTTTGATCGATTCATTTTCATTGATGGCAGCAATAATATCACTGAAATCTTTGCGCATGGTCGGTTCACCGCCCGTAATACGCACTTTTTCTGTGCCTAATTCTGCGAATGCCGTACTGATACGACGAATTTCATCTAATGTTAAGAATTCATGACGACCGCTTGGCTTGTAGCCATCGGGTAGGCAGTATGTGCAACGAAAGTTGCAAACATCTGTTATAGAAAGCCGGAGATAGTAAAATTTCCGGTCAAATTGATCGACAAGTTGCTGCATAATCACACCTTTCCAAGTACGGGAGATGCAGACATTTCTATCTTGCACCCTGGTGGCTCTAGGCCACGGCCAGTGCATCATATTCAGTCATTCAAACTTAGACGCAAAGGCTAGGAGTTTTATTTGGAACCGAGTCACTGATTTTAAACTGTAAAATGCGTCACTCTGTTCACTTAATTTATGTAAGGATTCTAGCCGATAGAAATTGAAAAAGCGAATTGCAATTCGATATATACTATTATATACAACGACTTACAAAAGATATTATAGAATCACCGAAGCTATTATTATCACTGATAATTTTCCATTTTAGATGGTTTTAAAAAGCATAATTTCATACTAATTGATTAACATCTCTAACTATTTAATTAAACATTTATTGATATAGATCTAAAATGGGGAGCAAGCTCCCCATCTAATTGTTTACGTTATAAATATCAACACTCAACGCTTATCAAAACCGATATTTCAAATTGAATAATTGGCATATCAATTAAAAATAAATAGTAAGGTGCAAAATTTATTAACCAATAACACGACAGCGTAAAGTATGACGTATATTTAGAAACGGTATTCTATCCCGCCCGACACCGTTCGCCCTCTACCTAATGTATTGGCCAAGCTTTCCCCATAACTAACCACGTACGCCCGATTGGTCAAGTTTTCGACATTTCCTCGAATAGTTAAATTATCGGTTAAAGCATAACTTGCATATAAATCAATCAATGTATATTTAGGCCAGTCAGCTAAGTAAGGGGAATTTGATTGTACTGAGTAGTCTTGAAAACCTGGCGTGAAGCGAACGACTACACCACCATCGAGTTTTCTATCAAACGCTCGCCCACCTAATGTAAAGGAACCACGGTCACCGGGTAAGTTCGCTGCACTGCTGAAAATGGCGCTGCTGTCACAATCCACATGGTTATTTGATGCCTCATTTGGCTCAACATACCAGTTACCTGGGCCAACGTCTTCGCCATACTTCAATACACCACCTAGCCATGCAGGATGTGAACAAAATTTATTTTTGCCAATCATATGGGTAAAGGTCAGGTCTGCATACACAAAACCTGCGTCGTAATTTAGTTGATATTCAACCCCTCTAAAACGGGTCGCAACCAAGTTGTTGCTATAAGCAGCATTTCCAATATTAGGGCTAACCATCCCTGGTTTCTTACGGTCAATCGCTAAGTTAATGTAGTTATCTACACGTGTATCAAAATAGGCAACTTTTGCCACAAATCGGTCTTCTTCGATAAACAATTGCGGATAATTGATGTTCATCCCCACTTCCCAAGCTTTTGAACGCTCAGGTTTTAAATACGGATTGGGAAATTGAGTCGAACTACTGTGAGCACTTCCTGTGGTTAACGTTTCTGTAATCGCTGGCGGGCGCCATGACCGCCCATAACTGGTAAACAATTCCATCCATTCAAGATTAGGACGTACCGCTAAACGAATATGGGGTGAAAATGCCCCTTCTGAGTTATCAACATCCCAATTTTCCGTCGTCATAACAACCTTGCAATCACGTAACCTTCTTCCTGTACATGGATTGTCTTTGGTATAAGGAAGTACTGCATAACTCATACTCGTTTGGCCTTTGAGAGAATAATAGTCATAACGCATTCCCCCTTCTAATGTTAACCAATCATCGTATTCATAAGTCAAATTAGTGAAAAGTGAGCTCAATGAACGTTTTCCGTCCGGTGTCACTCCACTCGCCGCTTCACGTGTCGAACTACTACTCGCTTTGTCTTGGAAAGTTTCCAAACCATAATGCGCTTTTAATACATTGTTATGGTTAAATTCAATTTCTGAATGATTTTCAAGCTGTATCCCTACCGTTTTGACTCGAGTGTCCATCTGGTAGCCATTATTATAAATTTGGCTAGTGGAATAGGTGTCTGTATTGTCTTTGGTATCAACAAAATACACTTTTCCTTTTAGCTCGGTGCTCCATGGTTTATCGCTAAATTGAGTGTAATCAAGGGAATAATTCTTGGCTGTTACATCACTGAAACCGCTACTTTTCCACCCTAGCTTATAAGGCCACGAGCTACCTAAATTCGTTAGCGTTCCTGCATTTGGCGTTGCCACTTTGGTTTCTAAGTAATTAAATTGTAAACGCTGTTCGTCACTTATATTCCAACCGGCTTTTGCCAAATAAGAGGTCATTCGGTAATTACTGTCATTAATACGAGTGTGTTTTAATTGGTGCGCAAGTTCATCATAATGCCCTGTCCCATTATTGACTCGAATATTACCGATATTACCGTGAGTTCCTGGTTTATAATCCCCAAGACGTCGTTCACTGGCCGCAAATAACAAATCCGCGTTTTCATTCCCTAATGCCAGCACACTACTGCCAATAAAATGAGTATTATTTGACCCCATACTCGCATGTAATTTTCCACCAAAAGTTTTATCTTTTGATAAAAAATCAGACGCATTGACTGTATTGAAGGTCGCCACACCACCTAAGGTTCCACCGCTTCCCATTCCACTTGTATTGCCCTTTTGTATTTCCACCCCAGAAAGCAGTTCTGAGTCGATATACATAGAACCATTGCGCTGCCCATGTCCGCTTTTTTGAAAGTTTTGCCGCATACCATCGATATTCATATTCACACGACCATAATCCTGTATCCCACGGATATTCACAGATAAAGAAGGGTCTTGTTGGCTAACACTCGAATAGACACCTGTCGTTAGCTCTAACACATCAGCTATGTGCTTTGGTGGGCGGTCATCAATTTGTTTTTTACTAATTACACTGACAGATGATGGACTGTTATATACCCAATCCCCTTGTTGGATCTGGCTTGCTGTGACGGTAATGTTATCTAGCTTAATCACCGAATCACCGGTAATAGGCGCGATACGCTCTATTGTTATTCGGTTATTTTGTAATTGATATTGCACAGGGTTTGAACCAATTAATCGACGTAATCCCTCCTGTAGCGTAAAGCTTCCTTTCAAGCCTTGACTTTGTAAGTCATTAATTTCTCGGCTCTGAATGATTATTTCTACCTTTGCTTGCCTAGCGAATTGCAGCAAAGCATTTTCAAGTGAACCTGCAGCAACAGAAAATGTTATTTCCTGCTGTGCGGATGCTACCGCTGAGTTAGCCTGTGCTAGATTGAAAAATGAAAATGCAGGTAACGTAAATAATGCAAGGTGAACACAGAGTGTTGCTTTTTTATAGTGGTGCTTTTTTTGAGTCATTTCCCATCCCTAAAATGATAATGGTAATAAAAATCATAATCACTTAGATTAAGACGCGGGAATTAGGAAAACCCGTAAATAAATTTTAAAAAAATAATTTATTATTATTCGATATCTATATTAATTATTAATAATCAATATATTAAAGTGAAAAATGGGATTTCATAAACGGATAAGCCATATGATGACACCAAATGCGTTAGCCCACTATCAAGTGTGTTAATTTGTAATACACCACTAATGTGCCCTACTCGCTCCTCAGTCAATAAAATAATTTGCTTGTCACGGTATCGATTTATTTCAGCAATAACCTCCGGAAAGGTTTGCTGCTGAAAAATAATTTGTCCTTCTCGCCATACCGTAGAATGTGAGTTGACCATTGAAGTCATAGGCGTTATATCTGATTGATATTGAGTGAAATTTCCTGCTGGAATGACCATTTCTTGCCCTGAGAATAGTGACACCTTTACACTGTGTTGATAAACACTGACTGCCACTTTGCTATTTTCATTATCAACTGAAAATTCAGTGCCAAGTGCCTGAGTTATCCCATTTTTCGCCATAACCTGAAAAGGCCTTGGTTCCGTATCCGTTTTTGGTGCAACAGTAAAATAAGCACGCCCTCGTAATAAATTAACTTGCCGATACTGCGGGCTAAACGCTAATTGCAATTGCGCACCACTGTCGAGGTCAACACGGCTACCATCAGGTAAGGTAATATGCTGTATTTCACCGGTTTTCGCATAGTAATCCACTGGCTGTGTATATTGAAAATACCAAATTGACATGGATAACACACTCACTAGCACAACCGCCGCTATTGATAAACCAATATAGCGAGGCCGCCTCTTTTTATTCATTCCCTGTTGGTTATCTACTGTTTGTTGTCGCGGTTTATTGGCTGTTAATGCCCATAATTGCCGTGCACGATAGTATGTAGACTTATGTAACTCTGACGCATTGAGCCAAGACTGGAAATCTTCATTTTCTTGCGACGTCAGCTCTCGTTGCGTGGTTTTAACAACCCACATTGCGGCTTTGTTTTCAATTTCAGATGGACTATCAGATGGCTTCATGACTAGTCTCTCCATTTATGAATTAGCATTGCCAATGCATTGGCTAAATGTTTTTCGACTGTGCTTAATGAAATATTTAAGCGCTGCGCTACTTCCGTTTGAGCTAATCCTTCTTCTCGATGCAAGCGAAATATCTCCTGAGTCCTGGGCGGCAAAGATTGAATAATTTTCTGAATTTGTGCAAGTTGTTGATCATGAATAACCGTGGCTTCAATACCTTTTACCCGCGATGGGATCTCTTGCCATTGTTGGTCACTGATCGCCATTAATTGTTGTTTTTTCTGTAGCCGGAAGTGGTCAACCATCAGGTTTTTCGCAATTCGATACAAATACGCATCAAAATCTTGAATAGTTGATGTTTTCATTAACTCTGCCATTCGAGCAAAGCTTTCCTGTGTGATATCCATACTTAAATTATGGTCTTTAAGGTACATATTCAGATAACGGCATAACGACGATGAATGGCGAGCAAACAGGCGCTGTAATTCTGAATCAGACATATTGATCCATAAAATAAATAATGAAAATGAGAATTATTTACATGATATAGATAATAATTTAAAATGAAAACTCCCTAGCGCATTTTTCCTTCTAAGACTCACATCAATACAGAATCGTCTCTTTTATTGTTTTTTGTCACAGTACTTAAGCTAAGAATGATGTTTTATGATAGATTAACGCCCAATTTATTTTAGTCGCCATAAAACGGGCTTAGCGTAAAAAACGCATTTCGTAACTCGCTGGTTTACTTGCTTTTATAAGTACTGAAAATTAACTGATATAGGAACACTATGCCGAATTGCAGTCTGGCGGATCTCAGGCATGTTGTCGCTCTAGGTGGCGGGCATGGACTTGGTCGCGTGATGTCTTCACTTTCTTCTTTAGGTTCTCGTTTAACGGGTATTGTTACCACAACCGATAATGGGGGCTCAACAGGCCGTATTCGTCGCTCTGAAGGCGGGATCGCTTGGGGAGATATGCGTAACTGTTTAAATCAGCTAATTACTGAACCATCCATTGCTTCTGCGATGTTTGAATACCGTTTCAGCGGTAATGGTGAACTTTCAGGCCATAATTTAGGTAATTTAATGTTAAAATCATTAGACCACCTAAGTGTTCGTCCGTTAGAAGCCATAAATCTTATCCGTAATATGCTAAAAGTTGATGCGCAGTTGATCCCGATGTCGGAATCCCCTGTTGATTTAATGGCTATCGATGAAATGGGCAATGAAGTATACGGTGAGGTGAATGTTGATGCCTTACATGAAATCCCGCAAGAATTACGCTTATACCCGACAGTAAAGGCAACGAAAGAAGCCTTACAGGCTATCCACCAAGCAGACTTAATTATTATCGGCCCCGGCAGCTTTTTTACCAGTTTAATGCCATTATTGCTTTTGGATGAAATTGCAGCTGCACTGCGCGAATGTAAAGCCCCGATGATTTATATTGGTAACTTAGCGAAAGAAATTAGCTCCCCAGCAGCAAACCTGTCTTTGCCTGACAAGCTAAAAATGATGGAGCATTATATTGGTTGCCAAAAAATTGATGCGTTAATCCTTGGCCCTCGCACACAAACAAGCAATATCAGCCCTGAACGCAAAATAATTCAACGGGTACTCGAAGCTGACGATATTCCCTATCGCCATGATAGAAAGCTGTTACTGCAAGCCATCGAAGAAACCATCAACTTGTTATAACCCCCTAACCGCCATTCCGCTGCTAAATACCCGCAGCGGAAAACCTTCCCTAAAATTAGCCCTTTGTTTCCTGTATTTCCACAAAATCTATTTTCAAAATACTTTGCGTTGTGGGTAGGCGGCAAGTGAAGGCAGCTCGGGGAGCATACATAAATATGTGACCCGAGTGACTAAACGTAGCCAACACCCCCCACAGCGTGAGGTATGAGGAAAATTACGAATTAGCGATAAACTGAGAGCGTATCTCCTGCAATTCGTCTCGGACTCGCGCAGCCGCTTCAAATTCAAGATCTTGAGCATGCTTATACATTTGCGCTTCAAGTTGCGAAATCCGTTGCTCCAACTCTTTTGTCGACATCGATTGGATATCAACCGAATTATTATTTTTACCATTGTCTTTCGTACGGTTTTTTCCTTTACCACCCACTTTGTGGCCAATTTGCAGGATATCACCGATTTTCTTATTCAAACCTTGTGGTACGATTCCATGTTCTTCGTTGAACGCCATTTGTTTAGCACGGCGACGCTCTGTTTCTGCAATCGCTTTTTGCATGGAGTTGGTGATCCTGTCTCCGTAAAGGATTGCCTTACCATTTAAGTTACGAGCCGCACGCCCTATGGTTTGAATAAGTGAACGCTCTGAGCGCAAGAAACCTTCTTTGTCCGCGTCCAAAATAGCCACCAGAGAGACCTCTGGCATATCCAAGCCTTCTCTTAATAAGTTGATCCCAACCAGTACATCAAACTCACCAAGTCGCAGGTCGCGAATAATTTCCACACGCTCGACTGTATCGATATCTGAGTGAAGATAACGCACTCGCTCACCGTGCTCTTCGAGATATTCCGTTAAATCCTCTGCCATACGTTTTGTTAAAGTAGTGACTAATACACGTTCATTTTTCTGTACACGGATACGGATTTCAGACAGTAAATCATCCACTTGGGTAGTAACTGGGCGGACTTCTATAATCGGGTCAAGTAGGCCAGTAGGCCTAACAACTTGCTCAATCACTTCATTGCCTGATTTATCAAGCTCGTAGTTACCCGGCGTTGCCGACACATAAATAGTTTGAGGAGCTAAGGCTTCAAATTCTTCAAAGCGCATTGGGCGGTTATCTAATGCAGAAGGAAGACGAAACCCATATTCAACTAAGGTTTCTTTTCTTGAGCGATCCCCTTTATACATCGCGCCTATTTGCGGGATAGTAACGTGAGATTCATCCACCACCAGCAAGCCATCTGCGGGTAAGTAATCAAATAGTGTCGGCGGTGGCTCACCAGGAGCACGACCCGATAAGTAGCGTGAATAGTTTTCAATACCTGAACAATAACCGAGCTCATTCATCATCTCTAAGTCGAATTGCGTTCGTTGAGTAATACGTTGCTCTTCCAGTAATTTATTGTTTTCTAGTAATACTTTTCGTCTATCCGCCAATTCAACCTTAATTTGTTCCATTGCCTCAAGAATGCGTTCTCTCGGTGTGACATAGTGCGTTTTTGGATAAACGGTGAAACGAGGAACACGATGTTGTATTTGCCCTGTCAATGGGTCAAATAATGACAACCGTTCAACTTCATCATCAAATAGCTCAACACGTAAGGCATACTCGTCTGATTCCGCAGGAAAAATATCGATAACCTCACCACGGACACGGAAAGTCCCCCGCGTAAAAGCTTGGTCATTCCGCGTATATTGCAAGTCCGCTAAACGCCTTAAAATTGAGCGTTGGTCGATGATCATGCCATCCGTTAGGTGCAACATCATTTTTAAGTAGCTGTCAGGGTCACCCAAACCGTAAATAGCCGACACAGAAGCCACCACAATCACATCGCGACGTTCGAGTAAGGCCTTGGTCGCAGATAACCGCATTTGCTCAATGTGTTCGTTTACAGACGCATCTTTTTCAATGAAAGTATCGGAGCTTGGGACGTAAGCTTCAGGCTGATAATAGTCATAGTAAGAAACGAAATATTCCACAGCGTTGTCTGGGAAGAAGGCTTTCATTTCGCTATAAAGCTGTGCCGCTAAGGTTTTATTATGCGCCATTAACATGGTAGGCCGGTTCTCTTGCGCAATAACGTTGGCAATAGTGAACGTCTTACCAGACCCCGTTACCCCTAATAGGGTTTGATGAGCAAGTCCATCTTGTAGCCCTTCCCTTAACTTATGGATGGCTTCGGGTTGGTCCCCTCCCGGCTGAAAATCAGAATACAGCTTAAAATCCTTACTCATATTAACGCCCCTTAACTAGTTTCTCCCATTATGATACTGGATAAAAAACCAGCTTCAAGTATTGAAGCTAAATTTTCTGTTATTCTCCGTTCTAATATGTTTATAAAAATGTTATCCCCAAAAAAGTGCTTGACCTTTTTGAAACTTTATATTTTATGCTATTGCATTTTTATGCCGTATCTCAAATGCAAATTGAAGGCTTGATTTTATTTAACCATTTGTATTTATTAAAAATTAATTTAAAGTCCAGAATCACATCAAATAAAGTCAAAGCCGCTTGTCGCCTAGCGTAGAACTTGTTTTATAACGTTAATACACAAGGTTATCCACAGAAATGGTGGATAACTCTTGAAGCCCTTTAGGCTCATGGATTCACAAGATCCCTAAGATTTGTTCAATGGAGGCTAAATGACAAAAAGATGGCAGTTTAATGAAAAAATTTTTACGTAGTAACTGCGATGAAAAACAGATTTTATCTTTTTTATTAAGATCTGAGTGGTATTTTTACTGAAATACTTGACAGTATTTCAGTTGAGAACGTTAAAAAAGATCGGATCTCTATTTAACAATTGATCAGCCCCAAGCACTTGACTTACTTGGGGTAAAATATTTATAAATTTTATATAATCAAAGAGTTAATAAAGAAAGATCTAAATAGCTGCCTAATTCACCGTTAAGAGTGTCTTGATGTGGGATCACACCTAAACAAGGTGCCTTAATCATTCGATTAAGTGTCAGCAAATATTGTGCTTGGAAACGACCAGCAGGTTCAACTTCATTGGCGACCCAGCCAGCCACAGGCAAACCTGAAGCCTCGATAGATTCCATGGTTAACAATGCATGGTTTATACAACCTAACTTAACACCAACCACTAAAATAACGGGTAACTGCTGTTCAATCACCCAATCTGCATACGTTTTTTCTACGGATAACGGGGTATACCAGCCACCAGCACCTTCCACTAATAACCAATCAGCTTGAGATTTCAAATAAGCCAACCCTTGATTGATTATTGAAAATTCAATAGGTTGATTTAATTCTTCACTGATAATATGTGGCGAAGTGGGTGCTTCAAACACAATCGGGTTAATCACCTGATAGGGTAATTTTACTCGGCTATTGGCTTGTAATAATAACGCATCGCTATTACGCAACCCGTCTACCGTGAGTTCACTTCCAGATGCAACGGGCTTAAAGCCCACCGTGTTCAAACCTTGATAACCTGCGGCTTGCAGTAAAGCACAACTTACAACGGTTTTCCCTACTTCTGTATCCGTTCCTGTTACAAAATACACTTTAGTCACGGTAAATCACTCCAAACACCGTATGGTAAGTTAAAGGTAGGCCTTGCTCTGTCATTGGATAGAGCAAAGCAAGTTGCTGCAAATGCTGACGAGTCACTAGCCCAGCTTTACGCCCAGTGGTCAAATGTGTCGCGCCAATCCCTTTCAATGAATGGAGCAACGCTATTAACTCAGGAAAATAGAGTGTATCCTTCTGAAAAATAAGTTTATGTCTCCATGACTGACAACTATTTCGTATCTGTTGAACACTGAGAAAGGAATTCACATGCGAATAGCCATCAAGTGAATGCCAAGCTGAAGATAATTCTGTGAGAGAATGCTCTGCAAGCGTAGTGAACACCACAACTCCACCCGGTTTTGTCACCCGATACAATTCGCTTAATGCTTTACTCAGATCTTGGCACCATTGAACCGATAAATTTGAAAAAACCACATCAAAGGTTTGTGAATCTAATGGAATGGATTCTATATCAGCACATAAATAGTGATCGGCCACGGCTTTCGTTTGTGCCATTTCAAGCATTCCCACAGAAAGGTCTAATGCAGTGACGCGATGCCCTTGGTTTTTCAATTTATAGCTAAAATAGCCCGTACCGCACCCTGCATCTAAAATATGCAATGGCGCCGTTGATTGTGAGTGATTTAAGGCTGAAGTCAGATGATCAAGGAGTTGTGTTCCTGTTGATCGTTGATAACTTGCCACTGCATCATAACTTTTAGCTGCACGGCCAAATGCCGCTGCAATTTTATGCTTTTCACGACTGAGCGATAAAGTCATGTAAAGCCTCCAATAATTGATCGATATCTTGACGTTGGTGTGCAGCACTTAACGTGATCCGTAGCCTAGCACTCCCGGGCGGAACCGTTGGCGGCCTAATCGCTTGCACCCAAATATTTTTGTTGCGTAAAAAATTGGCTAACTGTTGGCTAGCTTGGTTTTCGCCAACAATTAATGGCTGAATAGCCGTCGTTGAATCAGTCAGTTGCATGCCATGAAAATCAGCATTATGTCTAAAATATTCAATATGTTGCTTAAGATTTTCTCGTGCCTGATCCGCAAGCTGAATTTGCTCAACGGCCGCTAGAAGAGCAACGGCCTGAGCCGGAGGCATCGAAGTGCTATAAATTAAATGGCGTGCAGATTGGATGAAAAATTCAGCCGTTGGCTCATCACACAGCACCGCTGCGCCACTTAAACCAAATGCTTTACCAAATGTCACGACTAAAATTTCAGGTTTAACCCCACTCGCAAAGCAGCTACCACGACCTTGTTCTCCGATAACGCCGATACCATGTGCATCATCAACCATCAACCAAGCATGCTGATTTCTTGCGATTTCCTGTAATTGTTGAAGGGGAGCATTATCACCATCCATACTAAAAACGCCTTCCGTCACAACAAGCGTTTTTCCCGAAATAGGCTTGTGGATTAAGTTTTCGAGTGATAATGGATTATTATGCTGAAAGCGCCTTAATTGAGCCCCCGAATGAATCGAGGCTTCCATGATCGATGCATGGCTGAGCTTATCCGCTAAGATACGATCTTTTTCCGTCATTAATGCGGTGATCACCGCATGGTTCGCAGCAAATCCAGAAATAAACAATAAGGCTTTTGGGTAGCCTAGCCAACCAGCGAGCGCTTGCTCTAATTTATCATGCGCTTTGGTGAACCCTGTGATATGTCCCGATCCCCCACTCCCCACGCCATATTCATCGGCACCACGTTGCCAAGCGGCAACCACTTGGGGATGGTGAGATAACCCCAAATAGTCATTGGATGAAAAGTTGAGATATTCTTTTCCGGAAAAATAAAGAGACCTACCATTCGCATGATCAATGCACTGACGTTGACGCCAGATAGACGCCTGCTTACGCTGCGCTATCTGGTTTTGTATAAATGATTGCCAAGTCATTATACTGCAGCGTTATAAAATTGAGCGTTATCAGCAGTTAACAACGTTTCGGCTAACTTAGCAGCTTGATGGTTATCCCCTTCGTCGGTTTCAATACGCTCAGGGTTAATATTCAGTTTTCTAAATAGCGCCAAGTCTTTGTTTTCGTCAGGGTTTGGCGTCGTTAATAATTTACACCCATAGAATACGGAGTTTGCACCGGCCATAAAACATAATGCTTGGGTTTGCTCATTCATGTATTCACGGCCTGCAGACAGCCTAACGTATGACGTTGGCATCATGATGCGTGCAACGGCAATAGTACGAATAAAATCAAATGCATCGACATCTTCGTTATCTGCCATTGGGGTGCCTTCAACTTTCATCAACATGTTGATCGGCACACTTTCTGGCGGTTTCGGTAAATTGGCTAATTGGACTAATAAGGCCGCTCGGTCACTAACTTTTTCACCTAAGCCTAAAATCCCACCCGAGCAGACTTTGATCCCTGCATCTCGTACATTTTCGAGTGTATTTAAGCGATCTTGATAACTGCGAGTCGTAATAATATTGCCGTAGTATTCTGGAGAGGTATCAAGGTTATGGTTATAATAATCTAATCCTGCTTCTGCTAAGCGTTGAGCTTGGGCGTTATCAATCATCCCTAAAGTCATACAGGTTTCCATGCCGAGTGACTTCACTTCTTTTACCATCATTTCAAGGTATGGCATATCGCGTTCTTTCGGGTTACGCCATGCCGCGCCCATACAAAAACGGGTTGAACCTGCTTGTTTTGCTTTTTTCGCCGATTCCAGAACTTGCTGAACTTCCATTAATTTTTCAGTTTCTAGCCCTGTTTTATAGCGGGCGCTTTGCGCGCAATACTTACAATCTTCAGGGCAAGCTCCAGTTTTAATTGATAACAAAGTGCTGACTTGCACTTGCTGGGGGTCGAAATGTTGGCGATGAATTTGCTGTGCCTGAAATAATAGTTCAAAAAAAGGCATTGAAAACAGTTCATTAGCTTGTTTTATTGTCCACTGTTTTAATTGGCTCACGGAAACGCTCCAGTTGAAAAAGTTGTTGCCAGTTTAAATATTGTGATTATCATGTCAACTAAAATGAGATAAAAAAGTTGACGATGATAGCAAATGGATAACGTAGATATTCAATTTGATGCCAAACATATTTGGCACCCTTATACCTCGATGAGCCAGCCAATTCCGGCTTATCCGATTGTTGAAGCCCATGGAGCTGAGCTAATCATGGCCGATGGGAAAAAATTAATTGATGGGATGTCTTCATGGTGGGCAGCCATTCATGGTTATAATCATCCTGTATTAAACCAAGCGGTCACAACGCAATTAGCGAAAATGTCCCATGTGATGTTTGGCGGAATTACACACCCACCCGCAGTGAACCTATGCAAACAGTTGGTAGCAATCACGCCAGAGCCGCTAGAATGCGTCTTTCTTGCCGATTCCGGGTCAGTGGCGGTTGAAGTTGCTCTGAAAATGGCATTGCAATATTGGCAAGCCAAAGGGGAAAAGCGTCAACGGATCCTCACATTACGTCATGGATATCATGGTGATACCTTCGGTGCGATGGCCGTTTGTGACCCTGATAATTCAATGCATGGCCTGTATAAGGGGTATTTACCTCCGCATATTTTTGTGGAAGCCCCACAATGCGGTTTTTACGATGAATGGGATAGTGCAGATTTGCACCCTCTTGAGGTACAACTTGCCGAAAATAGCCATGAAATTGCAGCGATCATCCTTGAACCGATTGTTCAAGGCGCTGGTGGAATGCGCATCTATCACCCTGAATATTTAAAGGGAGTTCGCCATTTATGCGATCAATATGGTCTATTATTAATTGCCGATGAAATCGCTACGGGGTTTGGTCGTACGGGCAAATTGTTTGCTTGCCATCATGCAAATATATCACCGGATATTATGTGTTTAGGAAAGGCATTAACCGGTGGTTATATGACCCTTTCGGCAACGATCACAACCCGCCACGTTGCAGAAACTATTAGCAATGGGGAAGCGGGTTGTTTTATGCATGGCCCAACCTTTATGGGCAACCCACTTGCCTGTGCCGTTGCAGATGCTAGCCTGACTTTGCTGCTCAATAGCCCTTGGCAAACAACAATTACCACTATTGAACAACAACTTAAGACTGAGCTAACACCATTAGCATCCCATCCTAGCGTAGCAGATGTGAGAGTTCTAGGTGCAATTGGCGTGATTGAAATGAAGAAACCTGTAAACACAGCGGCTTTGCAAAAAGTATTTGTGGAAAATGGTGTTTGGGTTCGCCCATTCGGCAAACTGATTTATGTAATGCCACCGTACATCATCACCCCAGAGCAACTGAGCAACGTGACGAATACGATGGCAAAAGTGTTGGGATAACTCAATAAATTCAATCTTAATCTAAGTCGATTTTTTAACTAGATTTTTAACTCGATTTTTAACTCGATTTTTAACTCGATTTTTAACTCGATTTTTAACTCGATTTTTAACTCGATTTTTAACTCGATTTTTAACTCGATTTTTAACTAGATTTTTAACTAGAGAATCTTCTAAATAATTCGAGTTATAGCAAGGCGGCAATCGAGGATATCTTGGGGAGCATACACCAGTATGTGACCCAAGTAGCCGAGTGAAGCCAACACCGCTATAGCTCGAAGTATGACGAAGATTAAAGGATAGTGACCCACATAGGTCCTTTCCCTACCCCATAGCGTGCTAATAAACGCAATTTTCCCGTAATCGGGTCAATTTCAGAAACTGAAACGTGGTCTGATTTTTGCCCGCTGGAAATTAAAAAACGACCTGTCGCATCAATATTAAAGCCCCTTGGGTGCGTCTCTGTTGGGTAACGTGCTTCTAATGTTAGCTCGCAACCGTCATCAGAAACCAGATAGTGGCTGAGGTAGCTTTCAGAACGTTCACTAACATATAAATGGCGGCCATCTGGCGTAATATGGATATCGGCAGCCCAGCGCTGGCTTTCGTTACCTAATGGGTAATTTGCCAAAGTTTGCATGTTACGATAGCGAGTGAATTTACGATATACGCCTACCGTTGAATCTAACTCATTCACACAATAAATGACCTTTTCAGTCGGATGGAAGGCCAGATGACGAGGGCCAGATTTTTCAGCCGTAGTAATTTGGTCTGCAGTTGCTTCGGTTAAATAACCATTTTCATGTAAATCGAATAAACGGATATGGTCTTCACCTAAGCAAGGCACCCAAAGCTGTTGATTATCAACATCAACATGAGACGAATGTGGATTTTGCAATCCTTCAATCACTTGAACGACTTGATTTGGTACACCTTCATCATTGATAGTCAGAACTGATAGATTATGTTGATGATATGAAGGAACAAATAAATATTTGCCCGTGTTATCCAATGATAAGTGAACTGGCGTTCCCGGAACGGATGTTTCTGCTTTTAAACGCAGTGTCCCTTTGCCTTCAATTTCATAGGTTACGACACGAAAATTCGGGCGCACACCAATATAAAGGTATTTTTTATCATGGCTTAATACCATAGGTTGCACTTGGCCTGGTGTTTTTACTGTTTGTAAAAGAGTAAGTTCCCCAACCTCATTCATCGACCACACGTGAATTTGCTGACTCTCGGGGCTCGCAATATAAACAACCTGATTCATCCTGACTCCTTAATTCATGATAAAAATACAAAACCGCATCTATAGTCCACTACATTGGCTTCACTATACCCTATATTATGCAAATCACAGTGAGTAAATAGCGCCAAAGTTCAGCGTCATGAATTTAAAGCTACAATTAATTCATCCAATAACTCAGAGGAGGATGCTGACACCAAACTTCCCCCATTGATCACGTTTGTTTTATTACCATTAATGTTTGCATAATAAACTCCAGCTTCAGTAAGGCAAGGTAAAATAGCCGCGATATCCCATGGTTTCATTAACGTATCAATAGCACAATCGATCCTTCCTGCTGCTACCATTAAATGCTGATAACAATCATTTATAAAAACCATATCTTGAGCAGAATTAACGACATTTGATAGATTGTAAGCTTTGTTACCTTCTCTGTTATCAAAATTGGTACTGTGTATACCTGATATCGAAACAACAGCTTCGCCTAATTTTTTCGTTTTTTTTATCTGAGTGCATATCCGTTTTGGTGCAAGATCACCTTTTTTAGACCAACACCCGTTCCCTAACGATGCATAATATATAGAATCAATAGCGGAAAATGATATAACTCCGACAAGGGGAATGCCACTTTCAACATAAGCAATTAACGTACTAAATAATGGAACGCCATACAAAAATGCTCGTGTTCCATCAATAGGATCTATTATCCATCCGGTAGAAAATTCACCTTCAATATTTGTTCCGAACTCCTCCCCTAAAATAGGAATATGTGGAGTTCTCGCCTGAAGTACTTCTCTTATCACATTTTCTACTTTAAGATCTGTAGCGGTAACAATGGTGTTATCTATTTTTCTGGTAAATGTACCAGCTTCGTAAAAACCTTTTAGTAAATATTTACTAGCAGTATTCGCGGCTTCTAAAGCAATATTTAACACTGTAGAACTCCTTAACTAGCTTTTTGGTAACTCATTGCAACCCTAACGTTCTCAACATAAAACGATCAAGATTTCCCTTGAATGATTCAACAGTAGACCATGCAAAATCTGAGTGCTCAGAGCTTAAACAAACATGACCAGAGCATGAAACATTAAAGTTTAATTGGATACAACGTTGGCCCATTGCTTGGTACTCAACCGCACCGGAAAACCCAGAAATTTCAATAATTATCATTCCGGTTTCTTCTGCGATTTCACGACTAAGCGCTGTCTGCATATCTTCATCACACTCCATGCCACCAGAAGGAATTTCCCATACATTTGGCATGAACTCGCCTTCTGAACGCTTCAAAAAAAGAATTTTTGAATCATGTCCAGCTTTGATTAAACCGCCTACAACAACACGATCATAGTTTTTAAGTTTGGACATGACTGAATGAGGGATATATTTTTCTATCATCTTCGATACTTCTCTGCAACAGATGAAATGATTGATAAATAATTATCAATAAAATTGAAACGCTCTTCTCCGTACCAAATATCCAACTTAAACATACTATTGTGAAATTTTATAGCATTTCCGAAATAAGCTTTATTAATTCGAATTTTCTCACCATAGTCACGAGAGATTTTATTTGGTGAGTGAAAGAGAGAATATTCATTGATAGGGCACGTTGAGCCAGGTATATCAGCCTCAAGTGCACCAGCTTGGTTTAATATATCTACGAATTCATGCAGACCAATTGAAAATTTAGACTGATCAAACATAACTGGCATGGCATACCAAGCTGGGTTCGCTTTTTTAGGAATGCGAACTATCTTTAAACCATCGATCTGCTCAATTCCAGTTTTCAATAAATGAGCAGTTTCCCTTTTTTCTTGCATCATCTGCTCAAAGTTTAGCATCTGAGGCATAACAACCGAAGCACCAAGTGGGTGCATTCGTAAATTAAGGCCAGTCCCTGTAATAGCAAAATCTCTTAAACTATCAGTGTTCACTTCCTTTTTTGCACGCTTATTAAAATGCCCGACTAACACAGCTCGTTCGTAGAATTCACGATGCTTAGTGGCAAAGAAGCCACCTTCGCCTGAAGTTAGTATTTTCTTACCCTGAAAACTCCAAGCAGAACCATCAGAAAAACTCCCAATCATTTTGCCATCCCAAGTTGCTCCATGTGCATGAGAACTATCTTCTAATAAAAGAATTTCGTGTCGTTCGCATATATCTATCAGTTCATCCATATCACACGGTATCCCCCACATATGTGTAATAATCACCGCTTTTGTTTTATCGCTAATCAGGGCTTCTACGGATTTTGGATCTACATTGCCATTATCCCCACAGTCTGCAAATTTTAGCTCAGCGCCTAGCTGGTGGAGTGGAGAGCATGTAGCAAAGAATGTATAGCTAGGGACTATTACTTCATCCCCTCGGCCTATACCAGCACCATAAAACATGGAAAATAATGCTGTAGTACCAGAATTAACAGCAATTGCATTTTCTACATCAAAAATTTCTTTAAATGTACTTTCTAGGTGCTCGTAAATTCCACCATTATCATAAATTGAGATATCTTCAAAAAGTTGCCTATTAACACTATCTTTAATTTCATCTGTAATAATTGGATGACTAAACTTACAGTATTTTGATTTCATCATACTTCCATTCCTTTTTATTTTATCGCTTTATAACCACTTTCTTTGAAAGCAATTTCTAAAATATCGGTCACGGCAAGTGAACTGACTAAGTTACTATTGAAACTGTCTTGAGAATCACTGAAAAAAAGCTCTCGATACATACGAACAAATGGTGACTCAAGTGCATTAATAAAATTAAATTCATTTATTATTTTTTGTTTCTTTGACTTAACCTGAACTATATTTTCATTTCCATAAATAATACAATTATTACTTATTAACGTTACATCTTCATGTTTCTTATATCCTACGCATGATATATATATAAAAATAATTGTATCTCTGCATTGTAACTCTACAAAAGCAACATCATCAACATCATATTCACCAGAAGAAGTATTTATTAACCTAGAGTAATTAACATTAATTTCATCTCCATCAAATAAATAGTTTACTAAATTTACAATGTGATAGCCCATATCCAACCAAACACCACCACCAGAACTCGCATGACTGCTTCTCCAGTCACTATTTGGATTTTTACTAGGAAAGTGTATCTTATTTCTATTTGGGAGACTTTTTCTTCTGTTGAGATTAAATATTCTTTCAGTTTTTCATAAGCTAACGTATATCTCTTTTGACAAACAGTAAAAAATCTCATATCATTTTTAATTATTAAATTCTTTAATTTTTTCGCCTGCATGACATTTAAAGCAAATGGCTTCTCTTTTATTATTGTTATATTATTTTTACAGCAATAAAAAA
Organism: Providencia sp. PROV269; assembly: GCF_028477785.1. NCBI lineage: Bacteria > Pseudomonadati > Pseudomonadota > Gammaproteobacteria > Enterobacterales > Morganellaceae > Providencia > Providencia sp. PROV269. The sequence continues at coordinate 28,892 of NZ_JAMPLV010000001.1, read as the reverse complement.
TTACATTTTCATATAACTCATGAGGAAGAGCAATAATAATTGTATCTGGCTCAATTTCATCGAACATTTTACGATAACATAAATAAATAGGAGGACTGTAATTTAATAATAATTTTGTTTTATAAATATTACTTATCGATATATCACACAGCGCACTAATACTCACCCCCAAACTACATAATGCAGGTATGTGTTCCTTTCTTACAATATTCCCACATCCAATTATCGCCAACCTCATATAATTAAATCCCCATATTAATGGCCCAACTATTTCGCATGAAATTTATTTTCAATTTAAAACGACATGCATATTAGTTAATATTTTACAAAGAAAACAATCTAAGAAAATTACTTTTTATATTATGCTTGTTTATTTTTAATAAATAACGAAGTATATTATTTCAACTTGATTTTTTAATGTAACATCAAAGTTTTATTGGCTACCACAATAAACCCTTTATTCTTACTAGCAAGATGCTAAATACTATCTAAATAACCTTCGCCACAAATCACTTCAATGTAGTATGAGTCCATGCTAACAACTTTTTGAGCGTTCGAAATTTCAATTCTGCAATTTACTAAAAAAACGCCTCATTATCTTAAAATTTTAAAATCATAGTCGATATTGAGCTTTTCACATCAAAAGTATCTACCTAAACAATATGGAATATCTGTCTCTGACAGACAACCTCAACAACAGCTAGATTTAACAATGCCAATTAATATTATCTACAATTTATCGCAGCTATTAGTTTAATTTCGCTTTAACTGTAAAAAATGACACCAACACCACTATATATATCGTGCCAAGAACAAATAATAGTGATACTAAAACGGTTCAGTTCGTTACTATTATCCGCTATGATGATAAAACAACCTTAGCTTACTAACATGAATATGATAGTTTATAGCTGTGCTCAATATATCCTCATCTCCTATACTGATGCTGCCAATCATCGTATAGATAACTCTAAAATCACGTGGAGCCGTTTATGTCATACCGCGTTATTGCGCTCGATCTTGATGGAACACTACTTGATCACCAAAAGAAAATTCTACCGGAATCTCTAGCTGTCTTACAGGAAGCCCGTCGCCAAGGCGTTAAGGTCATCATTGTGACAGGTCGTCATCATGTCGCTATTCATCCGTTTTACCAAACCTTAGACCTTGATACACCAGCGATCTGCTGTAACGGAACTTATCTATACGATTATTTAGGCAAAAAAGTCCTAAAATCTAATCCGATGACCCTCGATTCAGTCACGCAAATGATCGATAAACTGCGTGGTACTGATATTCAACATTTAATGTATGTTGATAATGCGATGCTCTATAACGCGCAAACAGAAGGCATTAAACGTACATTAAATTGGGCTGAATCCTTACCTGTTGCACAGCGTCCAACCATTGAATTTGTTGAAGATTACGCTGATGTGATGCATAACTATGATTCTATTTGGAAATTTGCTGTTAGCTCACCAAATACAGATCAACTTCATCAAGTCGTTAGTGAAATTGAAAATGACTTTGGTTTAGATTGTGAATGGTCTTGGATGGATCAGGTGGATGTCGGCCGTAAAGGTAATAGTAAAGGCCAACGCTTAAAGGAATGGGTTGAATCCCAAGGGATGACAATGAATGATGTTGTCGCTTTTGGTGATAATTTCAATGATTTAAGTATGCTGACAACCGCAGGTTTAGGTGTCGCGATGGGTAATGCGGTTGATGAAATCAAGCAACAAGCTAAGCTCGTGACTCGAGTTAATACTGAACCGGGTATTGCTGAAGTTATCCGTAAGTACGTTCTGTAACGTCCAATTATTTTATTAATTCAAGGAAAGCTCAGCTTTCCTTTTCTTATTTTCTATTGTCACAACGCCAAGAACGACGAGTGATTATAGATGACGAGATAGCGATACAGCCTTCACTTGCGCATACACTTTTCTACCTTTACGAATAGACAGCTCATCCCTTGCCCAGCGGGTAATACGTGCCCATAAATAATGTTCTTCGCCTAAATCTAGCTTCACATCCACTTGTTCGCCATCTTCAATCCATTCAACCACTTCTGCGGCCAAAATATTTCGAATACTGCTCACTTGTGGTTTTTCAAGCACCAAAGATACATCCGATGCATCAATACGTATCCGAACGTTAGTGCCTTGTGGTGCGTTAACACGTGGGATCCACAGTTTTTGACTCCCCACAATCACCGCTGTCATTTCATAATCAGGGTGTTGACTATGTACAGTTGCACTGACCACACTGCTTAACGTTTCTTGCTGTAGCCAAGGACGCAAAGCACTGCTTGCCCAAACATCTTCCAAGGCGCCAAAGGCTTTAACTTTACCTTGTGCCATCACGATGACTTTATCTGCTAAACGCAAAATTTCATCCAAACTATGGCTGACATATAAAATCGGAATTTTAACGTCTTGAGAAAGCTTTTCTAAATACGGCAGCAATTCCCGTTTTCGGGGCAAATCCAAAGAAGCTAACGGCTCATCCATCAGGAGAATTTCAGGGGCTGTAAGCAATGCACGACCTATGGCAACTCGTTGTTTTTCACCACCAGAAAGGGTTATCGGGTAGCGATTGAGTAATTTTTCAATACCAAGCAGCCCGACAATATCGTCGAAGCGGGCTTTCATTTCAGGCGCCATGCCATAACGCAAATTGCTTTTCACCCGATAATGAGGAAACAACCGTGCATCTTGAAATACATAACCGATATGGCGTTGTTCGGGCGGTAAGCAAATCCCTTTTTCTACATCCACCAATGTACGACGATTGAGTACAACACGCCCTTTACTGGGTTTAGTTAGCCCACCTATCACATTGATAAGCGAGGTTTTTCCTGCGCCAGAAAGCCCAAAAACCGCGGTAATACTTTCCGTTGGCAATTGCGTTTTAACTTCTAACTGTAAGTCGCCTAATTTTTGTGAAAAATCGAGTTCTAACATATTAGGCCACTCCCAAACGCTTTTTACCCCAGCGGGTTAGCCACTCTGAGATCAATAATGAAATCAAGGCTAAAATAATCGCAATGACACATAAGCGCGCAGCGTCTACTTCTGCCCCCGGCGTTTCAATTAAGGTGTACATCGCTAATGGGATGGTTTGTGTTTCACCTGGTATATTCGAAACAAAAGTAATTGTGGCGCCAAATTCACCAAGCGAACGTGCAAAGGCTAACACTGTTCCGACAATAATGCCGGGAAGAGATAGCGGAATGGTTATCGTGAAAAATACACGTAATGGTGTCGCACCTAATGTCCTCGCTGCTAGCTCCAATTTTTGGTCAACCGCTTCAAGCGCTAAACGAATTGCACGCACCATTAGTGGAAATGCAACCACGGCAGACGCAAGCGCAGCGCCCCGCCAACTAAAGGTAAAACTAAAGCCAAACCAGTTATATAACCATTCACCGATAAAACCGCGTTTACCCATACTGATCAACAGTAAGTACCCCACTACCACTGGCGGCAATACCAGTGGTAGGTGGATAATACTATCAAGCAGTGTTTTTCCAGGAAAATTACAGCGAACCAATACCCACGCAATTAAAATACCTAATGGTAAACTGAAAATTACAGCTACACTGGATACTTTTAGGCTTAGGTAAATCGCTTCCCATTCATAAGGACTTAACATCTGCAAAAAAATGCTCTCTTAACGTTTATTTAGTTCGAGGTTCAAAACCGTAACGTTTGAATACTTCTGAAGCCGCAGGGGTTTTCAAGTATTCATAGTAATCACGCGTTGCTTGGTTATCTTGATCTTTAACAATTGCCATTGGGTATTCAACAGGTTTATGTGTATCTGCTGGGAACACACCGACCACTTTGACTTTTTGGCTAGCGACAGCATCAGAACCATAAACAATCCCTAAAGGGGCTTCTTGGCGTTCAACTAATGCCATACCACTACGCACATTATTCGTACGCGCTAATAGTGGATTAACCGTTTCCCATGCGCCTAAATTGCTTAACGCTTCTTTGGCATAAATACCAACAGGGACATGGTCAGGATCACCAACGGCTAAACGGCCACCATCTAGCAATTTTTTCCAATCCGTTTGTTTATTGATTTCGACTTTATCAATTTTTGCATCTTTCGGTGCGATTAACACCAATTCATTACCTAATAATGTATAGCGTGTATCTTCGACCATCAACTTTTTATCAATAGCGTAATCCATCCACTGTTGGTCAGCAGAAATGAATAAATTAGCGGGAGCACCTTGCTCAATTTGACGAGCTAGAGTCGAAGAAGATGCATAAGAAGCAACAACTTCAACTTGGGTGTCTTTCTTATATTGTTCTGAGATTTCATTTAATGCATTAGTCAGTGATGCAGCGGCAAAAACCGTAATTTTATCAGCTGCAAAACTGTGGCTAGCCATCGTTAATGTCAATGTTGCGCCCGCGAGAAGTGATACCAAACCTTTTTTCATTTTTATCTACCCTAGTATTAATCGACACGTTATATATAACAGGACACAGCGATAACTTAAAGTCAAACTCGCGATAAAAGTGTGCTGGCGCAAGAAATGATGCAATTTTGTTGCATGTTTTCCCTAAAGGATAAATTAGCTGATGAAAAAACACACAAGTACCCAAATCGTTTTTCTATAGAAAACTTTCTATTGCCCTTATAACTTTATCGGCACAAGTTGTGCACATTTCAGTATTCCATTCCACTTTTACAAATGACATAGCAAAGGTAATTATATGGTGGCCTTTCCGACAAAGCTTAGTACGCACTTTATGGCAGAATTAACAGTCGAACAGTTTAATGGACTGTTTGATAAAGAAATAGCATCTGAAACCTTAGCTTCTTTAGCAAAATCGGCTAGTAATGGGAACTTAGAGAGTATCGATTTATTACACAATATCGCTCTACGGCAAGACAGTGAGGGAAGAAAAGCAGAAAATATTCTGTTTGATTTATTTAGCGGAAAGCTGCCTGCAAAGAAAGGTATAGATAAAGAAATACAAGAAACTAGCAAAAAATTATATCAATTACACCTTAATACAAAAACCAAAAAACACCTAAAAGACTCGAAACTAACGACCCCTTCTAAGCTGCTTTATATTGTCGGATCTGCAATAGAAAAAGTTATTGATAGACTTGGTTTAACAAAACTATTGATGAAAAATGAACCTACGGAATCCACTCTTTGGGATAATAACAGGATGACAACAAGTGATGAGATTGATGCAAGCAATAAAAATAACCCAACTTTGCCATCAAATATGACGGTCAATGACTCAATAGGCCTCACCCAAAGCGGATACAATTTATTAGCAGAAATAATTGAACAAAAAGTCTTGAATAGCAACACATTAAACCAATTCGAATTATTCCCTATCAATGTTAATGATAACCATTGGATCTTATTTGTGCTCTATCAGGCAGATCCAATACATCAATCAGCGAATAATAAAAGAAAATGCATTCTATTTAATTCATACGATAACGTGAGTACCGATATTCGAAAAGAAATAACAGTGGCAGCCAAAAAGGGCGGTGTTACTGAAGAAGATATCACTTACATAGAAGGAAACATCCAACAGAACGTACCTAATGGCTGTGGATTATTTGTTATTGCAGCAATAAAGCAATTAACTGAAAATATTCAGCAAGATCCTGATAAAACGCTCAAACAATTCCACCAAGATTTCTTAAATAAAACAATTTATGAACAAGAGCAATTTAATCTTCATGAACGTCGGCAATTATTTTCTACTTACTACGATAACGAATACCGACCATCATGAAATTCCTCTCCAATATGAAAAACCCCCTGACTGCATTTACAGTCAGGGGGTCTATAATCAGCCACATAAGAAATTTTGTTAAAAATTACTTGTTTTCAGTGTTGTGATGATGAGGTACATGTGCTTTAGACAGTAAGTTAAAGAATGCACCCAAGCCATAGATCAAACCCATGATCAAAAACATAACGACTGGAACCATCATCAGGGCAAAACCCAAACTTTTAATTAGTTCAAACATAGGAAAAAACCTCTTCAGTGATACTGTGCCCACCAGCCTACAAGATACGCCGACGAGGGAAAACTTGACTCTCAGTACATTGAGTATAAATCAAATCAGAATAATAACGCACAATTACGTTATAATGGAGACTATTTTAGACAAAATATTATACTAACGACATACTAAACGTGCTTTTTACGTCTGTCATCACCAGCCACGCCGGAAGGGAGAAATTTATGCAGGCCGAAATTTTACTCACACTGAAACTACAGGGCAGTTTATTTGCTGATCCTCGCCGTATCGCGCTACTAAAACAAATTAAAGCGACAGGGTCAATCAGCCAAGGCGCTAAACTCGCAGGGATCAGCTATAAAAGTGCTTGGGATGCCATCAATGAAATGAATCAACTCACTGATGATATCCTTGTTGATAGAGCAACAGGTGGCAAAGGCGGTGGCGGCACAACACTCACCCACTATGGTGAAAGATTACTTCAACTTTATGATTTACTGGCGCAAATTCAACAAAAAGCCTTTGATGTACTCAAAGAAGATAATCTCCCTTTAGACAGCTTATTAGCGGCTATTTCACGGTTTTCATTGCAAACCAGTGCCCGTAACCAATTTTTTGGTACTTTAATTTCCCGTGACCATATGCAAGTTCAACAACATGTACAAATTCGCTTAGCCGATAACAGCACTGTGATTAATGCCGCACTAACAGAGCAAAGTGCTAACCGTTTAGGGTTAACCGAAGGTAAAGAAGTTCTCGCATTGATTAAAGCACCTTGGGTAAAAATAACTAAACAACCTAACCCAACAGGCTTTGATAACTACCTTGCAGGGAAAATTACCACTTTAGAGAGAGGTGATGAGAACAGCGAAGTGATAGTGACACTCACAGGCGGTGAAACTTTATGTTCAACCATGCCAAACAGTGAAATTGATAGCCAATCTTTGAAAATTAATAATAGCGTTACTGCACTATTCAATGCTGACCAAGTGATTATTGCCACCCTGTGTTAATTTGTCCTGCTTACTTACTATAAAAGTAAGTAAGCATTCACCTTTTTTTTCCTGCCATGCCGTTCAGTTGTTGACTTTATCTTCAATCCTGATTATTTGTGATAGATGACAAGGTAAATAATCATGATAAGGAAGCTTGATGAGCACAATAACAATACAACATGGCAACTTTAAGCTCAGCGAAATCCAGACTTTAGACATTCAACAACTTAACATCGAAAAAGGGGAAAGTTGGGCTTTTATTGGTGCTAATGGCAGCGGTAAATCTTCACTCGCTCGAGTGCTTTCCAATGAGCTCCCTCCACTTTCGGGTGTCGTAAAAAATACATTCACCTCTCCAGTTCGTTTATCATTTGAACAATTACAAAAAATCATCAATGAAGAATGGCAGCGCAACAATACGGATATGCTCAGTGATGATGAAGATGACACAGGGTATACCGCTGCTGAAATCATTCAATTTAACCATAAAGACAATGAATTTTGTCTCGAACTGGCCGCTCGCTTTGGTATCAGTGACTTACTTTCGCGTCGCTTTAAATACCTTTCCACCGGTGAAACTCGTAAGGTTTTATTATGCCAAACATTAATGGGCAACCCTGACTTGCTAATCCTTGATGAGCCATTTGATGGCTTAGATGTTTACTCAAGAAATCATCTTAGTGAACTACTCTCTAGTTTGTCTGAAAAAGGCCTCACCTTGGTGTTAGTGCTAAATCGCTTTGATGAACTCCCTGAATTTATTGAAAATATGGGTGTTGTCGCAGACTGTAAGCTAACGATGGCGGGAAATAGAGAGTCAGTACTCGCTAACACGCTAATCACACAATTACAGCACAGCGAGAAAATTAAACATCTTTTCATCCCTGAAACCGAAGACCCAACCGCAGACGAAAAACTGGATGATACAACGCCTCGTATTATTTTGAGAAATGGGACCGTTAGCTACAATGACAAACCGATACTGCACGGTTTAAATTGGCAGGTAAATCCAAACGAACACTGGCAAATTATCGGCGAAAATGGAGCAGGAAAATCAACGTTACTGAGCTTGATTACAGGAGATCACCCTCAAGGGTACAGTAATGACTTAACCTTATTTGGCCTCCGTCGTGGGTCAGGAGAAACCATATGGGATATTAAGCGCCATATTGGGTATGTCAGCAATAGCATTCACCAAGAATACCGAGTCGCAACCAGTGTACTCAATGTCATTATTTCCGGTTTTCATGATTCTATTGGCTTGTACCAAGCACCTTCTGACCGTCAAATACAATTAGCGCATGAATGGTTAGCTTTGTTAGGTTTTTCAACACAAACAGCTCAGCAACCTTTCCATAGTCTTTCGTGGGGGCAGCAGCGCTTAGTTTTGATTGCCCGAGCGCTAGTTAAACACCCTGCCATGCTGATTTTAGATGAGCCATTACAAGGCTTAGATGGTCTTAACCGATTATTAGTACTGCGGTTTATTGATGTAATGCTAAGCCAAGGTAACACACAACTCCTGTTCGTTACCCATCATCATGAAGATGCCCCTGCTTGTATTACGCATCGGCTCACTTTTGTCCCTGATAATGGAAAATACCGTTACGATATTGAAGCGCTCTAATTTTTGACTTATTTGCCAATAGATACGATGAAACTATTGGCAAATTTAATCTAATGTTTAATAGATGATAACTAAATTATCTAATTACAACCATTTGATTTTGTTTAATTTATTATTATTCAGTTATTTTCAATTAGAAAAATCACACAAAATCATTACACTTCGCCTCTTCTAATAATTTAGACATTATAATGGATATTCTTTATGGCTTGGTTAATGTTAGCCTCTTCACTTGCTACACTTGCAACACATCGTTTAATTGCTCTTTTTTTACTCATCTGCACAATCATTACTGCTGCATACACACACATTATTGATTGGCAAGCGATTCTACTCTTAGCTTGTATTACGTTAATTGCCATTATTCGTTTGCGTTTCCAACACTACCTACCCATAAAAATTATCAGTGAAATCACCTTACTAATCTGTGCGATCGGGTTATTCATTCACTTATTTCCTGGTTTTAATAACCTGAAATATCTAGATAAAGTCACAGTAGGAACACATAGCGCTCCTTTCACAATGTATTTTAATTTTGATAAGGCACTCGTCCCTTTTATTTTACTTGCCTGCTTACCAACATTATTTATTTGCCGTCCAGCCAAACATGCAACTAAAGTTCAATGGGCACTATTAGTTAGTTTTGTTCCACTTTTATTGCTAATTGCGACTGCTGCTGGTGGGTTAGCCTTTGAATGGCATTTTCCTAGTTGGTTACCTGCTTTTATGCTCTGTAATCTATTTTTTGTTTCATTAGCAGAAGAAGCGCTATTTCGTGGCTATTTACAGCAACGCCTAACCCTTTGGTTAAAATCACCTTACCTCGCATTAGTTATTACTTCACTGTTATTTGGTGCAGTGCATTTTGCTGGTGGGCCGTTGTTAATTCTCTTTGCTACGTTAGCTGGTTTGATTTATGGCTTAGCTTGGATGTGGAGTGGTAAATTATGGCTGGCGGTATCAATTCATTTCGGGTTGAATTTAGGGCATCTATTATTTTTTACTTACCCATTTAAGTTGGTTACTAGTTAATATTAGCGAATTGAAAATTCATAATCCCCCATAAACTGGATGATTTTTATCATAAAAAATCACTAACACAAGTGATGTTAGTGATTTTTCATTATTATAGCCATGTTATCTATCGTTAATCTAATTACTAGCTTGATTAACATTCATTGGTTTAATTTCACCAGACTCAATATTAAGATAAAAATCTCGACTCGGATTTCCTTGTAGATATTTATCAATTACAGTGAAAATACTGCCAAAACGTAATTTAAAAATATTTTCAAATGAACTACCCGCATTAATTTTGTCAGTCTCAGTTGGTAATGACGATAACAAGGTTCCTGTGAGGAATCGATACTGATTTAATCTTTCTACAGGTATATCTTGTAACGCAAGCTCGTCTGCATTACGTAAACGATAAAAATCCACAGCAAGATCAAAACCATTCCATTTTGCAAAGTCCTTTAACTGATACCCTGTATTTTTAGCAAGAATAGCGGCTTTATCACTGGCTTTTTTCCATGCATCAGAGTCTTTCTTCAAATAGATTTCGGTGACATTAACAGTCCCAGGGTCGTTTGCACAGATTTCATGATTTTGGCTCAATGGTGCCGTTAATACTTCATTATAAGCTTTCTTTGTATCTAATTGGCTTAAAATAAGCATCTCTTCACCATTCAAACTAAATAACATTTGACGAATTTCACATGGCCATTCCTCTGGAATAAAACGTAAACGTGTCAGTTCAGTAATATGCCAATTAGTGAAGTCATAATAATTATTTGCGCTTAAGATATCTTTATTCCAAAGATGCGACGAGTTGGTATTTTTGAGGTGATCCCATTCTTGCTGATAGTGCTCAAATAACTCATCAAACCGAGGTACATCTTCTATTATAATAGTTTGCACATCAATTTCATTGGCATTTCTAAAATTCAATATTTTATAAGCAGGGACATATGCTGCCATTGAGGGAGCTTGAATATTAAAAAGTAAGCTGCCATCCGAATACTTACGTACACCTGTATCATTAAAATGCATATGACCGCCAACATGAACACCGATGCCTGTTTTTGCCATTGCATGGCTCGTGTCTTCTTTTGGAGCCCTTTCTAACTGAAATTTACCTTTACCAAAAATGGTTTCAAGGTCATCCGCTGCGCCATTATCAAATTCAACCATCGGAAAATGGCTAAACGTGATTAATGTTTTATTTTGTTCTTTCGCGCGCTTTGCAACATCCGCCATCCACTCAACAGTCTGTTGTTTGTATGTCAACATTTTGTTGTAACCCGCATTCCCCGACCCCGCAAAGTTTTTAGCCGCCTTAGGGTAGTTAATATCTGCTTTTTCAGAAGGAACATAGACATTGGCATCAACGGCCATTAACCACAAACCAGGAGTAGGCTCAACAAGGTAACTACTGTCTGCAACATTAAAACAAGGCCCATATCCCTCCTGCTTATATTTACCGCCTGTTCCTTGAGTACAAATTTCATACTGTCTTTGGTTAAAATCACTGGATTTTAAAGCTGCTTCATAGCTGTAACCTTGAGAATCATAGTTTGAGTATGGCGTTTCCCAATAAATATCTTCTGGTAGTGGATTAATACCAAACGATTTCATTGCATCCATCACTCGACCATAACCACTATATACCATTTCTTCGGTACAAATTGTCGGTAACTCAGCGCCCGTTTCTATAACGGCCGTTTTTCCTTTATATCCCGTACACTCATTAGCCCCTAAACTAAAGATACGTTGAGTTTTACCATCAATTCCAAGAAAATCTTCCTTTCCTGCTGGCATATCAAATGGGCGGTTCGGATCATGATTTCCTGGCGTTGCAAAGAAACGCATACCATATTTTTGCTCGTACTCTTGCAAGACTTTCACTAGCCCACGTAAATGAATAGGTTGGCCGTCATCGGTAAAATCGCCAGGTAATGCAATGAGTTTAATACCTTTCTTACCTGCATCATCAAGTGCAGCACGTAGAGCAAAATAATTTTCATTAAATAAACGCGTAGAAGTTAATTGCGCATACATAGAACGAATAACGGCATTTTGACCACTTTTACTATTTTTTAATCCTTCAAATGCATTATCAGCAAACTGCCCATAAACATCATGAAAATGGATGTCGGGCATAAACGCGACGCGATAATTATAAGATTGAGCCGTAGGGTCATTTGCCATTGCGACAGTTCCAACGGACATTAATGCAAGGGCAAAACCATATTTTAATTTATTGTTCATATTTGTTCCCTTTAGATAATGAACTATTTCTATCAGAAGTTATATGCAATGCCAACACGATAACGCCACTGCCATGCATCACGGTAAGTTTGTCCATTTTTGACGTATGAACTGTCATCATAGGAAACATAGCCTAATTCAATATAAGGAACCCATGTCTTATTACCAATCCAAGACACATTCAGATTATGTGCATAATCCTTTTCTTTACCTTTATATGCGGGATAATCAGTATCAAATTTATATTCAAAGTCATAACTTAATGAGAAATCTTGCAACTTATAACCTAAATAAAAATTACTCTGCCAATAATGTTGATTATCTTTTTTAGGCTTATTAGAGTTATCATAATGCCTTACGCCATAACGTAAACGAGTTCCAATATTAAAATCATCCGTTAAATTATAAGCAGCTTTGACACTGAATTTATAAGCTGTATCTTTATCTCCTGAATCTAGCGCAAAAGAAGGAGTTAAAACAAAATCTTTTGTGGCTTTATATTTATAACCGACTTCAACCTCATTTCCTTTTGATGATAGGTTTTCACCGAAACCGCCATCTCGGCTTCTCCATTTTCCTTCAAGGCTAAAATAAGTTCCATTTTGCATGCTATGGCCAATTTTGACACGATCTTCATGACGATGCTCATCCCCTAACCATTCATGACGATAGTCAATATATGTCGCATTCGCTGCTGTGCAAAATAATAACGTAGAGATACCTAGAGTTAAGTTTTTCATAAACTGATTCCTATAATTAATATTTATTTTTTATTTAACGATTAAAACAATGAGTTATTAGTTATCTTTTATGTATATACACTCCTTATTTTTTTGAAAAAACCATCCCATCCCTTTAAGTAACTTAAAAGAAAATTAACCTTATTAAAATTTTAAAATTATTTTATATTCTTATCTCACATCCCTAATTCCAACTTTAATAAATCAACAATATATTTTGATTTTTTCGCATTTAATATTTCATTTCTAAAAGACTCATGCATTAATTTACGTGCGAGAACAGAAAAGATTCGCATATGCTGATTTTCATCTGAATCATTAATTGTTAGCATAATTACCAATTTAACATCAACATTGTCTCCCCACGCTAGCTCATTCGGTAAACGCAATACTGAAATACTACTATGTTTAACAAAAGGTGATTTACAGTGCGGTATTGCAATTGAGAAACCTAATGCCGTACTAAAAATTTCTTCCCTCTGCCATATTGCTTGTTCAACTTGTGCCCCTGAATCAGCTCGATGATTAATCTCTAAATTATCAGTTAATCGTTTAATGACTTCCTCTTTACTTTCCATTTTTTCATCAAGAAAAATTAAAGACGGATCCAATACTGAATAATTAATTTTTGGTTTATTCGTAGAAATAGCCAAATGAGATAATTTATATTTTTCAAGCTTGAACCAATTATCTGCATATACATCAGGTTCAATAATTAATAAATCGTATTGCGTGTCTACCAATAAAACATGAGCAGATTGGATTGATTCAATCATAGAGGATGAAAGGCATATTAAAGGAAGAGAGAAAGATTGCGCTAAAATAACGGTATGTGATATTTCTGCGCCTGTAGCCATCACAATACCTTGCAAATATTCACCTCTCAATGCCAATAATTCGCTTGGAGTTAGTAATCCTTGACAAATAATAATCGAATCTTCTGTTAATTTAGGAAGTTGTATTTTAGATTGAATACCAAGATGCCTCGCTATACGCAATCCCAAATCCTTAATATCTAACTCACGTTGGCGTAAATATTCATTACTACTGCTTCGAAATGGCAAGCTGAGTTCCTCAATTGCCATTGATAACGCCGCAATCGCATTACGTGCCTCTCTTGGTTCAAGCAAGCAGGCTTCAATATCCTCATCATCCAATAATTGGCTTTGTGCCTCTAGAATATCAACCGCTGCTTTATCAGCTTGCTGAATGTCTAGACTAAATTGCTGACGAGCTCTTTGTAACGCAAGTTTTAGTATTTCACATTGCTCTGATTGTGAACTCGATGGCTCTGATAATGAAATTTTTTGTAAATCAAAAGATTCCATATAAATAGACCTACCTTTTGCAATACCTTTGCTAACACCGTCACCCTGAATAATTTGGGATAGTGTCCGGCTCAGATATATCGGGATCATTCCTTGTTCTGGTTTATCTTTTTTCGGCATTAATCCATCACAATGAATAAACTCTTGCTCAATAAATATTTTTAGTTTTTCATAAGCTAGATTTTCATCATTTCCACTGATTGTAAAATAACATTCGTCACCAACAGTGACATCTGCACCAACAAGAGCCAGCACACTTTTCGCATTGGCTTGGCGTTGTTTACTTTTATTAAAAAGTAAAATATCTGATTGAAAACAAGCTATTTTTTGCTCAATTGCACTCGCTGGTCTTGCATGAATACCATTTGGTAACTCACAACGAAATGTAAGTACTTTCATTACTTTTCCTTATTAATTAATCAACCAAGACACAGGCGTACAAGGGGCTGCTTTATCTGTATTTATGCATGGAGACTCCGATAAAGTAACTTGGTGTATCTGTGTATTCGACTTAGGCTCTGAATAAGTTTTGGTTTCACTACTTGGGTTCCACCCTCGTAAAATAAGTGATTCTTGGTTCTGTGCTTTTTTCAAAGTGCTGAAATGCAGCTCGCTATCCCACGTCAGTAAACTATAAATATCAGGAAAAACAATATAATGAGGGTTAGTTTTAAATTGAGACCAACCAGAATCTAGGTAACCAAACGCAGGTAAACGCCAATGCTCAATATCACGCCAAAGTTGGGCACTTTGACCATTATCTATCGGCAGTACAGCAAAATGGAAATGATGGAGCCCCTGAATTTGTGACTCTGGTGATGGAAGAACCATACCCGATGCACGTCCTGGCCGCCAAGTGAGATTGGCTTGGCCTAACCAACCCACACTGCGCAGTAGGGTTACGCGAATAATATCGGTTTGGTTTGCTGGTATCTCATACTCTCTGAGCCCTTTAGTAACAACACACATACCTTTTTTATCATCATATTGCATTACCAAACTTTGCATTGGATAGAGTGTCGTTGGTGCTTCCGTCCAGTTTTCGTCTCGCCATATTTTCATGGCAGCTGGCTGATTTTCTCGTTGGATCAAACCAAAAGGTTGGTCTGCGAAATGAAACACCTGTTGAACTACCGTAGGGATCTCTACCTGGATTCGATGGTCTTCGACTGTATTATTGATCGTGATTTCGACATCTAACCATGCCTTATCATGAGGCAAAGAAAGTTTCATGGTGGCAGTTAAATGCGCATTAGCTTGCTTTTCTTGGCGGGCCATCGCATTTTGAGGAACGGGTATCAGCCAATTAAGCATAAGCGAATCCATTAAAAGCGCCCTGATACAATCAAATTGCTCTAAATGGCCATCACTACTGATTAACCAATCATTTTCAGGTGGCGAATAGTTATAATTATCCCCTGCGTCCCCACCATCAATTAACCGAAGAATGTTCGGATAATGCTGTTGACTGCGTTTATCGGTTAGCGTCAACTGCCCTTGATGTATTTCGAGCTTCAACCATTCATTTTCTAATATATTCTCAGCCTGAATATGGGTAGGAGTGTCAAAGCCCGCATTTTCACCTTCAAGTAAATAAAAAGTCCGATAACCACAAGAAGGCAGGTCTTTCGCTTCAAGTAATATTTCACACTTCCGATACCATGTCGTTGTCGTACTATTTGCCAGTTCCTGTACGATCAATGACATATCTTGTTTTTCTTCGCGAATAAGTTGCCAGCGGCAAGGTCTTCCTGCATCGTCCTTAATACAAAATTGTTTTTCAGGTGTATAAAGTGTAATGCGAACCTGCGCATCTCTTTTATGTGGTAATGAATTGAAGATAATCACTTTTTTACCTTCTTGGGTCGCCTCTATCCCACGAGCAAGCATTTTCATATTCAGATCAAACAGTTGATTCGCACTTTCTAAGCCGTCTTTTAAGCGCGCTTTTACCATGCTATTAACACGATCAGAGTTACACCCACCAATACTGTCGTGGGCATGCGACTGCATCGCTTTGCGCCAAATATTATCAATCGCGGTTTGTGGGTAAGGCAAACCAAGCCGCCAATTAATCGCTAAAAGTGGCTCGAGTTGTTGGCTAACAAATTGCTCTAACTGCGCATTTAATAATTTGATATCCACCCGTGTGGAAAAAATACCGCGGTGGACACGCATATATTTCGAGCTCAGTAATTCACCTTCGAATTCAGGTAATCCCGAACTATTAGCTTGAAGCGCATCAAAAAATGCACTAAAGCTACTTTTGACAAAATAATAGTCATTTTGTACTTTATTTAGCTGCTCAAGCATTCTAGGAACGGCATACTCAAATGGCGACTGGTCATTACCATTAGGTAACAATATCTGGTCCGAATGAGCAAACCGAGCCTGTTTTTCTAGGATTGCAGGCAAAACAGCTGACGCTTTTTCCGGGTTATCAGGCAACCATTTCGCACAACCATACCCCCAAGGTAATACCGCCGTAGTGACTCGATGGCCTGACTGCGATTTCCAAATAAATTCACTACTGGCAACATCATGTTCACACCAGCCGCGCCATACCACCGCATGGTTAATGCCAAACTCTTGTAAAAACATTGGAAGTTGCGAACTTTGTCCAAATGAATCAGGCACATAACCTATTGGCATATAATTTTCCCATTGATCACAATCGGCTTTGCCCAATAATAAATTACGCGTAATGGATTCAGCTCCCACCACTAAAAAATCCGTTTGTGTATACCAAGGCCCAATAAGAATTCGACCTTGTTTAATTAATTTCTGTAAACAATCACGCCTTTCTGGTGCAACCTGTAAATAATCTTCCAACACTACAGTCTGTCCATCTAAGACAAATGGGCCAAGAGAAGGGTCTTCTTCTAAATGTTTTATTAAATCATTCATGAAATAATAAAGAACAATTTTTGAATCATTCTCAGTGAAATACCATTCACGATCCCAGTGCGTATGTTGAATTAAATGTACCGTTTTCATTTTATGACCTTAAAATATTTTTAGCAGAACAAACCCGTCACGTTATTCACGCTAATTAACACAGCATAAGATTATTAAGATAAAGTTCTAATTAACGTCCGACTTTAAATTTAGGAATCGCCGTTTCTATTTTTTTAGTTTCTATCGTTTTATTTCCACGAAATATTAATAAAGAACCAACAGTGATAATTCCAGATCCTACAGCAACCGATAATATATATATCGGCCATTTATCTACGGCCAACCAGCCATAAAACCCTGAAATAGGCGCATGGTTTATCGCACCTAAACCAACTGCCATCGCCGCACCTGTTGCTGCACCAACTATATTAATAATAATAATTTTTGGATTTGCCAGCGCAAATGGAATTGCACCCTCTGAAACACCAATTAACCCCATTAATGTCGACGCTTTGCCAGCCTCTCGTAATGACTCAGGAAAACGTTTTGCCCAAATTAACGTTGCTAAGCCAATGCCAATTGGGGGAATAATAATAGCCACTTGAGCCGCAGTATTTGGCTCATAAATTTCCGATGCTAATAATGCCATTGCAGTAGTTACAGCCGCTTTATTAACTGGCCCCCCAAGGTCAAATCCAACCATGGCACCAATAACGGCAGCAAGAATAATTTTGTTAGATCCCGACATTGATAAAAGCCATTGTTCCATACCATGATTAAGTGCCGCTAAAGGTGCACCAATCACAAATGCCATAATAATACAGGTGAGTAATGTACCCCCGACTGGTAAAATAAAAATAGGTCCTGCTGATGCAAGTGATTTGGGTAATTTCGTATATTTCGCTAATAAACGAACAATGTAACCCGCAATAAATCCTGCCGCTAATGCACCTAAAAACCCCGTCCCTAAATTGCTAGCCAATAGGCCGCCAACCATGCCTGGCGCTAGTCCGGGTTTATTCGCAATCGCAAAACTGATATAACCCGCAACAATGGGTAACATGAGTGATAACGCTAACCCACCAAAACCATCAAATTTATGAAGCATTTGCACCACAAAATTTGTCGCATCCTGATGGCTTGCATCCCAAATATTATCAATGCCATATAAAGATGCACCAATACGCGCTATCCCCATAATTACCGCACCAGCAATAACAAATGGCAGCATCCATGACACACCAGTCATAATGGCATTTTTAATTTCCGTACCAATACCTAATTTAGACGCACCATTAAACTGCCCCATTCTTCATTTCCTCCTCGATGGCATCAATAATTGCATCGCCATACTTAATTGGATCAGCAACGCTACATTCAAGCTTAATCATTCCATCAAATCGTTCCTTATTAATAACAGCGACATCAGCAGCCAAAATGACCGCATCTGCTCTTGCTAAGTCGTCACTGGTAATTTCATTTTCAATTCCCATACTCCCTTGGGTCTCAACTTTGATTTCGTGACCACGTTTTTTCCCTACGATATCCAATGCTTCCGCTGCCATATAAGTATGAGCAACACCAGTAGGACAAGCAGCGACACAGATAATAAACATAACAACTCCTTAAAAATTTAATTCAGGTAATAAAAAAAGCACAATGGCGAAAACGCGCATTGTGCTTTTGAAAGACAATTAAAGTTAAATTAGCCAAATTTCCAGGCGCACCACTAGAATGACGGCAAGTCATCATGTGACGTAAACTAGAAACAAGGAACAAAAATAGCAATTCGTAACGCTTACGAATATTCAGTGATATTAATGGCTTTACGTAATACTTTCTTTCTACTTTAACCACACCGCTAGCAAATAATTCGGTATAAAGCGTCTGTGCACTCAGCCATAATTGCGACCAATTAACTGAAAAATCATTTTCTAATTGGTTAGGGTATTCGGATTCGTCTTTTTCTAAAGAGGTAACGGGAACAAACCAGCAAATTTTGCTCAATAAAGCCTTCATTTTGCTATCAAGTGACAGCAAAAATAAAATGCAGGTCTTAAAAAATGAAGCAAAATGTAAAGACATCGTGTTTCCCCTTTAGAAATTGGCATCATTCTAAACGTATAAAATAGAAAATTACTGTGATTCCACACTCATTTATTAAAATAGATATAAATTAAAACCGTCAAAACCTTATTAACGACCTTCGTTAATTAATAATAAATTGATTATTAATGACTTAGATTAAATTATAAAAATATTTTTATTTTAAAAATATATTTTAGTAAAAAAAGCAAAAGAATAAAAAACTGGAAATTCCACAATAATATAAATTATTAATCTGGCTTCTTTATATTAATTCAAAAAAAGTATTTTTATGCATTTTTATATAGAATGCGATTCAACCCACAAGCTTAATTAAACGGAATTTAATGAAATAAAAAATTTGAAAAATAACAAATTTAAGATAGGTCAGAATAATGAAGTATTGATTAATGCTTAACTCATTAAATTTATATTGCTCAATAAGTGAGACAATGTAATTCATCAAAAGCTGATAACATTTTCAATGTTATCAGTTCATTGGACCATTACAAACTCACGACTTCAAGCACAATGTTCAAACGAGTCAGTGTACCTCAATCACCGAACAAAAAACTTATGGTGAAAAAACAAACTTGGTTTAAACAGCAATCATCAGTAATTTGTAAAAAAACAACCAACTGCCTGTTCTTTGCCTTAAAGTTATTAGGCACTTTGCTTGATATCCATCATAAGAATGTACAAACCGTCATTTTATCGCTTGCTGTATCGATTCAATTCGAGTTAAATTTAGAGTATCCACAGGATCTACAAACTTAGAAAACAAGTCATTACCCTCATGTAAAATTTGTTTTTCACATAGATAGGGAGAAAACGCAAGTTGCTACTGGCGTTCGAGTTGACTATCCCTATAATGTAGGTCAGCAACAATTCATTTCTAATTAGAATGTACTGATAGGAGTTTTAGCTATGGCTGTAACTAAACTGGTTTTAGTAAGACACGGTGAAAGTGAGTGGAACAAAGAGAACCGCTTCACAGGTTGGACTGACGTAGAACTGTCTGATAAAGGCCGCGAAGAAGCAAAAATTGCAGGCCAACTGCTAAAAGACGAAGGTTTTGTTTTTGATTTTGCTTACACTTCCGTTCTGAAACGCGCTATCCATACTTTATGGAACATCCTTGATCAAGTTGAACAATCATGGTTACCAGTCGAAAAAAGCTGGAAATTAAATGAACGTCATTACGGTGCTCTGCAAGGTTTAGACAAATCAGAAACCGCAGCAAAATACGGTGACGAACAAGTTAAATTATGGCGTCGTGGCTTTGCCATCACACCACCTGACCTGACTAAAGATGATGAACGCTTCCCTGGCCACGACCCTCGCTATGCGAAACTGTCAGAAAACGAATTACCAGTCACTGAAAGCTTAGCAACAACAATTGAACGTGTTGTCCCTTATTGGGAAGAAGTGATCAAACCACGTGTCACCAGTGGTGAGAAAGTGATCATTGCCGCTCACGGTAACTCACTGCGTGCTTTAGTTAAACACTTAGACAACTTAAGTGAAGATGAAATTCTTGAATTAAATATCCCAACTGCGGTACCAATGGTTTATGAATTCGATGAAAACATGAAACCAATCAAACGTTACTACCTAGGTAACCAAGATGAAATCGCTGCTAAACAAGCTGCAGTTGCAAACCAAGGTAAAGCGAAGTAATTACTTACTTTATCTTTAATACAGAAGGGTTAAGCCATTTGCTTAGCCCTTTTTTATTATCTGAAATATGACCTTATTCCCTCTATAACAAAAAACACTAACTGTTAGTTTTAGAAAGAGGAATAAGCGGCTATCATAGGGAAAACACATTGAAAGGTTGATAAAACAACAAAATGAACAAATTTAATATGTATGTTTGGGTTGGTCTTGTATTGAGCGCCAGTATCTTAGGCTCTCTGCTGTATATGATCCAAGGTGGCGAATTAGTCGTTGATGGTTCAAATGGTGCAGCTAATGCTGAGCTGATGAAAACCTTAATGATCATTGCCTGTGTCAGCTTTCCAGTACAAATTATTAGTATGATGGTGATGGCTTATAAACCTCGGTTATCCATTGTTCTTACGATATTAAGTAGCCTAGCATTGATGCCAATCACCATTGTATTTACTATGGGAATGATTTTCTCTGCGATCCGCTGGCGCTATCATCAACTAAACCAATTTGATACATCTTTAAATGTTCAATTTGACCAACGTGTTGAGTTCAACAAACGTAATAACCGTATTTTAGTCGGCGCACTTGGTTTAATCAGTATCACTTTCATTATATTAAGCCAAAGTTTAGGGATGTTCCTGTTTGTTTTTACCATTTTTCTTGGTTACTTCGGCAAAAAAGCGGGAGATGGCGTTTATTTAGCCGTCAAAGATGCTCATTTATATATTCGCCCCAATATTTTTGCTCATTGTTACCGTATTCCCTTAAAAGATGTCACTTACGTGAAAGGTGAAAAAGGAAAAGTGCATTTCGATGTTCAGACCGACAATGAAGTATTGCAATTAACGGCAACGCCAGCTAATGCAACATCTGAAGAGAAAGCTAAGCTAATGGAGTTATTGAGTAAAATACAAAAATAGCTAGAGGATAATATTCTCTGCCAATAAATATATTGACAGAGAATTTTATTAATTAAATTTTACTATTAGTTGTATATAGCTGGGTGAATAATCTGTGTATGGCTGAGTGAATTAATTTGATGATCATTCCTCACCCCAAAACTCATATCTGCTGGAGCAAAACCTGCCATAACAGAAACAAAGTTTTGAGTTCCAGCTTCTTGTTTTCTAATCGCCTCTTTGTACGCTTTCATCGTTGATTTAGTATGAGTTATATGAGACTCGAAAATATCTCGGTTACTTATAGTATCGTTATATTTGGTTTCTATTTCTCTTGCTTCCGTTAGAGATCCCTGAAGACACTTATCAAATATTTGTTTCTGATAATTTTTTGCCATTGAATCATACAAATCAACCATTTTCTGATTACTGTTTAGTTCGCCAATATAATCCGAATAAAAAGCTTCTTTATCCGCAAGAAATTCCTTAACATTATTAACTAAAGAATGTACACTATTACTTCCATACCTAGAGTTTTTAGCTAGTTCTGAAAATTCATTGTCAATTGACTTCAATTCATGAAATAGTTTATCATTCATTCCATCAGTATCAATAACATCGAATACATACTTTAAATAAGGCTCTTCTTTAACTAATTTACTTCCATGTTCACTTAATTCTTTAAGTAATGACTCTCTTTCATCAAGGCTTTCAGAATTAAAATATTTGATAATCATTTCCTTGAAATCAATTATACTACTTATCTGCTTTAGTGTTCCAATAGCATAATTATTAACTTCTAGAATATAATCTTTAATCTGCTGTAATTTTTTTTCACTAATCTCCCCCATATCTTTCTTATCAGAAAAAATTTTAATGTATTTTTCTGTACTGTTACTCATTATATGATAAATTTTCTCTCCAGAATCAATATACACACCTAAATCATGTGAATTTATTCTCATATATATATTACGATTCAATTCAATTTTGATATTTTTTTCCATTTTATTTCCTTTACTTTCCATATTTATTTAATCATAACTAAATTTAACAAAATAACTTTCACTAAATTACACTTAATAAATTGATAAAATTAACCATAGATTCTAGAAAAGCATATTTGCTAGTAAAATTAAAAAATCATTCCATTAAATAAGCCTCTAAGAGCCAAATAAAATCTAACAACTAAGATAGTGAATAAAAAATATCACACTTCAATAATTAGGTTTAAAATCAATTTAACCCAACCTAATAAAATAAACAAATTTTTATTTAATATTTAATAACACACAAACATTAAAAATGAAAATAATATATTTCATATGGATTGAAACTAGAGAGCTTAATATTTATAATTATATAAATATTAAAAAAGCCAATTCAATTATAGAATTAGCTTTTTATTTTAAAAAGAAGATATTTATTTCGTACGACGTGTAATCACTGCATCAGATAATTGACGTAAAACTTTTTCAGTATCATCCCAACCAATACATGCATCAGTGACACTTTTACCATAAACTAATGGCTCGCCCGATTCTAAGTTTTGGTTACCTTCAACAAGATTACTTTCAATCATAATCCCTGTAATAGAACGGTCACCATTACGGATTTGCTCGCTCACATCGGTCGCCACTTCCATTTGTTTCTCGAATTTTTTACAGCTATTCGCATGGCTAAAGTCAATCATAATACTCGGTACAAGCCCTGCTTTTTCTAGCCCTTCACGTACTTCTTGTACATGTTTAGCACTGTAATTTGGTTCTTTACCGCCGCGTAAAATAATATGACAATCAGGGTTTCCGCTAGTGTTCACAATGGCAGAATGCCCCCATTTAGTGACCGATAAGAAACAATGAGCTGAGCGCGCTGAATTAATTGCATCAATGGCAATTTTAATCGTGCCATCGGTACCATTTTTAAAACCGACAGGACAAGATAAACCTGACGCTAATTCACGGTGAATTTGTGATTCCGTCGTACGAGCACCGATTGCTCCCCAACTCATCAAATCTGCAACATATTGCGGGC
The DNA here is from genome assembly GCF_028477785.1 of Providencia sp. PROV269. Taxonomy (NCBI): domain Bacteria; kingdom Pseudomonadati; phylum Pseudomonadota; class Gammaproteobacteria; order Enterobacterales; family Morganellaceae; genus Providencia; species Providencia sp. PROV269. The sequence continues at coordinate 5,327 of NZ_JAMPLV010000001.1, read as the reverse complement.
TAATAACATCTAAGAATTCACCTGCAGTCGGTAAACCTTGGTTATTGATTGTTAACAGCAATTCACGTGCAATACGCAAACCTTCGTTAATATCAAAGCTACAATCCATTTTAGGGTCGTTGATCAACCCTTTCCAACCCACTGTGGTGCGCGGCTTTTCAAAATATACACGCATGACAATTTCTAAAGAACCTTTAAGTTCTTCACGCAATTTACCTAAACGCTCTGCGTACTCTAAAGCCGCTTTAGTATCATGGATTGAGCAAGGCCCAATGACGACAACCAAACGGTCGTCCTTGCCTGCTAAAATATTGTGGATAGCGAGGCGTGCTTCATGAACGGTAAACGCAGCTTTATCGGTTGCTGGAAATTTTTCAAGCAGAGCAATTGGTGGTAATAATTCTTTTATTTGTTTTATTCTGACGTCATCGTTCTGATAATTCATACCCGTATATCCAATGTTTATTATTTTTTACTGTAGTTGATTTGCATGCTAGGTTTCTCCCAAGTTACTGCGCTTGAGTAAAGCGTTGAGCGGAACGGTGAATGACTTCACTGGACTTAAAAAACTTACAAGATAATTAGCATCGAATTTTTAATCTAACCGTTCAACCGAAGTCTGTAAACAGGCAAACGCACGATAAAACCATGGTTTTATTAATCGCTAATTATAAAATGAGGTGAAAGGCTGATATTTAGCACAATAAACAAGCTAAAAACCCATTTAGCAGAGCAAAGAATAACTAAAACAGCTAAACAACGATGATGTCACTTTAGCCGTTTTATCGGATTTTTTCTGGCTAAATACGCGAAATTGGTGAGGAGCCATTCTCTTTAGCTGATTTTATCCAAAGTCTGGAGCCATTGACCGCGATACCTAACAAAATTAAGTATTCTAAAGACATCGCATAAACACCTTGAATAAAGAAAATAACAATACTAATCACATTAATAATGACCCACAGTAGCCAGTTTTCTACATACTTACGCGTCATCAAGATCATTGCGACGACAGAAAGTATGGTCATTGCAGAATCCCAGAATGGGAATGCATCCGGTTCTATCGTAGGCATCGCAAGGTTGGCACCAAACAGATTTAACAACTCGACTGCCCATCTTGCTAGTACGCCAAATACTGCATCAATATTAAATGTGAGATAAATAATAGCAACGACTGAAATAACCAGTGTTATAGCCGCTTTTGGTAAGCTCAACCAACGAATTTTTAACTCTGCTTGCTGCGAACTGGTGACCCTACTCCATGCATACCAGCCATAAATATTGGCGACAAAGAAAAATATCTGTAGCAATAAATTTGCATATAGCTGAATTTGAAAGAAAATAACTGCAAACAGAGAAACGTTAATTAGCCCAAACAGATAATTAATCGTTTTTTCTAAGCTGGCAAGCAAGATACAAAGTAAGCCGGCAATGGTCCCCACGGCTTCAATGTAAGATAAATCATAAACTGAACCCCATAGCGGGATCTGCACTAACGTATTGGCTGTACTAAAGAAATCCATCCCAAAATCCTTTATAAGTGATCGTTAATGTTGTATTGCTCAGTACTTCATTAAAATTGTATTTATTATTTTAGACTCTCTGCAAAATCTAGCATCTTATTTAATGGTCGTAATGCTTTTTCTCGTAATATCTCACTGACATGAATTTGATGATCTTGCGTATTCCCTTCTAAGGCGTCAGCAATCGCTTTTAAGCCATTCATTGCCATCCAAGGGCAATGTGCACAAGTACGGCATGTAGCGCCCTCACCCGCTGTTGGAGCGATGTAAAGCGTCTTCTCGGGGCAAGCTTGCTGCATTTTGTAAAAAATACCTTTATCCGTCGCCACTATCATCGATGGGTTAGGTAAATTTTGTGCTGCTTTAATTAATTGACTTGTAGAACCAACCGCATCCGCTAGGTCGACAATCGCTTGGGGTGATTCAGGGTGCACCAATACCGCTGCTTCAGGGTATAGTGCTTTCATTTTTTCTAATGATTGCGTTTTAAATTCATCATGAACAATACAAGCCCCCTGCCAACACAGAATATCTGCCCCAGTTTGCTGTTGAACATAACGTCCGAGATGGCGGTCAGGAGCCCAAATAATTTTTTCACCTAAGCTGTCTAAGTGTTCAATCAATTCCACTGCGATACTTGAGGTCACAACCCAATCAGCCCGAGCTTTAACTGCTGCAGAGGTATTGGCATACACCACTACGGTTCTATCTGGGTGCTCATCACAAAAACGGATAAACTCCGCTTCAGGACAACCAATATCAAGGGAACATTGGGCTTCTAATGTCGGCATTAAGACTTGCTTTTCTGGGCTGAGAATTTTTGCAGTTTCGCCCATAAATTTCACCCCAGCAACAACCAAAGTTGATGCCGAATGCTTTGCACCAAAACGCGCCATTTCAAGAGAGTCTGCGACACAACCCCCCGTTTCTTCAGCCAATGCTTGAATTTCAGGGTCAGTATAGTAATGTGCAACGATCACCGCATTTTTTTCGAACAAAAGCGATTTGATCCGCTGCCGATAAAATGATTTTTCATCCGAGCTTAATCGTGCGGGTTTTGCTGGGAATGGATAAACTGACTGGTCAAAATCGATAAACACGCTCATTGGTTGCCTCTGTTTAGCAAAAAGCGATTTTAATAGTTAAACCAAGCTAAAAACCGCCTAAATTCACAATTTTTGTTTTATATACTAAACACGATACGCTAATTTGCTCAATAAGTCTTCACTATTTTTACTTATCTAGCATCATTTCCTCCCCATTAGCGATTCTCCTCAAAGGATATACCCTGCATGAAAGCAAAAGTTGATTCCTCTTTGATTTATCAATAGATGGTGTTTAATTAAGAGGCTAACTTGTATATGTAATAGGGATCGTACACGTTAATTTTATATCCCCCAATAATTCGGGTTGCGGGCAGGCGACAAGGAAAATAGACGGAGTGCATAGATAAACTCTGTGGCTCGACGAGCGTAGTCACTTATACCTCAACGAAATGCCCTGCAACTTGAAGAGTCACGGGTATAAATGTCATGAAATAAAAAAGTTACAACCTGCCGACTTGTACTGTAGACAGGTATGATAAATCAAAGGAAGATATGCAACTAATATATTGGTACAGGTAGAAAAATGGATTCTATAATATTATTATGACTTACTATATTAGATAGAATTTTCTCTCTACTGTAAAACCCTGCAATATTCTCGGTCAAATTTCCACTCTCAATATGTAATTCAGATTTTATTTTGTTTTCGTAACTAATAGCATCACCCTCTTTAGTACTATCTTGTATTAATTTATCACTCGACATATCCATTTTTTGCCTATACTCAGTAATAATTTCAAGTTCATCATTCTCAGCATTATTAATCTCTAATTCCTCATCCGATTGTTTATATTGCTGTAAACTTCCTATCGAATAAGATATATCACTTGCAGTGTATCTTAAATTAGCCAAGGAAGAGTGAAAAGTTAAAGTATATTCTTTAGTATCAGTGATCAACTGGCTAACCTTCGAGTCAAACGTGGATAACAATCTGTGTAATCTAGAACTAATGGATGGATAATTACGAATGCTTTCTGTCACATTGTCATAACACTCAGCGATATTTGGTGTAATGTTTTTTATCTCTTCTGGGTTTTTAATATAAAAGCGCAATTCATCTTGCAGTTGCTTATATTTATCTAGAGCATTCTTAACGGTATGAATATAAACTTTAACTCTATCAATATATATTTTAGATTGAATATATTCAACATATGTTAGTTTACTTTCCAACTTATAACTTTCGGCAAGGAATATACTCTCGTGTTCAGCTTCTATTTTTAATGTTTGTTCAGTTAATGTATCTAGTTCTACATGAAGTTCTTTTATATTTCCACTTATGGATTCATGATAATCTTTTAATTCAAAAAGATTATCATCTCGTTTTAATATACTTATTTTCATTTTATTCCCTTTAAAAAATAAATGATAATTTGATAAGAAATAAAATTCTATTTTAATATATAATAAGGGAAACAATAATTTATAAATATAGCTACAGATAATAAAAAACAGCGTAAGTTCAGGAGACTTTCCAAAAAGTAAAATTTAAATTAAGTTTACATTAGCGATATCACCACGGTACTTTTTCCGTCCCCATGTTTAACACAATGTGCTTTTCGCAATTAAGGCAATTTTGGTACTAACACAGCTTAAATTCTGTCACATCACCTATAAACGCTAACAATTTTCCCTCACTTCGAAAAAAACTTGGGCATTTAAGTAGTTTTTTGCGTCTGAAGCTTCGCTTTTCTGCTTCTTTATCGGTATCTTAGCCATCCTTACTTAATTCATTAGGTCAGTTATGGAATCACCTGCATTATTAATAAATAAAATTATTTCAGTTTCATTGCTCGATCCAAGAATTGAAGCCGTGGTATTAACTGGCTCTCGAGGGCGAGATCAACATGTTGATAGTTATTCCGATATTGATATCGAGCTGATCGGCCACGGTACATCTGAAATATTCAATCAGAAGTCTTGGATAAATCAGTTTGGTGGACCTATGGTTGCCCTTCATTTGCTAAATCTTGAAGAGGATGCCCCTGATTGGCCAACTTGCTTGGTGATCTTTGAAGAAGGCCGCAAAGTGGATTTCACTTTTGCTGAGCCTGAGCGCTTATCTAAGATGAAGCAGCAAGGTTTAGATACGACATTTTCCCGTGGTTTTACTGTATTACTCGATAAAACAGGGATCACTGAAGGCTTACCTGAAAGTGCTAACCAACAAGTATTTGCTCCTCCTCAATTAACAATATCGCAATTCGCTGACGTTGTATCTGATTTTTGGCATGAAGCACATCAAGTTACCATTGCTTTAACACGAGATGAGTTGTGGGTCGCATGGTCAAGAAGTGCGGATATGAAACAGTATTTTTTAACGCTGCTAGAACGCCTTGTTTCTTTACAAGGTGGACATGTTTGGTATAAAGGACGCAACTACCATGAGTGGATGCCTAAACCTTATATCGAGGCATTGGAGGTTATTTTTAATTGTGGAACGGCTCAAAGCGCCGCATTGTCTCTTCAGTGTTTAATGCGCTGCTTTAAAGATGTAACTATTGAGCTCGCTAGCCTTCAAGGATTTGATAATATGCAGATTATGGCTGAGAAAATGCAAGAACTACTTATTGGTATTTTACAGGATAACGCCTTACTTCCAGAAACTGGTGAAATAAGATAAATAAAGTACAGCAAAGGAATGCAGTGCTTTCATGTCGAGATATGGCTCGGCAGCTGAACATTTACTGGATTGGTA